>CAIXJC010000085.1 GCA_903919715.1 uncultured bacterium | reverse complement strand
TGAAGCAGGTGTGATAAACGCGATTTGAAAGTCGCCGTGGCTGTCGCATGAAATTTTCCCGCCCTGCGAACACCGCCGAGGTGGTGGAGTTCGAGGAAATTGACCCGCAGATAGGGCAAAAGTCGCCAATGCGCCACAAAGTCGCCAGGCATTTGCATTTTGAGCACAGCGCCGTTTCGGTGAACCGATGGAAATACTGTTTTACAGTGGATTTGTAGGGTGCTCCCCCGCGACACTCGAAAAGTGAATTTCTATAACATCAGCGAATGGAAGTTGTCAAGCGCTTCTGGTGCGCTCGCGACGACAACTGCAAAGGTCGAGGGACTCCTAGGAAAATTATGCGACAGCAGGGCATCAGAAATCACATTGAGTGCGGCGCCTGCGGATCTGATTGTTGGACGGATCGTTCTTGAATCATTTGATGGCCGCGAGATTTCGTCGGTCAATGTTTCAAGAGAGCGCAACGATGGACGTTTTGGCGTGGACGATGGCTCTGGCGTTCTGCGAATTTTTCCCCCGAGCCTTGGACTTCGCTTCGATGCGACTGCGTTTGCAAGCGAGTGAGTGAATGCGTCAATCTGTCGATGCGTTCTTGCGCCGTGGGACGTACTGCGATTTAGTCACCTTGTTTTCTGCATCGATGCGTACAACTTCGAAGCGCACACGGCCCGCTTCGACTGCTTGTGAGATTGCGCGCTGCGCGGCAGTGAGTTGTGCCTTGCCATACTTCACGTCGATCAATACGACTTCAAGGTCTTCGAATGAACCACCGCCGTCGCGTGCTTCCGTCATCCCTTTGAAGATGACGTAGTCGATTGGATCGCCAAGAAACTTTGAATCCGCTGGGGAATAATCAAATCCTGGCAACATCGGAGCCATCTGTTCAGCCATTTGTCCTTTTAACGTGCTGCGACTTTGCTTGACGCTTTGTTTGCGTGCGAGATCGATTTCGCTTTGATGTGCGAGCTTCGCACGAATCAAAAACACAACAAGCAAGATGACGCCGATCGCAAGGCCAAGCAAGAAGGAAGTGAGTGGGGGCATGGGGGGCATGGGTGCATTACCTCTGTTGGTTGTTCTTCACGGCGCGTTAAGCCTTGGGATGAAACGGATCCAAATTCGCTGTCACAATCGCACCAGAACGCTTGAGTCATATGTCACAGGATCGCGCGTGACTTGCAGCTGACATGGAATTTGACGTTTGACTTCTTCAATATGCGAGATGATTCCAACGATGCGGCCCTTATCGCGTAGCGCTGTCAGTGCCTTCATCGCAGTATCAAGCGCGTCGGAATCGAGTGCGCCGAAACCTTCATCGATAAACACAGTATCGAGGGGGCGGGCACCGTGGTACGCCTGCGCAACTTCCGCGAGCGCAAGCGCAAGTGAAAGCGATGCAAGAAAAGTCTCGCCGCCGGAAAGTGTTCTTGCGGCACGACGCGTTCCAGTATTGTTGTCGAGCACTTCGATATCAAGGCCAGCGGCTATTCGTTTGTCTTTTGCGCCTTCACCTCTGACCAGTTCATATCTGCCGTGCGAGAGGGGCCGCATGATTTCTGATGCTTGCACCAGAATGCGGTCGAGCACAGCACCAAGCACCCATGCGTGGAGTGAAAGTCGGGCTTCGCTATTTTTCCCAATCACGATTTCGTTCAAGAGTGCAGCCGTTCTAAAGTCAGCTTCTGACTTCGCAAGCGCAGCAAAAGCCGCCGCAAATTCTGCTCCAAACGAGCGAAGTTTCTGTGATTCGGTCGTCTGCAGCAGGATGTCTTGGTCAGCCTTACTACGCTGCGCCTGCAGCTTTGACACATCATCGATGAGCGCAGTGACATCCGTCGCCACTCGGCCAGCAAGTTGCGTTTGCAGTGCGTTATGCGTCGCAGTCGTCTGCGTCAGCCTTCGGTCAATCAATGCGAGTTCTTGATCAATCTGTTCAATGATGCCCTTGCTGCGCGATGCCGCTTCGAGATCTTCTTTGCTTGTGAAGCCCGACGCTGCCATTGCTTGCGTATATGTCGCATCCGCAGCCGCGGCTTCGTTTGTAAGGCGCGCGATATCGCTTCGCAACTGCTCAAGCGCCGTATGCGCTGCATTGGAAGATTTCGATGCAGAATCAAAGTTGCGACATTCCAGTACGGATGCATCATCGAGCGCTTGCAACTTTGTGAAGAGTGTCTCTTGTTCAATTTTAAGTAGAGCGTCGTCCGTAATCGTTGAAGCATTCGTGAACGCAACGCGCTTTTCGTCGTGTTCAGTCGCAGCTCGGTCCCGTTCCGTGGCAGCCGTTGCAAGTTGATCTTGCAGTTCTTGGATCATCCCGCGTTGTTCATCGAGCTCGGCCTGCGCTTGGTCAACGATTTCTTTTTCGACAGCGTCACTCGATGGTTGAGCTGGCGCCGGATGATCGAGGCTTCCACAGACTGCGCACGGAAGTTGCAGCTGAAGGTCTCGAGCCAACCGCGCGGCAATTCCCTGTGCAAATTTTTGGCTTGCTTCACGAAGTTTCGCATCCAATGTGACGATTTTCGCTTCGACTGCTTTGAATCTCGCACCGCACTTCTCATACGCCTCAAGCGCCACGGTCGCTTTGATCTCTGCCCCAGAGAGTTGTCCAGTTGCAGCAGAACGCGCTGCTTTTTTCCTCTCGATCTCTTCTAACTCTGCATTGATAGCGCCCCTTCTTTCACGCATTTGCGCGCCTTGTAAGTGTGCCGCGAGGGCAATAGTTCGCAAGGCATCGCAGGTAGCCAAATGCGTTCGCGCGCTCTGTTCCGCGCTCGCAACTGCAGGGTGTTCCGCATTTTTCGCAGACAATTGTTGTGCAAGTTGATTCGAGGCCGTGAGTTTCTCGATGGGAGTCTGCGCGTTTCGAGCATTGGTCAACTCAGTGCGCTTGGGATTCGCCTCGACCGAGCACCGCTGCGCTTGCTCAAGTTCGGTCGCAGCTGTTTGCGCACTCTTCGCAATTGCGTTGACTTCGTTCGCCTCGCCGAGTGCCTGATTCTTTGTTGCGAGCGTCGCGTCCACCGTACGACGCGAGGTCTGCGCAAGAGCGAGTGCATCTTCTGATTCTTTCGCGCGCGCATCGACGATTTGATTCACGCTACTGCGGTCGATATCTGCGGCCCATGGTTGATTTTGAACTGCAGCTTCAAGTTTATTTTTGTTTGTATCGCAAAGGTTCTTTGCCGCTTTAAACTTTTCAGCAATGAAAAATTCGAATCGTTCGTACACCTCAGTTCCGAAGATTCGCTTCAGCATGTCTTCGCGTGTGTCATAGTCCGCAATAAGTACATCGCGAAAACGACCTTGCGGCAATATGATCACTCGGCGAAATTGGTCGACTGTCAACCCAGTGATCTCTTGGACCTTTTCATTTACTTTATATATTGCCCGTGTTTCGACAGCGTCCCATTTCGATGGATCGTCTTGAGAGTGCTTCCAAATTGAGGCATTCGCACTCTGCGGTGTTTCGCCTCCACCTCGCTTGGCGGAACGTATATATGCAGGATTACGCGTAATTCTGTATGTCGAATCACCCGCGCTAAATTCCAGTTCGACTTCTGTTTTGTCTGTGGGCTGGCAACGAGAGCAGCGAAGTTCGTCGCCAGATCGACCGTCGACATTTCCCTCAGCTTGGCCTTCACTTGTCGTTTCGCCATAGAGCGCGAAACAGATGGCGTCGAGAATCGCAGTCTTGCCAGAACCAGTTGGCCCAGAAATCATGAAGAGTCCGTTCGCACCAAGTGCAGCAAAGTCGATGGTCTGTGCTGTCCGAAATGGTCCAAAGCCTTGCACGATAAGTTTTTTCAACTTCATTGTGCTGCGTCCCTTCCATCAGCGAGAGCCATGCATTCTCCAGCGAGTGCGATGACGGCAACTTTGTCTATATCGCTAAGGTGAGCGCCACGGTCATTGAGAAAATCATGAAACAGTTCGATTGGCTTTCCGTCACGGACGCGAGCTTCGCTGACTGATCCAGCGCCGGCCCGAGAGGTCGAGGTCACATATGCCATCTCAACTAAGTTGGGGTATAGCCTTCTCAACTTCGAATGCGCATCGTGGATCAGAGTCACATCTGTCAGTTCGACACGAACGAGAGCGGCTTCGCGCGTCTCTGGCGTTTCGAGGTTCGCCGACGCTTCGATATGTGCAAACTCTCCGCGAATTGTCCGCATCCCGATCGCTTGTGGCAGGTCGATGTGTTCCGTCGTTACATGGCTTTCCGCGTCGATGGTGACGAGTGTCACACCTTTCTTGTGCTTTTCCTCGGAGAACGAATAGCGACAAATTGAACCGCTGTACCGTGCGACCGATTTGACCTCACTAGTTGTTGGCACATTGTGTGGCTCATGAAGATGCCCCAGGGCCGTGTATGCAAATTTGCCGAACACGCTTGTGTCAATCGTTGCAATGCCGCCAACTGAGATGTCTCGCTCTGAGTCGCTTGGATGACAGCCTTGCGCAAAGAGATGAGCGACGAGAACATTTGGAATGTCCGCCGCGATGTCTGCAAGGGCGAGTCGCATACCTGTCGCCTCATCGTGAGTACGAATGCCATCAACTTCGAGCGCAGAGCGAACTTCTTCAGGCGTCGCATAAGGCATCAGGTGAAATCGGATATTCCCATTTGCGCATTCAATATCAATTGGCTTTGGAGCACCGAATTCAACTCCGGCCATGTAGACACCACGCTCGGTGAGTAAACCCGAGAGATAACTAATGCGGCCAGCGCTGTCGTGATTCCCAGCGATGCAAATCACCGGTGCGATCTTGCGGAGTTTTTCAAGCACATCTCCAAAGAGAATGACCGCATCTTCCGCTGGTTGGGCGCGATCGTAAACATCGCCCGCAATCACGATGGCGTCGACGGAATTCGCTCGTGCGATTTCGATCAGGTGATCAAGCGTCTGTCGTTGATCATCGAGGAGATCACGACCAGCAAGTGTTCGTCCGAGATGCCAGTCTGCTGTGTGAAGAATTTTCATTGTGATGACTTCGCAATTTCAATCGATCCAGATCGTGCGAGCAAGGGTCATGCGCCATCCTAATTGCCCAGGACTAAGTGCGTGGTGGGCTGAGTCCAGTCTGAGCAACGAACGCTAGATTTTTGCGAGGCATGTCGCAACTAAAGAGCAGTTGAGGAGGTCAATGGACATCCGCTTGACCGTATCGGCGGGGTCCTGCGTCTCGATAGATTGGCTGTTTCGTGAACGGGTCGTACTCCACATTGCACCGAGAGCCACCGTAGTAATCGCCGTAGTACCCCCCGTAATACGCACCAGCGTTTCCGTATCCATACGGGTAACCGTAACTGTTTCCATACGGCGTCGCGCCCATACTTCCAAATCCCCACGAACCACCGCCCTCGCCCGCGTTCACATTCACGTTGGCGGCGGCCGAAGGCGCAGCGACGTCCACATTCTGATTGCTGGTGAAGTTGGGGTTGTATCCGTAGCCGCTACTGTCATTGGAATACGTGTACTGAGTTCCGTCCGGAAGGCGGGTGCTCCTGACGATGTGAGTTTGCTGTGGTTGGCAACCTATGGTGGCCATGCAAGCAAGAGCAAGTGCAGCGGAGAAAGATAGATCAATTAAGTTCATAAGTGCATCTAATTAGGTTTGTAAACGACGGCATTAAGGTCCGGAAAACTCAATCAACACAAGAAATGAGAGTAGAAGCAGAACATACTCCAGAATCACGACAAGTCAAATAATCTTGTTTGTATTCAATAGATTTTTATTGTTCTCAATTGTTCGTTGTGACTTCATGGACAACATTTGCCTTTGCTGATCGTGCCGAACTCCTCGGCTGATCCAAAAAGAGCGCCTCGAAATCGTTTACTTCCTTCGCCGATCCTTCCAAGTCGAATTCATCAACGATCGTCGTTCCAATCCACGCAGAAATCTTCGACGCTGCAAGTGGCATCGCATGA
>CAIXJC010000084.1 GCA_903919715.1 uncultured bacterium | reverse complement strand
GCAAGGTCCTTCGTCCAGTTTCGATCCGAATAATCCAGATGCGCCAGATGTTCGTGTCAATCGCGGTGGGTCATTCTTATGCAATGACAGTTACTGTGCGAGTTACCGTCCAAGCGCTCGGATGGCGACGACGCCAGACACGTCACTTTCGCATTTGGGATTTCGCTGTGTTCAATCTCTGCCGAAGTAGCGCACGCTTAAGGCGGACACAAATCCAGCTTCTTCAAGTTTCAACAGCGCATGGTTGATCGGTATTCGATTTGGACTTCCCTTGGGTACAGCAAACGCATACTTGTGTGGATCAAAAATTGGTCCAACTTCAGTCAGCGGCAACTCAGGATGCTCATTGTCATAATATTGAAGAGCAGGGGCGTCAAAGACGATCGCCTGAATATCGTGCGTCACGAGTGAAGCCGCAGCAGTTGGAAGATTTTCGAAGCGACTGATATCCCAACCACGCTGAGCCGAATAGTCTGCGCCGGGCGAATCCGCGATCACACCGACGTTCTTCCCGCCAAGGTCATTCGGTCCAGAGATTTCATTCTGAAGGCGCTGTGTAGTCATGACTGAAGTGATGCTCGAGGTGATGTATGCCACGAGCGCTACGCCGCAAAGTATCCAAAGTGCCGCAAGAATTCGCCACATGGGTCCTTGCCCACCTTTGTAAGTGCTCTTGCCAGTCATGATCACAGAAATAACGTGATAAAACGATTCCGCAAATCCGTGATGCCAGTGGCGGGTGAAGTTCCCGTCCGTTCGTCGCAGGACCACGGTCGTGAGCACTGTGAGAACGAGAACAACGCCAGCGAGAAATCCGATAAAGGTCAGATGTCCATCGTCGCGCAGTCCACGAAGCAGGCGGCCGATTGAATTGCTGCGGTCTTCGTTGATCATGATGCGCAAGCCTGCATGGAAAAATGGCGTGCAGAAATCAACGCTTTCACAGCGCAATGCGGTCACAGTGAGGTCGGACAGGGCGATGTCAATCTCTCCACTTGATGTCGCAGCGAGGAGTGGGGTAACGCTGGGAAATTCGCGATAGGCAAACTCCAGGTGTCTTTCGATTGCGATCTTCTCCCAGAGCTCTATTGCAAACCCAGAATATTCTCCAGCTGCGCTTTTCATTACAAACGGCGGATGCACTAGAATCCCGACCGTCAATTTGGTAGCGCTTGTGGGCAGGGTTTGAGCTGAAGCGCGCGTTGGCATGCAAAGCGCAAGAAAGATCAGACAGAGGGCAGAGGCAATTCGCATCATTCAATGATAATCAAGTGATTGAGTCGCCTCAGCGCATGCTGCTTCGCTGGTGTACCGTGCAACAATGGTTCAACCTTTGAGGTCCCACGCATGATTCCGATTCCGCCGAATCCAACGAAGTGGCTTAAAAACCGAACATTGCCGTTGTTGATTTCGCTGATCGCGCTGATCGGATTGCACCCACTCTTTGTGCAAGAGGGCGGCTATGTAAGCGACCTTTTTCCAGTGCTCGTCATTTGCGTCCCACTCTTTGGTCTCATCGCACTGGGAAGCTGGCAGCGCTCAATTCCTCTGGTGGTGCTCTTTATCGTCATGATCGCATGGAGTTGGTTCGGATATGGATTTGATCAGTTGGGAACGGCGCGAAGCCCCATTTCATATCTGGGAAGTGTGTATTACATTTACTCGATCGTTATGCTCGCAGGTGAGGTGCTGAAGAACACCGCGTTGATCGACGACCGCGTGTATGGAGGCGTGACGATTTATCTGCTCGCCGCAATGATGTTCTCGAGCATTCACCGACATATCTCAGCGGTTGACCCGGCCGCATATCTCCAGTCGGCAACTGGAAAGCCAACCCTGCTCCTTTGGAACGATGCGCTTTACTTTTCCGTCAGCACGATCACGACTGTGGGTTACGGAGACATCTATCCTAATACGCCATGGGCCCGATCAGCATGCATGCTTGAAGCAGTCATCGGTGTCTTCATCACGATTGTCTATATCGGCCGGTTGGCGGCACTGACAAACCACGTCGCATCAAAGCATTAAGCGGAGCCTTCGAATGCAACGAGTCGCTTTTCGCATGAAACTCTTTCCAGGAATGGCGGTTGAATACAAGCGACGACACGATGACATTTGGCCTGAACTTGCAGCGCTTTTGCGGCGAACCGGAGTTTCCGATTATTCGATATTTCTCGATGAAAGTACGAACGATCTCTTTGGGGTCTTGCGATGCGTGGATGCAACCGTGCTTGATCGATTGCCAGATGATCCCATTGTGAAGAGGTGGTGGGCGGCAATGAAAGACGTTATGGAGACGAATCCAGATAATTCGCCAGCCTCGTTGTCGCTCCGTGAAGTTTTTTATCTCGCCTAGGAATTGAATTGGAATTGGAGTTTTCGATGCAAATTAAAAAGTCTTTGATCGCCGAGCACAATGATTTGAACTGTTCTGAACATCAACGGCGATTTGAATGGGCGTCGACGCGCATTGCCAATTGCGATTCGATCGTTGCGAGAGTTGCCGCATTTCAGATCACGATTCCCAGTTGGGCGCTCGGAACAGGGGGCACGCGTTTCGGACGATTTGCAGGATCAGGTGAGCCTCGCACCTTGCTGGAAAAAATCGATGATGTGGGACTCCTGCACGCAATCAATCGATCGTGCGGTTCGATTTCACTTCATATTCCGTGGGACTCTGTCGATGATGCATATTCGGTTCGAACGAGAGCGAGTTCGCACGGACTCCAATTCGATGCGGTCAATTCCAACACATTTCAAGATCAACCGTCGCAGCCACTGAGTTATAAATTTGGATCGCTTTCCCATGTTGACAAGGCTGTGCGCAACCAAGCGGTCGAACACAATATCGAGACGATTCGCCAAGGAGAATTGGTCGGCTCCAAGGCGTTGACCCTTTGGCTTTCAGACGGATCTTGCTTTCCAGGACAGATTGATTTCCGCCGATCATTCGAGCGCACACTTGAGAGCATGAAGCAGATCTATCGGGCACTCCCAGCCGACTGGAAGATGTACATCGAGTACAAAGCATTCGAGCCAAACATGTATTCCATGACTGTGGGCGACTGGGGCTATTCGCACATGTTTGCAAGCAAGCTTGGAAAGCAGGCGTTGACGTTGGTCGATCTTGGCCATCACCTTCCAAGTGCGAACATCGAACAGATTGTGGCGATACTGATGATGGAGGGGAAGCTTGCTGGATTTCATTTCAATGATTCAAAGTACGGAGACGATGATCTGACCGTCGGAAGCATCAATCCGTATCAACTTTTTCTTGTGTTTTGCGAACTGGTGCGCGGAATGGACGAGCAGAAGATGGACCATGCGCGGGATCTTGGGTGGATGATCGATGCATCGCACAATGTGAAAGACCCGCTCGAGGATTTACTGCAATCCGTGGAAGCCATTCAGATCGCTTACACCCAAGCACTGATCGTCGATTCTCAAGCGCTCTTTCAAGCACAGGAAGCCAGCGATCCAGTCGCTGCACAAGAAGTATTGCAAGCGGCCTTTCGAACGGACGTTCGGCCGATCGTTGCAGAGGCTCGGCGCCGTGCGGGCGGTGCGCTTCGTCCGATCGAATTTTTTAGGTCGATGAACGTGCGGGCAAATTTGATCGGTGAACGAGGAAGCCTCACGCGGTCAACGGGGCTCTAGATTTCCCACTTGTTTTCAGCGCGCATCAACGCTGTTGGTTAACCTGCAACAATGCCAACTTCTCATCGTCCTGGCCGGCGCAGATGGCTCGCGACCACTTTGTTTTGGATTTATAGCGCTGCATATGCGGCGTTTGTGCTGGCAGCGGCATTCTGGACCTTTCATGGTGGCGAGCCTGTTGGTGGATTAGCACTTCCCGCGTTCGCTGGATTAAGTGTTGCAGTCGTCGCGGGATTTGGACTCATCGCTGGGGCGTTTGTTCTTGCGATGTTGTATGCCGTTTGCGGCTCGCACGATGAGGCCGAAACTCCTGGAGCCCATCGGTGATCTATCACGCGAGCACACTTTCAATCGCAGTTTTCGCTGCATTCGTCGCATCAGTGCTCGTTCTGAGTTTCTGGCTTGCGTCGCGTGCGAAGAGCGCCAGTGGATATTTCGCTGCGCATGGACATGTCGGTTGGTTTGTTAATGGGATCGCCTTTGCGGGTGACTATCTTTCAGCTGCAAGTTTTCTAGGCATTTGCGGCATGATTGCCTTCTATGGCTATGACGGTTTCTTGTACTCAATCGGGTACCTCTCAGGGTGGATTGTTGCGCTCTTCGTCATTGCAGAGCCAGTCAAGAAACTTGGCAAATTCACATTGGCCGATGCGCTCAATGCGAAGTTCGATTCCCGTGCGATCAAACTTGTCGCTGCGATTTCGACGTTGGTGATTTCGCTGTTTTATCTTGTTCCACAAATGGTTGGAGCCGGTGCGCTCGTGAAACCGCTGCTCGGTTTGCCTCACTGGGCTGGTGTCGTCATGGTTGGTGCAACGGTGACGGTGATCGTTGCGACGGGGGGCATGGTCAGTACAACGTGGGTCCAGTTCATCAAAGGAACTCTGTTGGTCATCATTTGCGCTTTCGTCGTCGGACTGATTTTGCAACGTGGTTTCTCGGTGCCACAGGTTGCCATTGAATCGAGCGAGGTTCAGACGATCATGAAAGGCACAACTGGGACGATTGTGAACGGTGAGATCCTGAGTCCCGAGAATCAACTGGATTCGAAGTTGCGTTGGAAACATGGAGTTGGATTCGGGAGTGTGGCCGTGTTGCCTGGTGGAGCGATCTCAACTGGCCCTCTCGGTCCGTTGGCATACATCAAGACTTTCTCAGAGTCGACAATCACGACGTGGCGCAAGGGAAGTGATGCGTCTGGCGCGACAACTTTCACGCCAGTGCAACGAACCGGGAAAGACCTTCTCTTACCTGGCAGCTCTCCAACATTTAAAGGCGTGCGAAGTGACAGCCTTTTCGCCAAACTTGATTTTCTCTCGTTGATGCTTGCTCTTTTTCTGGGTACTGCCAGCCTCCCTCACATCCTCATCCGTTACTACACCGTCAAGGACGCTGCCGCGGCGCGCAAGAGCACAGTGGTCGGGATCGGAGCGATCGGCATTTTTTACATGTTGACTTTGTACCTCGGCATTGGAGCAATGACGAGTGGAGCGCTCGATCCAACCGATTCGAATATGTCTGCGCCTCTGCTCGCACAAACATTCGGCCAAGGAATATTCGCCGTCATCAGTGCCGTTGCCTTTACAACGGTTCTGGGAACAGTCAGTGGATTGATTATGGCTGGTGCCGGCGCGGTAGCACATGATCTGATCAAAGACTATTTCGCGATCAAGCTCACCGATCTCCAACAAGTTCGCGCTGGAAAGTTGGCGGCGATTGGACTCGGTGCCGCGGCGATCGTGCTTGGGATTTTCTTTGAGAAGATGAACGTGACATTCCTTGTTGGTTGGGCTTTCAATGTCGCAGCGAGTGCGAATCTTCCTGCGCTTGTGATGCTGCTCTTTTGGAAACGCACGACGAAGGCAGGAGTAATTTCGGCGATGTCGGTTGGATTGCTCGCCAGTCTTGCGTGGATCTTGGCGTCGGCGGACACGCTTGAAAAGGTCTTTGGATACTCGGCAATTGATGCGACGGCATCTGCTTTGGTGCCATTCAGTCAACCAGCGATCGTTACTGTTCCGCTCGGATTTGTCGTGTTAATCACAGTGTCTCTCTTGGGTAAGCGACCACAGGTTGTCCACGGTGATCGAGGAGGCTAAACTAGGAATTCAATGGAAATGTGGCCGAAGCGAGCAAGTCTTACAAATCCAGCGTTACAAATTCGGAACGTTGCCAATAAGTTCATCGGCGTAATTTGCGTCACTTCGATTGCGGCGCTTCTCTCGTGTGGTGGCGGAGACTCGAAAGAGCTAAAAAATTCTCCGCCTCAAGTTCCTGATACCGCAGAAATTTCACCACTCGCTTTCGAATCATCGGGCATAATCCTTGGCGAAATGGTTCCAGAGGTTTCCCAAACCGTCTCGGTGCGTGTCAAGAATGTGTCGTCCACTCCGCAGCGTATTGAAACTGTGGTCAGCGACTGCGGTTGCGCAACGCCGACATGGGTCGATGAACCGATCGCACCAGGCTCAACTGCAGATATTGAACTTACTGTTGATCCAGGATCCAAACAAGGAATCAAGCTCTCCAAAAAAGTGACGGTCGTCGTCGAGAATGGTCCGCCGATCTCGCTGGGAATTGAAGGACACGTCAGGACATTTGTTACGTACAGCCCTGATTCGATCGATGCTCCGCCAGACGATGCAAGCGATGTGGCCAAGGTCGAGATCGTGCTTGAGTCTGCCGATGGGGCACTCTTCAAGATCAACACGGTCCTTCCGGCTGTGCAGGTTGTGCAGACAACTTCGCCTGCCCTCAGGCAGGTTGTGGTCATTGACTGGGAGAAGTGGCGGACGAGTGGTCAGCCGAATAAAATTGAAATCCTGACGACTCATCCTCAAGCGCCCGCGTTGTCTGTCACTGTTCGGCGATCAAAAGAAAAGAGATAATTTCCATGGGTTCCAACACTCCAAAAGCCTCAAAGGCTTCAAAGGCTTCAAAGGCTCCAACGATTCCTGATGTAATGGCTTCCCCTAAGATTATTTTTTACAAGCGACCACTTTTCTATTTTTTAGTGATCGCACCTGTCGCAGGATTGTTTCTCGTCATCCAGTTTGCCCCGCCGATTTCAACCCCATCGGTTGCTAGACCGAGCGCGCCTCCGATCGTCCCTCCGATTGTTCCGCCGCTAACGCCACCCGCGACTATTCCGCCGATTTCAAAGACAACCCCAGAGCAAACTCCAACTCCTCCTCCCATTACAAACACAGCGAACCTCTATCAGCGGAACAGGCCTTCCGTCTTTCCTGGCGCAAAAGTTGGGTTCCCGAAAGTGAAAGAGTGGGTTCAAGGTGGACCGATCACCGGTTACGAAGCTGGAAAAACGTATTTCATTGAACTGTTTTCAACGACATGCTCGCACTGCCAAGAGGCTTCACCGTTGGTTGTGGAGATGGCTCGCGTCTATCAGCCGCTTGGAGTCCAATTCGTTGCGATTTCAAAGGAGGATGCGGCTCCTCTAAACACATGGCTCGCATTGCCAGAGACCAAAGAGCATGTGAACTATCCCGTTGCATCGGATCCAGCGCTCACGGCTGATCGAATGTTCCAATATGGAACGTTTAAGAACTCCACTCCAAGAGTGTTCTTGGTGAAGGATGGAATTGTTCAGTGGTTTGGACACCCGTCGGAAGCGGATAAGCCGCTTGCCGAACTCGCGGCAGGAACATGGGATCCACGGAAGATTCAAGATGAATTTGTATTGACATCCCAAGTTGAGCAGGCGAAGGATCAGATCACGGCGGCGGTAACCGCCTGCGAAAAGACTGGTGATTGGCAGCCAACATTCGACTTGATCGATTCGATCGTCCAGAAAATTCCTGAGCGAACAGCGGCCTTTCTAACGCAACGTTTTACTGTCATGATTGGTATTGGAAACATGCCCGATGCTGGCTATGCGCTTGGGAAAAAACTGGTCGCGGAGTATCCAACTGACATTGCAACTTTGAGGTCCCTCGCCCGCACAACGCTCAATTCTCCTTTCGTGCAGAAGCGTGACCTTGACTTCGCAATGGAGACTGCGCTCGCAGCGGATGTTCTTGGGAACAACGAGGATGCACGCGCAGCCGAAGTCGTTGCCTTCGCATATTTCTCAAAGGGAGATCGAGAGCATGCGATTGAAAATCAAGAGCGTGCGATTCGCTTGCAGACGGATCCTGCAATGCTGAAGCAGTATCACACGAGCCTCGAAAAATATAAGACCGCGGAACCAGGACCAATTCCTTACCAGCCGCCACACAAACCACCGACTGCTCCACCGACTGCTCCACCAACGCCAAGTACTCCACCAGCAGGGACTGCTCCGCCTGCAACGGTAACGGTTCCGCCAGTTGGACCGCATTCATAGGCGAGATTGTTTCGCGGTCGAAGTCGAACGATTCCGCCATTTCGCACTTACGGATTATGGTGCCAGCTCGCGAGGAGCATGGCCAAGTCGCCCGCACCAATGCTTCCGTTATGGTCGATGTCTCCCATGGTGAAGGTTGTTGAACCCCAGTTGCCGAGGAGGATTGCCATGTCGACAGCGTTGACGATTCCGTCGAGCGATAGATCGCCTTGGGCATACTCACAGGAATCTGGGATTCCGTCTCCGTCGATGTCGGGAGCACCGGCCGCGATCTCACAGACGTTCGGGACGCCGTCGGCATTGCAGTCTGCTTGACACGAATCTGGAACTTGGTCCGCATCACAGTCACGCTCTGGAGTGTCGCTCCATTCGATGATGGCACTCGCGGTGCGAGCTTGATTCCAGTCGTTCCACTGACCATTCGCCAAGAGCACGGTATGGTTTTCTTCGCCGTCGACAGAGCTTGGGTAATCATTTGGCGTACCAGCTGCCCAGTTGGAGTAAGTGAAATCTTCGCCAGTTGACCAGTGCCATCCAGCGAGCGGCTCTGCACTTCCGATTGTCTGAACGAGACCGATCCAAGTGTTTGGAGTTGTAGATGACAACTGACTTGCGATAAAGGCAGCCTCTTCGGTTGAGGTAATC
>CAIXJC010000083.1 GCA_903919715.1 uncultured bacterium | reverse complement strand
ATTGATAATGCCTGCCCCGTGCGATTTTCAACCATTCAACCAACACAAGCACTCACGATGCTCAACAGCAAATTGACCAACGGCCAAGCGATCGTCTTCGCCGACAGACTTCGCCGCGAGTTTCCAAACAATGTGCGTGCACAAATCGAGCGTGCAATACGCTTGGCGTATGGTCGCACGGTCGAATCCCAAGAGATCGATGAAGGCATTGCATTCATCTCCGATTTGCAATCTTCAGAATCCATGTCAGAATCTGATGCGATGAATATTCTCACGCTGACTCTCTATAACAGCAACGAGTTCATGTATGTCGACTGATCAACCACAACCGACGAATAGTTTCTGCGGAAACACGCGCCGCGAATTTCTCTGGCAAGCGGGCGGAGCATTCACCAGCGTTGCACTTGCGGGGATGTTGGCGAAAGATGGTTTTCTTCAGAAACAAGCTCTTGCGTTTGATGGAACCACCCCACTGCCTGCGGTTAATCCGCTTGCTGCAAAATTGCCTCATTTTCCAGGCAAAGCAAAGTCTGTGATCTTCCTCTTTATGTATGGCGGACCAAGTCACGTCGACACATTTGATTACAAGCCAGACCTGTTTAAATACGACGGACAGACAATTCAAGTGAAAACCAAAGGTCGCGGTGGCGACAAGAGTGAAGGTCGCATCGTCGGGCCGAAATGGAATTTCAAGAAGCACGGGCAATCTGGCGCGTGGGTCAGCGACCTCTTCCCCCACTTGGCCACCTGCGTCGATGACATGGCGTTCATCAAGAGCATGTACGCCGAGAGCCCAATTCACGGCAGTGCGATGCTGATGATGAATACGGGAAAACTCCTTGGCGGTGCGCCATCGATGGGAGCGTGGGTGAATTATGGACTTGGATCTGTCAATCAAAATCTACCTGGCTTTGTCGTGATGCTCGATGCAACAGGTGGACCGATCAGCGGTGCGAAGAATTGGACGAGCGGATACATGCCCGCTCATTTTCAAGGATGTGTTCTGCGCGGCAAGGGCGATCCGATTCTTGACCTTGCGACTCCAGTGGCTCGCTCGGAAACTGCGCAGCGAAAATTGCTCGACCGACTGAAGATGTGGAATACACGGCACGCGCTCCTGCGCAGCGGCAATCCAGAATTGGAAAGCCGCATTGAAAGTTATGAATTGGCATATCGGATGCAATCGACTGCACCGGAGACGATTGATTTCAGTGGAGAAACCGCTGAAACCAAGAGCTTCTATGGAATGGACGAACCGCAGACGGAAGATTTCGGCCGCAAGTGTCTTCTTGCTCGAAGACTTGTCGAGCGAGGTGTTCGATTCGTGCAGATCTATTCCGGCGGATCGCACAACGACGCGAATTGGGATGCACATGACGACCTGAAGAAGAATCACGATTATCACGCTGGGCGAACGGACAAACCAATCGCCGCACTGCTGAAGGATCTCAAGCGCCGAGGCATGCTTGACGACACACTCGTCGTCTGGGGCGGAGAGTTCGGCCGTCAACCCACCGCAGAATATGCAAAGGGAACTGGCCGCGATCACAACTCGTGGGGTTTCACTATGTGGTTGGCCGGTGGCGGGATCAAAGGTGGCATCTCTGTCGGCGAGACAGACGAACTTGGATCAATCGGTGTCGGCGAACGCTTCCATGTAAAGCAACTTCACGCGACGATTCTGAATCAACTTGGCATTGATCCAAATGCGCTGACATATTTTTATGCTGGACTTGATCAGAAATTGGTTGGCGTCGAAGGCGCGCAACCGATTCGACAAGTTATTGCGTAACAGCACAAGCGCGGCAGTTCAAACAACTACGCAATGCATGGACTCAAATATGGTTCGTGCAGATTTTGGCAGCGGACTGATTTGCCCCCGGGCTCAAACATGCTGCGCCGAGCTGCGCAGACTTGCTCGGCTTGCAAACTCGCCGGGGTTCAAATCATTCCACTGCCCACGTTGGCGAATCAAATTCTCGCTCGAACGTTTTCAGATTCCGTCGCGCATCTGCTTGCGTCTCCAGCCGTTGGAAAGTTCTCTCGGGCGAGTTCCGCAGGCGGCCGACTGAACTTGAAATAAAATTTCGCAAATCGGATCGTGTCGGTCGCCGAGGACTGTTTGAGCCCCGAGAGGACTTTTCACGGCTGCTCACTTATCAGTTTCCGCGGCTGTGTCCGCGGCTATTTAAGCAGCGCCTACTCAACCACCGTAAACCGATGCACAATCTCATGCTGATACGTCTGCCCTGGTCGCAAAATCACGTCGGGCCATCCCGCTTTCCCCTGCTTGTTGATGCTGTCTGGAAAAGCTTGCGTCTCAAGGCACAGCGCATTGTTCTTTGCATAAATCGCACCATTCTTCCCCGGCACACCATCTAGAAAATTACCCGTATAAAACTGCATGCCGGGCTGATTGCTCATGACCGTCATCACAATTCCACTCTTTGGACTGCGCAAAACAGCGCATTCTCGCATCTCGCCCGCCTTCGCTCCATTGATCACCCAGTTGTGATCGAAGCCGCCCGGATCACTCGCCGTTGCAGGCAACTGCCCAATATCTTTGACGATCGCTTTCATCGTGCGAAAATCGAACGGCGTCCCCACCACAGACTTGATCTCACCAGTTGTGATGAGCGCTGAATCAACTGGGGTAAAATTATCTGCAGCAATCATCAACTCGTCTTGCAGGATCACACCTGAATCGTGACCGCCCAAATTCCAATAAGAATGGTGCGCAAGATTCACTGGCGTTGGCGCATCCGTTGTTGCGCTCATCGAAACATGCAATTCGTTCTTGCTCGTCAGCGTGTATGTCACAACCGCCGTGCAGTTTCCGGGATACCCCTCCTCACCGTCTTTACTCGTGTACGTGAAAGTCACGAACGGATCGCCGTTCTTCATACCTGCTTCACCCTTCCATAACACCTTGTCGAATCCCTTTGCGCCACCGTGAAGAGAATTCACACCGTTATTGCATGTGACCTGCGACGGCTTGCCGTCGATCGTGAACTGACCTTTGGCAATGCGGTTCGCGCAACGACCTGCGGTGCATCCGAAGTACTGCGTTCGGTCGATGTACTCCTGCACCGACGAGCGTCCAAGCACAACATCAACGAGCTTGCCCTTGGAATCTGGCACCCAGAGTTCGGTGATGATTGTGCCGTAATCGGTCACTTTCATGCGCATTCCGCCAGGATTTGTGATCGTCCATAGATGCGCAGGCTGACCATTCACCGTGCCGTAGTCGGCGACCGAAATGCTTGCTTTCATAGATGAAGCTTTCTGATTGGTGGAAGAAAGAGATGCGGCTCCAAAGACCGCGAGAGAACAGAGCGTGCAAATTGCGATACCGACAATACTTTTCACAACGACCGATTTCATCAAACTCCTTTCGCTTGCGTGCGGGCGCGGCTCGCCGCAAACCGACGCAATAGTTCATCAGAGAGAACACCGATCAAGATCACAAGCCCGATGACCGCGAACTCCGCAGTATCTGGCAACCACGGCACAAGGACAATTGCATTACGCAACACTTGCATCACTGCCGCACCAATCACAACTCCAACGACGCTGCCTTCGCCGCCCGAAAGTCTATAGCCGCCAAGAACTGCAGCGGCGATCGCGTAGAGCTCATAGAAGTTACCGAAGTCACTTGGTTGCGCGCTGCCAACGTCGCATACGAAAAGCAATCCACCGAAACCGGCGAGCAGGCTGCAGATGGTGTACGCAAGAATCTGCAGTCGTGCAACGGGAACTCCGCTATATCGCGCAGCGTTTGGGCTGCGGCCGACGGCCTTCATCCACCTTCCCCAGACGGTGCGATTGAGGAAGACCATCGCGAGAACTGCGATGATGACCAGCGACAAGACGGGCGCAGGAATTGCGAATCCATCCACGCCTGGGAGAGGAATTCGCCCATTCCCGATCCAACGAATTCCCGCAAATTTCCCTTGAAAACCCTGCGTTTGATCCATCGTAATCCCACGTGCGACACCTCGAAAAATCAGCAGACCGCATAATGTCACGAGGAAGGGCTGGATTCGTCCGTAGGCAACCAAACTTCCCTGCAGGATTCCAATTGCAAGCGACATCAGCAGAATTGCGCCGATGGTTTCGGTCGGCGTCCATCCCATTTGCGTCAAGAGATACGGCGTCAAGATTCCCGCCAAACACACAACACCACCGATCGAGAGATCGATTCCAGCTGTCAGGATGACGAAGCCAACCCCAATACTGAGAATGCCGAACAGCGCGGTTCGACGAAGGAGATTTTCCAGGTTGTACGCACTCAGAAAATTTGGCGAAAGAATTGCCGTCGCAATCACGATCGCAAGCAAGATTATTGCAATGCCGATTGACTTCTTCATGCTGCGAACTCCACACTTCCCACGATCGCCAAACGAGTAATCGATTCTTCCGTTGCTTCCGCCACGTCCATTTCACCTTCGATCCGTCCCATACGCATGACAATAATGCGGTCGCAAAGCAACAGCAATTCTTCTGTATCGCTGATCGCGCACAGAACGGCTGCACCGCGGTCGGATGCCTGGCGAATCAGCGAATGAATCTCGGCACGCGCCCCGACATCGACGCCGCGACTTGGCTCATCAAGCAACAGCACGCTCGGTTCTGTCGAAAGCCACTTCGCCAACACCACTTTCTGCTGATTTCCTCCAGAAAAAAGCCCAACAGGTCTCTCAGGCGTCGCAGGATGAATTCGCATCAGCCCGACCATCCGCGCGACTCCTGCTCGTTCCAATCCACCTCGGATGAAACCAAACACAGATTCGCGCGAAATCCTGATGATCGATGCATTCAAACGAACTGAATCCTCCAGCATGAGACCGTCTCGTTGACGATCTTCTGGGACCATCGCAATGCCACGCTGTGCTGCCGCCGCAGGATCATTGGAAGCAACCAGGCGCCCATCCAAAACGACTTCGCCCGCAATTCTTTTATCGATCCCAAAGATGGACTGCAGAATTTCCGTGCGACCAGAGCCGACAAGCCCAGCGAGTCCAACAATTTCTCCACGGCGGATCGAAAAATCAATTGTTGCCTCAGGATGCGCCTGCGTCTTGAGATCACGCACAAGAAGTCTTGTCGTCGATCCGCTTCGCGATTCTCTATCGCCTCGCGCGTGTTGTTCGTGGATCGTTCCAACCATCGCATGCACGAGTCGCTCTCGAGTCAGCTGCTCCCGCGAAAACTCTGCGACACGTGCGCCATCACGGAGTACCACAGCTCGATCAGCGCAGAGCAATACTTCATTGAGCCGATGAGTGATGTAGACAACCGCAACCCCCTGCTCTGCGAGCGCACGAATGAGCGCCAGCAAACGAGTTGTCTCGCCCATGCTCAAACTGCTCGTTGGTTCGTCTAAAATCAACACCTTTGCACGCAAAGAAAGCGCTTTTGCAATCTCAACCATCTGACGGTGACCGATCGAAAGCGTGGAGACATCGGTGGAAGGCGAGAGCTCGAGTCCCACACGGCTCATCCACTCGCGCGCTTGGGAGTGCATCGCCTGTCGATCAAGGAAACCAAATCGATGTGGCTCACGGCCAAGAAAAATGTTTCCAGCGACATCCACATTGTCCGCCAAGTGCAGTTCTTGATGCACGAGCGCAATCCCAGCTCGCACCGCATCGCGCACCCCAGCGAATCGAATCGGGTTACCCGCGAGCAGTACTTCACCGGAATCCTGTGGCAAGACTCCCGCAAGAATTTTCATCAAGGTGCTCTTGCCAGCACCATTCGCGCCGACGACCGCAACAACTTCTCCCGAGCGAATATCAAGATCCACTCCGCGCAAGGCGTGGACGCCGGCGAATCTTTTCCCAAGCCCCCTGCACTGCAGGATCGGCGGCGCAACGGTCACTTCGCCAAATTCCCAGCTTGATTCCCAGCTTGATTCCCAGTTTGATTCCCAGCGTTGGCTGCAGCTTTATTCCCGGCCAACTTTTTCTTGAGATCTGCCTCGAATGCATCAACATTGTCTTTCGTCACCGTCACCGCAGGAATGTCAATAAATCCACCCTTGGGCAGCGCATCGGGCTTCCCAAGACAGACCGCATTGAGGAGCTGCATACTTCGATATCCATAGTTGTATGGATCTTGCACGACCGTTCCTTGCACTGATCCATCGCGAATTCCAGCCAAAGTTTCTGGCGCCTCGTCGAATCCAACAACCTTGATCTGGCCAATCTTTCCGCCGCTCCGAAGCGCTTCAAGCGCAAGGACAGGGTTGTATGTAAACAATCCGACGACGCACCCGAGATTTGGATTTGCGCTGATCATGTCCTCAACATTTGCTTTCGCCTTCGCACGATCAAACTGATCCGTGAGCGTATTGAGAACAGTGAACTTCCCGATGGTCAGAGATTGATTTGGATCTTCGACGCGATTTTCGTCGCGACTGCGATCAAAGATTTCATCCATCAAACCTTGCCTGCGGCGACGAGCGTTGTCCTGCTCCATTCGCCCAACGAAAATCGCGATCTCTCCACCATTTGGCAACGCTGCCTTCACTAATTTTCCTGCAGCTCTCCCCGCGTCGTAATTATCGAGTCCCACATAAGCCAATCGGGCACTCGCAGGTGCGTCGCTGTCATGCGTCACGAGCAAAGTTCGCGTCGCAACTTGATCAAGCACATCCAACTGATTTGCTGGATCGATTGCACTGACTGCGATTGCGTTGATGTTCTGCGCCAACAGATCTTCGAGAATGCGCTTCTGATCGGCAATCCCCTCCGCAGGCATATGGACCGTAACCGTTGCGCCAGTATCGATAGCCGCCTGCTCCGCCCCACGCTGTGCGATCACCCAAAAATCCGCAATCCCGTTCGTGACGAATGCCAACCGCGGCTTCACAATCGGATTCTTCGCATAATTCTGCACGAATTGCGCCTGGCGCTGCTTTGGAGAAAGTTCGACCGCAGGCTCTCCACATGATGTCAACGAAATAAATCCAAACACCACCAAGATCGCTGTGGACATTCTCGTTGCCGTCGCCAAATTTCTTTGCATGATTTTCTCCATTTAATAAACGGTGGTTCCACCATTGACATGAATCGACTGCCCAGTAATAAATCTCGCGGCTTCGCTCGCCAGAAAAACAACTGCGCCGCCAACATCGCTCGGGGTTCCAAAGTTCCCCATCGGAATCTGATTTTCGTAACCGTCTTTGTCGCTCTGCGCGTCATTCGCATGTCGCTCAACAGGAATCCAACCAGGAGCGACAGCATTGACGGTGATGTTCCATGGCGCAAGCTCCATCGCCATACTTCGAGTCCATCCAATCTGTGCGCCCTTCGCGGCGACATAAGGGCTGAAATTTCCAACGCCGCGGTGGAAGACCTCGCTCGTAATGTTGATGATGTGGCCGTGCCGCTGCTTCTTCATATGAGCGAGCGTCGCTCGAGTCAGCAAATACGGACTCTTTACAAAGAAGTCGATCATCGATTGGTGAAAGGCCCAGTCGTACTCTTCGATTGGCTTATGTGGCTGATCCGGCGTTGCATTGATCACGAGTGTGTCAATCGGTCCGAGCTTTGCACCGATCTCACTGCACATACGGTTCACGTCAGCTTCATCAATCACATTGCCTCGAAACAAATCACCCGCATATCCAGCCGCTTTGAACTCCGCGAGTGTTTGGGCACCTCGTTCGCGGTCATTCCAGTAATTGATTGCAACCTTGGCTCCAGCCTCGCCAAGCGCAAAGGCGATCGCTTTCCCAAGTCCCCGACTGCTACCCGTGACCAATACCACCTGACCCTCGAGATGAAACTGTGGAATATTTTTCGGTGTCATAGTGAATGTGGCTCGCCAAGCAAAGGAACAGCGACGAAGCCTACATCCCGACGGTTGATTCAGTCTGTGACCATCCGTGCACTGCCGCTTCGACTCTGGGTTTTACTCTGATACACTTTTTAAAGTCGTACCACTTCAACACGAAAGGCTCTCCATGTCAGACTCCACTTCAACTCCCGAACTTGCCCGCATTGAAAAGTTAGAACGAACCGTCCGCCGTTTACGCCGCTGGCTTTGGGTGGCTCTCATCATCGGCATTGCTTTCTTCTTCTTTGCGCTTGGCCGTGCAACTTCCAACGGGCAATCCAACCGAGAACGCAGCATGCAAGGGAACCCGATGCAAAATCCGCATATGCAGGGAAACCCAATGCAAGGACCGAACATGGCAGGAAACCAAATGCAAGGCCCGCATATGCAAGGCCCACCGCCTCAATCGATGCACGGCGGAAATGGACCTGGCTCGCAGGATGGACCAGACGGTAGAGGTGGACCGAACGGTCAAGGTGGACAAGGAAGAAGAAACGGCAAAGGTTCGAAGAACAACGGCTGAAGACTCTCAGGAAGGACGGAGCCTTCGATTCCTCCAATCCACCGCAGATTGACCATCGAATAATTAATCTGGCCAGACGCCGTTTGCATTCGTTGCAAATCGAGGCATATTTCAGACATGCTCGCCCGCTGTTCCGCAAGCTTCATAGTGATTGGATTGATCACGCTTCCAGTCACAGCTGACATGATGCAAGTCTCTGCATCGCGTGACACGACGCTTTACGAAAGTACCACGGGGGCACTCGCAAATGGATCCGGTCAGTACCTCTTCGCAGGCAACACCAACCAACCGCAAACTCGCCGAACGCTGATTGCGTTTGAGACCACATCGGTCCTTCCAGAAAATGCATTGATACAAAGCGTTTCACTTCGTCTGCATGTCGCATCCGCAAGCACACTCACCAACAATTTTTCACTCCATCGCATGACTTCCAGTTGGACCGAAGGCGCGAGCGACGCAACAGGCAACGAAGGCGGCGGCGCAACTGCGATGTCTGGCGACGCAACATGGCTGCACTCGTCGCTCTTTGAAACGCTGTGGAATTCACCAGGCGGTGACTTTGATTCCGCCGCTAGCGCATCGATTTCCGTGGGGGATCTTGGTTTTTATTCTTGGACCTCTGCGCAGATGACAGCGGATTTCCGCGAGTGGGTTGCACACCCACAGAGTTCGTTTGGATGGATGCTTCGCGGAGACGAATCGGCACCTGGCACAACGCGCCGCTTTGATTCGAGCGAGTCTTATGACAGTTCCGTCGTGCCGATGTTGACTATTGAATACTCGGTCGCCCCTGCGCCAGGGTCGCTTGCATTGTTCGCGCTGTCATCCGCTCTGGCATCCCGTCAGCGCCGTCGCCGCGAGTAATCGCGTCTTCAACAATTCAGTCACATCAATCCTGCTAATTCCCGCTCGTTCCCCAACTGCCAAGCAGAAGTGCAAGATCCGCTGCATCGACGATTCCGTCACCATTGATATCGCGCGAACCAAGACTCGCCGCACAAGTAAATTTGATTGTGCCAGTGGTTGCAGATCCAGTAAGTCTTGTGAGCCTGATGAGATATTGATGTCCAGCTGTAGCGGCGAAGGTGACCTTCGACGCATTTCCCGTTCCACACTCATCATTGCATGCGATGGAACTTGACGCCGCCGCAGTACACGCATCGGAATTGCATGGATCGAGGGCAAAGACTTCAATAGCGGAATCCGCGCTCGTGTATCCGCAGGTCGTCACGTCAGCCGAACCCGAACAATTCGGCGTCCAGAGATAGAAGAACTCTCGATTGACTGTGTATCCCGAAGCGCAAGAGACCGTACCAGTTGTCGCTGGAGCAAATCCAAAGTCGAAAGCCTTCTCCGTTGGCGAACCATTCACCGGAACATAATCACTACATGAACTTGCAGGCAGTGGATAGACGCTCGAGACCAGCATGGAACAGGCACCAGTCGCCGCATCGGACGGGTTCGTCCAACCCGTGACGTGATACAAGGCGTCATTGATGTCTGGCAAATAAATGCCAAAGGCATTCGTGTTTAGAAAGAGCGTCTTCGTAGTGCCCGTGCCTGAACAATCAGTAGACAATCCAATCGGAAGATTCGTCAATCCCGAAACTGCAACGTAATACTCCGCATTCGGAATCATCAGACTCCCAAGGGTCGCAGTTCCTGCGTTGACGACAACTGTTCCATCAAGAATCGGAAAAGGACTCCCAGCAGACGCTTTCACAACCGTGGCGATGGGCTTTCCAAGCGTTACGTAATTCGGTGGGATCGTCCCACAATTGACTACGACTTTTTTGAACAGAGTGAGGCGAGCACTCCATGCAGGCGCTCCGCCTGCACCCATGTTCATATCAAACTTGAACTGGCTTGGATCTGATCCGACCTTCACCAAATACATGTCAACCAAATCCCCTGTGACAACCCCTGCCGATGTCGTTCCTCGAACACGCGTCGTCGCGGTACTAGTTGATGCACTAACTGTCTGGGCAGTTGCAGGCAATGAACCAGCATCCTTCGCACCTTCATCCCAATCAGGACCACCACATGCAGTACTCGAAATAGATGCGAGAACAACCGAGAGAAGTGAAATGCGAAATGTGTTCATGGGATTCCTAGGGGCGTCGATGTTTAAAAGTACCTCAATAGATTCAAATGCCAAATAAATTATGAAAAATTACAACGCCACCAATCTGATTCAGCAAAGTGGATGCGATCGTTTATGAGTAAAACGGCTATAGACTGACCGTCAATGTCTCCCAGCGACGAAGATCGAACCCTATTACACAGCGCTGTCCCGCGCGACACGCTTGCGTCGGCCATCACTGGCGACTCCACTGCGCAGACCTCTGAGCCCGCCATCCCCCCGCCCGCAATTTTTGGCGAGAAATACAAAATTTTATCGCACCTTGGCGAAGGTGGATTCGGCATCGTCTATCTCGCCGATCAAACCGAACCCGTTCGCCGAAAAGTAGCGCTGAAGGTGATGAAAATGGCCTTTGCGTCGGCGTCATCCCGAGCGCGTTTCGAAGCAGAAAAACAGGCGCTTGCGATCATGGATCATCCGGGCCTTGCAAAGGTGTTTGATGCGGGGACAACACCCGACGGCCAGCCGTACTTTGCGATGGAGTACGCCGCGGGTGAGCCACTCGCAACGTTTTGTGAACATCAGCGAATGGACATTCGCGGTCGCATGACATTGCTTGCACAAATCTGCGATGCAATTCAGCACGCACACATGAAGGGCGTCGTGCACCGCGATCTCAAGCCAGGAAACATTTTGGTCTGCGAAACAGACGAAGGCTTTCGCGCCAAAGTGATCGACTTTGGAATTTCAAAAGCTGTCTCTGCCAGCGCGGGCGACAACGCTCTCGAAACACAATTTGGACAATTCGTTGGAACGCCCGTGTATATGAGCCCCGAGCAGGCGGAAGGTGGATCGGTCGATATCGATACGCGAAGTGATATTTATTCCATCGGCGTCATCCTCTATGAACTGCTGGTCACGAAGACGCCGATCGAATCTGAAACATTTCACAGATCAGGACTCGCGCGGCTGCACCGAACGATCATGGAGACCGAACCACTGCGTCCAAGTGCTCGACTGGCGCAGATGAACTCCCAAGAACGAAAGACAGTCACCGATACCCGCCGCATCGAATTCGGCGCTCTCGAGCGAGATCTAAAACGAGACCTCGATTGGATCACCATGCGCTGCCTCGAGAAGGATCGAACGCGCCGCTATGAAAGTGCGAGTGGACTCGCCGCGGATTTGCGCCGCTATCTCGATGGAGAAGCGGTCTTGGCTGGACCACCAGGGACTCGGTATCGAATGGGCAAGTTTGTGCGGCGCAATCGCATCGCCGTTGTCGCAGGCTGCACGGTTGCAGTTGGAATCATGGCATTCGCGGTCGTCATGGGACTGCTCTGGTCGAAGGCCGAGAAACAACAGCAACGCGCACAGCAAACGCTCGATGTCTTTCTTTCATCGCTGAAATCATCGAACGTTTCAGGGGCACAAACTGGCAGCGCCGTCACGGTTCAAGACTTTTTAAAGCTCGTCGAAAAAGAAGCGGGCGAGAAGTTAAAAACTCAGCCCGATATCGCCAACGATGTCCGAGAAACCATCGGGCCAGTTTTCACGTCTCTGACGGATTATGAATCCGCAGCTCGAACGATGATGTCTTCCGTGCAGTATCGGCGCGACCTAGCCGCGCACGGTGGATCCAACGAAAACATCGCGCTTGCGAATTCGCTTCATGAGTATGGCCGTGCGCTTTACTGGGAAGGCCGACTTGCAGATTCACGCGCCGCATATGAAGAAGCGCTCAAACTTCGCCGGCAATACTTGCCCCTCGCCGATCCCTTGACCGCGAAGACGATGCTTCATCTCAGCATGGTGTATGGCGACTTGAATGAGCTTGCACTGAGCGACAAGCTCGCCAATGAATCAATTCAACTCACCCGCGAGATTGAGGGCGACAAGGGCGAAGAACTCGCACGAGCTCTCTTTTCCCGCGCAACGACACTGTGCAAAGCGAAGCGATTCGATGATGCGCGAATATTTGCAGACGAATCGATCCAAGTCTTGATCAAGAACGGTGGCTCAACCGACTGGCGACTCGGACGCAATCTCGCGTTGCTCTCTGATATTGAACTCGCACGCGGTCGTGCCGACCTCTCGTTGATCCATCAGAAACATGCACTCGAGCTGATCACTCCGCGATATGGGCTCAATCATCCAACGGTGACTGCGGCACGGCACAAACTGGCGGAGACTCTCTGCCTGCTTGCGACCGCAACGCAAGACATCGACGCCACAACCCCCATCAAAGATGCCGCCCTTTTCGATGAAGCGATCCAGAATGCGCAGATGGCTGTTGATGGGCGCCGGCATGAGGGGAATTATCCACGCAACCTCGCAGCCTCACTGATGCTCCTCTCGAAATTGAGCGAGACGAAGGGCGATCTTGAAACATCCATCGCCTACGTGACTCAGAGCGCCACGCTCCTGCGCGAACGCGCTCCGCAATCTGCGGAAGAAATTTCGGTAGTGCAGAAACGGCTCGTCGCATTGCAAGCATTGAAGGCAGCACGCACGAACGCCACACTGCAAAGTCCGTCGCAGCCGCCAAAGAAACCCTGATGTTCGTTGTGACTGCGTGTTTCTATATCGCAGTTGCGATACGCTTTTCCTATGTCTGTCGCACTGTGCAATCTGCAGGCGTTCACAGTGCTCTGCGCTGCTGGATTGTGCTGCATCAATGTTGCGGCACACGCTGACACTCCGCCAGAGAATGGCGCTGCCTTTATCGATACATGGTGCATCGATTGCCATAGTGGTGCAAAGCCCAAGGGAAAGTTCAGCTTAGAAGATGCAGTTGATCGACTCAAAAAAGAATTGACCACGGAAGCAGATCGTTCCATACTGCGAAAGGCAGTTCGCAGAATCGCGGATGGCGAAATGCCGCCACCCGCATCCGATCCGCAGCCTCCCGGGGCCGAACGCACTGCTGCGATCCATGCACTGCGCAGCAAAGTCATTCTCGATCGCAAGCAAATCATCGTCACGAGCGGGCCGCCGCGCCGATTGAATCGGGCCGAGTATGCAAACACGATTCGAGACCTCTTTGCCATCGATGTTGCACCGCTTGGCGCACTCCCGCCAGATGATGTAGGGGCCGGCTTTGACAACATTGGATCAGTTCTCAGCCTTGCGCCGATTTCATTCGAGCGCCTCGTAGAAATCGCCGAGGCCATCGCAGCACAAGCGGCACCAGAAGCCAGTTCCACCGCACCCGTCAAGATTGTTATCGACGGGAAATCGATGGAGATAACGAAAGAGCAAGGTGTAAAACAAAAAAATGGCGCGCTTCTCTGGTCAAACGGTGAGGCACGAACAAAGGTCGATCTTCCCCGCACTGGTCGGTATGCAATCACGAGTCGCATCGCAGGACAACAAGCGGGACCTGACCCCGTACGCATGAGCCTGCTTGCTGGGAAAAATCAACTCGCTGAATTCACTGTCGAGGAAATATTTTCAGCCCCAGGAAGTCGGCGCATCGAAGTGCCACTGAGAGCCGGCGCACAAACGATTTCAGTCACATTTAATAACGATTTCTTCCAAAAAGGAGAGCAAGGCAAGCCGAATCTCGACCGCAATGCGCTCGTATGCGGTGTCACAATCGAAGGCCCGTTGGATGCCTATGAACTCCCGGCGTGGCGACAATCACTTGATACGGTGGTCGGCACGCAAACAGGAAACGCTCGTCGAAACACAAGTGCCGATTGGCTGATCCAGCGAATTCTTCGGCGACCAGCGACCGCAGCAGACCGCAACATGCTTCACCGCGTGACTGACTCGCTCGACCTCCCCTACTCATATGAAGGACAATTGCGGACGATGATTACCGCACTGCTTGTTCATCCAGAATTTCTCTTTCGCATCGAGGCGCAACCAACTGCGGAGATCCGGGCGCGGGAACTCACTCCTCAGGAACTTGCGGTACGACTCTCCTATTTCATCTGGGCAAGTTGCCCAGACGAATCGCTTGCGCATGATGCGACGAATGGAAATCTCGACACGACGCAAGATCGACAATCGGTCGTCAACCGGATGCTCGCCGATCCCAAGTCATCGAGTCTCGCAGAACGATTCGCAACACAGTGGCTCGCGATTGATGGGCTCGACCAGAAGATGCCAGATCCGACGCAGTTTCCAGGCATTGATGCGCAACTGCTTCGCTCGATGCGTCAAGAGAGCGTGTTTTTCTTTAACAGTGTTCTGCGTGAAGGTCGACCAGCTCAGACAATTCTTGATGCGGATTACACCTTCGTTGATGCGCGATTGGCAAAGCATTATGGAATGCCAATCCCAACGACAGTCGGCATGAATCGCGTTCCAGTTGATCCAACTCGAGGAGGAGGAGTGCTTGCGCATGCGAGCGTGCTCACTGCAACATCGAACCCCACTCGGACATCTCCTGTGAAGCGCGGCAAATGGGTCTTGGATTCAATACTCGGTGCTCCACCGCCGCCACCTCCGCCTGGAACGCCGCAAATTCCTGATCGCGCAGCGGATCGAGGCGGAAAGAGCATGCGCGAGTTGCTCGAGATACATCGAGCCGATGCGAACTGCGCGAGTTGCCATACTCGAATGGATGCAATTGGATTCGCCTTCGAAGCGTACGACCCTGTCGGTCGCCTGCGTGAAAAAGTAGATGGAAGACCTGTCGAAACCCAAGGGACGTTGCCAAGTGGATTCGTCATCACTGGCCTTGACGGTATTCGCACAAACTTGCGTGATAATCCAGCTTTCATTCGTTCACTCGTTCAACATCTCATGACGTATGCCATCGGATGCGCGCCGAACGAGAACACCGAAGACGAAATCGATTTTCTCTGCGAAAATCTTTCCGCGCGTCCTACACTGGCAGACATCGTGCATGCCATTACGGAAAGCCCATCGTTTCGAATGCGGGGCGCACAGTGACGCATCTCTCGCGCCGAACGCTCCTTCGTGCGGCTGGCGCAATGATTGCACTGCCTGTTCTTGAAGCGATGCTTCCGGGACGGACACTTTGGACTCGCACTGCTGCGGCTGCGACACGAACAGCTCTCGCCACCCCACCTGCGCGAATGGTCTTCGTCTTCCTTCCAAATGGAGTGGATCCAGCAGCGTGGCCAGGATCCGCAATTGCTTCCCTCTCCAATCATGCTGGTCGATTTTCTGTCATGCGAAATCTGTGCCACCGAAATGCGGAGGCACTCGGCGATGGTCCCGGCGATCATGCGCGAAGCGGAGCATGTTTTCTAACGGGTGCTCATCCGTTGAAAACATCTGGCGGAGACATCTCAGCGGGAATCAGCGTCGACCAAGTCGCTGCCGCGCAACTCGCGGGAACAACTCGCATGGAAAGTCTCGAACTTGGCGGCGAGCCTGGGATGAGCGCTGGCAGTTGTGACTCTGGTTATAGCTGCGCATACAGCGGCAACATTTCTTGGCGTGGTGCGCATTCGCCCAACGCGAAAGAAGACGACCCACGCCGCGTATTCGATCGGCTCTTTTCGCAGGGACCAGAAGGAGAATCTTCTGCCGCACGCGAAGCTCGCCTGCGGATGCGATCAAGCATTCTGGATGCGGTCGGGAGCCAAGCCGCGGCACTCAATACGAAACTCAGCACAAATGATCGCCGCAAATTGGATGAGTATCTCGACGGGATACGGTCGATCGAACGTCGCATCGAAACAATGGAACGAGCGCCAGCAAGTGGTTCTGAAAAAACGGCTGATGCCGCATTCAACACGATGACGCCGCCGGGTGAGCCCGCAGATTTTCGAGAGCGCATCACACTGCTCAGCGATCTCGCCGTGCTTGGACTTCAGATGGATCAAACTCGCGTCGTCACGCTCATGTTGGCAAATGAAGGATCGAACCGCGCATATCCAGACATCGGCGTAAACGACGGCCACCATGATGTCAGCCATCATGGGAATGACGCATCCAAACTGAAGAAGTTTGCGGCGATCAATGGATGGCAAGGAGAACGCCTCGCCCATCTCTTGACGAAGATGCAAGCGGTTGACGAACATGGACAAAGCGTGCTTGATCACACGATGGTGGTGTATGGCGGCGCGATCGCCGATGGAAATCGCCATAATCATGACGATTTGCCAGTGATATTTGCGGGTGGCTCTGCCCTTGGAATTCAACATGCGCCGCAGCGCACATTCGCCACAGGAACACCGCTCTGCAATCTCTATCTTTCAATGCTTGGGAAGATGCACGTCAAAGCGGATCGATTTGGCGACAGCACTGGAATTCTCGCGCTCGATTCGACCGCTCAATAGCCGCCCACGACTGAGCGAAGCATTGACTACGCTCTCGTCATGAACCACCTCCTGGGAATACTTCTCGGCCTCTTCATGGTTTGCGTCCTCGGAGCATCGCACTTCGGGCGTCGGGCGCTGAAATGCCTTGGCGCTGAACACCACTCCGACGTCGTCCGCATTGCGGCAAACGCTTCGGTCATGAACCTCGTCATTCCAATTGTCATCGCCATCGCATATGTCTTGGTCGTGATAAATGATCGAGAGCGATTGCCGACCGCAACCGTCATCGCACTTGGCGCACTTCTCGCACAAGGAGTGATGAGCGCTATCACCACCGATCGGTCGTATCGCGCAGCGGGCATGCCGCCAGAATTCTTGAAATACTTCAGACTCGCACGAGGCATTCGCATTCTCAGCGCCGCAATGCTTTTCGTTGGAGTAATCGTCTGGCTGATCGCCACGAAAAATGCGCAAGATGCACGGTTCACTCCAAGTGATCAGACAGACGTGCAGCTCGCTCCTGCCGCCGAAGGCAAATGAAATTCGTGCGGCTTCGATCGCGCTATTTGGATTCGATCGTCGCCTTGCCTTGACTGAGCGCCTTGATTTCTGCTGGTGACCCGAGCCACTCTTTCGAAACAACATCGCCACAGACGACTGCGTCTAGAAATCTCACGATCACTTCGCTTGTGATCTTTTCTACGAGCTCTGGATCCGTCGCAGTCGGATCTGGCTTGTCCAAAGCAAGCGCCTTTGATTTTCCAGAGTAACTCGAATGCGTCGCGCCTTCGATGAACATCAGCCACGCAGGCGCCCCCCCCTTCGCAGTTCCTCTGGAATATCGAAATGAACTCTGCCGACTTTCTGGATCCTCATCCGAGGCGCGAGAGCGATCAAGCGATCCCGTAATGACCAAGATTGGAACTGAAATTTCATTCCACGATTCTTCCGTGAAGATGCGCGTCTTGATCCCTGCTCCAGAAACAATAACCCCTGCACGAAACCGCGGATCCGCGATACTCGCAATCGGCTTGGCAAGCGACACAAGAGTTCGATCAAGCCCATGCGCTTTGGCACCGACCGACAGCTCTGTCGTCATCGCACCAGCGGAGTGACCAGCGATCACCATCCGCGTGCGATCGATCAACCCCTTGCCTTGCGCATCATGCAACCCTGTGATTTGGGCCTCGATCAGATCGAGCGAATCCAAGATCAGCGAACACTCTTGCACGCGCCCCTGAATGTCGACTGTCTTGGTCGCTGACTTCGGATCGCGAACGAAACCACTGACATCCTCGCCATTCTGGCGGCGCAGCTTGATCGAGTCTCCATGCGTCGGACGAATGACGACATATCCCCGCGCTGCAAGAAATTGCGCAAGTCCTTCGAATGTTTCACACGATCCACCCATCCCGTGAGAAAACACGACGAGCGGCCACGGCACACTGGGCACTTGCGCCGAAAGCGGCGCACTGGGATAGACAACACGCACTTCCAATTCCGTCGTGCGCTTTTCGCTCGTCAGTTTCAACTCCGCCCGTGGCGCAACCGCATACTTCGCCTTCGACAAATGAGGCAATATGGAATCGACAACCGCAACGCTTTTCTCAGCCTTCTGTGGCATCGGATGCGCCAGGAAAAACTCCCACATCAAATCATTCGCGGAAATGTCTTTCGTCGACTTGCCGATGAACGACACCAGTGCCCTCTGACCAGGCCATGTGTGACCGCCCCCAGAAATCTCTATATACACAACGTCGCCACCGCCAACCTTTGCGGGATAATCGAAGCGCTTGACCGTCGTTCCATCGTCCACTGTGTCTGGAAACTGCGTCACAATCGGCGTCGCGGCGCAACCGTTGATCCCACACCACATCTTGATCGACTCATCAACCGATTTGAACGTGATGAACTTGGGCGTATCGGATCCAGGCCCAGCAACTGGCACAATCTTGTCAGCTGTTCCATGAAAGTGCATCACTGGCACTGAGCGAGATGGCGTTGGTTTTTCGGTTGTTACCGTTCCTGCGATCGGTGCGATCGCTGCAATTCGATCAGACAATTCGCTTGCCAAGAGGTAACTCATCATGCCGCCATTTGAAATTCCAGTTGCAAAAATGCGGCGCGGATCGATCTTCGCAACCAGCGCAAGATCGTCAATCACCGCACTGAGAAATTTGACATCGTCCACTTTCGACTTGCTGAGTCCACCTGCGTTCCACGTCAGAAAAATTCCGGCGCCTGTGCCATCGGGATAAACCGCGATGAAATTCTCAGCATCAGCCTTCTTGTTCATACCGCTAAACATCACGGTGATGGGCCCATTCGTTCCAGCGCCGTGCAACACAAGAACGACGGGCGTCTCATTCGACCGATCCACCGATGCGGGAATGTGCGCCAGATATGTGCGCGTCACACCATCAACGGTGATGACGCGTCTGACTTCGGTTGCGAGCGAATCCGCAGCGACCTCTGGCGTCGGCGTTGACGGTTGCTCTGGCGGAGCCGCGAGGACGTTTGCGACACAAACGACAATTCCTCCGATGAATGCAAGGAAAGTCCGATGACGCGAGAAATCATTGATCATCTCAATATTGTCCACCATTCAACGCCACAACTCAAACGCGTAAAATCCTTGAGTTTCATCGTGCATTTATTGATTCGTTGATTGTTGGGGTTAGACTTCAATCGCAATGACAGCCCCCGTCCAACGCCGCGACTTCCTGCGAACCGGCTTTGCGGCGGTTGGCGCGATCATGTTGGCACCTTCAAATCGGCGACTCTGGAATCTGCCAGGCGGCGTTGGCAATCATCCGCAGTGGATTCCCGTCCCCCAAAGTTGTCCAATTCTTCCGATTCCATCTGTCACTGCGACAACCATGATTGACGGACTCCCCTTCGCACCGACTTGGTTCGGCGATTCATTCGCGTCGGGTGGGCTTCCATTTCATGTGCCGGAATCACCGCCGCAGTGGGCGCAACTAGATGAACACTGCGCTGTTGCAATCATCGGCGGCGGACTCTCAGGACTTGCAACTGCACATGCACTTCGCGACAAAGACTGGATGCTCTTCGATTTGCGAACGCGCTTTGGCGGAAATTCAATGGGCGAGAGTTGGAATCGACTTCCATATTCTCAAGGCAGCGCATACTTCATGGTCCCCGACAAAGGAAGCGAGTTCGACCGACTCTACGATTCACTCGGCGTCTACGCGACAGCGCAGGTTGACACTGGCTCTGGCTTTCGATTCGAATTCGCTGGCCAACTTTTTGACGACATCTGCAAAGACTGCACACAAGAGGAAGTTGCAGCGCTCCAGCGATACGGTGCGGCCGTTGCGGATTATGCCAACAACAATTATCCAGACATACCGTGGACTGACGACACCACGCGCGAACTTGTTCGCCAACTCGACACGCAAACTTTTCATGAATCCGTCGATGCGACATGTGGCGGAATCACCCCACCGATGTTGGCGAGAGCGCTCGAGGCGTATTGCTTTTCAAGCTTTGGCGTTGGCTGGGATGAACTCTCCGCAGCTGCCGGATGGAACTTCATCGCCGCAGAGGAATCTGGAAGACTTGTGATGCCTGGAGGCAATGCGGGTCTCGCCACTCTCTTTTGGAAAGAACTTGCGGGAATCCCTTGGAAATCCGCTCAAAGCCCGCGACTGCGCGCTGGCTGCATCGTCACAAACATACGCATGGAGGCGCGAGGCGTCTCAATCGCATGGCGGGATCTCGCGGGCAAGACGCACACACTGGGCGCCAAACAGGTTGTCTATGCAGGCTCGAAGCACATCCTGCCGCACATGATGCCAGAACTCTCGACGCTCGATCCTGAAAAATTCGAAGCGATTCCACAGGTTCACACCGTTGCCTACTTGGTCGTCAATGTCTTGCTCACCCAGCGAGTCCACGAAAAGTTTTATGACATCTTCGCAATACATGATGACCAATTCCCGATGGGCGACGCCGCGTTCGAGAGTGATCGCAGAATCACTGATGCAGTCAACGGCACCTTCGCAATTGCGTCCCCACATATCAGTGGCGATGTGCTGACGCTGTACTGGCCGCTCCCGTGGCACACTGCGCGCTTCACGATCGTGTACGACCAATCGCTTCAGACGTATGCCACACTCGCAGCTCCACAAATCAGACGACTCTTGAAATTACTGGGCGTCACTGATTCCGATGTCGCATCCATCCGTATGACTCGGTGGGGTCATGCGATGCCATACGCTCGTCCGGGCACATATTTCGGCGATTTATGCGATGTTTTGCGAAGGCCAATGAACGAACGAATCTGGTTCGCCAATCAGGACAACTGGCTCTTGCCTGCAGTCGAAACGTGCCTCTCCGAAGCGAGTTGGGTCGCCAAGAACATGCCGCGCTAGTTTGGCGAAACGATAGGCAATTGAATAAAACTCTCGACGCCAGGTGCGTGATAAATCCGCTGCGTGGCTTTCACATACTCCGGGGACTTGGCAAGAAAAATATTCGGCACAAATGTTTGTGGATTGCGGTCATACAGCGGAAACCAACTTGATTGCACCTGCACCATGATTCGGTGGCCAGGCTTAAAGACATGATTGACCATCGACAAATTGAATCGATATGTCAACGGCACATTCGCTGCGATGGGCATTGGTATGGCGAAACTTTCCCTGTACCGCCCTCGGAAAATATCCATCGCAACAGGAAGTTCATAACCACTCATCTCAGGTTGACTTGGAAATTCACTGGGATAAACATCGATCAACTTCACAACCCAGTCACTATCCGTGCCCGTGGTAGACGCAACAAGATTGACGCCAGGCGCGCCGCTGACACGAACAGGTTCGCTCAAGACCTCGCTGGTGTAACTCACCACATCAGCTCGCTTGCCAACATCGCGCTGATCGCTGAGCAACCATGTTCGCCAACATTCCGTATTCGAGAACCGCGAAGGTCGCGGGAAATACGGAACAGGCGCCGCAGGGTCTGAAACATATTGGTCGAACGTGGCGGCCGCATTTTCACCCGTGCGTAGCACTGCGACTGGCGGCGAGAATGACAAACCAAAATTCGACTTCAAATACAGGGGCTTTGAAATCGACGCACAGCCAGCAGCACATGAGAGTGGCCAATGTGCAAGTCGGTCCCAATGATTGTCGCCCGTGTTATAAAAGAACACCGGTGGCGTGTCGGCCTTCGGCGCACCTTCTTTCAAATACTGATCAAAGAATGGCTTCAGAACATCGCGGCGAAATTGCAGCGCAGTATCGCCGTCAAACTTGAGAGGTCCAAGCGTCGACCCTTCATAGTTCACACCACTATGGCGCCACGGCCCCATGACAAGAAAGTTTTTCGCGTTTGTAGTGTCCTTTGGCTCGACTGCGTCATAGCAATGAATACCACCCCACATGTCTTCTTGATCCCAAATGCCTTGAATCCACATCGTCGGAACCGTCAGCGGCTGCTTACCCATGATGATGTCAAGCGCCTGCTCTTTCCAATATTGGTCATAAGAAGGATGCGCCAAAAATGTGCGCCATACTTGCAACTCTTCAAGACCCGCTGCCTTTGCAAAGTCGCCGGCGGATCCTGCGCGAAGAAAGTTTTCGTATTCATCGTCGCTCGCATGAACAATCGCTTTGCCGCCACTGCGTCCAGCACATTGACCCGCAAAGAAATCCAAACTGGTTTGGCGGAAAGCGCCATAGTGAAACCAATCATCGCCCATCCAACCATCCACCATCGGGCTCATTGGAGCCGCGACTTTCAGTGCAGGGTGCGGATTGATCAGTGCCATCACGACCGTGAATCCTTCGTACGAACTCCCGACCATCCCGACGCGCCCATTGCATTCAGGCACATTTTTCACAAGCCAATCAATCGAGTCATACGCATCTGTTGAGTGATCAGTATCGCTGGAATTGAGCGGCCCACGGATCGGCCGCACGATTTCATAATCGCCTTCCGAACCATACTTGCCACGGACATCCTGAAACACTCGGATGTAACCGTCGGCAACAAAGACCCCATCACCTTGAGGGAGCGTTGCCAACATCGATGGCGATTGACTGCGCGTTGCGCGAGCCGAAGCGTTATATGGAGTACGCGTAAAGAGAATCGGAGCTTTCTGGGCCGGCTGAGTATTCGGCGCACCCTTTGGAACAACAATGACGGTGTGAAGCTTGACTCCGTCACGCATTGGAATCATCACCTCGCGTTTCTCATAATCGAAAGCAGTTGATGCTGGCTCTGCTTGAGCCTGTGTTGCAGGGATCGCCGGCGTGGTTTGGGTGAATGCACGAGCAGTGACGAAACAAACCAAAACTGCTGCCAACTGGCATCGAGTCCTGTGCGTTGTGACCATCAACAAAGTCTAGTGGACAATCTCAACAGCACTTCTAACACTTGATGCGCTCGCTGAATCTCGAACCGTCAACGCAAACCAAAGCAGCCCAAGCGACGCAACACCAGACAAGCTGATGAAAGCGGTGTTGCAATCCGCACTGCTGGCGATCATGCCTGCGAAGGCTCCCAGTGTCCGTACGCAACAAGATAGATCGCCAAGTATGGACCCAAGCCATCTTGCACATCCGCCAAGAAAAAAGTGAGCCCATCAAGCGCGCGCAAACTTTGGCGACTCGGAGCAATGTGGCGCACCTTGGCAAATAGCGATTGGCGATGTGATCGATGCGCTGTCGTACTATCAGCACTGTGCGAATAGTTGCGTACATCACTTCAGCGCTCTGCATCACCGCAGTGTGGATCGTTTCTATCAGCCTCTATCCAAAGCTCCCCGCACGGATTCCACTCCATTTCGACTTGAGCGGCGTTCCAGATTCGTTCGGTCCGCCAAGTTTTGCGAACTGGTTTCTGCTGCCCGTCATCGCAACACTCCTCACGCTCTTTCTGATGGGGATCTCCGCACTCATCCCATGGCTGCTTCGCCGTGCGCCAGGAATTGTGAATATTCCACGCAAGGAAGAATTGCTTGCGCTTCCCGCCGATGCGCAAGGCCGCGCCATCGAGCCGCTGACGTGGATGATGACCATCATTTCAATCGTCCTGACTCTGCTCTTTATCCAAATCTTGCATGCAACCGAACGCATCGCCAATAATGCATGGGAAACACTGCCATCGTGGCCCATGTATGTAATGATTCCATCAATCTTTGGAATCATCCTTTGGGGTCATATCGCAGTTCGTCGGCGCATCACGATCGAAACGACCATACAACTCGTTATGAATTCTCCCGCGCGGTGATTTGCGCGCATTTTTCCAAGCCTGCTACTGGAAGTATCGTTGCGGCATATGAGAATTGCCACACATCTCGCTGCCTTCTTGCTCTGCGTGTCGGCTCTGGGATCAATCGCCCTCGGCGATTCGGTCGATGCCCATCTCGCACGTGCTCTGGAACTATCAAAGGACAATCGCTCACAAATTGAATTGGCTGTCAAGAGCGCGCCCGCCGATCAACAAGCGGCAATGACATGGTTGATCACTCACATGCCACAGCGTGATCTGCAAACTCTCTCCGCACAATTCCTGCTCGACAACTGTGCCGAAGCGACTCGTGCGTGGCGGTCCGCGCCATGGCACGATGCCGTCTCCCAAGAGATGTTCTTTGATTGCATCCTCCCGTATGCATGCATCAATGAGACTCGCGATGAATGGCGAAAATCTCTCCGTGAGCGATGCGCGCCGCTGATTGCCAATGCGAAAACTCCAAGCCAAGCAGCTGCGATCCTCAACCGCGAGCTCTTTCCACTTGTGGGGGTCAAGTATTCGACCAAGCGCAAGCGTGCGGATCAGAGTCCCCGAGAGTCAATGGAATCTGGCCTGGCATCGTGCACAGGGCTTGCGATCATTCTGGTTGATGCATGCAGATCCGTCGGTATTCCCGCGCGATTCGCAGGCATTCCTATGTGGATCGACGGCAGTGGCAATCACTCGTGGACTGAAGTCTGGGATGGAACATGGCATTTCACCGGCGCAGCGGAACCAACTGGCGATGAACTCGACAAAGGATGGTTCACGGATCGCGCTGCAACGGCGAGGCGTGACGATGCGATGAACGCAATCTACGCAGTGACCTGGACTGACTCTCCACTGACCTTTCCAGCTGCATGGCGCGAAGACGACGATGGCATCGTCCGAGCGATCAACGTGACTGATCGTTACACCAAGTCAAATACGCCGATGCCTGCGGGGCAAGTGCGCGTGCGCATTCGCACAGTCGACGATGGAGAACGTCAATCGCTGCCGATCACAATTTCGAGCGCGAAGGGCGAAGTTCTTTTTTCTGGAATGACCAACGACGAAGGCTTTGATGCGAACGATCATCTGACTGCACGGTTACCGCTCGGCGCACAGTGCACGATCACGACACCCAACTCGACGGCTCTCGCCTTTACCGTCGACCGTGACGAGCAACTTGTCACACTCCCACTCGACGCATCCGCTTCACGAAAAGCGGTCAAGGACCTGCGCGCATATTTGGGCAAGCGTGGCCTGACCGACATCGACAAGCAGACTTTCTCAAGCATCCCTCTCAGCAAGAGCGATGCGATTGCCGCACGCGATCTCATTTGGAAGAACGAGTCATCTCGCCTGCGTGCGGAGTGCAAGAAAGAGCTGGAATCATGCGTCATTGAAGCGAACGGCGTCAAGATGCCCATTTGGTATAAGGCGTATGGCGATAAGCCAAAGGGCGGCCGCAGCCTCTTCATTTCGATGCACGGCGGTGGCGGTGCGCCCAAGCAAGTCAACGATCAGCAGTGGGAAAATCAGAAAAAACTCTATCAACCCAAAGAAGGAATCTATGTCGCACCGCGCGCTCCGACTGACACATGGAACCTTTGGCACGAAGCGCACATCGATCCCCTCTTCACCAAACTCATCGAAGACATGATTATCGTCGAAGGCGTTAATCCAGACCGGGTCTACATCATGGGATATAGCGCTGGTGGCGACGGCGTTTATCAGCTTGCACCACGCATGGCAGATCAACTTGCCGCGGCATCAATGATGGCAGGACATCCAAACGAAACCAAGCCGGACGGTTTGCGCGACCTTCCGTTTGCACTGCATGTGGGAGAAAATGACACGGGATTCGACCGAAACAAGATCGGCGCGAAGTGGAAAGTCATGCTCGATGAACTCGCCGCCAACGATCCAGGTGGCTATCCCCACCTTGTAGAAATTCACGCTGGAAAAGCACACTGGATGGACCGCGAAGATGCGACTGCCGTGCCGTGGATGGCAACGTTTACGCGCGATATGCGTCCAACAAAGATCATCTGGCTTCAAGACGATGTCACGCACACACGGTTCTATTGGTTGACAACCAACACACCCAAAGCTGGCGCGCGCGTCGTTGCCACCAGAGAAGGCCAAACAATTCGCATCGAAGAGTCAAATGCTGATTCGCTCTCGATCCGCCTCGATGACACGATGTGCGACCTCGATCAGCCCGTCACGATCAAGTGTGGCAACGAAGTCGTCTGCACGAAAGTCCTTCCCCGCACGATTGCAACTATTGCCAAGACCATTCAGGAACGAGGCGATCCAAATGCGTCGTTTACTGCAGAAGTTTCAGTCCCGACGGGAAATCTTCCTGCAAATCCTGCTACAAAGTAGTTGTCGCACCGAGCATCCCACGCTTCAACGCCCAGCGCTCGAAGATCCAAGTCGCAAATGGCGGGCCTGCGACAGCCAAAGCGATCGTCGTCACAAGGACGCTCCACTTCTGTTCTTTCGCGACCCGAAGCGCTGTGACCAGATAGATCACAAACAGCACACCATGAATCGGTCCCATGATCTGAACTCCGATGGGATTGAGAATAACGACATACTTCAAGAACATTCCAACAAGCAGCCCAACCCATGACCACGCTTCTACGATCGCTGCTAAACGAAATTGACCACCAGTGGTCGCAATCCAGCCTGCTTTTTGCTGCGGAGGATTTGGTTCGTTCAATGTTTCCATGGGAATTCTCATCCTAGCCAACAAAGAGGGACGAAATCATCATGCCTATCAAAGCGTCGATAGACTCCAGTTCTCTATGAATCCCAGTCGCGCACACTCGCATCGATCGCAAGCCCAAACATGATGTTGCTTTGGACTGGATTCATTGCGCTGATTCTCCTGCTCCTCGCGTTGGATCTTGGGCTCTTTCACCGCAAAGCCCATGTCGTGACCGTAAAGGAAGCGCTGAAATGGTCTGTTGTTTGGATCATCATCGGGATCTCCTTTTCAGTTCCGATCTATTTCGCCTACGAAAACCATTGGTTCAACCTCGGGACCACAGTTGATGCGATTGATGGCACGGTCAACGATGGACGCGCCGCTGCTGGCAAGTATCTGACTGGATACATCGTCGAGCAATCACTCAGCGTTGACAATCTCTTTGTCATCGCGATGATTTTCGCATCGTTTGCAGTCCCAGCGGTCTATCAACATCGCCTGCTTTTCTGGGGAATCATTGGTGCTCTTGCGATGCGCGGAGCAATGATCGGCATCGGCGCTCAGCTCGTCAGCCACTTTCATTGGATTCTCTTTCTCTTTGGCGCGTTTCTCATCGTGACTTCCATCAAGATGCTGGCGACCAAGAGTGCTCATGCTGTCCCGTCGAATAGCGCCATCATCCGAATCGCCCGCAGGTTCTTCCCTGTGACCGATCGATATCACGGGAACCACTTTCTCGTCCGTGCGGGCAGCGCAAACTCGCTCGAGGGCACGCCAGGGATTGCGGTGCCGTTTGAGGACGCCGCCGTTGCGCGGACAAAGCCCGGCGCGTGGATGCTTACTCCTCTGGCCATCGCCCTGCTGACGGTTGAAACGACCGACCTGATATTTGCAGTCGATTCGATCCCTGCGATTTTTGCACTCACAGCCGATCCATTCTTAGTTTTCAGCAGCAACATATTTGCCATCCTTGGACTGCGGTCACTTTTCTTCGTGCTTGCCGGAATGCTCGACAAGTTTCGCTATCTCAAATATTCACTGGCCGCAATTCTGTTTCTGGTCGGCGCCAAGATGTTCGTCGCTGATTGGATTAAGTCCGTGGTCGGCGATCAATTCAACCTCTATTTGCTGATTGTGATCTTCGCCATTCTGGCGGTCGGGGTTCTGGCTTCATTTCGTGCCGATCGACGAGAACACCAAAAAGGTCATTGAAATGCAACGAAATGCATAATTCAGAAAAAAAGGCGCGCCGTATTTTTGGAGTTATAGGACTTAAACCACTAAAAATTATCTTTGATTGCCATTTTTATAAAAAAAATCGCCCAAAATCACGCCCCATAATTTGACAGACGCGGATCTGCGTGCAAAGTGACCATACGAGGTGTGAGAAAAGGGATGTGCGTTTGTTTTTTTCTTAATCCCTTTTTGGAGCCTCTCAATGAAGACTGCTTTTCTTGGCGCCTCGCTCGCCGCAATCGTGGGTTCGGTCGCAACTGCTAACGTGACCTTTACCTTCACAAATCAAACATGGACTGGCTTCAACTTCAACGAAGCCTATCTCGCTGGCAGTCTCTCTGGAACGCTAACTGGCGCGACTGTCAATGCGACGCTCAATGCATCCGTCGCCTACACATACGCAGACGACTTGACCGTCTATGTCGCCGGCAGTCCTCTTGCCCTCGGTGGCGCACTGCAGTGCGGTGGGTTCTCAAACTTGAATGCTACTCAGCGTTACAGTTGGGCAAACGGTGGTGCGTCCGCTCCTGGAACTACTGTTACTGGCACCGTGAACTTCACAACTGGCCTCAATATGACTGGCAGTTCAAACAGCGTTTGGATCGGCAACGGCTATGGCTCCGCAGGCACCTCAGGAACTTGGACTGGATCTATCACACTTCTTGGTGTGACTGCAGTGCCAGCTCCTGGTGCAATTGCACTCGTTGGACTTGCAGGTCTCGTTGGTCGTCGACGACGATCATGACTTCTGAATAAGAGTCGATAAGTCTCTAAAGTTTGTCTTCAAAGGGGGACGCCCAAGCGGCGTCCCCTTTTTTTATTGGCCTTTCTTGGTCTTATCTTGGCCTTTTCAGAGCCTGCGCCGCGCATCATGAAGAGCGGCAAGTGAATTCCACGATTCATCGAACGCCCATTCATAATTTCGCCATCGTCCAATCGAAGCGCGGTTGATCGGACGCCTCACTTGATCGTGGCTCAGGGTCAACACAGTGCGCAGATTGCCTTCGGGGGCAAGAGTTGCCTCGTCCATCGCAAGACCCATCCGTTTCAGGCATCGGCTTACATGCCCTGCAGGATCGGCGATCAAGTCTTCATACACAATCGCCTCGTGTTCAAAGTCGAGCGCCTCAAGCGCCTGCGGCAGAATCGATCGGTGCGCAGCAATCACTTTATGAATGGACTCGATCGACCCTGACCATCCAAATGCGCTGGGATGAAAATTTCCAAGAAAAGTGCTGATCGCAGTATCACGCGGATCTCGGTCGACGGCAATCATGACCGTGCCAGGCAGAATGGTTGCGATCAGCGGAAGCCAACGCCATGCGTGAAGATTTTTATCAAGTGTCCAGCGTGCGCCTGGTCGTCGAAGAAATGCAGCGCCCGTTTTGTATTCCTTCTGCCACGCAAGCGCATCGCTCGATTCAATAGCCGCGAGATCATGGGGCCAGAGTCCGGACGAAATCGCACGGTCGCCAAGAGCATGAATGCCGCCATATTCGCCGATGCCCGCGATCGCAGGATGTCGATCAAGCATCTGTTCCAACAGAGTCGTTCCACTTCTGGGAAGCGCAAGAATCATCGCCGTTTCTTCCATGCGTGGAGCACGCGGCGGACATGATGCTTTACCGCGCGCAAGCAAATTCTTCTGCGCTTCGATTTCTCCTTGCAATCCGCCGATGTCATACGCCGTTCCCGTTGATCGGTGCATAAAGACAGCTAGTTCGAATGCTTCGCGGTATCGACCTAGCGCATCCAACATCCGAATCGCCTCAAATCCAGCAATTCGCCTCACATGAGCGGGCGCAGTGCTGCGAGCCAGTTGGTCCAGCGTTGTGATCGCTTGGGTGCGATCCGAAATCGCCTGCCCACGTGCGACGAATAATTGCGCACGCGGATCGTTTGTCCATGCGCCACCAACTGCGACGATTCGATCCAATTCATCGCGCTGATTTGAGCGGTGTAAAACTTCAGCCAGCACGATCGTCGCATCGATTGCATTGACCGGTTCGCTGGCAATCAATTTTCGAAGTCGATCTGCCGCCGCAACACTGCGACCAAGTCGGTGATCCACAATCGCTCGCTGCAACTGCAAGTGAGGATCCGTCGGCAAGAGTCGCTGCGCACGATCGAAACTCTCTACTGCGTCATGCAGTCGACCGCACGCAAGCGCTGCACGACCAGCTGCCATCCACCAGTAACCACTGCTGGGCTGTTGATTATTCATTCGCTGCGACAACTCCAACGCTGCGGAGAAGCGCTGCTGATTCATCAGCGCATCGAATGATTCACTTGACATCGGTGGTGTTGGCAGCGGCAGCAGCAGTATCGATCAGCGGCCTGAGAATTTCGAGCGTCAGCAGTCCAAGTCCAGTGGCGTATGCCTTGCCATAACCATAGAGCGGATAGTCAAACCAACTTCCATCGGGGTTCTGATCATGAACCATCACTTCCGTCAGCCACCGAACAAGTTCCGCACGCTCTGCCGATGGCGGTACAGCTGCAAGTGCGCACGCTGCGTAATAATGGTCAAAGTAATAGTAATAACCGCTGTTGCGATAAAAAGATTCATGCGGCATCACACGACCGCGACCAATCTCGATGTATTGATGCGTGTCGCGCAAATGTTGGACTCCGCGCAAGAGCGTCTCTGTCGTCACCTTCCCTGCGCCGACTGCATGGAGCGCCACATTGCATGATTGAAGGCGACCACTCGACCCGCTGACCTTGTTGTAATCCGCACGCGGAGTCAATTCTGCATAGGTTCCATATGCAAACGCACCGCTGGGCAATTGCATTCGCAAGATCGCGCGCGTCCCGTCTTCGATCGTTCCTGGAGGAATGACTGCGCCTTGTGCGTTGGCAGCCCTCAACGCCAAGATCATTGCTGCGGTGTTAAAGCTGGTCGACTCATGACCGCTCGGGTTTTCGCCAGTGAAGTTGAAGTCGTAATAACCCCACCCACCATCGGCACCTTGCTCGCGGCGAACCCGCTTGATCTCTTCTTCACCAATCGTTTTCCAAGCCGCATGAAAAGCAGCCAAGCTCGGATCAGCCTGCACAGCCGCCGAGAGGTAGATGAGATAGTTGTGAGCCCACACGCTATAAAAAGTCTTGCCTGATGCGCGACCAGGAGGAGCCTTGATCGTCAGCGCAGCAAATCCACGCTCGAGCGCTGCACGACACTCGGGCTTCGTTCGAGCCGGCTCGATCAACGCCCACGTGACGATGGCCGTCGTCGCTGTTTGAAAAGCAAGATGACTTGCCTGCGTATCGAGAAAAATCTCACGTCGACGTATGGATTCCAGCGATCCCCAATTTCCATTTGCGCGTTGATTCGCAAGCGCCCAGCCAATCCCCTTCTCGAAAGAATCGCTTGCTGCCTGCGCAATTTCTGCTGCGGGAATAGGCGGTTTCGCACTGGGAGCAACGACCGAATTGGGACTCAAATCATGATGCATGATCTCGTCTGGCTTCGCCGATGACGAACCGCCCGACGAAGCACATGACGAAGCCAGCACGCATGCGGAGATTGCGACCGCACGAAAGATGATCGCGATGGCGCGATCACGCATCAGGCATCACCACTTGATCGCCGACTGCGAGTCCGGAAATGACTTGTGTCTTCTTGCCGTCGCTTGCACCAACGCGAATTTCGCGTTCGACTTTCTTGCCGTCGATCCAAAGGTTGACAGTCCATTTTCCTTTTTCAGCTTTGACCGCTTTGCTATCAACCAAGATGCAATCTGGAATGATTTTACGCGCAATGATGTGCGCTTCAGCTCCCAGAGGCCATGTCCCATCTGACGTGCGAACATTTGCGACATATGGATAACTTGCGCCTTCGCCGTCGGGCGCACCGATCGGCGCAATCTCGTCGACGGTGGCAGTGCCCGAATATTCAGGGCGCGATGGAAGCCAGACATCGACCTTTGATCCGATCTCAAGCACGCGCAGGCTGTTGGCATCAAGTGTTCCACCGATCTCAAGAGATGAAGGATCAACAATGGTCGCCATCAAACTCCGCGGGCTGACGGCCTCTCCAGCATCTGGAACGCTCATCGACATCAGCCCATCGACGGGAGCCTTCACAGTCATCGCCTTCGCGTCATTCTCCATTCGGGCCAATTTCAACTTGGCATCTTCCAGAGCACGCTCTGTTGCGGCCATCGTCAATCTTGCGCTAATCGCCTGCAATCGCTGGCGAATTCGCAAGTGCTCCAAACCCTGCTGAGCGTATTTCACGTTGTCATCAAGTTCGCGCACATCGTTGGGATGTTCGATTGCCAAGAACAATTCATAATCCTTTGTTCCGTATTTGAACATGGCCTGACCTCGTTCCATCGCACGCCGAGCGCGACCAATCACGATGTCCTTCGTTTCACTCTCAAGCGTTGCGTCGGAGTACATCCGCTCGAGTTGCGTCAGCTCGTCGCCTTGATCCTTCAGCCCATCCGTCTGTGACTTCAAGCGCAGCGATGCCATATCCAAATCTCGAGCAAAGTAATACTCGCGCGAGAGCTTCTGCTTTTGCTCGGCGAGAAAGAAGCTGCGTTGCGCTCGCTCGAGTGCCGTTGCATCCGCCGCACGAGCAACTGCCTGCTCTTCAACTTGTGATGCAAGCCGCTCGACTGACTCAGCCAATTGCGTGCGAAGGTCGGCGAGAGTCTTTTCAAAGTCCTTGCCAGAAAGTTCAGCAATGACTGCGCCCGCCTTGACTGGCCCAGGAACTGCGACAACTTTCACAACTGTGACCGCTCCGCTGAACGCTTCTGGCTCGAAGCGAACAACCGTCTTCTTCGATGATGCGATTCGTCCCGCTCGATCAGTCACGAGCGTCAACGCTCCCTTTTCAACGGCCGAAGTTTTCGGCGGCGGCGGTGCCGGCGGAGTCGGAGTCACAGGCGGCGTTTGTGCAGAAACGCTTCCAGACCACACAGAAATCGCAAGCGCCAGAGTGGCAAAATGTGCGGTCAAGAATTGGGTTTTCATAAGAACTCTTTCAGAAGTGGAACCGAACGAGCAAGTCATTTCAGGCCATCTTTCGAGGCCATCATCGCGACCATATCAACACAGCGATTTGCATATCCGCATTCATTGTCATACCAAGAGACAAGTTTGAAGAATCGATCATTCAGTTGCACCGAGGCTTTCACATCGAAGATCGAAGATCGCGGATCACCAACAAAATCGCTCGAAACGACTTCGTCATCGGTGACGCCAAGAACCCCTTGCATCGGCCCATCCGCAGCAGCGCGCATGCACTTGGTAATTTCGTCCAGCGATGTCGGACGCTCGGAACGGAAAGTCAGATCGACGCACGAGACATTCGCCGTCGGTACGCGAAAGGCCATGCCAGTCAACTTGCCCTTGACCGCAGGCAAGCAAAGCGCGACAGCCTTCGCCGCACCAGTCGAACTTGGAATGATGTTCATGTAACCGTTTCGACCACCGCGCCAATCTTTCTTACTCGGACCATCTTGAGTTGGCTGCGTGGCGGTGACGGAATGGACCGTCGTCATCAATCCTTCTTCAAGTCCACACGAATCCAGAACGACTTTGATCAGCGGCGCAAGGCAATTCGTCGTGCACGATGCGTTGGAAATGATTCGGTCCTTCTCTGGGTTGTATGCCGAGTGATTCACTTTATAAACGAGCGTTGGAACTTCTTTCTCGCTCTTGGTCGGCGCCGAAATCAGCACGCGTCTGCATCCCGCATCGAGATGCTTCTTTGCATCTTCCGCCGTCGTGAAAAATCCAGTCGACTCGATCACATAATCAACTCCCATCGCCTTCCACGGCAACAAAGATGGATCCTTGATCGCAGTGCACTTGGTTCGATGAGCACCGTGGACGATCTCTTCGCCCTCGGCATGAACGTTTTCCCCGAAGCGTCCGTGCATCGTGTCGTATCGCAATAAGTAAGCAAGGTTGTCCGCAGGAACGAGATCGTTGACCGCAACGATTTCAATGTCCGCACGCTGCGATGCGATTCGATAGACCAAACGACCGATGCGACCAAATCCGTTTATTGCGACTCGAATTGCCATGGTGCTCCTATGAAGTGAGAATCGAAAGTAGAAAGCGAAAGAATAGCCCTTTCACGGCACCTTGGCGGTCGCACTTGGAGCGTGTGCTCGTCGGCGACTCTGCCTCCTGGCTTCACGTCGAAGGACCAAATCGAGAATCCAAGGAAATGCAGTAAAGAGAGCGCTGGACAATCGAACGATGTGACTCGTCCACACCTCAGATCGTGGTCTGCGCAAGCATGCGACGATCGCATCTGCCACGCGCTCAGGTGACTGCACGAACAACTTGGGCGCATGATCGGGAACGCTTCCCCCCTTCGTTCCACTGCGCTGGGCACTTTCACTGAAAAACTCTGTCGTGGTCGTCACCGGATGAACGCTTGCGACTTCAATGTGATCAGCCGCAAGCTCGAATCTCATCGCTCGGCAAATCGCTTCTTGCGCAGCCTTTGTTGCGGCATACGCGCCTTGATCTGGCATTGAAAATTTTGAAAGGCAACTCGAACACATCAAGAGATGCCCTGGTCGCTTTGCTCGGCGCAATCGAATTGCGGATTCACGCAGCAATGCGACGGACGAGAAGAAATTCACTTCAAACATTGCGCGAAGGTCCGCATCTTCCATCAAGTGAACCGGACGTTCCATTCCATAGCCCGCGTTCGAAAAGACGATGTCAAAATGTCCAAAGTGACGCTCTGCTTCGTCGAGAACTGCGGTCACATGTGGTGTGTCAGAAACATCGCCAACAACGACGTGCGCTCTCCTCCCAAGATTCCGAATCGACTTCGCTACTTCTTCAAGTTTGTCACGTCGCCGTGCGACAAGCACCACATCGATTCCAGCCGTCGCCATCGCTCGCGCCGTCGCAGCGCCGATGCCGCTTGAAGCGCCCGTGATGATCGCTACTTTTCCTTCGAGTGTTCTTGCCATCTCCGCTCAAACTAGCAGATTTATCAGAGCGATCTGCGCATCTGGAATATCGCTTGGGCTCGCTCGCCAGGCGCAATCACTTTCGGCGCATCCGTCAATGCAGATGTCGCCGTTGTCATGGGTTCGGCACATGCGAAGGTTCCTCCAGTTGGCGAATAAACCTGAAGGAAGTTGTATCCCCCTTCGAAGCGAATTTCGGTGCGATCACTGACGTCGACGATCGCAATGCGCGTGCTCCCCGCACTCGGTTCAATTTCAAAGAGCGAATCTTGGTTCTGCCCAACCGCCTCCTTGGATGCCTCCACCCAATCACTTCTGGGCGCGCCAAGAATTGGAAGCCCAGTTTTTGCAAGCGCAACTGGTCGACGGCGAGGAATTTCGATGTGCGCCGACGCCGCATTGGCAACGGACATATATGGATGCCAACCGAATGCGACCGCAACGGGTTGACCTTGGTCTGCTTCGATGATCGTCGTCACGGTCAATGTCGCCGCAGACGAATCGTGTGCGACTTCCCAGATCACTCTCAGCGTGTGCGCGAATGGATACGCAGCCATCAATACTGCGTGATCGCTCCACCGAATCGACGCCTCAAGACGACTTGGTGATGGCTGAATCAAATTCCATTCGCTCCATCGCAACAGCAATCCATGAATCGGCAATCCAGTTGGATCGCGCTTTAATTTCGCATCAACAGAAAGGTCGACATCACGCCCCGCAACTTGAAAATGATCACTGCGCAGGCGATTGGCATATGGATAAAGCAGTGGCACACCGCCTGTACGCGGCGAGCGCAGAAACTCTTCCCGCGGCGACGGTAATGCGAGCACTTCACGATCATTGACCCGCCAACTCGTCGCGACGCACCCAGCATCTGGTTCGATGACAAGCGTGTTTGACGCCGAAGAATCACTGAGTTGTATTGGATGAGTCACTCTCGCAAAGTACCACCTCATCCCGATTGTCGGCGTATCTTGCGCTCTCGATGCTTGCTGAATTATTTATAGCCCTGATCGTCTCTCAAACGACACCGCAGAATGCCGCGGCTCCAAGCCCAGCGCCAGCAACACGAGTTCTGCAAGTGGCAACACTGGAGCGAATTCCCTATTCATGGAAGCGACCCGACGGAACGTGGACTGGCCCAGCGATCGAACTCTGGCAGAAAGTGGCGAAGGAGACTGGATTCCGATACGAACTGAAGGAATGCACTTGGGATGAAATGAATTCGCAGATGGGAGCTGGCCTGATCGACATCGGCGCCACCGGCATTCAAATCACCGCCCTGCAAGATGAAACGATCGACTTCACCGTCCCATTCGATGCGGGCGGATATTCGCTCGTCACCCATTCGCACGGCGTCACTCTTCCTCGCGCGGTGCTCGAGCGCGTGATGACCTATGAAGTACTCATCTGGCTCGGTTTTATGCTGATCGCAACTGCTATTGCTGGAAGCATCATCCGTGTCGTTGAACGACTGGAGCATTCGAGCCAATTCACCGAGCGTGGCTCCTTCGTAAATAGTTTGTGGTGGGCGGTCAGCACGCTTAGTACTGTGGGATATGGCGACTTCGTCCCTCGAACTGCACTTGGGAAATTCGTGGGAACTGTTTGGATCTTCGTGTCGATCGTGCTGGTGGCGATTTTTTCGGCGACGATTGTTGCGACCCTGACCGTTGGACAGTTGACGCCATACTTCAAATCGATCAAGGACATGAAGGCCAATCTCGTGGGAATCATCGACCGCCCAAGTAGTCGATTTGTTGCCGCCAAACTCGGAGTATTGCCGCATATTTTTGCAACCCCGGAGGCCGCATTTACCGCGCTCGATCGACGCGAAATTGACGGTTTTCTTCACCCAACCAATGAACTGCGATCGCTCCTGCGTATTCGAGATGATCCAAATCTCTGCTTACTTCCGACCGAAGCGGTCCGCGGATTCGTGGCGCTTGGGATCTCTGAAAAACTCGACCTCGCCACAGTACGACAATTGAATACTGCGATCATCAAGATGATCGAATCACCCGAGTGGGTCGACATCGCTCGAGCAATGGACTCTCCCAACTCCGCAAAGGACTTCCAGTGAACACACAAAGACACCACATCTTCGGCCGTGCGCATGCTCTCATTGGAATGGTCCACTTTCGTGCGCTCCCTGGAACACCTTCGTCCAACATGCGACCAGCGGAAATCGTCGCAAAGGCCGTCGCCGAAGCGCGGCAATTGGAATCCGCAGGCTTCGACGCATTGATCGTCGAGAACATGCACGACAGGCCATACCTTGCTGATGCATCTGGAGCCGACACGGTTGCGACATTCGCCGTGGCGACTGCGGCGGTCGTGAACGCAGTCAACATTCCAGTTGGCGTTCAGATTCTTTCGGGCGCAAACCTTGCCGCACTTGCCGTTGCACACGCAGCCGGCGCATCGTTTGTCCGCGCGGAAGGCTTCGTCTTCTCAGCCGTTGCCGACGAAGGTTTATTGGCCAATGCATGTGCTGGAGAATTGCTGCGCGAACGCAAACGCCTCGGGGCAGAATCAATCAAGATTTACGCTGATTTGCGCAAGAAACACTCCTCTCATGCACTGACGGCGGACTTGGATATGGCCGCATGGGTGCGCGCCGCCGAGTTCTTTCAAGCCGACGGGATGATCGTGACTGGAACTGAAACCGCCGTCGAACCAGACGCAGCAGAGCTTGCGATGGCTCGTGCAGCCACGAAGCTTCCAGTGCTTGCGGGCAGCGGTGCGACGCCAGAAAATCTCGCGCGGATTTTCCGTAGCGCCGACGCGATCATTGTTGGCAGCACGCTCAAAGTGGACGGGATCTGGTCGAACGAGCTCGACCCCGTACGAATTGGCGCGATCGTCCGAGCCCGCGACAACGTGAAGTGACCTTGCGCAGCGTTGCTCCCTCGGCTTTAGGGCGCAGGCTTACGGGCAGAACGGAGTGCTGCAGCATGACGATTTGCCCGCAACCAAGGGGTGTGTCACTGAATTTGTTTATTCGATGAACAAGTTTGCGCTCCCGTGACGATGTAAAGTCTTCCTATGCAAGTATGGCTCAACGGTCGACTCGTCAATGCGCAAGATGCCAAGATCAGCGTCTTTGATAGAGGTTTTCTCTTTGGAGACGGCGTTTATGAAGTCGTTCGTTTTTTCGGCGGAGCGCCGGTTGGAATGGATCTGCATATTGCGCGACTTGCACGCAGTCTTGCGCTGACTTGCATTGAAGGTTTCGACGCTACGCAACTGCAATCGATCTCGACTGCGCTGATCGAGAAAAACGGATGGCCAAACGCATCGATCTACTTGCAAGTTTCTCGCGGCGCTGCAGCGACGCGGACGCATATGCCGCCAAAGGGACTTGTGCCGACTGTCTTTGCCTGCGCATCGGAGTGTGGCGGTATTGAAGAGCTCGAAACGCTCACGACCGCTGCATGCGCTGTGGTTCAGGACGAACGGTGGCATCGCTGCGAAATCAAATCCACTGCTCTTCTGGGCAATTTGCTGCCCATGCTTGCTGTTGCCCCAACTGGAAACGAAGAAGCGATTCTTGTGCGCAGTGGATTCGTGAGCGAAGGCACGACATCAAACGTTTTCGCCGTCGTGCGCGGCCAACTTGTCACGCCGCCTGTGGGAACGACGCCAGAGATTCTCAATGGCGTGATGCGCACTCGATTGCTTGAAGCGTGCGTCAATGCCGGCATTCCCTGCTCTGTTCGACCAATCTCCGAAGCAGATTTGCGCGGCGCATCAGAAATCATCTTGACCGCAAGCCGCAGAATGTTTTCTGCAGTGACATTGCTCGATGGACAGTCCGTTGGATGCGGCACGATCGGACCCATTGCAACCCGAGCGAACGCGGCACTGGTCAAACACCTGCGCCGCGAATGCGGACTTGCGACTTCCGTCGCATCGACGTCCGCCCCTATACTCGCTTCGTGACTGCGATCCTCGCCATTTCTATCGGAAACACCCGCACGCATATTGGCCGTTTTCTTGACGGCGCAGAAGAACTCGATGCGAGCGAGCAAATTCCAAACACCGAATCCGAACTGATCGTCGAACGCATTGCGCATCACTGGGAACATCTCGATGACGATGAGGGCGTTGTTGCGCTCGCAAGCGTGAACGATGCATTTGCAAAGCCGCTCGAAGCGCGCATCTCTGGAAGACTCGGCGTCGATGTCTCTCGAATCGGCCGTGATATTGCGCCTGCTATTTCGACGAAGCTCGATCCCAAGGCAAAGACTGGCGTCGATCGTTTGCTCTGTGCGACGGCAGCGTTCCATCGTCTCAAGCAAGCGTGCATTGTTATTGATGCGGGGACTGCGGTCACGATCGACTTTGTCGATGGTGTCGGTACTTTTCACGGAGGCGTGATTGCCCCTGGCGCGCAAATGCAATTGAACGCGCTGCACGAACACACCAATGCCCTGCCTGAGATTTCATTTGTGTTGCCTGACAACGAGCCGTACGGTCGCAATACAGAACAAGCCATGCTTCAAGGAGTCTTCTTTGGAATTCGCGGGCTTGTGCAGCGCATGATCGAGCGTTATGCCGACTCATTTGGATCTTTCCCGATGGTCGTTGCAACAGGCGGCGATGCGCAAGCGATCTTGGAAAATGAAGACTTCGTCGACCGAGTTGTTCCCGATCTGATCTTGCTTGGTATCGCAGTTTCCGTCATCGCTGGATTCGTCGATGAATCAGCAGACGAAGAATAATGCGCAGATCGAATTGATCTGGGAGACACCGCGCTCTGCTGGAGCGGTGGCAATCGGCAGATTGAATTCACTTGATGCCACGGCGTTCGACGCCGTGCTGTGCGAGTTGATGGGGCGAACTCTCACCGAAAAATCCGCACCGAGAATCGGCCAGATCGTGCACGCCAACTTTGCGGACATCGACGATGGGTTGATTGTTCGACTCTCAGAAACAAGTGCGTTGATCATGCCTCATGGCGGACCACGAATCGTTGCGCGAATTGATGCGTGGATGCGTGCTCACGGTGTCAGCGAAATGAAGGACATAACCCAAGGAAATTCGCCTGGGGATGCAAGCCGACACTGCCAACTGGCATATCCCGAAGCGCGCTGCTTTCGCGAAGCGCTCGCACTTTCTGCAATTTCAACGGCTGCGAGCGAGCGCGCAATTCCACTCTTGCTTGCGCAGCCAAACCGAATCGCCGCCGCAGTTGCGCGCGGGTGGGTGGCTGACACCACGTCGACACTTCGCGCCGATCGACTCTCTCGCTTGCTTCATCCTCCGCGCATTGTTGCCGTCGGCGCAGCGAATGTCGGCAAGTCATCGCTCTTGAACGCAGTCGCTGGTCGAATGGTCGCGATTGCGATGGACTTTGCGGGAACGACTCGCGATGCCGTCGCTGCGCGAGTTGAACTTGATGGACTCGTTGCGGACTGGTTCGATACGCCAGGAATTCGCAAGACGAATGATCCTGTCGAAGCCGCCGCGCAAAGTATCGCCGCGAAGCTTCGCATTGGAGCAAGTTTGATTCTCGAGATTTCCGCTCCAGGGCAGCCCTGCCCTCCGCTGGATTCGGACCTGCCTCGTCTCAAAGTATGCACGCGCATCGATCTCGATCCCAAATGCGAATCCGCGGAGGCGCGCTCAGCAAGCGTGCGTGTCAGCGCGACGCAGCGAATTGGATTGGTTGAACTCGCGTGCGCAATCCGGCGCGCGCTGATTTGCGACGAGGACTTCTCCAGCGACGAACCATGGATTTTTCATCCAGATTTGATCGCTCGAACATAGATCGGCGTTTGCTTTGCAGTTCCGTTCTGTTCTGTTGCGTGATCCGCGTCTCCGCCGTGGAAAAGTTTGCTCGGGCGAGTTCCGCAGGCGGTCGACTGCACTTGCAAACATATTTTCGTAAATCAGATCGTGTCGGCCGCCGAGGACTGTCTGAGCCCCGAGCGAATTTTTCAACGGCATCGCCACTCACTCGCGCCCACTCGCTCGCCCGCTTGCGCGGCGACCTCAAAGACCCATGATGCCGTAGCCGCTATCCACATAAACCACCTGCCCTGTGATTCCAGATGCAAGTGGCGACAGCAGAAATGCGCTGGCGTTACCAACTTCGATCGGCGTGATGTTTCTGCGCAGCGGCGCCTTCTTCACAACCCAGTCAAGGATTTCCGAGAATCCGCCAACAGCCATCGCGCTCATCGTGCGCACTGGTCCAGCAGAAACTGCGTTGACTCGAATGTTCTTCGCACCGAGTTCCATCGCCAGATAGCGCGTCGATGATTCGAGCGCCGCCTTCGCGACTCCCATCACGTTGTAACCAGGAACAGCTTTTTCCGCTCCGTAATACGACAGCGCAACCATCGATCCACCGTTGGTCATCAGCGGTGCTGCACGATTGGCCATCGCAATATACGTATATGCCGAAATATCCAGCGCGTTATTGAAGACGGCTCGCGGCGTTCCCGCGAATTTGTCGGGTCGCAACCAATCTTTGTCCGCATATGCAATGCAGTGCACAAGAAAGTCGATCGAACCAAAGTCCGTACCAATTTTCGCAAATGTCGCGTCGAGTTGTTCGTCGCTGCTCGCATCGAGCGGCATCATCCACGGCTCCTTCACGCCAAGCGATTCAACCGCCTTGCGCGTACGCCGTTCATTTTTCTCGCCAGGAATATGCGTGAAGAGACATTCAGCCCCTTCGCGCAGCAAACTCTCCGCAATCGATGTTGCGATCGAATTTTCGTTGGCGACTCCGACAACCAAACCACGCATTCCATTCATAAATCCCATATGGGTAAGAGTAATGCAAAGAGGCAAATGTGGCGCGAGGCAATCGAGGTCGCTACAGTTGGCAAAGTCATCGCGATTGACAGGATCATTTCCACTCTTTCCATCACTGCCATGAACACACCAAATCCAAATCCACTTCAAAAACGCTCGCGACTTCGGCCGCGCACCGTCGTTGGCATCTTGATTGCCGCAGGTACCGCGCTGACGGTCGTTGGTTGCGTGCGGCAATCAGGCAAAGTCGTCTATTTTCACGAAGCGGAATTGCCAAAAGGCTGGCCACTCCTGACTGAAGTCGGCGTGGTAGAAGTGAAGGAATATCCGCAGTACCGCGAGGCCGTTGTGACCAAGAATGACGGCGCCGGCAGCGATGAAAAGATGGGGCCGATGTTCGGAACGCTTTTCAATCACATATCGAAGAACGACATTCCGATGACCGCTCCAGTTGAGATGGAGTATTCACAGAAGGACGCGCGCGCAATGACTTCGATGGCGTTTCTCTATCGCACGAGCGAAACGGGAACTCTGGGTAACGACGGACAGGTCGTTGTTCGCGAGGTCGCACCGCGCACATATGCGAGCGTTGGTGTTCGTGGCAGTTACAACGATGACAACTTCGCGAGTGGTTTGGCGATCGTCAACGCATGGCTTGCCGCGAATCCGCAGTGGCGCGCTGATGGCACGCCGCGCTTCTTTGGTTACAACAGCCCGTTCATTCTTTGGTTCTGGAAGTACGGCGAAGTGCAAGTTCCAGTTGTTGAGAGCGCCAAGACTTCTGCGTGATTGCGAATCACGCTCAATCCATTCATCTCCAATAGTTGTTCGCAGCGGCGATGGTCGCAAACTCAGTCGCGACTGCCTGACAGACTGCAATCAGCATTGCGGGATCTTCCGCATACATCGGCCGAAGCTTTTCGCGCACCGCGGCATCCGGCTGAGTGGCCTTGACGATCAACCTCGACATCTTGATTGCGAGTTGCCGACCTTCTTCAGGCGTCTTGGTGATCAATGAGTTGCCTGGAACAAGTTGAATTGGATTTGCTGGTGTTGCGTTCATACAAAAAAGTTTACTACAGCATTCTTTCTAGGTGTTAAGGTCTTCGGCAATTCAAAAATCGCAGCGAATTTACATAGCGATTTCGACTGACACGGGTGCGAATGGGACTTCCCGCACAGTACGACTTGATATTGCCCCGCCCATCTGAAGCACTTCAAAGGGAGCTGCTGGACCTCTTTTT
>CAIXJC010000082.1 GCA_903919715.1 uncultured bacterium | reverse complement strand
TATGACTCTTACTAAGTATGTTGGAATTCTCGCTAGTGGTCTCGCCCTTACCGGCGCGGCATCTGCGCAAGGAACTGACGCCATGAGCGAGATCGCTCAACTCAAGGCTGAAGTTGCAACTCTCAAGTCCCAAAATGGCGATAAGTGGCTCACCGAAGAGCGCGCCGCCGAAATCAAGTCGCTCGTGAAGGACGTTCTTGCTGACTCCGAAACCCGCACCAGCCTTCAAGGATCGGGCGCAACTTCGGGTTACAACAATGGATTTTTCATCTCCAGCGCTGACGGCAATTTCAAGTTGAACCTCAGCTTGCTCACGCAAGCTCGCTTCACTTGGAACTATCAACCAGGCGATAATATCGGAACCCCATCGTTGGGTAGAAACATTCCGTTCGGTCCAAATCCAAACGTCTACGCTCAGGTTGAAGGTACGGGAACCGTCTCTGGAACCGGTGATGGCGTCTCAACATGGGCATTCGAAAATCGTCGTACCCAGATGGCATTCGCAGGAAACATCGTTGATCCAAGTTGGACATATATGACTCGTTTGAACTACGGATCTGCTATTGATCCTTACACCCCAGAGGCTGGAGCACTTGTTCTCCAAGACGCTTGGGTGAACAAGGACTTCGGCAATGGAGTCGGCCTGAAGGTCGGACAGTTCAAGTCCCCATTCATGGCAGAATCGCTCCGCAATGACGGCGCACAGCTGACAGCTGAGCGTTCAGTTGTTGATTACTACTTCTCGGGTGGTTATACCCAGGGAATTATGTTGAACTACTCGTCGGACCAAATCCGCGCGATGGGTTCATACAACAACGGTCCTCGTGCACAGAATGGCACATGGTCAACCAACAGCAACAACAGCATTTCCCTCGCAGGACGTGTTGAGTTCAAGGCCATGGGAAGTTGGTCACAGTTTGACACCGAATCGTCGCTGAAGAGCGATGAATCAGGTCTTGTCATAGGTGCGGCGATTCAGTATTACAACAATCGCGGCACGTCGGTGGATGGTCGTTACAACCCAGCAGTGAACTCTGAGATTTATGGTGGAAGTTACAACTATCAAATCGTGGATGAGACGGATCCAGCGAATCCGGTTGTTCTTGGTTCTGGAACAAACACAATCAGTACAACTGGCGCAGTTGACTGGACAGTCGATGCGACATTCAAGTCCGGCGGATTGAACCTGAGTGCTGCATTCGTTGGTGCAAATGGAAATTACGAGATTACTGGATCCCCAGCAGCTGGCGACTATACGAGCTACGGCATGGTCGTCCAGGGTGGTTACCGCTTCACTGATTCTCTGGAAGCTTTTGGGCGTTGGGAATGGATGAATGTTGCGAATGGTGCCGCAGACCCAAGCGGTCCGTACGGAGGCACGGCAGAAGACGTTAATAATATTCTCACCTTCGGTATGAATGTGTATGCCGGAACAAACATGAAGTGGACGACTCAGTTCGGAATCTCATTGTCAGATATCGGAAACTCGTCGATCGAGACATCGGTCACTGGAGCTGGTTGGAACCAAGATGCCAACACTTCGAACTCCGATCAGATGAATGTTATTTCTCAGCTTCAGATTATGTTCTAAGTTGATACTGTTTGATAGAGACGCACGGTTATAGAGATACAAGGTTAAAGAGATACAAGGTTAAAGAAATACAAGGGGCCGATCCGCAAGGGTCGGCCCCTTTTCTATTCAGGCGGGGGCGGTGTCGTCTCGATGTTGAGTCCAATTTGAAGAGTGTGGCAGTTGTGCCTCGCAACCGTCCCTGCAAAGTGGACAGACTTTCTAGCCTTGATTACAATTCTTTTCGGATTTGTGGTCTCACTTTTCAAGCACGGCAAATTAAAACAGGAGCACAGGAAATTATGTCTTTGACTAAGTATGTTGCGATTCTCACGAGTGGTTTCGCCCTTACTGGCGCAGTGTCTGCGCAAGGAACTGATACTGCCAGCGCGATCGCTGAGCGTAACGCGATTGCTCAGCTCAAGGCTGATATCGCAGATCTCAAATCTCAGGATGGTCAAGTGTGGCTCACCGATGAGCGCGCGAATGAAATCAAGTCGCTGGTGAAGGATGTTCTTGCTGACTCCCAGACTCGCACAAGCCTTCAAGGATCGGGCGCAACCTCGGGTTACAACAATGGATTCTTCATCTCGAGCGCTGACGGCAATTTCAAGTTGAATCTCAGTTTGCTCGCGCAAGCTCGCTTCACTTGGAATTATCAGCCTGGTAACAACGTCACAGATAATCCTGGAGGTAGTACCGACAACGGAACCGGCGACGCCGTTTCAACTTGGGCATTCGAAAATCGTCGAACCCAAATGGCTTTCTCGGGAAACATCGTTGACCCAAGTTGGACATACATGGCTCGCTTGAACTATGGGTCTGCTGTTGATCCTTACACCCCAACCTCTGGCGCAGTCGTTCTCCAAGACGCTTGGGTGAATAAGGACTTCGGCAGCGGGTTCGGAGTGAAGATGGGTCAATTCAAGTCCCCATTCATGGCAGAATCGCTCCGCAATGACGGCGCACAACTCACTGCTGAACGTTCAGTTGTTGATTACTACTTCTCGGGTGGTTATACCCAGGGAATTATGTTGAACTACTCGTCGGATCAGATCCGCGCGATGGGTTCATACAACAATGGTCCGCGTGGCCAGAATGGAACGTGGACCCCTCGTGCTGAAAATAGCCCAGAAAATATGGGCAACGTCAACAGCATCTCCCTCGCGGGGCGTGTTGAATTCAAAGCGATGGGAAGTTGGTCACAGTTCGATACTGAATCATCGCTGAAGAGCGACGAGTCAGGCCTTGTCATTGGTGCGGCGATTCAGTATTACAACAATCGTGGACTCAATGCGGATGGGGATGCTCAATATGCCCCAGTCGTTGTCTCGCCGGTTTATGGAACTCTCTGGCCTGACTCCACGACAACTGGAGCAATTGATTGGACAGTTGATGCGGCGTTCAAGTCAGGCGGAATGAGCCTGAGCGCTGCGTTTGTTGGCGCAAATGGCTCGTATGCCGGATCGTATGCCGATAGTGCTTGGCCAGCTAGTGATGGCACATACTCCAGTTACGGCATGGTCGTTCAGGGTGGATACCGATTTACCGATTCGCTCGAAGCGTTCGGTCGTTGGGAATGGATGAATGTCCAGAACGCTGCGTCAACTCCGGGTACCGAAGATAATGGTGATGCAACCGACGTCAATAACATTCTCACCTTCGGTGTGAATGTGTACGCCGGAACAAACATGAAGTGGACGACCCAGTTCGGTATTTCATTGTCTGACATTGGAAATTCGGAGTATTACTCTCAGACAGAATTGAATGGCGCTGGTTGGCAGCCCGATGCCAACACGTCAAACTCTGATCAGATGAATGTGATTTCTCAGCTTCAGATCATGTTCTGAGTTGGTCGCAAATTGATAGATACGCAAGGGACCGATCCGCAAGGGTCGGCTCTTTTTTTAGTGGCGGCGATAAGACTCGCGCCGCCACCGAGGAGCGCCGCCACCGAGCTTGCCTTCCACATTCACGCAACTTTTATCTTTGTTAGACTTGCCCTTATTCAATGCTGCTTGCTGAAGCAATTCTCGGTTCGGTCCTGCTCAGTTCGGTGCTCGCTCAGTCGAGTGCGCCATTGGTGCAAAGCGCAACAGATCAGAACAGTCGGCAGATCGACGATATGGCACGACGCCTCGACGCTTTGGAAAAGCGCAACGCAGAATTGCAGGGACAAGTTGTCGAACTGAAGGCGCAGACTGGCGAGCAGTGGTTGACCGAAGAACGCGCCGCTGAAGTACGTGAGTTGGTCAAGGATGTCTTGGCTGATAGTGCGACGCGTACATCGTTGCAATCTACGAGCGCTACTGCAGGCTGGGACAACGGGTTTTTTATCGCAAGCGCAGACAATCGATTTCGTTTGGAGATTGGTGGAATGACCCAAGCGAGATGGGTGTGGACTCAGCAACGAGCGCCATATACGCCATCAGGGATCGCATCTGCTGCACAGTTAAAATACGACCAAACAATTGACCAGTCAGGCTTCGATGTTCACAATGTCGAACTCTGGGCACAAGGACACGTGATTTCCCCCGATATTCAGTACATGATCAAGGGGATTTTTTCGAATAGTTCAAGCACGAGTCTGCAACCGACGAATGGCGGTCAAAATGTCGGTGGATCTGTGGGGGAATCCGCATCAGGAACTTTGCAGCTGTTGGATGCATGGGTGCGCGTCAATTTGACTGACGATTGGTCGATCAGAGTTGGTCAATTTCGTGCGCCGTTTGGTCGAGAGTTTCTGATATTGGAGCAGTATCAGATGGCTGTTGATCGATCGCTTGTCTCCCTTCATTATGGAATGGGATACACGCAAGGCTTGGAATTGGAATGGTTGTCTAATGAGGCGCGTTGGAGGTTTTCGGTGAACGATGGTGGCAACGATGCGCTCGCTGGGGAAGGTCAGGTCGTTGGATCTCATCCGCTGAATTCTCCTGCATATGAGCAGCAAAATATCTGGGGTGTGACAACTCGCTTTGACTGGAAGGGTTCTGGAGGTTGGGCGCAGTTTGATCAGTTCACGAGTCCAGATGGAACCGAACCTGGTTGGTTGTGGGGAGTTGCTCTGAATGCGCAGGGGACAAAGCCCAACGAGATCTATCCGCTGACTCAAGATGTCGCACTCTCGAATAGTTCGGTGACGAACACGTGGATTGGACTCACGACTGACTTCACTATGCAGTTCGGCGGCGCATCGCTCTTTGCGAGTGCGTATTACAACTATGTCGAATCCAATTCGGCTTTTTATCGCAACAGCGTCAATACGACAGATACGTACAACGCTGGCGATGTAAATGCGCTCGGGTTCACTCTGCAAGGATCTGCGTATCTCGCTCCCAAGTGGGAAGTGTTCACGCGGTACGAATACATGCACATGACTGCATCCAATTCAGAGGCGCTGACAAACAAGACAATCGGAAACTTCCTTGTTGACCAAGGGCATGTTTCAATCCTGACAACTGGAGTCAACTATTACATTGACGGCCAAGATGCAAAGGTGACCGCGGACTTTGGTTATGGCTTCACGCCGATCTATCCATCAACCGCAACGCCATCCACTGGTTGGGGCACTTCGTCGTCGGACGAATTTGTCATGCGCGCGCAAATGCAGTTGCTCTTCTGATCCTGAAGATGAGCGAATATTCGCTAGTATCGTTCAGATGCCAGCGATATCCCCGACAACCACTAACGAAATTGTTCGATTCGAGGTGAGGTCGATCGGCGGTGCGCAAGACCCTCGCGGTGATGCGCTTGCGCGCACTGCTGGACAGTCGCCGCCTGCGCGCGTGGCTCACTGCGCGGTCTATCTCATTGATGGTGCGCTTGATGCAAATGAATGCAATCGGCTCGCACGTGAATTGCTCGCTGATCCTGTGACGCAGTCATGGTCCTGGAAGCGAATGCACGGATCTGCATCTGGGCCGGCATCTTCGCCCACGGGATCGTTGCCCGATGCCACCGTCGAGGTTCATCCGCTTCCTGGGGTCATGGATCCGGCGGCGGACAGTGTGAAATTGGCAGCCCAAGCATTGCTTGGAAGCGATGTCGAAGTTCGCACTGGATCGCGCTTCGATTTCTGGGGAGTTTCCAAAGCTCAAGCTCGTGCGATCGTCGAGCAACATGCGGCAAATCCAGTCATTCACGCGATATTCGACGAGCCGTATCACCCAGAATCCTTTCCCCATGGCAGTGCGTATGAATTGAATATTCGAGAAGTTGCCATTTCCAAACTTGGCGATGAAGCCCTCGACCGATTGTCGCGTGATGCGCATTTGTTCCTTTCGCGTGATGAAATGAAAGCAATTCAGGCGGAGTATCGCCGGCTTGGACGCGAACCGCGCGAAATTGAACTTGAAACGCTCGCGCAAACTTGGAGCGAGCACTGTGTTCACAAGACACTCAAGTCGACAATTCGATACAGCGGCGAGCGTTGTGGCGATCATCAAAGGCCCGGGCATGTGGCGCAGTCAGATGGAACGGTTGTGATCAATAATTTGCTCAAGACAACGGTCGCGGGCGCAACGCACGAATTGATGGGAAAGAACGATTTTCTTGCAGGGCCTGGCGTGGGGCTGGGTGTCGCTTCGATTGATTGGTGTCTTTCTGTGTTCGTCGACAACTCTGGTGTCATCGCATTCGACGATCAGAATGCGATTTGCTTTAAGGTCGAGACGCATAATCATCCAAGTGCAATAGAGCCTTATGGTGGGGCGGCGACAGGAATTGGCGGTTGCATTCGCGACATCATCGGAACAGGGCAGGGTGCGAAGCCGATCGCATCGACCGATATCTTCTGCGTCGCCAACGGAGATCTCACGCCGATTCCTCGTGGCTGCATCGCACCGAAGCGGGTGCTATCGCAAGTTGTTTCTGGGATCCGTGATTATGGAAATCGCATGGGCATTCCAACGCTCAATGGAACGGTGTGGTTCGACGATCGATATGTGGGCAATCCGCTGGTGTTTGCTGGTTGTATCGGCATGATGCCGCGCAATCGCACGCATGGCGCGGTACAGATGGGTGATGTGATCGTTGCGATCGGAGGTCGCACGGGGCGGGACGGAATTCATGGCGCAACCTTCTCAAGCGCAGAGTTGACTGATACACATGCGGACGAATTCAGTCATGCGGTGCAGATTGGGAATGCGATCACTGAAAAGAGTGCGCTCGATGCGATTCTTGCGGCACGTGATCACGCACAAGGATGTCTCTATCACGGGTTGACGGATTGTGGCGCTGGAGGATTTTCGAGCGCCGTCGGTGAAATGGGAGCGACGATTGGTGCTGATGTACATCTTGATCGTGCACCTGTGAAATATGCGGGACTCTCGCCGACCGAAATCTGGATCAGCGAAGCGCAGGAGCGATTGGTGCTTGCAGTGCCAGCAGAAAATCTCGCTCTGCTGCGTGCAATATGTGCCGACCACGCTGTTGAGATGTCAGAACTTGGCACATTCGGCACTGCGGATCAGAGCATCGTGCTGCGATGGAATGGAACCGAAGTTGGTCGACTTGATACGCACTTTATGCACGCTGGTATTCCATCGCCCGTGCGCGAAGCTGTGTGGGATCCGAGTTGGTCGAAGAAAAACGCCGGGTTTGCGGGATCGCGCCCGAAGCCAAGCATGATTCCAACTCGGTCGATTTCACAGGCAATTTGTGCGCTTTTGTCGCATCCAAACATCGCAAGCAAGGCGTGGATCATTCGACAGTACGACCACGAAGTTCAGGGAACTTCGGTCGTGAAACCACTCGTGGGAATCGGTGAGGGCGGTCCAGGAGATGCTGCCGTGATCGCACCAGTCGTGGGGAGTTCGCGTGGGCTTGCGATTGGAAGTGGTTTAGCTACTGGCCTCGCAAGCGATCCGTACACGATGGGACTGGCAGCAATTGACGAATGCGTTCGTAATCTCGTTTGTGTTGGTGCAGATCCGACTCGTATCGCAATACTCGACAATTTCTGTTGGCCGTCGTGTAAAGACCCGCACAATATGGGTGCGCTCGTTCGTGCGGCGTGGGCTTGTTATGACGGGGCAAAGGCGTATCGAGCGCCATTCATCTCTGGCAAAGACAGTTTGAATAATCAGTTTGTCACCGACGATGGTCGAACGATTCAGATACCGCCAACGCTCTTGATCAGCGGATTTGCGATCGTGAACGACATTCACAAGTCGTGCACGATGGACTTCAAGGGTGCAGGCCATTCGATTGTGTTGGTGGGTTCCACTTCGGTGCGGCTAGGGGGATCGCACTGGGCACTGTTGGCAGGCATTGATGAATCATCGTCGCTCGAGATGCCGTGCGTGGACTTGACGCAAGGACCTCGCACTGCTGCGGCAGTTGCGAATGAAATTGCCAGTGGACTGATTCGTAGCGCACATGATTGCAGTGAAGGTGGTCTTCTTGTCGCGGTTGCTGAAATGGCTTTCGCAGGAGGAATTGGTGCACAGATAGATCTTGCAGCGATGCCAACAGCAAGCTCATTCAATAATGCATTTGACCCATATACGCTTGCCTTTGCCGAGGATCCATCTCGTTATCTCTTAGAAGTAAAGGCCAGTGATGCAGCTGCGCTCTGCGCACGCTTTGCAGCAGCAGGAATCCCAAGTGCGATCGTCGGGCAAACGAATTCATCAAGCGAATTGCGAGTATGCCATGGCGGTAGCGACCTTGGATCTGAGTCGCTGGAAAAGTTGCGTGCCGCGTGGTCTTCTGGGAGTTCGGGCTGGTAATTTGTGAATTGACGCAAGCAAATTTTTATGAAATTGAACGCACCTAAAGCACTCATCATCACTGCACCAGGGATCAACTGTGACCTCGAGCTTGGGAACGCATTCGTCGCTGCTGGCGCAGAGCCGCACAGTGAGCTCTTGCAAACACTCGCACGCGAACCGTCTCGGATCGCCGGATATGACTTGATCGGATTGCCTGGTGGATTCAGTTATGGTGACGACATCGCTGCTGGACGAATCATGGGAGCACTGATGGCGCGGACAATTTATCCGGCGCTTCGCGATGCAATTGCGCGTGGTGTCGCGATGATTTGTCCCTGCAATGGATTTCAGATTGCAGTTCAGGCTGGATTGCTTCCAGGGCCAGACGCTGCGGGGGATTCATGGCCAGAGAATCCAGCGCCAGCATCAGTAGCATTGGCGAACAATCTCTCCGCCCGATTCACGGATCGTTGGACGCGAGTCGAAATTCCCGCAGACACCGTGTGTGTATGGACGAAAGGGTTGGCGTGTAATGAACCAGATGATGTTCTTCCCAGTGCGCACGGCGAAGGGCGATTCGTCGCACCTCCTGCGGTGGTTGAACGTTTGACCGCGGCTGGTCAGATCGCCATTCGGTATGGGGCGAGTGATAATTTCAATGGGTCGGTGGGTGCTATTGCGGGGATTTGCGATGCATCTGGCCTCGTGTTTGGATTGATGCCGCATCCCGAGCGATACACGCGGTGGACTCAGCATCCGCAGTGGACGCGCATGGATTCTCAAGCGTCCGCGCTGCGTAAACATGAGCCACTTGGACTACGGATTTTCAAGAATGCCGTTCATTGGGTTCGTGATGATCGACGCGGAGCGCATTTCGAATTGGGCGCAGCACTCGGTTGAATCGGGGCGACAGAGTTCGAGCCGCAACACCATTCGCATGAGCGAATCACAGAACGAGTCGCATGAATAGTTAATACGGTATCGAGATGCTGACGCGCTGAAGTTCAACGCGCAGTCATCAATTGAATAACTTGATCTGGAGTGAGTTCTTCGGGGCGCATCGTTGGTTCTATACCAGTCGGCCATGTTCCACTTCGGCCGAGGATCGAGCCGAGTTGCTTGCGCCGCTTCGTGAAGAGCGTCTGCATGAATGCACTGAGTGCGGCGACATCAAAGTTCGGCGGTTGTTCGAGTTGTTCGATTGCGATCATAGAACTTGTCACTTCGGGCGCTGGCCAAAAGCACGATGGCGGCAGTTCCGCAAAGATCTCCGTGCGACTGAGTAAATGGGAAAGGATCGATAGGGGGCCATAATCCCCCGAACGCGGTTTGGCGATCAATCGCTGCGCCACTTCACGCTGAATGGTCGCATATTGTCCGACGCAATCTCGGCGCGTCGTCATGAGCAGAATGATCAGCGGAGTCGCAGCTTGATAAGGCAAGTTTGCGACGAGACGAAACGGTTTCCCGCTGAAGCGTCGATCAATTTCTGCCATGAGCTCGACCGAGAGTTGATGCTTTCCGTCGAGGCAGTCGGCAACGATCAACGAGACCTGTTCTGGCGCACGCGCGATCACTCGATCGGTGAGGATCGCTGCCATATCGCGATCGATTTCACATGCCACAATGTTGGCGCCAACTTCAACAAGCGCTTCGGTCAGCGCACCTGTTCCAGGACCGACCTCAAGCACGCAGTCGCCATGTTTCACACCAGAGCGCGCAATGATCCGGCGAATTTGATTGTGGTCGTGCAGGAAGTTTTGCCCAAAGCGATGCCTTGGATAAATTCCTCGAACATCGAGCATCGCGCGGATTTCACTGAGAGTCTGCACGATTTCGCTTAAAACCACTCACGTCGATGGACGATATAGGTGCGGCAGAATTCTTCGTCGCTCTTGGTGAGATATGTGATGCCTTCGACGAGACCGATGATGGCCATCACGAGCGCGCCGGATCCGGGAAGGCAAAGACAGGCAGTGATCACCGAGCCAACTATCGTCACCGCCAACATAATGATTCCCGCCTTTTGATACCCCAATACGAACTTGTGAACACCCAGTGCTCCTAGGAGAATGTCAAGCACGCCGGCGGCAACTCGCTTGCTCTTCGCCGTTTCAAGTTGGGCTGAAGTGAAAGGCGCGGGAATGGCAGGGGGAAATGGCGGTGGATTTTCATCCATATGTGCTCCTTTTGCAGGCAGTCTATCTCGCAACGGCCTCGGCTCTGACTTCACGCAGGACCGATACTTTAATTTCTCCTGGGAAAGTCATTTCATCTTCGACACGCTTGGCAATCGCAGTTGCGATCATGTGCGTCGTTGCATCGTCGGCCTTTCGCGCATCGACGATGACGCGAATTTCTCGTCCGGCCTGCACGGCGAAAGCTTCGGTCACTGATGGTTGTTCACGCGCAATTGCTTCGAGTTGTTCGAGCCGTTTGATGTACAGCTCCATGGACTCGCGCCGCGCTCCTGGTCGAGCGCCTGAGAGTGCGTCGGCCGCCATCACGATGGGGGTGTATGGAGTCGTCGGCGGAATATCGGAGTGATGTCCACCGATTGCATTCAAGACAGCATCTGTTTTTTCTCCATGCCGCGCCGCGAACTCCATGCCGATGGCGGGATGTCCACCCTCGATCTCATGATCCATCGCTTTGCCAATGTCATGCAGAAAACCTGCTCGACGTGCGATCGCGCCGTTGAGTCCCAGTTGATCGGCGATGAGCTGCGAAAGAAACGCAACCTCGAGAGAATGGCGCAGCACGTTTTGACCATAACTGGTGCGGAAGTGCAATTTGCCCATCGCTTCGATGATCTTGGGATTTAATCCCCGAATGTCTGCTTCGAGTGCTGCTTCCGTTCCGTGCTGGATGATGCGCTGATGAATGTCTTTGCGGACTTGCTCGACGACTTCTTCGACTCGTGATGGATGGACACGACCGTCTGCAACCAACTTCTGCAGTGTCTCTGCTGCGATCGCTTGGCGTACACGATCAAAACACGAAACGCTGATCACGCCAGGCGTGTCATCAATCAGGATGTCAACACCAGTCAACTTTTCAATTGCGCGGATGTTGCGACCTTCTCGTCCGATGATGCGCCCCTTCATTTCTTCGCTGGGGATTTTCACGCTGCGAATCGTTGAATCAGAGACGGTTTCTGCGGCGTAACGCTGAATCGCCATCAAGGTGATCTCTCTCGCTCGCTCTCCGGCTTTCAGCTCTGCCTCCGCGATGATTTTCTGTTCGACCACCGCAGCGTGCCGCAGGCTGTTGTTTCGAACATCATCGAGGAAGATTTCACGAGCTTGGTCGACCGTTAATCCTGCGATTTCAGAGAGTTCCTGCTGGATCGACTCGCGTTCAATCGTGAGCGCAGCCAGTCCGCTGGTCAGTTCCGCCTGGCGAGCCGTGTTGGACTTGTCCTGTTGATCGAGCCGTACCTCACGGTCGTTAATGTGTTCGAGTTTGCGTTCAAGTGTTTCTTGAATCTTTTGCGTACGTACTTGGCTCTCCTGCATGCTTTGGAGCGCCAGCTTGACTTCTCGGTCCACTTCGCTTCGTCGCTCTGCCGCTTGCCGTTCGGCGGCAAGCTGGATGTCCTTGGCACGATTACTCGCAGCCGACTCGGCGCTGCGGATCGTTTCGTCGGCTTGCTGCTTCGCGCGTCGAAGGCTTCGGCCGGTGTACAAACTAATTGCACCGCCACCGCCCACGACCCCAAGGAACAGCGCAGCTGCGATAAACAGCACTTCGACAAAAGTCAGGTTAATCAAATCAGTCTGTCCTATCACGATGGGGCCCCCTTTCAAAGGGCATATCCCAAATCGACGATGACAGTCGGATGAAGGCAGGAAATCAGGCGCAGTTCGAATCGTTCAGCGTTAAAAATCCAGTCATGAGAGTTCGGATCACAAGTGAAGGAGTCAGTCGAGAGTCAGTGCGTCAGATCTATACGAGCTCTTGCGAGTTCGTCGGGGGAGTGCCCCGAATTTCCTGCCTCACCGACATTCAGTCGGGGAGAGCGGGGTGAAAAAGTACCGACGGCAGAGTGCCGCGGCACGGTCAGGGTATTCGCCGCTCGGGGGATGAGTCAACGGCAGTTATCATCAATATTCCATGGGTGGCACTCTCTTTCGGATCTTGCACGTGCTTCCTTTGAACCCGATTGCCCTTCGGCTGGTTCAGGGTGGGTCATGCCGATCACGTCACCTCTTGATTCGGTCTGGATATCTCGCGTTGATGGTGATGGTGCTGTTGATTGCTCTTCTGGGTTCGGGCACGACCCTTCGGGAATTGGCCCAGTGCGGCGCAAGGGCGTTCGCAATCGTCAGTTTGGGCCAGGTCTTTTTGATCTGCATTCTCGCTCCAATTTTTATGGGCGGTGCGATTGCGCAAGAGTCGAATCCTCAGACATGGGATGTCATTTTGACATCTCCGCTGAGTTCGTTGCAGATCGTGCTAGGCAACTTGTTTGGTCGACTGTTCTTTGTCTTCGCACTCTTGATTAGCACCTTCCCACTCTTTGCCGTGACGCAACTCTTTGGCGGTGTTCCTGGATCTGCAATCATTGCGAGTTATTCGATATCCGCTGCGAGCGCATTGCTCATGGGAACGATCGCAATCACTCTTAGTGTCACGCGTAGTGTTGGGCGGCGATCTGTTTTTGTTTTCTACTCTTCGATCATTTTGTTCTTGTTCGCGACATATGCGATCGATCTTGGACTACGCAAGCCAGTCGCAATTGGAAGTGACGCGGTCTTTACAACAGCGATGACCCCGCTCAATCCGTTCCTGACTTTAAGTGTTCTGTTGGAATCGAATACCTATGTCCCGTTCGACTTTGCGGGCACCGGATATTGGTGGCCGCTGCGAATGTGGTATGGCTCACCGATTGCGGCGCAATTGTGGCTCTTTGGAGTGTTGTCTGTCGTTTTGATGGCATATTCGACTTTGCGGGTGCGCATACTTGCTGGGGCGCTGATCGGGGGCGATTCGAAGGGTCTTCGAGGCAATTCGGGTCGAGAGTCACGCCGCGTTGGTTCGAATCCCATTGCGTGGCGCGAGCTCCATTTGCGCGGACAGTCCGCGGCGAAGCGAGCGATACGGTGGATTTTTGTTTCTGCGGCAATGTCTGTCGGACTAGCGATAGTGCTGCTCTCACGCTGGGGAACGCTCGATGATTCGCAAACACGCTTAGCGCTCGCTGCTGTGCTTGGCGCGGAGGTCTTGGTGGTCGTCCTCACCGCGCTCAATTTGAGTGCGACTGCAGTCAGTCGCGAACGAGAGGACAAGACGCTCGACATTCTTCTGACGACTCCGATTCAGCCAGGTGCATACATCGCTGGAAAACTCCGCGGTCTCGTGCAATATTTGCTCCCACTGATTGCCGTTCCATGTGTGACACTGGGGATCGCAGCTCTGTATGTGATTACCAAAGGATTTGGAAGCCAATCGAGTTTGACCGTTTTGGAATCGGTCGGAACTGCCAAAGTGATGGTGCCGATCGTGCTGCCAGAGTCTGCGATCGCACTGCCAATTGTGTTGACATCATTTACGGCGCTTTGCGTCATGGTCGGATTGCAATGGTCAGTGAAGAGCAAGGGAACCATCGGATCGGTGGTTGCTGCGACGGGCGTCGTGCTTCTCATCGGCGGATTAATCGGACTTTGCGGTTGGTCGACTGGAGGCAGCATTCCATACGGAGGAGCGCTCATCAATGCCGCTAGTCCACTGAATCTAGTTCTCGCTGCGGTCGAACCTGGAACGATGATTTCTGCAAGTCTCGAATCTGCAACGGGGCGAGTTTGGTCTGTTGTGGGTGGATCGGTGGCGGCGGCAGCGTTGTACTGCGCCATCGTGTACGGGCTGCATTCGTCGATTCAGGCGAGCTTCATGATGACCGTACGCCGCATGACTGGGACGTCATGAGTGACTGGGAATCGTTGCGGCTGGGTGCGGTCCTTGCTTGCGCATTTTTTTCACTTCTTTTTATCTTTCTTTCGCTACGGCGATTTCGTCGTCGTGCGGATTTACGTGCAATGCCAACAACTCCGATCGCTGGTGTTTTCGTAGGCGATGTGGAAATCAAGGGGCATGCCGCTGCGCACGATCCGGTGACAGGTTATTTGTGTGAACAGCCATGCGTGAGATATGCATGGTCCATTGCGGAACATTGGACGCGCATGCGTACGGTGATGAGCACCGACTCGAAGGGCAACACAACATCGCGAATCGTGACTGATTACGGGAGCGACACCGTCGCAAGCGGTTCCGATCAATGTGCGTTAGAGGTCGAGGACGAAACCGGAAGAATTCTCGTGCACTGGGATGGGGCGAAGGTCGAGCCGGAATTGATTTTTTCACAGCAGGTCGATGAGGCCAATCCGCTCTATTACGGAAAGGGACCTCGAGGATCTGTCGACGGTTCGGACGGTGTTCGGACGTTCGTCGAAGAAGGAATTCGTCTTGGAGTGCCTTTATTTGTAGTGGGATATGCGCGTGAGCGTGAAGACATCATCGAAGCGGAGATTGCGTGTGGTGGACGCAAAGGAACGACCACGGAAGGCGCGGAAGCTCGGTTATTTCTCATTACGACGCGCAATGAATCGGCGGTGACAAGCAGCCACGGAATTGCGGGTTGGATGTACGCCATCGTTGGATTCATCGCTGTTGCGTCCCTCCTGTTTATCGACTCTGCCGATGGCGGAGGACGACTCGGCCGACAGTTTCCCTGGTTTTTTGGCCTTGGCGCTGCAGGCTATTTTCTGATCTTTGCCATTGTCTGGTTCATCTGGATGTTTAACGAGTTTGTCGATTTGCGTAATCGCGTTGTCCGAGCATCATCCAATATTGATGTGCAGTTGAAGCGACGTGCTGATCTGATTCGTGGATTGATCGAATGCGCAGCTGCGATTCGCGATCACGAAGGTCGATTACAAAAGGCGATCGCGTTCCTGCGGGCGCAGTCGCAGCTTGAAGATCGCAAGGCGGCGCACGGCGAAGCGAAGGTTGCGATGCCAATGATTCAAGCGATCGTTGAGGCCTATCCAGATCTCAAATCTGGCGACGTGTTCCTCCGACTCCAAGCTGCACTCAGTGATGCAGAACAACGAATCGCGATGGCACGTGATGAATTCAACGGGACGGCGGCGGGGTACAACACGAGAATTGCGCAATTTCCAGGCCAAATTGTGGCAAGTTTCGCCTTGATGCGCCGCGCCAATTTCTTTGCTGCGGAATCCTTTGAGCGGCTCGTCCCACGGGTGCGCGCGGCGGGCTGAATTCACCTGAAGGGGCGGTGATCTTGCTGAAGATTTGACGACCTCTCGCTAGAATCGGAAGTTCACACGAACAGCATCAAACAAGGAGATTCAACGCCGTGAGCACTCTCGATCCGTTTAACGCCAAGTCCACGATCCGCACCGCAAATGGAGATCGCACAATTTGGCGATTGAGTGCGCTGAAGTCGGTGGGGAATATCGATCGATTGCCATACTCCATTCGCGTTCTGCTCGAAAGTGTGCTGCGAAATCTCGATGGTCGGATCTATACCGAAGATCATGTGCGCGCACTTGCGCAATACGACCCAGCGAAGCCGAGTGACGAGGAGATTCCGTTTATGCCAGGCCGTGTTGTCCTACAGGACTTCACTGGCGTTCCGTGTGTTGTTGATCTTGCGGCAATGCGGGGTGCGATGAAGCGAATGGGTGGCGACCCAAAGCGTGTAAATCCACTCGTTCCGTGCGATTTAGTGATCGATCATTCGGTGCAGGTTGACGCATACGGCAGCGGCGTCGCATTGACGATCAACAATGAGAAGGAATTCGAACGCAATATGGAGCGGTACGAGTTTCTCAAATGGGGACAGGGCGCCTTCAGTAATTTCCGCGTCGTGCCGCCAGGAACTGGCATCGTGCATCAAGTGAATTTGGAATATCTCGCGAAGGTTGTCTGGGAAAAAGACGGCGTTCTCTATCCAGATAGCCTCGTCGGTACCGACAGCCATACAACAATGATCAATGGTTTGGGCGTTCTGGGATGGGGTGTCGGTGGCATCGAAGCAGAAGCAGTTATGCTCGGACAGCCTATTTATATGCTGATTCCAGACGTTGTCGGAGTTCGGCTGACGGGCAAACTGCCTGAAGGAACAACGGCGACGGATCTTGTGTTGCGTGTGACGGAGTTGCTGCGCGCACACGGTGTCGTCAATAAGTTCGTGGAATTTTTCGGCGCTGGACTTGCAGATATGCCTTTGGCAAATCGCGCGACAATTGCAAATATGGCGCCAGAGTATGGCGCAACATGCGGCTTTTTCCCAATCGACGATCAGACTTTGGCATACCTGCGCCTCTCCGGTCGCGATGAGTCACTCGTGCAGACGGTCGAGGCGTATGCGCGTGAGCAAGGCTTGTGGCGCGACGATAATCGTGCGATCGCCTATTCATCCATCGTCGAACTCGATCAATCAACGATCACCCCAAGTCTTGCAGGGCCATCGCGGCCACAGGATCGGGTTGAACTTCGTGCAATGCAGAAGACTTGGAAAGGTGTTTTGCCGAAGTTGAAGTCGGGGACAAAGGGTGCTGCAGCAGCAACGGCAACGATGGTGTCGGATGATGGAGTCGCAGTCATGAACGACGGACAGGAATTCATCTTGAAGAATGGCGCCGTCGTCATTGCGGCAATCACAAGCTGTACAAACACGAGCAATCCAAGCGTCATGATTGGTGCGGGATTGCTGGCAAAAAAGGCTCGTGCATTTGGTCTTGAACGGAAGCCGTGGGTCAAGAGCTCGCTTGCGCCTGGATCAAAGGTTGTGACTGAATATCTGAAGAAGTCTGGATCTATGACAGCTCTCGAAGAGTTGGGTTTTAACGTGGTTGGATACGGCTGCACGACGTGCATTGGAAATAGCGGACCGCTTCCAGAATCGATTGATCAAGCGATCCGGGCAAATGAAATGGTCGTCGCGAGCGTGCTGTCGGGAAATCGAAACTTCGAGGCGCGCGTTCATCCTGATGTGAAGGCGAATTATCTTGCGAGTCCGCCACTTGTTGTCGCATACGCAATTGCGGGAACAGTCGACATCGATCTCATGGTTGATCCGCTGGGAATGTCCACCGATGGCAAGCCCGTCTATTTGCGGGACGTCTGGCCGACACAGGCTGAAGTTGCTGCGTCCGTCGCACAGAGTGTGACCAATGAGCAATTTCGTACGCAATACGCAGGCGTGTTTGAAGGGAGCGACGAGTGGCGAGAGATCGCAACGACCCGAGGCGATATGTATCAGTGGAACGAGAAGAGCACATACATTCAAGAGCCTCCGTTTTTTACGACGATGACCCTCGTTGAGCCCGGCGCAATTCAAGGAATTCATGGCGCGCGATGCTTGGTGAAAGTGGGGGACAGTGTGACAACCGATCACATTTCGCCAGCAGGAAACATCAAGACGGACGGTCCCGCGGGCAAGTTTCTTGCGGCACACGGCGTTCCAGTTTCTATGTTCAATAGTTATGGCAGTCGCCGCGGAAATGATCGTGTGATGACGCGCGGAACATTCGCCAACACGCGTATCCAGAATCAGCTCGCGCCAGGAACGATGGGCGGAGTGACGATGGATTTCATCGACGGCAAGGTGAAACCAATCTTTGATGCAGCAGAAAACTACGCCAAGTCAAAGACACCACTCGTCGTTCTGGCAGGCAAGGATTATGGGATGGGCTCGTCGCGCGATTGGGCTGCAAAGGGCGTGTATCTCTTGGGCGTTCGCGCAGCGATCGTCGAGAGTTTCGAACGCATTCATCGATCCAATCTCGTTGGTATGGGCGTGATGCCGCTCACATTTAAGAGTGGCGAAACTGCCGCATCGCTGGGATTGACTGGCGAGGAGACATTCGACATCGATATTCCCGCTGATGTGAAACCTCGACAATTGATCACGGTGCATGCGCGGCGAGTCTCGGGCGAGACTGTCACCTTCCAGACGATCTGCAGGATTGATACGCCAGTTGAAGTGGATTATTACCGCAACGGTGGAATTCTCCATACGGTGCTGCGCAGAATGGCTGCTTCCAAATAGACCCAGCAAAGCCGCAGAAATTCAGGTCTCTTTCATTGAATCGTTTGGCGCGATCGTATGTTCGCGACATGTCATCGATTCTTCAACATGCCATTCGATTGCTCGCAGTTGCTGAGCGACAAATTCTAGGTAGTCGCAGTGGGCGTTCGATTTCGCTGCCAACACCTGATTCAATTTGCGCATGGTGCCACCGATGTGGTGCGCCGCGACTCGGCGTCTTCGAGTCGGAAAATTATTTTGAACGACTTGGGTGCAGAAAGTGTTATGGAGTTTGTCTCGCGAGAGATCGGACGATCCGATTAGGAACATATGACAATCGGTGGCGTGAAGCGATTCTTGCTGTGAAGCACGGGGGTGATCGTGCGCTTGCACGCGAACTGGGAACTCTTCTCGCTCGGCAGTGGCAACAAACGATTGTGGCACATTCATTCATTGCCGATTCCGCAGTTGTGATTCCAATTCCGATGCCTTTGGCGCGACGAGTGGAGCGTGGTATCGATCATGCGCGCGAAATTGCAGTGGGAGTATCGAAAGCGCTTGGCATATCGATGGCTCGATGCCTTGAACACGACGCAGGACCAGTGCAGGCAATGCTGACTCGCGCAGATCGCCAATCGCGTGCGCAGCGAATACGTTGGAAGTCGGCCAGTAAATGGGAATTCGACGCCCGTTTGGCCTCTGACCGCCAGGCCTTTGAAACAATCTTCTTGGTGGATGACGTGTTGACGACAGGTTCTACAGCTGCGCAGGCGTGCGCTGCGATTCGAAGTCGGCTCGGAGCGCCTCAAATTGTGATGTTGGTGGTGGCGACGACATAATTGCGAAATTTCACTATAAAACAAGCTGTTTTGAGAAAATCCCCAATGCGAAACATCAGCCGAACTCTGCCAAATTTTAAGGTTCTCGGACCATATCGCCAGTCTTTGCGGGGCTTGCTTGGCAGCAAATTCACGAACTTCAATTTCACTCTTGCAACTGGGTTGACAAATCCTGTTTTTCTATTACACTTGTCGACCCTGCTCATCCGAGCGAGGCCTGGTTCGGCTTGTTTTACCGCCGAATCTTGACATCTTTGACAATCGAGCAGTTGGATCGCCGCGAGGATGTGGCCACCTTCACAAGCTTTCATAGAGCGAATGAAGTGTGGAAAAGTTTCTCCCGCCACAGCGGGAGATGCTGAACATCCTCTGTGATGTCCAAGTGAATGGTCATTTCCGAAGACTTTCCCGGAGCTGAAACTTATGGGGTTAAACCCGTAAGTCATAGGCAAAGGGCAAGGATGTTTAGTCAAATCCAGCAATAGCCAATTGTTGGCATCGGTTCGGACCGATGAAGTCGACCGACCTGTTGCCTCAAGTGCTTGCACTTGATCGTGATGGGTCGCCAGGCAACCTTCTCTAAGAAGTCTCGGACGCAAGTCCGTTAAAAATTAATTGAAGAGTTTGATCCTGGCTCAGATTGAACGCTGGCGGCATAGCTAAAACATGCAAGTTGAGCGAAGCAGTAGCAATACTGACTGAGCGGCGTAAGGGTGAGGAATACATTTCTATGTACCCCAAGGTCGAGGATAGCCAAGAGAAATCTTGGGTAATACTCGATGTGGTCGTAAGATCAAAGGTTTACCGCCTTGGGAGCGGGGAATGTCCTATCAGGTAGTTGGTGGGGTTACGGCTCACCAAGCCTAAGACGGGTAGCAGGTGTGAGAGCACGGCCTGCCACATCGAAACTGAGACACTGTTCGGACTCCTACGGGAGGCTGCAGTAACGAATCTTCCGCAATGCGCGAAAGCGTGACGGGGTAATGCCGCGTGCAGGATGAAGCCCTTCGGGGTGTAAACTGCTGTCAGAGGCTAGGAATTTCATGACCAGCCTCAAAGGAAGAGCCGGCTAACTCTGTGCCAGCAGCCGCGGTAATACAGAGGGCTCGAGCGTTAATCGGAATCACTGGGCTTAAAGCGTGCGTAGGCGGAT
>CAIXJC010000081.1 GCA_903919715.1 uncultured bacterium | reverse complement strand
GCAGAAGTTCCGGCAAGCGTTCTCGTATCCCACGTTGTTATCGCAGGCGGATAGACGGTCACAGTGAATCCATCTGTGCTAAAGACACGCGGCCAGCTGTCGGCAGTCGGCGCCGTTGCAGTCGGTGGAACTGCCGTCGGCGCTACGGCTGATGATTGTGCAAAGGTCGACACAGAGACTGGAAATACAAGGCATGAAATAACAAACGTGATTTTGGCGTTCATAAAGCTCCTAAATGCAAAATTACCTACCGTCGACGCGATAGAACCCATGGGGGTTAATCATGAAATAGCAGTCATATGGCTCGAGCGGTGGCAACGAAACATATGGCTTGCCCTGTTCGTCAGACTTTTCTGCGGACATCCACCAACTGCCGGATCCTGAAGGAGATGGCTTGCTGCGAACGCCCTGCTCGCGAATTTGGTTGACGATGTGATCGATCCACTTCAACTCGATCGCCTTATCTGCAAATTCATCCCAGTCACCACTCTTCTTTGCCGAATACATCTTCGCCTTGAATTGCTCGAGAGTGATTCCCATCTTCTTTGCAATCGGTACAGCAAGGCGTCGTTCCCACTCCTGCATCGTCGCAACTTCTTGTTCCATGTTGGTCATATTTCCAACCGCACTGCCAGACATCTGATGGTGAAGAATGATGGCGTTGGGATAGGCATAACTATGTGGCGCAAGGGTCGCGATGGTTGCGGCCATTGACGCCGCGAAACTCTCGACGACCACATGCACAGGTGCCTGGCTGGTCTCGATCGCCTTGAGAATGCGATAGCCCGCCATCACACTTCCGCCTGGAGAATTATTGATCATTACAAAGATAGGTTTCGTTCGGTCTTGATTGTTGAAGTAATCAATCCGATCACAAATAGAATCGGCAGTGCTCGAAACAATCGGACCATTCATTTCGATTCTGCGATCGCTCACAGTCAAGACCCCATCCTTGAACGGCTCGTTGGTGTACTGCACTGGAGTATTCACCGTATCACGCCACTTATCTTCCAAGTCGCGATTCTGAATCTGTGCGCCTAAAGTTGCCACTGCAGCGGTCGCACGCAATTGTTCATCAGCCAACTTGGACTGATCCGATTTACGCTTTTCTGCTGCGAGTGCGTTTTCAGCAGAAAGCTGCTCGATTTGACGTTTCAACGCACCGACCGAAGTCTTCGTCTTCATATCAAGCACCGCCTCAGCAACGGCGGATCTTTCCAATTCAATTTTGCTCTCTGACAATTCCACTTGCAGTTTGGTGGCTTCGACATCAAGGTGCTGTTTCATACGAATCTGTTGCTCGGACAAGCCAGAGAGTTCGTCACCGAGTTGAGCATCGCGCAACTTCTGCTGGCGTTGCAGCGTCTCAATCTTGGATCGATCTGGTGCAGAGGCACTCGTCTCCTTCGCATTCAATAGCGCAAGTTCTGCCTCCAGCTTTCCTTTTTCCAGCATCACTTGTTGAAGCGTTTGCGCTTGCTTCTGCTGTGCAAGTTCGCCTTCAGTCCGCAATCGATCAATTTCTGCCTTCAAGGATGCGAGTTCGGCCGCCAACTTCTCGTTTCGAATTTCAGCATCAGTGCGCAGTTCTTTCAGCACCGTCTTTTCTTCGCCCACTTTGGCTGGCGCACCACTCGCAGCAGCCGGCGCCTGTGCAATCGCAGTACTCGTCGACATGAAGACGCCAAGTACAACGAGCGTGGAGAGAAATTGATATTTCGTTCTTTTCATAGTGCAGGTTTTCTTTCGAAAGGGTGAATAGTCACAGACCGACATCGAGTCGGCGAAGATTACACTCAGAACGCTGTGCTGCAACGAGTTCGGATACCCTCCCATTTCTTCATGCGCTTCCTACGAAGACATCTCACGATCGTCACCCTGCTGGTCGTCACTGCTGCCATCATCGTGTTTGGGCTCAATTGGATCAATCAGCGATATGACGCCACCATCGATCTCGAGCGAAAATCGCTGCGCGAACGAGTTCTGACCGAGAATCTTGATCCGAAGAGGATGGAAGTCGAACGAACCTTCAAACTCATCTACGAATCAATTCGAACGGTTTCGTTGATTCCTGCGATTCGGTCGATCTCGGGAGGGAATCGAACTTCTGAGGCCGAAGATGTCGTCAAAGCGAATAGATTCACTGCTGACGCACAGGAAACCGTACAGCAGCTTTATAACAATTTGTCCAGCAATGTCGCCGTTTCCGAGGTGTATGCGATCATTGACGGCTTTGATGCAAAGAAGGGAGAAATCCCGTTTTTCATGTACGACTCAATGGTTCTTCAGGGTGCCAATGGTGTCGGCATGGAAGTCGAAGCCACGAAGGACGCCGACACTCCAGAAGAATCCGAAGATGCGGAATACGATTATTACCCCACGCAAATTGCGTATTTCAAGAAGTCATTTCCGACATTCAACTTCAGATCCCTTGATGACATTCCTGCCACGTTCTCGCCTGTGATGCGGACATGCGATAACTCCCAGTATCAGTCAAAGTCCAAGGGAGACGTCGCCGAAACCAATGGACTTCTGTACTCCGTTCCGTTTTACGATCAGGCTGGAAAATTCACTGGAATTATCTCAGCGATCTACCGCACCAATCAGCTTGAAGCACTCTTGGCGGGCGTCCCGTTTCTCGTGATCACTCCCGAGGATCAAAAGAAAGCAGCATCATCCAATCTCGCAGCGCCGCCGATCAGTTCTTTCGTGCTTTTCAACGACCACTTCAAGATTGCCATTGCAGACAGACACAACAAGGGCATCCTCGGGGTCGCCGTTCGTGCGATCGAACATAAGGATCCAAACGTGCTCTGGGTGACTGCGAGTGTTCGTGGTGACAGCGAGTGGCGTCTTGCGTTCGTCATTACTCCAGAGATGTATGCGACTGCGACTGCAGCGACCATGAATGAGGCATCCATGATGCGAATTGGTTTTCTCTCCATCTGCCTCGCACTCGGAGCATTTTTTGCCGCTTTTTCAATTTACAAGGCGTACCGCGAAGCGACCGAGTCGAAAACATTTGTCGCACTCATGGGCAATATCGCACAAGACAATCCAGATCTCACTGCGCGCATCGACCTCACCACAGTCAATCCGAGGATCATGCCGATTGCTCAGAACATCAACATCTTTGTCGGCAAGGTCCAACATCTTCTTGGGGACGTCACGCAATCTTCGGCCGCCACGCAGGATCTTGCTGGTGAGATTCGCGGTGGATCTGAAAGCATTCGAAGGTCATCGACTGACGGAACTGCACTGGTCGAAAATTCCAGAGATCTGACCGAGAGCGTCCATACATCACTGCAACAAGCCAACAAACTAATGCTGACCGTCCATCAGACGATGAAGAATAATTCTGGTCAATTCAGTCAAATGACGAAGAGTTTGCTTGCGGTCACCTCAGGGGTTGAATCCGTCGCGCGGGCAGAATCGGAAGTGGTAAAAAAGGTCGAGTCCCTTGTAGAAAAGAACAGGCGGATCGAAGACGTGCTTCGAGTCATTGACGGTATCGCTGACCAAACCAATCTCTTGGCATTGAATGCAACCATTGAAGCCGCGCACGCGGGCGAGCAAGGTCGAGGCTTTGCCGTGGTCGCCGAAGAAGTCCGAAAACTTGCATCGAGCACGCAGCGGAGCCTCGAAGAAATCAGCACCAGTATCGCCGACATGACTTCGAGCGTCGGTGACGTGAATTCGGACATGCTGAAAAACGACGCGAAGATCCAGAAGTTGGCTGAATATTCGCTTGATTTGACTGCGCTGGTTC
>CAIXJC010000080.1 GCA_903919715.1 uncultured bacterium | reverse complement strand
TGCGAAATCTCTGCCGCCGCAATGATGCGCTCGATGCGTAGATACGAATCTTTGCTTGGTCCTGGTCCGATGCAGATTGACTGCGTGGCCTGTTCGAGCCATGGTCCACCCTTGTCTGCGCTGGAATAGACACAGATGGTTTCAATTCCAAGTTCGCGGCAAGCGCGAATGATGCGCAGGGCAATCTCGCCGCGATTCGCAATGAGGACTCGTTTGAACATCGTTACTTTCAAATAATGAGGCGGGTGAATCAGGCTGGACGAATCATGAACAACTTCTGTCCAAACTCGACAGCTTGGCCATTCTTGACGAGAACTTTAACGACCGTCCCCGAACACTCCGCTTTAATTTCATTGAAGATCTTCATCGCTTCGAGCAAGCAGACCACGGTCTCTGAATCAACATTTGCACCAACTGAAACCAGCGCAGGCTTGTCTGGTCCCGATGCCGTATAGAACGTCCCGACCATTGGGCTTTGGATCGCAATCAAATCGGAGTCGTCCCCAGAAGCCTTTGGCTCGGCCTTGGCCGTACCGCTTTGCGACGGGGAATGGCTGCCTGGTGCCGAAAGTGACTGGTGAATGACCTGCGGTGGGGCAAATGCCGTCTGCCGGCGAACCGTGGCCTGCTCGTCTTTGTCCCGCAGATCAAGCTCCGTGAGGTCATTTTCAACCATCAACTTGACCAACTCTTTGAGTTTTCGAATATCCATCATGATGGTCGGAGTCTAGCAGAAAACACAAATCGTCGCAGATCGAACCACAATCGAAGCGAATCGAACCGTTATAACCTTTATGGCTTTTTACGGTCCGTCTTGCGGACTCATCCGGACCGCAACGAAACTGGCGCTCCCATGATTTCACTCAGCACGATGGCCTGCCGAAATCGATTTGGATTTCGGAGCATTGCAGAGAATTGAACTGCGGCTGGCGGTTGGGTTACCCGACCTTTCGAAACCAGGTTGGCCTGCTGGCCATCCTTTCGCAACATCCCGTCGTGGATCACAGTGACCGTCTTCGCCAACTGAGCGGATGTTGCTTCACCTTCCGAAGCGTGAAGCGAAATCATGTGTAGCGGATTCCCCGTGGGGTGATTCCCAGTCGGTTGACTCCACATGGGTTTATTCCCCGTCGGGCGAGGTGCCGAGGAGAATCTTCCACGTTCGGGCTTCGCCGCAAGGTCCTTCACCTTCGCAACTTCGTGGACCGATCCAACAACCGACGTGAAGGAGTGCCCCCCTGCAGTAATTGGCTTGGCAGATCCACGCGGAGCGCTCGCATCAGATTTGCGCTGTGCCTTTGCTTGCGCCGCTGCGAAGAGATCTCGCTTGGGAGCATTGATAGAAACTTGCGCCGTTGCTGCAGGACGTCCTGCAGTGCGACCGAGTTTCTGGTTTTCGAGTTCCGCTTTTTTCTCGGCTTCTTTTTTCTTTGCGATTCCCGCTGCAATGACTTGCACGACCGCGATGATTACGAAGATGACAATGCTCTGAATCATTAGGTTGTTATCGATGATACCCGTGTCGCAAGAGTCAACCCCTGCGGACCGCGATCAAATTCACAGTGGAAGATCTCTTGCAGTTTCGTCGGGGTCAAGACATCTGGCGGCGATCCAGTCGCAACCATTCTCCCCTGTTCCAGCCACCAGACGGTCTGTGCAACTCGGTCGACCAGAGCCAAGTCATGCATCGCAACCACGACAAGCGCACCAGCCCGAGCGCACAGCTTGAGCGCATCAAAGACGCGCATCGTCTCGCCAGGGTCAAGATTGGAAAATGGTTCATCCAGCGCCAGCAAACCGTTTTCCTCGTGCTGTGCAAGCGCACGTGCAATGACGCAGCGTTGCTGTTCACCTGCGGAAAGTTCGTGGAAAGATCGATCTTTCAGAGCTTCGAGCCCCATGAGTGCGATCGCCTGACCAATTCGAAGGTTTGAATCGAGCCGACTTCTTGATGCAAAACGCCCAAGCGCAATCAATTCATGCACCGTCAGATCAATCGAGAGCGATGGACGCTGCGAAACATACGCAACTTCGAGCGCACGTTTGAGTGGTGCGAGGCGTTCGAGACGCTGACCTCGCCAAGTAATGTTTCCAGCGTTTGGGTGTGTCAGCCCAGCAATCGCACGCAACAAGGTGCTCTTTCCACTGCCGTTGCGACCAACAAGCGCAACGACATTTCCGGCAGCGCTCGACGCAGTGATTTCTGTCAGCGCCCGACGCCGACCGTACTGAAATGAAAGCGTTTCAATATTCAGCATGTCCACGCTCCCGTCCGCATCTGTCGAGAGCGCATCACCATCAGAAAGACTGGACCTCCGATGAGCGCAGTGAGAACTCCGATTGGCAATCGTCCTGCACCAACATCAATTGATTGCCGGACCGCATCGGCCCAGATAAGGATTGCCGCGCCTGAGATCACGCTTGCGGGTACGAGTGCTCGGTGGCGTGAGCCCAAGAGCAGGCGACTGAGATGCGGCGCAATAAATCCGACGAATGCGATCGGTCCGCAAAGCGCAACGCTCGCAGAGGCTAATGCACCTGCGCATAAAAAAAGAAGAATGCGAAGTCGGCGGAGTGAGACTCCTAAACTTTCCGCTTCATCATCGCCGATACTCGCTGCGTCGAGCGCAGATCCACTGCGAAAACTTGCAATAAATGAGCAGAAGAGAAGTACAGCCGCAGTCCACATCGCCCCGCTCGAAGGTAACTCTGGGACTTGTCCCATAAACCACATCCATGAATCGCCTCGACTTGATGGCGGCATCAACGATTGCACCAACAGCGTCAGTGCGCCGCAAATGGTTGCGACGACAGTTCCTGTGAGAACCAATGTCAAGGGATCAAGCCTGCCGCCTCGACGACCAAGTGCATAGACCAAGATCAATACGGCAAGCGAGCCGACAGTTCCAGGAATGACACCGTCGGCGCCGTGTGCGATGAATGCAATCCAACCAACCGCTCCCGCGGCGACCATGCTGGCGGACCAAGCCGCAATCATCGCTGCAAGACCTGCTCCTGCTGACAAGCCCAAGATGAATGGTGAAGCAAGTGGATTTCGCAAGAGTGCTTGAAGCAGCAAGCCGCTCAAGCCAAGGCATGCACCACCGACAATGGCAGATCGAACGGCGCCGAACCGTAAGACGAGAATGTTCGACTCTGGCCAAGAGAAGTTGACGCTTCCAATTGCGGGATCGCGTCCGATCAACAGTCGAGCGATCACACCAGCAGCAAGCAAGGCGGCAAGCACGAAGAGTCCATTGATTTGCCGCTTATTCAATGTGCATCCTTTTCTAGTGGAGACTGAAAAGAAGACTCGCACGCTTGAATCAACACGCCGCGCAGGGTCAGCAATCCAGTGATCATTCCACCGCCAGGCTGAAGAAGTTCTGGAGCGTGAATTGGATAGATCGCCGACTTTGGCAGCAATTGATGAACCTGATCAATCGCCCCTGCGGATCGTTGACTGATCACGACAACTGTGTCCGGTGCGAGTGTCGCCAAATCTTCCGCACCAAGGGCTGGATATCCACTTCGACTCAGTGCATTCGTAACGCCCATTCGCTCGAGCGCATCTCCGATATAAGTACTTTTTCCAAACCCCATCGCATCGGCGCTTTCAGAACTCACCAAGAGAACAACGGTTCGACCTGCACGATTTGCATGTGGGATCGGTTCGAGGGCAGAAGACAAATTGTTCTGCAGAAGTTGCGAACGTTCCTTCAAACTCGCGCAGTCGTTCGCAATCGCATGATCGCAAATCAGCGTTGGAAGATTCTCGAGCAGCGATTGCACATCGGCGAGCGAATCAATTCGGAAGCGTTCGACTCGCCAAGCATGTTGCAGTGCCAGATCACGAAGTCCAATCACCTCGCCCTGCGCTGGAGGTTGAACCAGAATCAGCGTCGGGTGCGTTTGGACGAGGGCTTCGGCGTTGAGGTCAAGGAGCGATCCCACAACGGGAACTTCATTTGGCACCTCACACCACGGAGTTCTCCCCACTAATCGGTCCGAAGCTCCCAAGGCAACGATCGTTGCCGTCACTCCTGGCGAGAGCGAGACAACTCGAATCGCCGCGGAAACCGTGGTTGATGATCCCGAAGTGGTCGACGAGTCAGTGGACGAACCGCAACTGCAAACAGCAATTCCCGCAACTGAGGCGAGAATCGCTCCAAACAGCCAATCAAATGGATGTCCATGCCGAGTCACGGTTCGATACAGTAGTGTGAAGCCATGGGTATTGGGACACTGATCGCAAGAATCTTCAAGCGCGAACCACTCCCGGTCGCGCCGACTGAAGTTATTGCGGAGCGATCCGTCCAGGTGTATCAGCAACATCCCTCGGAACCTCTCGATAGCAACCGACTCCTGGTTGAATTTCGTGATCAACTTTCGACACAAGCAGAGTCGCAGCGACAATTGACCACGCTTCTGACATCGCTCTCAACAACGCTGGACGCCCTGCCCCAACTTGCACGTCAACAGGCACAGGTCTTGGAAACATTGCTTGAGCACAGCGCTCGATCGCGCCATCGAGACCAGACATTTGAGCGAGGCCTGACGCAGTTGACTGAAGGTTCGCATCAGACAACTCAAGTGCTCGGATTGGTGCAACAGCAACTTGATTTGAATCACGAGGTCAGCCTGCGTGTCGCCGACAGCCTGCGAGAAACGGCAGGCGCTCTCAGCACATTTGCAGCGACGAGCGATCGTCAATCGCGTGCGATTGAGAATCTTGCGCTTTCGACCCAGCGTCGTGTGGCGCAGTCCGACCGACTCGAAAAAGCGATGCAGTTCTGGCTGGTCGTTGTCGCTGTCATTTGCACGCTTGCCTTGCTGTACGCCATTTGGGCGGCATCTCGTGGGCCAGTTGTCATTGCTATTCCGCCAGCGCCAGTTGTTTCGACGCCAGTTGTTCCTGCACCAGCGTCTCAAGTGCCAGTGCCTGCAACAGCTGCTCCAGTCGAACCCACGGTCATCGCTCCGGCGACTCCGTAATACTCAGACCAAATTGGTTCAGCCTAGATTTGCTCAACAACAAACGGCGCCGACGCATCAGTTGATTGCATCTGCGCCTTCGCAAGTCTTTGATAGATGTCGCAGCGTCCCATGAGTTCAGCATGCGATCCTGAATCGATGATGCTTCCGCGGTCCATCACAATGATTCGGTCCGCAGCCAGCATTGTCGAGAGTCTGTGAGCGATTGCGATCACGGTTCGCTGACGTCCGAACTCTGCGATCGCTTGGGAGATTTGTGCTTCACTCTCTGCGTCGATCTGACTGGTCGCTTCATCGAGAATCAGAATCGAAGGATCACGCAACACGGCGCGTGCGATTGAAATCCGCTGCCGTTGACCACCCGAAAGGCTCGCACCTTGTTCCGCAACATCTGCGTTGTAGCCGCCGGGAATCAGTTGGATAAAACTGTCGGCATGGGCGCGGCGTGCCGCTTCTTGGATTTGTGAATCTGTCGCACCAGTCATGCCAAGAGAAATATTTTGAGCGATTGTTCCGTGGATAAGCACTGATTCCTGAGTCACAACGCCAATTTGGCGACGCAGACTTTTCAGATTCACATCACCGATGTCCGCGCCATCGATCACCACGCGTCCACTTTGCGGTATCAACAACCGAGGGATCATCGACAACAGCGTTGTCTTTCCGCAACCGTTGGCGCCGACAATCGCTACGTGTTCTCCATGGCGAATTTCCAAGTTGACAGAGTTGAGAGCCAATGCCTGGGTGTTGGGATATTGAAAAGAAACACCCTCGAATCGGATCCAATGTTGGTGTCGAAGGAGATTTGGTCGCTCTCGACTGTTTCGAGGTTCAGCCTCAATTGATAAGAGTTCTTGGAGTCTCTCCGCAGGTGCGCTGGCCGCTTGGATTTCTGCCGCGAGCCCCGTCAATGGACGCACGGAGCCAGCAGCGACTGCAAGCGCACCAAGTGAAAGTACAAAATCGTCGAAGGTCAACGCTCCGCGAATGATCTCACGCACAGCAAATGCAGCGAGCACAATCACAACAAGAATTGTCATCGTTTCTATGAGTGGACTGGCAAGACTTTGCGCCGTTCGTGCGCGAAGCTGTTCGCTGACAACCAATGAATTTGCGCGGCGAAATCTCCCCAACATGCTTGTTTCTGCAGTGGATGTCTTAATCGCCCGAAGTCCTTGAAGGCTTTCACCCGTGAGTCGCAAGAGTGTGGCTTGATGTCGTAGCGCACCCTTTGCGCCTCGCCGAATGCGCTTGCCTGATTTCCGCAGCACAATTCCAAGAAGCGGCCCCGCGATTGCGGCAACGACCACGATGCGCCAGTCGATGACAACGGCAGCGATAAACGCAGCGATTCCTTTGGTCAATTGCGCAACGGTGCGGCTCGTAAGCGCCATGAGCCCGCCTTGTAATTCGGCGGAGTCTCGAATGACTCGACTTGCAAACTCAGCAGGTCCAACCCGTACGACTTCGCTAAGTGGCATTCGAATTGCATGGCGAAACGCATCGAGACGAACACGAGCGACCACCTTTGCGCAGAGGTGAATCGAAATAAATTGATGCATGAAGTTCGCGGCTGCGCCAATCACGGTGAGCACCGCTAATCCCACCAGAATCAAGATAACCCCCTCGAATCGACCCGCAGGCAACCATCCAATCACATCGACAGGGATTAAAACGAGAGGCTTTGTTTCATTGAACTGTCTTGCAAGTTCTGGAAGCGCGGTTCCCTTTTCGCCCAAGATCATCCTCAGGATCGGCGCCAATCCCAACAAACCCGCTCCAAGTCCCGCTGCTGAAACTGTCGCAAAAAACAGTGCGAGTGTGAGTTGGCCTGGATACTGAAGCAGGCGCCGAGCGAATGAGAGAAATGGACCCATGTCGAAGTCCGCGAGTGTATCAGCGACCCGCTTCGGTCAGGAGTGCGAAGTCCCGCCAGAAGTTTGGATAACTCTTGGAGACGCACAGCGGATCGCTGATTGAAACTCCAGGACGGGATAATCCAAGCACCGCAAAGGTCATTGCAATTCGGTGGTCGCCTCGAGGGTCGATCAAGACAGGTCGCGCAGTCATAAGGTCAGGATCGATGGTGATCGTGCTGTCTGTTGTTTCAATGCGGCACCCCATCTTCGTGAGTTCCTCTGCGAGAACTTGCACGCGATTCGATTCTTTCACTTTGAGCGTCTCAAGTCCGCGAATGCGCGTCCTCCCCTTTGCGAGCGATGCAACGGCGGCGACGCAGAGTGCGCCATCTGGCCAACGCGACGCATCGACATCAATTCCATTGAGCGTTGCGGTTCCCTCAAGGCCCATCCCAGTTGGTCCAGACCATTCATGCGCCCCCATCGAGACGAACGCTGGCAAGCATGCAGCATCAGGTTGGCGCGAGAGTCGCGGGAGTCCACGAATCGTGACGCGCGCATCGCGCACAATTGACGCGGCTCCCAAGAAATACACCGCACTGCTGGCATCTGGTTCAATCGAAATGGTTTGCGCCGTTAACTCAGAGTGTGGGACGGTGACGCGCGTGATTCGTCCCCCGTCGTCGCGAAACACATCAAATGGGATCCCCCACTTTTTCATCGCATGAAGAGTCAACTCAATGTACGAGGCACTCGTGAGCGACTCAGGTTTAACGAACAGATCGATCCCGCGCTCCAATCGCGGAGCAAGCATCAAGATGGCTGAAATGAATTGACTTGATGCCGTCCGACCAACCTCAATCGCTCCGCCACGGGGCAATCGACCTCCGCCGACGCGAACTGGAAGCCGATCTTTCTCTTCCACATATTCAATCTTGCCGCCAAGTGCACGCAACAATTCGACGCCCTCTGCAATCGGCCGCTCACGCATTCTTGCGCTGCCGTCAATCACGACTGGCTTTCGAGCGAGCGTTGCAATCGCCATCATGAAACGCGTTGGGGTTCCACCGTCACCGAGGTGAACAGTTGCATCTCCTGCAAATCGACCATCTGGAGCATGGATATTTACCGACGATTCTCCATTATCAATTGGTGCGCCGATTGCCCGTAGCGCATCCATGAAGAGATCCGTATCTGCAGCATGCAGTGGGGAATCGAGTTTCGAAATCCCTTTCGAGAGAGCCCCCAACATGAGAAATCGATTTGTTTCGCTCTTGGAACCTGGCGGCTCGACCGTCACATGAAACGGGCGTCGCGCTTGTGAAATGGCAACCACTTCTGCGGGCAGAGTTGAACTCGGGGCGCTCACGAATCTCCGACGCCTGCTGTGCGAAAGATCGCCACGACATCTTCGATCGGCACGACAAAGAGGCGATTGTCCCCTTCAAAATCGACCGGGATCAGATTCTTTGGATGAAAGAGAACGCGGTCATACTGCGCAACCGAATAGTCGGCATCCCGAGCGACCTGCGCACTGACGGCAACGACGCGTCCAGTCAGTGTCGGAATCTCCATCTTGTCTGGAAGATGAATTCCGACCTTCGTTATTTTCTTGTCCTCATCCTTGCGTATCAGTACCCGCTTGCCGACCGGTTCAACCGTTTCAAGTCGCTTCGTCGGCGGATTCGTTCGATTGCTCATGTGGTTGATGGTAGAGAACGCTAGGGGAGAAGACTAATTATTTGGAGCAGGAAAATCCGCCGGCGTTTTCAGGAACGTTGGGGTGCCGGCCGTACACATCACGACGATGAAGACGACGGCGATCGCCAGCAGAATTCCTATGACGAGCCCCAACTTTTTTCCCATACCAGACGGTTGTTCATTCGCACTCATTAGGGGCGAGACGATACCATCATTTCATGGCAACACTGAGCACAAGTAAACAGTCTTCGACCGACAACTCGACCGATCCGCTGACCTTAATCGACGTCGATCACGTTCGGTTTTTCGTAGGCAATGCCAAACAGTCCGCGTTCTTTTATGCCTCAGCGTTTGGCTTTCAAGTCGATCAAATTTCGGATTTGACGACTGGAAATCGAGAATCTGCGCAGTACCTGTTGACTCAAGGCAACATCCGCATCATTCTCGAAACGCCACTGAGCCATAAACACCCTGCCTCGGAGGAGATCAAACTTCATGGGGACGGGATCAAGGATGTCGCCTTCACAGTATTTGATGCCGAAAAGGCGTGGGAGCGAGCGACCAAGAATGGTGGGAAGTCGGCGTATGAGCCTCGGACATACAAAGATGCAACTGGAACCATCACGACTGCGGGAATCCAAACGTATGGTCGATTGATTCACTCGTTTGTAAGTCGAACTGGTGGCTACGACCTTCCCAAATTGAAACAAGGCGGATTGTTTGCTCCGGGCTATCGCAAGGTTGAAAACTATGGCCTCAATGCATTCAACCTTCAGCGTCCATGTGGACTCAAATTTGTCGATCACTGCGTTGGCAATGTCGAGATGGGCAAAATGAATTATTGGGTCAAGTGGTACGAAGAGGTCATGGGCTTTGCCATGTTCAAGCACTTCGACGATAAAGACATCGCCACTGACTTCTCCGCGCTTATGAGCAAGGTGATGGCGTCTGGAAATCACCTGATCAAAATGCCGATCAACGAACCAGCTGACGGCAAGAGAAAAAGTCAGATCCAGGAATATCTTGAGTGGCACAATATGACTCCAGGAATTCAGCATCTTGCGCTTCGGACGGATGACGAATTGACCAGCGTTGCCGAACTGCGAACCCGCGGCGTTGATTTTCTTGCAATTCCCGAGACGTATTACGAAACCGTTTGGAAACGAGTCGATGCGATGCTGACTAGCCATGGTCATCATGCGGTGAAGGAAGATCACCAACGAGTGCGAGACTTAGGCATTCTGGTCGACTCCGACGACGAGGGATACCTTTTGCAACTCTTTACGAAACCTCTGCAAGATCGACCGACCTTGTTCTTCGAGATCATCTGCCGACGTGGAAGTCAATCCTTTGGCAAAGGCAATTTTAAGGCGCTCTTTGAAGCACTTGAGTCGGAACAAGACCGACGCGGCAATCTTTGATTATTAATAATTCACGCAGAATTTGATTATGAGTGACCCTAAAAATCCAAACGGCGAAGATGATTCAGATCCATTTCACGGACTGCCCGAGGATCCGAGTTTCTCGGAAGTTCCCGATGATGAGATGCCTGCATTCGACGACTTGGATGAGTCAGCGGGCACCAACGAAGCCCTTGCGCCAGAAGAGCTGCCGCCCGAAACACTGCCCGAAGTCGTTGCAAAGAAAACTCCCAAGAACAGACGGACAATCATCTTGGCCAGTCCCGGGGCATTAATCGTCCTCGTTCTAGGTTGGCTCGGTTGGTCTTACTGGGTTGATCAAGAAGCGTTGACGACACTGACTGCAGATCTAATGGCTGCGCGGGATCGTTCTGAAGATTCCAAAGGCAAGAGCGAAGATTCTGGGGAATCCGCCGCTGCGCGAAAACTTGTTGAGCGTGCGGCCGAAATGACAGATGCTCCTTGGTGGGATCGGGTCGCAGTGAAAGTGATCGATCAAACTCGACTGGACGGGGCAACATCCGAGGCTGCGGAGTTGGTGGCGTCTGCGAAGCACCGAACCGCGAATCGTGCGTGGTGGTCGGAGCGAATGGTTGCCGCTGAAACTGCGCTTGCCGTCGCCGATCGAACACTGCCGACGATGCAGGGAGCGCTTGATGACCTCCACAATTCTCAACCACCATTCCCAAACGATGGTGGTTTTACTGATGAGATGGTGACACAGCTCAGCACACGCATCCAAGAAGACATCACCAAGTTGACCGCAATGCAAGACGCATCGATCGCTCAACTTCAGCAGCAGCGTTTGGCCGTCCAAACTGCTGCAACATTGGAAGATCTCGCGACAGCGACGGCGGATGTTGCGAAACCACTTCCAATCGATCGAAACCCTCCAGAACTTTCGGATGCTGTTGCCAGGATCGGTGAAGAAGCAGTTGCCGTTGCCGAGCTCTTGGCAGCAAGGAACGCGATGCAGGCGGAACTGCAAGCGACACTCACAGAAATTCAGAACGCCGATATGGAAACCACGTTGTCCGATTCCATAACAAGGACTCTGGCAGCACTCGAAACGATGTCAATTCCATCGGACTCACGGTTCGATGCGGCGCGAACACTTCTTGTTCAGTGCAAAGAAAATGCTGCTCGGGTTGCAGTCGTCCTCGCCAGTCGCGATGCGTCGATGGAGTGGGTGACTCGGCGTTCAAATGAACTCGCCGAAATCAAGACCTTGGACGAGATTGCGAAATTTGCAACGGAAATCTCAGACGACGATGCCCCTCCGAGCGATCTCCCGATGGTCGTGGCGGCGCTTCAGGATCTTGCAGCTCGGATCGGCGCTCGTGCGCAGGTTCTCGCAGAAGAACAGCGCTTGCTTGAAGCTTCAATAGCTCGAGCCGCCCTCTGCGATCAATCGTTTACAAATGCCAACGAAATGATGCACCAGGGACATCTCGCTGATGCAGCGGATGAATTTGCGGCAGTTCAGCCAGAGACGGACGATCAGACTGTCAAGGTTCAGGAACTCAAATCCAGTTTGTCGAAGTTGCTCGTGAAGCGCCTTGGTGAAATGTCAGAGCAGGCGAAAAAGGACGGAAGTTGGTCGAGTCTTGCAGGCGAGTTTCGCAATTGCCGATCAAATAAATCCATCGCCAATATCGCTCCTTCTTTTCATGCTGATTCCGCCAATCTGTGGAACCAAGTTGCACTCTCTGAAGACCGAATGATTTATGCGGACATTCAGCGACTCGCTCATGCGTCGTATGCCGAGATCATTCCGGTCGCGAACTGGTATCTCGATCCTGCACGCACTCAAGGAATTGCAGCACCCATGCAGTCACAAGTTCTCGTCCTGATCGACTCTCTGGCAGTTCCGAGCGTGACGCTCCAGATTGAGGGCATTGAATGGGCGTCCACAAACTGCGATTGGGTCGAAGCGCAGACGGCGATCATGATTGTGCTCGATCAGACTTTTCATCAGTTTGTCGTCGGGAAGATCAGTGCCGACGAAACAACTCTACTCAGTGATGAGCAGCAGATCGATGCTCCACGCGAGAAGCAAATTCAAATTGCTGTGAATGGACAATTCGCCTGTTCGAACGATGATGGAATTTTCTCGGGTTCTGGAAGTTTGAGCATGGACGAACTTCGCGCAGGAGGTCGGTTCGCACTCCCTTTCTGGAATGATGGCGATCAATCCCTCCCATCCCATAAATTGCTGCTGATTTCGATTCCTGACGACAACCTTCGCATTGCGTCCGACCTCCCGCCGTGGGTCGAACTGCACTAACGAGTCTGTTCAGCCCAGCTGGGTCTTGGACTTTCGACCTGAATTCCTGTGATCGTTAATTTCCACGAATGCAGAGCTGCGAAATTATTATTCCACTCTTGTGCGAGATCCGCTCCACGATAGAGCGCATCTCCAGCGAGCGGATGTCCAAGAGAACCTAGCCCTGCTCGAATCTGATGGCGCCGACCTGGACCGATCACCTCGACCTCCACGAGATCAAATGCTCGCGGGTCGGATGGATCAGCCTTTGCGCTACCAGCTCGAACGACGCACCATCGACAAGCCCCCCGCTCGTTTCGATCGCCGACTTCAGTCACCGTCACCTTGGCCGAACCTTTGTGTCGACCTGCGAAACAGAGTGAGAATTCGCCGCGCGATTCCAATCCCCGCGTCACGAGCGCAAGATATTTTTTCTCAATTGACCATCCGCCAAATCCTGCAGAAAAATTCTCACGCAAAGTTTGGTGCATGTGGGCATTCCGTGCGACCAAGAGGCAGCCACTCGTGGAAAGGTCGAGTCGATGCACCAAGCCGCATTCGGGGAGATCTCGCTGCCCAATAAAGGATTCGCTGAGCCAGTGTTCAATCGTCGGTGCGCCGTCTGTCACACGTGCGGCGACGGAATGCCATCCCGTGGGCTTATTGAGCACGAACCACTCTGACTCTTCGCGCACGGTGGTCGGGATTGATTGTCGAGCAGGAGTTCGGTTGCCGGTTGGTTCGTCGGTTGGTTCGCTGGTTGGTTCGTTCACGGAAATGTTTCAGGTTGGTTCAGCGAAATTCGTTGGAGCCGTACAATACGGCAGCCATGGCTTTCTACACGAAATTGGGACAACTACCGCCGAAGCGCCACATTCAATTTCGCCGTCCTGACGGCGCACTCTATAGCGAAGAGGTTTTTGGAACCGAAGGCTTCGTCGGACCGACGTCTACGCTGTATCACATTTACCCGCCAACGCAGGTCACGGGATGGAAGCCGATCTACGCGACGAAGCCCGAGTATGTCGAGCGCGAAGTCATGCGGATGCGTCATGTACGAAGCGCTCCAATGCCACCCAAAGGCGATCCGATTACAGGCCGCGTGGTGCTCTTTGGAAACGAAGACGTCGAGATGTCCGTGTGCGTTCCCGCGGAACCGATGAACTATTGGTTCAAGAGTGGCACGGGCGATGAGTGCATCTTCGTTCATCATGGATCTGGAACAGTCCACACGACCTTTGGAACGCTCAAGTTTGGTCCAAAGGATTACATCATTATTCCAAAGGGAATCATCTATCAGATGATTTTTGATCCCACCAAGGAGGGCGAACCGAATCCGCGGTTTCTGCTTATTGAATCAGTCAACGGATCTCACATTCTGCCGCCACCTCGATATCTCTCAAAGCAGACATCTCAGTTTCTCGAGCACGCTCCATACTGCGAGCGAGATTTGCGCACTCCACAGTTGCCAATGACGTTCGATAAACGAGGACAGTATGAAGTTCGCATCAAGACCCGCGGAATGGTTCACTCATACATGTACACGTATCACCCACTCGACGTCGTGGGATGGGATGGTTGCTATTACCCGTACATCTTCAGCATCGACGACTTCAGCCCGATCGTCGGCAAGCATCATTTGCCGCCGCCAACGCATCAGACGTTCGAGGCGCACAACTTCGTGATCTGTTCATTTTGCCCGCGATTGTTGGATTTTCATCCACTTGCGATCGTTCTTCCATACAACCATTCCAATTTGGATTCCGACGAGGTTCTCTATTACGTCGAAGGGAATTACAAGGCGCGACGCGGGATCGAAAGTGCATCGTTGACTCTGCACCCACAAGGAATTCCCCACGGGCCGCATCCAGGAACGATTGAAGCTTCCATTGGCGCGACGAAGTCAGATGAACTCGCAGTGATGTGCGATACATTCAGGCCACTCTTCCCCACAAAGGCAGCACTCGAACTCGACGATCAAAATTATCCGCTCAGCTGGGAACAAAGTTCTGATGCAAGTGCTGAGACGAAGGATTCGACTGGCGGCAAACGGGATGCTCAGAAAGTCAATACGTGGTCGTAACAGGACAATGAGAATGAAACGCAAAACAATTATCCGAATTGGCCTTCTCGCACTCGTCATCGTCGTGATGGGTGGACTTGCCTATGCGGTCAATCAAACGGCAGGTGGCGTCGACGAAAAGACCGTCTCAGCGAAGGAGCCGCCATTGAAGGCAAAGAGTGGATTGCCGGTTGAGCGCATCGTCATTCAAGGTCAAGACTTTGATTTGGAAGTCGCGGCAAATGACGCCGACATTCAGCGTGGCCTTTCCAAGCGACCAGAGATTGCGCCAAAGACAGGAATGATCTTTGTCTTTTCTGCTGGTAATGATCGCAGTTTTTGGATGATCAACTGTTTGGTCGATATGGATATTGCGTATCTCTCAGCAGACGGCACCGTTCTTTCGGTCTATTCGATGAAGAAGGAAGCGCCGAAGAGTGAGAGTGAATCGGACAACGACTATCAAAATCGACTGAAGAGATATCCCAGTGGACCTGGTGTTCAATTTGCGATCGAAACTCCAGCGGGAACGAACGATGCTCTCAAGATCAAGCCTGGCGTCAAGATCTTGATTGATCGTCGCAAGTTGATGGGATATCTCAAGACGAGAAACTGAAACAAGTCGTTGAGAATCACAGTTTCTTTGCTGGCATGATGACTCCGCGGCATTCCCCAAATCCGATTCGTGGCAATCCGCTTCGCTGGCACCATGCACGCATGATGACCTCGTCACCGTCCTGCAGAAACTTGCGTTCGGTGCCATCGCCAAGTTGAATTGGCTTTGTGCCGCGCCATGTGCGTTCCAACAAACAGCCTCGCGATTCCTCGGTCGGCCCAGAGACTGTTCCGCTGGCCAACAAATCGCCCGTTCGCAGATTGCACCCTCCACTGGTGTGATGTGCAATCATTTGAGCGATCGACCAGTACATGTCGCGGTAATTCCCCAAACTGATTCGTGTTGGAGCACTCCCTGCCGTTCTCATTGCTGCGCTAGAAATCAGCACTTCCAGATTGATATCGAGGACATAATCCTCGGACCATCGAAGATATGGAAGTGGCTGAGGATCGCTCGATGGGCGCGCTGGCAGAGGTATTCGGTAAGGCTCAAGAGCATCGAGCGAAACAACCCATCCTGAAAGCGTTGACGCAAAGTTTTTCGCAACGAATGGACCGAGCGGTTGATATTCCCATTTCTGAATATCGCGTGCGCTCCAATCATTGAGAAGAACCAAACCAAAGACGCGGTCCATTGCTTGGTTGACGCTGATGGGTTCGCCAATTGGATTCCCTGTTCCGATGAGCGCTCCAACTTCCATCTCGTAATCGAGAAGTCGAGTCGGTCCGAATGTCGGAGGACCATCGTCCTGCGTCACAGTCTGACCATTGGGACGAACGATTTGCGTTCCGCTTGGAACCATCGAACTCGAACGACCGTGATAGCCAATGGGCAAATGTTTCCAATTAGGAAGCAGCGGATTGTCTGGGCGAAACATGCTTCCGACGTTTGTCGCATGATGAACCGATGCATAGAAGTCTGTGTAATCCCCGATCTCGCAAGGCACTTTGGCAGTCATCCCCCACTCGGGCAACATGATTGATTTGCGCGAAGGATGGTCACGCAGATCCGACGTTTCTGAGGAGAGAAGTCGAGTGAGCTCGGCGCGGGTCAATCTCCATGCGCTCTGTCCGAGGGCCATGTATGCGTTGAGTGATCGATCGGAAAGCGCATCAGTGATCTTCTGATCAAGTCGTGCAGCGAGCAGCCCACTCTCCACGAGCGTGCGACAATCGACGATAAACGCACCAATGCGTACACCAATTCGAAGTCCACGTCCCTCGCCCGCAATCACTCCCATTGGAAGGTTTGCCAAGGGGAAATCGGTTGCAGGATCATCCGCACCTTCCACCCATGAACTTCTCGAGTTTGAAGAATGACCAAGCGGTGCGCTCAAGCAGCACCCCCACTTGGAACAGCGCGAATCAGTTCCATTGCAACAAGGTCGTCCCAGGGTTCCTCGAATGAGCATGAGCCGAATGAATGGCAAAATCGTGCTCGCGCCTCGATGATTTCTTCAGTCGAAACCCGTATGCCCTTCCATGTCAATGCTTTCTCGCTGAAGTCGATGTCTTCAACTGATTCAACCGTCAAGAAGTGAGTCAAGCCTTCGATATCAATCTTGCGTGCATAGACCATCGCAGCGCCAATGAACACGTTGAGAAACCCAAACTGTTTCGATCCCGCCGCGTGATTGAAGTGACAAAGCGCACGGTGCATTCCTGCAGTTGCCTTGAATGGAACACCCGCCGATGCACATGCATGCATCGCACGCGCTAAATTTTCTGCTGCTGGATGCGCTTCAGGAGTCGTGCCACCGGTACGGAACTTTGCGCCAGCCTCTTCGCCGACGAGTGCAGCGATCAACCCTCGCGGGTCTCCATCCAATGAAAGTTCAAAGTATGGGAAGAGATCATCTGGCAATTGGCTCAGTCCAAGTTCGATCGACGGCGCGTCGTTTCCACGCATTTCAATCGAGTCAATTCGCATGGCGGCTTCACCTTCCTGCTCGTGCAGTTCGTTGAAATCCTGCACGCGTTCGAGGTCTTGTTCGAACTCAGGAGTGCCCACCGGCGCAAGGACGCATGTGATCGCCCATGCTCCCTCAGTCGCTGGTGCAACAGCTTGTGGTGCCAAGCCGGCAGCAAGGATCGACAAATCCTCCAACTTCGCTGCGGGCCAGACGAGTCGACCGAGCATCCAGTCGCGCGGGGATCCGTGGAGTTGTGCAAAGCGTTGGATAGTCGCTTTGGGCTCGAGTTGGGCCGGCGGAAACAGGCCGGCGTAGTCGATCACCGAGGTCATGATGGCGTGGATGCTGTGCATGGCAACAAAGATACGGCAGATTCGAATCATGCATGGCGGCAGTCTTGGGGCGCTTCAAACCGACCGCCCCACTTTTCCGCAGACTCATTCTTCCGTGTAATTCAGATCGCGGCCGTATGTTTCTGGCAGGAAGATGACTGCTGCAATCGCGATCGGTATGAGCAGTGCTCCCACGATAATCGCCGCCTGCCAAGGTCCGTTCGCGCCATGCGCAAGCATTCCATCGATCTGAGTCCACAAGAACGCACTGACTGCTGCTGACCAGCGAACCATGTTTGGTGCCGTGGTTGCCGCCGTTGCACGCAAATTGGTTCCAAACTGCTCAGCCGCCATGGTCACAAAAATCGCCCAGTATCCAGAGGCAAAGCCAATGAACCCAGCGCATGCATAGAAAGCGGTCAATGATGAAAATCCGACCGTGAAGTACGTCGTCATCGCAACAACTGTTAAGAGATGAAAAATCCAAAGTGCTTTACGGCGCGAGCGCATCCACTGACTCAGCAGTCCGCTTGCCATATCGCCAAGTGCAAGACCGACATAGCACCACATAATCGCTGGACCTGGAGAAGGACGCGCACCTTCGGGCATTCCCATGCTGGCACCGATTGAATCGCAATACTTAATGAGGATTCCAACAGCGAACCAAATTGGAACGGCACACAAGATCACGCATACATATCTGCGCGCACGAGCCCATGGATAGAGGAGCAACCAGACAGCCCCGCGTGATGGCGCGTGTCGAGTCTGCACTCTGAGGAACATTCCGCTCTCGACAACGCCGACCCGCAGAACCAAGAGCGTCAATCCCAAGATGCCGCCGATCATGAATGCTGTGCGCCAGTCGACCAAGCGCGTGATGAAGTAGGCAGTGACGGCACCAAGAATTCCGATCGTTGCTACGAAAGTTGTGGCAAGTCCGCGTCGTTCCTTGCTCACCAATTCGCTGACGAGCGTGATTCCCGCACCGAGTTCGCCAGCGAGTCCAAAGCCTGCGATAAACCGCAATGCGCCATATTGATGGATTGCACTTCCCAGTCCGAGCGCATGGAGAATCGCCCCAGGACCCGTGGTCGGTACATCGGCGATGAATGCATTGAGAATGTTGGCGACCGAATAGACCAAGATCGAGCCAAAGAGGACTGAAAGTCTCCCGCGTCGATCGCCGAGAATTCCCCACACGATTCCACCAATCACCAATCCGGTCATTTGGAGGTAGTTGTCCAACCACAACCCCATTGGTTTCAGCTGATCTGCAGGAATTCCAATCGATTTCAGGCTGTCAACGCGAACGATTGCAAAGAGCAGCAAGTCGAAAATATCAACGAAATATCCAAGCGCAGCAACCAATATTGCAATTGCGTTCGAGCGGCAGAAGTCAGAGGCGTTGGACGATTGCATCGGGGCACAGAAGGTACCTTGCTGTCATGAAGACACAACAATCGCGGTGGATCGTTTCGCTGAGCATTCTCGCACTGTTCATCGCAAGCGCGTGGTACATCCGCATGGCTGATGTGTCCATCATGCGAACAGCATCGGCCGCTCCGCGAGAGCCCGCTCCACTTTCTCCTGATGCGTCGAATCCTTCGTATGCGTATTCCCGGCTCGTCTTCACGGTCGGCGGCGCTGGGACAACGGTGTGGCTCAATACGCCCAGCAATGCAGTCACCGCAACAATCGGCAAAGATGCGTCAGGGAGCCTTGCTGAGATATCAAGTGCGATCCAAGCCACAAGCTCCAATGTCCAATTCCCAAGTGGTGTTCCAGTTGACGACATGTTGCTCGTGCAGTGGATGGGACTTGCGCAGTGGGAACTCGTTGCGGTGACGCAGAATCAGGTGGATGCTGGCGTCACGACTTCTTACTACTTTCGGCGGAAAATATGAGCATTCAAGTGGGCGGTTGAGTTCACAATGTCCGACACACTCATCACGCTTGCGATTGTATTTGGAGTTGCGATTGAAATCGTCGGCGTCTTGTTCGCCTTTGATTCGATCATGCGCGGGCGAACGCCTCAGGGAACTCTGGCGTGGGCGCTTGCGCTCGTGCTGATTCCCATTGTCGCCGTACCGCTTTATTTTTTGATCGGTGCCAGACGATTCGATGGATATGTTCGTGCGCGTCGCCGTGGCAAACTCGGCTTGGATGTATTGGCGACACAAGCCAATGATGCGATGCGACCGTTCCGTGTCAAGAGTGACGAACATGGGCACGAAGGCTGCCTCTCACGGCTTCAACTCCCAAGTATGCGTCTGACCACGACTCGTTGGACGACAGGGAATCGCACAACTCTCTTGATCGACGGGGCAAACACCTTTGAGGCAATCTTTGCAGCGATTGGTGTAGCGCAGCGGGATGTATGCGTTCAGTTTTACATTGTGCGCGACGACAAGATTGGTCGTCAGTTGCAGGCAGCGATGATTGCAGCGGCAAATCGAGGCGTCCGAGTCCATTTTCTGTATGACGCGATGGGGTCAAATGGATTGACCCGTGCATTTACCGATGAACTCGAGGAAGCAGGTGTCTTTGTGGCATCATTCCGAACCGTTCGAAAGCTCAATATCTTTCGCTCAAACTTCAGAAATCATCGAAAGGTCGTGGTCGTGGACGGTCAGTCTGCATTCATCGGCGGCCTCAATATTGGCCGTGAATATCTCGGGCTCGATCCCGAAGTCGGACCGTGGCGCGACACCCATCTGCGCATCGATGGTCCCGCTGCGCTAGCAGCTCAATTGTCGTTTGTCGAAGATTGGCACTGGGTCACGCAGGAAATTCCAAAGTTGGGGTGGACGACCCAGTCGCGCGGTAATGAAAACGTGCTCATCGTCCCTAGCGGTCCATCCGATTCTCTGGAAACATGCGCGCTCCTCTTTCATCAAGTGATTCAATGCGCACAAAGTCGCCTGTGGATTGCGACTCCGTACTTTGTTCCTGATGAAGGGATCACGTTAAGTCTTCAACTTGCATCGCTGCGCGGTGTCGACGCACGAATCATGATTCCAGAGAAGTCGGATAACAAGATGATCGGCCTTTCTGCGTATTCGTACTACCAAGATGTCATGCCCTCTGGAGTCGACATCTATCGCTATCAGCCTGGATTTATGCACCACAAAGTTTTTCTGATCGACGACTTGGTCGGGGTCGGAACTGCAAACTTCGACAATCGATCGTTTCGGATTAACTTTGAAATCACAGCCGTCGTGATTGGTGGTCCGCTCGTTGAGCAAGTTCAGCAAATGTGGAACGCAGATCTTGCCAATTGCCACCGCGCGCAACTGTCGGAATTCACATCTCGTCCGTGGCTCTTTCGCGCGATCGCTCGCGCGTGTCGTCTCATGTCCCCTTTGCAGTAGGAACGGACGTCTTCAGCTTTTCGGTCAACTTCGCAGCAGCCGTTGGGTTGGTCTTGGCAAGTTTCGCAACCGTTTCTGCAGCACCCTTTGCGTCACCGCTCCACGACTGAACCCGAGCAAGCGTTCCAAGCGTCTGCGGAGAATCTGGCGCAAGAGTCACAGCGTGCTGAGCCGCGGCAAGCGCACCACTCTTGTCATCGTCGCGAAACAGAAAACCAGCCTTCCAAATGAATGGCTCTGGATCTTTCGGCGCAGCGATTTCCGCCGCCTCCCACGTTCGCAGCGCTCCTGCTTGATCGCCCCCTGTCCACTGAGCAGAGCCCATCCAACAACGAGCTTCGATCGACCTATCAAGATTCGCCCAGAGTCGGAAATCTTCGGTGGCACCCGCTGCGTCACCCAATCGCAATCGGCATTTCCCCATGATCTCGTACGCCTCGCCTGAAGTCTCAGCCTTCAGCGATGCGTTCGCATCGTCAATCGCCAACTGGTAGACCCCCATTCGATACCGAGCGAACGCACGCATTCGAAGAGCAAGTGGATCCGACTTGTCGCTCTCAAGTGCGCGTGTCGCTGCTTCAATTGCCGCAGGGTATTTTTTTTGTGCGATGAACGCATATGCCAAGCACAACTGGGTTTCTTTGTTGGAAGGATTCGCTGCGGCTTGCGCAGTCAACTTCGTGACCGCCTTCGCTGAATCGGCGTGAATCTCCGAAGCACATGGAAGCGTTGCCATGGTTCGAGCGGGAGTCACGCAACCTGACGTACCCATGCAAGCTGCACAGAGAGCGGTCAGCACAAGCGCTTTTTCAAGCATGATTCGGGAGGCAGTGTGGCTCATGTGGATGGTGTACCCGAAGCGAGCCTCTTGCGCTGACGGGCCATCTTGGAGCGCAGTCGAAGCGTGTTGCCGACGACGGAAATATCCGAAAGTCCCATCGCAACGGCTGCGATGATCGGACCATTTGCACCGAGGAAACCCATCGCAGCCAGCGGAATTGCAGCAGCGTTATAGACAAATGCGAGCGCGAGATTCTGGCGAACAACACCCATCGTCTCTCGCGCGACGGCGATCAATTCAGCAACACCGCGTGGATCATCGCGCAGGAGAATCGCATCCGCACTTGCCGCAGCGAGCGCGGTGCCGCTGCCCATTGCGACCCCAATTCCAGCCGCCGAGAGTGCGCCTGCATCGTTGATCCCATCGCCAATCATCATCACCGATGAAGCACCATGCGAAGCGATTGCTGCAGACTTCGACTGTGGAGTTTGATCAGCCATGACCTCTTCGCTGCGCAAACCCGCTACAGCCGCAACGACAAGTGCAGAGGCCCTGCGATCACCAGTCAACATTCCAACCGCACATCCCATCGACCGAAGCGCGGCAACCGCAGTCGCAGATTCTGGTCGCGCTTGATCCGTGAGAGTCAATCGAGCTGCGATGGTTCCATCGATTTCGATTCGAGCCGATGCGATCTCGTCGCGGACGACTGCGATTTTTTGACCCCCCACCGTTGCGTTCACGCCAACACCAGGTTCTGCAGTGAAATTCTCGGCAGTCGGGATCACGATCTTGCGTGCCTGCGCCTCGATCACGACAGCGCGTGCGAGTGGATGCTCACTTTGCATTTCCGCAGCAGCAGCCCAACCCAAGAGTTGATCCTGCGACCAGCGATTGTCAATGACATCGATTCGATCAAGCGTTGGGCGGCCGCTGGTGATCGTGCCAGTCTTGTCGAAGAGAACGGTGCGCACTTGTGCGGCAGTTTGCAGTGCCGTTGCTCGGCGGACCAAAATGCCGCGGCGACTCGCTTCACCAGTCCCAACCATCACCGCAAGCGGCGTTGCAATTCCCAGCGCACACGGGCACGAAATGACCAGCACGGTCACGGCTGTAATGACCGCAACATTCAGATTCGCCGTCGACCACCAGACGAAGAATGTCGCGAGTGACATCAGCAATACCGCTGGAACGAAAATGCGGCATACACGGTCCGCATATCGCTGAATTGGTGCTTGCGTGATTTGCGCTTCGTAGACCAACTGTGCGATTCGCCCAAGTGCTGATGCGCTGCCAGATGCAACGACCCGGACAACCAAGCCCCCATCGAGTGCAATCGTGCCAGACGAAACCGAATCGCCCACTTGTCGAAGGATGGGAAGTGGTTCGCCCGTCAACGAACTTTCATCGACCGATGAGCGTCCCTCGATGACCGTTCCATCGACCGCGATTCGACCACCTGGTCGAACATTGATGCGGTCGCCGACTCGAATCGACGCCGTTGGAACAGTTTCCAGTGCGCCACTTGAATCCAAGCGCTCCGCAGATTCTTGCTGAAGTTGGAGCAGTTCTTTGACCGCTGAATTTGCGCGGCTTGAACCCCGCGATTCCAACCAGTGCCCTCCACTGATGATTCCAAGCAGTGCCGTGGCCTCTGCGAAATAGAGTGGCGATTCCAACATCATGTGCGCAAATTGTTGTGCGAAGAAAATCCATGTGCTGAGAACAAACGAAGCAGTGACACCGATGACCACCAATGTGTCCATATTTGTGGTGCCGTGACGTGCGGCTCGCCATGCACTCGCAAAGAAACCACCGCCAGTCAAGAAAAGTGCGACCGCTGTGGCAAGGAACATCGTCCATCCAACCCATGTCGCCGAATGATCATGCGCAGCGGTCCAGTGAAGTGTTTCGAGGGCAATCCAAATCAAGCCAGCCACCAGCATGCGCCGAAACCACTGGCTTTCTCGTGCGATCTGATTGCGATCGTTGGTCGCTTGCAACTGCACGAGTGCGGCAAGTGGATCGTGTGCAGCAGTTTTCGGTGCGTGCAATGTCGCATCGAAACCTGCACGTCGAACGGCGTCAACGATCGAAGACACATTGATTCCGCGGCCATCAACGGAAGCGACTCCACTGGCGAAGTCGACGGTTGCATTTTTGACTCCAGCAACTTGGGAGAGTTTGGACTGCGCCGATGCAGCGCAACCCGCGCACACCATTCCGCCAACAGAGAGCGAGAGACGATCGACGGTTTCGTCGGTTGCTGACATTGGTTTATCGCAGTCGTTCGGAGGTGAGTGATGGAAGCTGCGCCAACGCCGTCGCGGCTTCGAGGTTTGAAGCGATTTGCAACATCGAGTCCAACTTTGCGATGCGTATTGTGTGCGCAATGGTTTCATTTGGAGCGAGCAATATGGTTGGATGCTTGTCCAAGCTGAGGGTTCGTGCGACTTGCACGAGCAAACCTATGCCAGACGATGCAATAAAATCGACCTTGGAGATATCGATGATGACAGGTTTGTGACGCCCTGCAGTTGTTGCGGTAAATTTCAACTCGATTTCTCGAGTGTGTTGAACATCGAGTGCGCCGGTGATTTCCACGTGTGTCAGTCGTTCGGTTGACGCGATTACGGTGAATGTCGTGTGCATCACAAGAGGATAAGGGTTAATATCAAGTTGTTCCTGCGGGCGTAGCTCAGTTGGTAGAGCGTCAGCTTCCCAAGCTGAATGTCGAGGGTTCGAATCCCTTTGCCCGCTTTGGCCGGTCGTGACAACAGTGCGCTCAATAGAAAGCCTGCTGCATCCGCCTTTGATCAATATCTTCGTCGGCGTCGGATCACACCGCTGCAGAGTGCGAGCATCCCCAGCGCACCTGGCCCTGGGACTTGCACGACAGTGAACTCATTTGCCGACCCAATAAATGTCGCTTGCGCCTGGCTCGTGACATATCTGAAAAGGTTGAAGGTGGTCGAACCGTACGGAACCGTCAGGCCATCTGGCGAAATCCCATTGCTGATGAAGTAATACGAATCACTCCCAACGTGATTTGTGTTCATGTCTACATCAAGAAACGTGGGGCTTGCCGTCGAATCAAATTTCATGTGCAGCCATTTATCCATCGACCACCCGCTGCTGACGGGATTGTTTGTGCTGATGAGGGTGGCACCCTCGAAAACATTCAGGCTCAGCGATTGGATGTACCCAGTTTCAAATGGCACGATGGGCGTTGTTGGCCCCATTTCCAAAAAGGCCACTGGTGCATCAGACTTTGTCTCCATCAACCCACTTGCGCGGAATCCACCTCCGCCGCTAAATGAAACCGCATATTCATAGAAGGCCGCATGCGCGCTGGCAGCAAGGGCAAGTGTGGTGAATGAAACAGCGAGCGTCGAAAGCTTGGAGGGCGTTAGCAAATTCATAATTGTCCAAATCGAAGGGAGGGATTGAAACAGGAGTAGGACTTCTACTCTATCAAAGGAGCACTCGAAAACTCTCGGAAATCACATTCTCCGCCAATCCGTTTCAGGGCCGGTTCCTAGTGCGCAGCATCGAATGCTGACTTGCGATAAAACACACCCCCTATGCCCACGCCAAAGTCTTCACTGCCCATCCTGGATTTCATCTCGCACAATTACATGAACTTCAATTCGCGTGCGATGCGCGATGCACTCTTTGCGTACTGGGATCATGTGCGCGTCGGTGGCAAGATGTACTGGGCCGTTGCAGGAGCGATGTCGTCGGCGCAACTCGGAATCACCCTTGCGCCCGCCATTCGCGCTGGACTTGTCCATGGGCTTTCGGTGACAGGTGCGAATTTGGAAGAATCGATTTTTCGCCTCGTCGCGCACGACAGCTATAAAGACTTTCCTGAATATCGATATTTCACCAAGCGTGACGACACGAAGATTCTCAAGCAGCGAATGCGGCGCGTGACTGACACCAGCATTCCAGAAGATGAAGCCTTTCGCGCTGTGGAAAAGATTCTCGTACCGATGTGGAAGAGCGCAACCAAAAATGGCGACCGCCGTTTCTGGCACGAATATTTCTATGACCTCGTGCTCGCAATCAATCCAAAGCAATACGAAGGCAACCCCGATGATTGTTGGCTTCTCGCAGCGGCGAAGGCGAAATTGCCAATCGTCGTTCCTGGTCACGAAGATTCGACATTCGGCAACATCTTCGCATCGCACGTGAAGTTTGAAGAGTGCAGTGCGAACATCGTGAAGTCGGGCATCGAATACATGGCCAACCTGTATGACGATTACAAACTGCTTTCAAAGGGCAAAGGCGTCGGGTTCTTCCAAATCGGTGGAGGCATCGCGGGAGATTTTCCGATCTGCGTCGTGCCATCGATCAAATATGACTTGCAGCAGAAGGCACAGCCGTGGGCGTACTTCTGTCAGATTTCGGATTCAACCACTTCGTATGGTTCGTACTCTGGTGCGACGCCCAACGAGAAAATCACGTGGGACAAACTGACTGAGCGAACTCCAATGTTCGTCATCGAGTCAGACGCGACGATCGTTGCGCCGCTGATGCTTTCTGCGCTGCTCGAGTGCAAGGCGAATCCCAAGGGTGGGGATGCCATCATCAAAGCATCACGCGCAACCACAAAGCGGGCATTGGCCAAAGGAATGTGATCGGGCGCTTAGTTTCGCCCCGCCTTGCAGAGTCAGCGTGACGGGTTGACCGCTCTCTTTATTGCAAACGCAAAATCACTTTCTAAAAAGTGAGTTTTGTGACAGTAACCATGCGGATCCCCTCTTGTTAAAACAAGACATCTATATGCTAATAACAAGATTGTGGTGTCTTTTTTGACTCCGCAACACACCAAGCCGTTTCAAGGATGAATTCAAATGGAACAGACAATGCACGGAATCGCAAAAGTGGCCATGTTTACGCTGGCATCAATCACAACTTCAGCGCTCGCATCACCACAATCATCTGATGACTCCATCGCACAAATGCGTGGTGAAATCACTTTGCTTCGGCAAGCGAATGCTGACACACAGGCGCAACTTGCTGCTCTGCGCAGCGAGCAAGGCGACAAGTGGCTGACCGAAACTCGTGCAAAGGAGATCAAGGATCTCGTGCGCGATGTGCTTTCAGACAGCGAAACACGAAACAGCCTTGGGGGTAGTGGTGCGACGGTTGGATATGACGATGGTTTTTTTCTGTCCAGTCCCGATGGAAACTGGAAGTTCAAGATCAATGTTCTCGATCAAGTGCGCTTTGTCTTTAACCAGAACAATGTGTCGTCCTTGTCACAGTCGGAGTGGGGATTCGAGAACCGACGCACTCAATTGACATTCTCCGGCAACATGGCCGACCCATCATGGACGTACATGATTCGGCTCAACATTACGCCGGAAGCGGATCCATACGATTCTGCTGGAGTCAACTTGCAAGACTCGTGGGCGACCAAAACGCTTGGCAATGGATTTGGATTTACTGCGGGGCAGTTTAAGACTCCATTTATGCGCGAATCGCTGATGGATGATGGTGTTCAGTTGACGGCTGAACGTTCGGTCGTCGACTACTACTTTTCAAGTGGCTATCAGGCTGGTATTCGCCTGAATTACAACGGCGAAACTGTTCGATTCTGGGCAAGCTATGGCAACGGCTATCGCACCGCACAGATGAATGGCAGTGGTCTGCTTTTTCAAACACAGAGTTGGGCAACCGGCAGCACATCGTTCAATATCGCCGGGCGCGCGGAGTACAAAGTGATGGGAGAATGGTCGCAGTTCAACAAGGAATCCAGTTTTCGTGGCGAAGGAACGGGCGTGTTGCTTGGTGCTGCAGTTGGATACGAAAATGACCGAGGCGCTGACAGCAATCCAGCGATGATCGACCCATACAGCGCAATCAAATGGACGGCAGACGCAACGGTCATGTTCGGCGGTGCCAATATTTCAGCAGCATTCGTTGGACAGAATACCCCACACGATGCAACGACAAATTCTGTGAATCCTGGGTCCGCAGTCGCAGCAAACGACTATGGGTACGTCGTTCAAGGTGGCTATTTGTTCACTGACGAATTGGAAGCGTTTGTTCGTTGGGAATATTTCAATATGCAGAACACACAGGCTGGAGATGGAACAACGATGGAAAACATTCTGACCTTCGGTGGGAATTACTACATCGCGCGCAACAGGGCAAAGGTCACACTCGATGTCGGGATTCCCATGTCGCGCAATTCCAATCTTTCCAACGACACATTCAACACCGTTCAGGGTGCTGGTTGGCAGGATGGAACTGGCCAGCAGTGGAATATCAGGGCTCAGTTTCAGGTCGCATTCTGACCCTTAGAGAGAATTGAAGAAAAAGGGGTCGACCTACAAGGATCGACCCCTTCTTTAATTTCAACAATTTATTTCAATAATGTATGCGAACGAATTCTTTCACTCGTGCGGTCATGCGCGTCGGCGTCGGGAGAAAACTCCAGCCAATGCCAAGACGCCAAGAGCGCCTGGTCCAGGAATCGGCGATCCTAAGAATCCAGATGTGATGTAATCAACTTTTTTCGTGCCTGAACTGCCACCGCCACCATCGCTTTGTTCGCCACTCGAAGTCGATGAAAGCTTGACGATAAAGTCCCAAGGATTGCTGCCGTTGTACACAGACGCATTATGAACTGCCGCAAGGGTTGAAGAATTAGCGCTCATCGAGAACGTCCACGATGCGGAATGCCCTACTGCGATTCCGTCGGACGGCGAGCCACTGCTTCCGCCGCCGCTTCCGCCGCCGCTACTGCCATCCCCGCTGCTGCTGTAACTTCCGCCAGACGATCCACTGACGCCCGAGCCGAAGTCATACGTTCCGAATTGACCGAACTGCAACCCAGAACCGGTGAGTTCTGAAAAATTCGTTGCGCCATTGGTCATACTTGGATTGATATTGCTGCTGTGAAGACCAGCTCCGAATCCCGTGATGTATTCGGTCTGTGTCGATGTGTTTGTCAGATGGACAGTTACGGTTGCGTGGCTACCGCTGGTGTACGACCACGTGATCGAGCCAGTGAATCCCGCATGACTGTCTGTTGAAGTCCCGGAGTGGCCATCGAGCCAATATGTGACGATCGCACCTTGCGACGCACTGGCAATCCCGGCAACCAAACCAATAACGCATAGGTTCCTATTTAACATATTACAAATCCAGTCTGTCTAAGCTGTGCAGCACGTTTTAAGGTGATGCATGAAGTAGGGAACAAAACAAGTACGTATACGCTCCCTTTTCCAGACCTCGTGGGCGGAATGTAACCCGCCAAGCACAAATGTCAAATCAATATCGCTGGAAATTCATTTTTTTTCAGCGTGGTCATTTATCGACCCCTAGAACTGCTGGTCAAACTCTATATGTAGCTCGGGTCGCGCAGGGCTTCCGATCCGCCCGTCCCCCGTCACAGGTGAAAGCAGCGAACTTCTCGACGATAGCGGATGGACGGAACCGATCGGCATTGCCAACCTCGATCTCTCAACGCAACGGCTAATTCAGCCAGATGCAAGAGAGTGCCTCGCCCAGCGATGGCCATAATGGGTAAAAAGCGCCAGGATTTCATACGGGCAATTAAAGAATTAAAGAATTAATTGCGAATTTCAAATTCATCCGCTTCTCAGTTGCGCAAAGTTAGTTATGCGCCATAAGTGCTTATTCTGCAGTGGCTAACGACAGCAACACGTCGCCGCTGCAATTAAAAGAATAAAAAAATTATTTAATCGGCCTATTTAGCGGCTTGAAAAAGGCGACAACTATTTGCAACTTCTTTTTTCGGTTGCAGAATCAAAGTTAGCAGTTTTTGTTGCGTGGTAACTGCTTCCTGTTCTGATGGTTACGGGTCCAATCTGGTGTCATGTCAATGCAAGACTTTGACACTGAATTTCAGCTGAACCAGTTGTGGGTGTTACAGTTTTCAAATAATTATGTTTTTTCAAAGTCAATTTGTCGCAAACATCTTGTGCAGATGAATTTGCGACTTTGTGATCGGTGAGTTTCTGTCTATATTTCGAGGAGTTTTCATGCTTGATTCTTCAATTCGTGGCGCAACATTCTTTTCGCTCTGTGCAACCTTCGCAACTCCAGCGTTTGCCTCACCAGTGCCACCGCCACCACCGGCACCGACTAGCACGTCGGTTTTTGGCGTTGGTGCAGGAACTTCTACACCCGCAACTCCACCGGTCTCACCACAGTTCGGGCAGAGTGTCGAGCAAACCGGCTCCAACTTTGTTTCCATGGCTGCTGGAGGAAGCCACAGCCTTGCCCTCGATGGCTATGGCGCCGTGACCGCTTGGGGACGAAGCTCTGAAGGACAATGCACAGTTCCTGTAGGAGTTTACAAAGCAATTTCAGCCGGCGGACTGTTCTCCTTGGCGATCAAGAGCGACGACACGCTTGCCGGTTGGGGAGCCAATGGAAACGGTCAGTCAACTGTTCCTGCTGGCACATACACGGCACTCTCCGCAGGCTATGCCCACGGAGCTGCAATCAAATCTGACGGAACTCTTGCGCTTTGGGGCGCCAACGCCAACGGCCAAACGACTGCACAAACTGGACAATTCTTGGCAGTAGCGGCTGGTGGATATCACACCATCGGCATCAAAGCAGACGGAACATTGAAGGGTTGGGGCTTGAATGCAAACGGCCAGACAACTGTTCCTTCAGGAACTTACACAGCAATCGCCGCAGGTATGTACCACTCGGTCGCTCTGGATGCGGCTGGAACAATGAGCGCTTGGGGCGCGGGATCAACGGCAACTGTTTCTGGCTACAGTTATGGTCAATCCAAAATTCCTGTTGATGCAGGAAGTTTCATTGCCATCAGCGCAGGTAAGGCACACACTCTGGGCTTGCGAGCTGACGGAACTGTCGTTTCGTACGGCTTGTCCAGTGCGACGGTCGGAATGCCAGCTGTTGGAACAGATCCAAACTACGGTCAAGCGATCATTCCAGCCAACACTGTTGGCTACACGTACACCGGCATCGCAGCAGGTGGATCACAGTCACTCTTGCTCCGTGCAGGATCGGTGACAGTCGTCCACTCAGGTGTGATCAACGGTCGGTACACGACGATTCAACCTGCGATTGATGGAGCAACCAGTGGCGATACAATCAATATTCCAGCGGGGACGTTTGTTCTCAGCAGCCAGTTGACCATCCCGATAAGCCTGTCGGTCTCTGGCGCCAGCACTGCGACAACGGTGATCAAGTCGGGAATTACAAAGACTGGTCAGAGCGATCCTGGTGGTAATGCACGAGGTCTCATCCTTGTTGGTACCGCACCTGCCTCTGGTCTTACAGTCAACGTCTCCAATCTGACGATCGACGGAAACGGCAACAATGTTTGGCAGGCTGTTCGCGACTTCGGCGCAGGAACTTTCTCCAACGTTGCATTCAACGACATCAAGTACGAATGGGGTGGCGCGGGCGTGTATTACCAAGGCACGGCGATCGCAGCCATCGCCTCTGGTGCAGTCAATGTCACCAACTGCACATTTACAAACATTGGGCGCGTCTCAACGCTGTATTACGGTGCTGCGTCGAGCGGTACGGTGAGTGGATCAACATTCACTGGTCAGGGTCTCGGAGATCGCTACAACTCTGCTGTCGAGATTTCATCTGGAGCGATTGTCACTGTTCAGAACAATGACATTTCTAATTATCGAGGAACTGCTGTAACAGGAACTCCAGGCGATCCTTCAAACGCAATCTATGTATCCAGTGCTTTCGGAACTGGAACTCAGGCCACTATTTCTGGCAATCTCATCACCAACAATCTCAATGGAATTATTGCTGATCCGACTGGTGTTACTGCAACAGCAACCTGCAACTGGTTCGGTACAACTGATGCCAATTCCATCGCAGCACTTGTTCCTGGAGTCACAACCTTCTCGCCATTCCGCGCCTCGTCGACCGACACCGCATGCACTGGTGTTGGCGCAGTCGTTCTTGTTGGTAAAGGTCGCAGCTACTCGACGATCCAAGCTGCGTTTGATGCATCTGCGACTGTCGACAACGATTCGATCACGATTGCCAATGGCAATTACAACGAAGCGCTCACGATCAAAGATTCTGGCCTGAGCATTTCTGTTGGAGCAACGGCGTACAGCGGTGCATCAGGCACTGCCCCGCTCTCTTTCACTCTTAACACAGGCGTCTTGAACGCAACCCTCGCTGGCGCTGGTGCGGCGAATGTCACAGCAAATGTTTCAGCGAATTCCATCACCACCAACAGTGGCGCAAATGCCATCGACGGTTTGGCTGGAATTGATACCGCAGTTTTCGCAAGCGCAATGCCGTCGCTCGTCAACTCCGGTTCGAACATCAATGTTGGAACAGACAGCGTGACCAATGTTGAATTGCTGACGTTCTCTGATGGAACAGTTGCAGTCGTTGGCCAAAGTGGCAGTGAATACACGACTTTGAATGTTGCGCTTGCTGCGTCGAGTTCGACGATGCTCTATGGAAATCTTGTCGTCAACAGCAGCACCTTCACAACGAAATCGCAACTTGATGCGATCCTTGCTCGCGTCGTCACTGGTTCGACGGTCACTGTAGATGCGCTTGGAATGAACTCCGTGCAACTTGCGGCGGTCACTGCGGATTCGGCATCGTTCACATCACTCACCTACCCACCAGTTCAAGTTGTCAGCGGCTCGACCATCACGGGCTACTTCACCACGATTCAGGCTGGTATCGACTTCGCAACCGCTGGCGACACCGTTAACGTCGCCGCCGGTAGCTACGCGGAAGACCTGGCCGTCAATAAGGCGCTCAGCCTGCGTGGACCGAACTACGGAATCAATCCGAATACTGGAACGCGCTCATCCGAGGCGATCATCGTGCCCGCAACGAATGACACGTCGAGTGGAAAGTTGATTCAGGT
>CAIXJC010000079.1 GCA_903919715.1 uncultured bacterium | reverse complement strand
TATATCGCTCATTTTTGGATCATTTTTGCCCGTAAACAGGGGGTACGCATTTCGCACGGCGCTATCTGCCCGTAAACCTGCTGGTACATATTGGTCACAAAGGTGACACAAGTTTTTGACCTCATATATGTGACACAAGTGTTCGGGCACATGGGTGACAGGTTGGGGCATTTGCCGCAATCCTCCGCCGAAATCCTCCGCAAGAAAAAATCGCGGAAGAAAAACTGTCGGGTTTACAGAACGTTCTAAGAACAGCGATAAGTTTGTTGCGTGCAGATTCCGCAACAGCAAGTCTCGAAGTGTTCGCGAGCGCCAATCAAGCTGCCCAAGTTTGCTTCAAATCAGGGTGGAGTATTACTGAACCGGCAACTCCGCTCTTGGGGCGTCTCATCACGTGTGAAGATGCGGCGCATCGCAAATGGAGTTTGGCAAAGTCGTCTTGGCGCGATCGTCTTTCCAGAATGCGTCACCAACGTCGACTTGCGCGATGCGTGGGCGCTTGCACTTCGAATTGGCGATTGCGCAATCATCACCGGTCCGACTGCAGCACGTTTGCAAGGAATACCAATCGACAACCCATTGATCCTCGCCATCAGCCCGCTCGATCTGCATGCTCGAGTGCCTGGCGCACGAATTCTGCGTCGGCCACCGCTCTTGCCAACGTCCATTCGAGGCTTAATTTGTCTAGTCAATCCAGAAGAAGCAATACTTGACACGCTCGAAGCATTGCCATCGCGTGAGGCAAAACAGTTGCTCGATATTGCTTTGCAGCGTCGCTGGATCACCGCCAAATTTATAGAATTTGCGCGCAACAATCGAGCAGCGTTGGGACAACATCGTGGAAAACTCTCTCGCCTTCACACACTGGCAAGCGGTGGCGCGCAATCAATTGCAGAGCGCCGTATGCGATCGTTACTTTCGAAAAATAAACTATATGGGTGGAAGGGCAATCATCGCATCGATAATGAGAATGGTCGCGCTATCGCTTCGATTGATTTAGCGAATGTCGATTTGCAAATCGCAATCGAAGTGGATGGGCGATCTTTCCACTCCGACCGTCGTTCGTTCGAGCGAGATCGAGTCCGGCAGAACCAGATCGCCCTCGCTGGCTGGACAATATTGCGTTTCACATGGGAACAGATCACGCAAGATCCGGCGTTGGTCGTGCAAACCGTACGCAGCACGATTCGAATGCTTCAGGGCAACACGCTCGCGCTCACCAAAGTGTGACCCCCCCGTTTACGGTCAAATATCGCTCATTTTTGGATCATTTTTGCCCGTAAACAGGGGGTACGCATTTCGCAAGGCGATATCTGCCCGTAAACCCAGCCCGTAAACCCAGCCCGTAAACCTTGCCCGTAAACCCAGCCCGTAACCCTTGCCCGTAAACAGGCGGTGCGCATTCGTTCCCCCTCACTTCGTCTCAATCGGCGATCCATCCAAACATTCCAGCACTCCATCTCCACGCAAGAACAACAAGCGATCTCCGCTTGGCGCAAAGAACGGAATCGTCGGCTTATCGCCGTGTGGAACAATTGAAAGTAAGTCATCTTCTTCACCAGGCTCGAAGACTTTGGTTATTCCTGGACTCGACTGCACCGCTCCGCGAGGCGAATACGCCGCAAGAGTCAGTCGACGTCCCGCACTTTGCAGTTGCCCGAACTGCCCAATTTTTTCTCCACTCGCCACATCCATTTGTGTCACCTCATACAGCGATTCCTGCGTGCACGTCCAGACGGATTGGTCATCGATGGCGAATGCGCAATCCATTCGACTGTCGCCCATATTGAAGGAATGAAGCAATCGCCCGCTTCCCATATCGAGCAACTCCAGAGGCCTTCCCGACACGCTGGCTGCAATCTTGGAATTGTCGTTTGAAATCACTAAATGATTCACGGTTCCATCAACAATTGTGGTGTTCCACTTCTCTTCGGCTGTGCGTAAAGCGATCGCAATAATTTTATTCCCGCGCGCGACCGCGAGCGTCGATCCATCGCTCGAAATAGCCGCACAATCACAGTATGCGTTCAGTGCAACTTCCTGCGTCACTTCGCCCGTCGCCTCATTCACCAATCTCACCGCACCATTATTCCCCACGGTGATCAAGACGCCATCTTTGAGCGAACGAAGGCCAGCAATCGGGCCTGCCGATGGAAGCGACCACAATGTCGTCATCGACACCAAGTCAACCGCATAAATCAAACCAATGTCATTACTGATATAGGCACGTTTTCCATCAGCGGTGAAAGTGCAGCGCTTCAGCGAATGAGAGCCGAGTGCTAATTCTCTTCGTGCGGGATCAAAGTCGATCTTCCATTCACGCAGGCGCGAGTCCACTCCACCGCATAATGCAAATCCTTCTTCGGCGCTATCGATCGACCAGATTTGTCCAGTCGATCCGCCGAAAGTTCGCTCCAATTCATACGTCGATCCGTTGAAGGCAAGAACACGCTGGTCAAATCCACCAGTCCAAAGAATTGCACCCTTGGGCGACCAACGTGCGCACCACGCGCCATCTGATCCAGCAACAACTTGAAGCAGCGCCCCACTCGACGCATCGTGAATCGTCATTGGAAGTTGCGATCGATATGTGACCGCAAGTCGATTTCCATCTGGACTGAGCGCAAGTCCCACCGCACTGCCTTCGAGAGGAAGACGCCATATGGCTTTGAGAGTCTGAGTGTCGAATGCACCAAGCTCACCATTCGTCAGCGCAAATGTCGGTCCGTTCTTCGCATGTTCGATGGCGACCATTCGCCCGCCCGGCAGAGGCTCACTCGAAAGGCGCTGTTCGAGCGTGTGGGCATCGAGAAACAAAACGCCGCGTTGAGTCGAGCCAGCGGCGATCGTTGTGTCGTCAATCCATGCGCCGATCCAAGCGCTGTCCCCTGAAATGCGCTCGGCAAGTCGCTTTCCAGTCGCAACATCCCACAGAGCGATCGAACCGTCTGTTCCGCCGCCTGCGATGTGCGTTGCGTCTGGACTCCATTCAACCCACCATACTTCTTGGTTTCCATCTTTTGATCTCTGCAGTTCGCACGTTTGCAAGATCTTGAACGTCTGCGCATCGATGATCTGAATCACTCCAGCAACAATCGCAATCAATTTTCCATCTGGTGAATATCGCAACCAATATTCTTGGGCGATGAACGGATCGCTCGTACGAATCGCCGAATCCGTTTTTCGCATGCGATAATTCCATTCGAATTTTCGTTGCGAAGGTGGCGCAACTTCTAATGCAGCTTTCGCGCCGCTAAATTGGTCATGGGACAAATTTTCATCCGCAACAGCAAGGCTTGAAAGCATCAATGCGTGTTCGAGTTGGGACGTCATCGACCGTTCGTGCAGCAACATGATTGAAACCGTCGCCAACGCAGCAAAAACAATTGCAACCGCGGATGTGACGACAATTGTTTCCATGCGGTGCCGCTGTACAAATCGCGAAATCAGATATCCCCGAGTTGGTGGCGTCGCCTCAACTGGCCGCCCATCAAGCATTCGTCGAAGATCGTCCGCCAATCCTTCAACAGTTCCATATCGTCGGTCTGGATTGGGATTGAGCGCCGTCATTACGATCGAATCCAAATCTCCTCGCAGTGAACGAGCAAGCCCGGCAGGCGTGGTTGAACGTCTCTGCGCAATTTTCTCTGCGCGCGGTGCATCCGTCTGTTCAAGCGCTAAAAATTTCTGTGACATTCGAACAGGTTCGAAGCGTGCAAGATCACTCAGGCCAGCTTGCCGAGGATCGAGCATTAAATGCGACATTCCACAAAGCAGTTCGTGAAGCAGTGTCCCAAGCGAAAAAATATCGCTGCGAACATCAGCATGCGCGCTGCCAAGCGTCGCTTGTTCGGGACTCGTATACGCGAGCGTTCCAAGAAAGACACCGTGCGCAGTCATGTCTCGCAGAGAATCGGCATCGTCCTCGCGGTATTTCGCAATTCCAAAGTCAATGATCTTTGGAATGCATTGACCGTCTCGGCGAGCAACTAATACATTGCCAGGCTTGAGATCGCGGTGAATGATGCCCTTTGCGTGCGCATGGGAAATTCCCGCGCAGACTTCCAAGAACAAGATGACCCGCTCTCGAATCGCAAGCTGCTCGTCATCGCAGTGCACCGTGATCGGCGATCCATCGATGTATGGCATCGCAAACCATGGCCGGCCATCTTCGGTTGTTCCCGCATCGAAAATACTTTCGATGTTTGGATGATTCATCTCAGCGAGTGCTTGCCGTTCTGAATCGAATCGCTCACGAATATGCCGTGACTCGATTCCGCTGCGCATCACTTTGACCGCAGCAACTCGTCGAAGTGGAGTTTCCTGAACGCCGAGATAGATGATTCCCGCGCCGCCTTGAGCAATAATCTTTTCGAGTCGAAAGGGGCCAGCCTGACGAAGCGACTCGAGATTTTTGGCGTAGCCGTCGAAGTTATTAAAGTTTGAATTCGTTGTCACCCAAGAACCTCGGAAAGTATTTAAGTATAACTGAAGATCAGCGAAAAGATCCTGCACAGTCGACGCTTCGTCATTTCCCAACCAATTGGTAGCCTGACTTTCATGACTTCTGCGGGATATTCGCCAACAGATTTTCCTTCGACCCACCGAACGTGGTTGGTCACGCAAATTGCCGATCTTCAAGAGGGCAGTGATTCCATTCGCACGCAAGCCATCGCATCGCTGCGCGCACATTTGCTCGAGCGATACGCCAGTCCTCTCTCCGCATATGTGCAAAACTCTTCAATCAAACGACTCGGCGAGCCCGATGAAATTGCGCATGATTATCTCGTGCGAATGCTTGACGATTGTTCGGGACTTCACAATTGGCCTGGCAGCGGGCGGCCTCTTCGTCGATGGCTGTTGACCGGAATGATTTTCCACGCGCGCGGAATTGCCCGTGACAAAGGGCGATTGCGCGAATTTTCTTCTCTGGACGCAGTGGATTCTCATATCGCAAGCGAGCCGAGTGCAGAGCAAGCCTTCGAGCGTGCGTGGGCGCGAGAAATGCTCGAGGCCGCTTTCGCGCGTGCAGCGGGATCGATGCAAAGATCAGGTCGCGATCAGCAGTGGGAGATTTTTCGAAGGCATGTTCTTGATGGTCAGCCTTACGCGCCGATCGCCGCCGACTTGAAAATCAATGTGCAGCAATGCGCTGACGCAACACGCGCCGCTTCGCAAGAAGTTCGAAGTGCGATTCGCGCGGTATTGATTGATGAAGGAGTTGCGGAGCGAAACATCTCCAGCGAAGCCGATGCGATTCTCAGGAGCGTCCTTCATGGCCCGACTCGCTGATATTCAGGCGGCGAGGTTGGC
>CAIXJC010000078.1 GCA_903919715.1 uncultured bacterium | reverse complement strand
TCTGCAGGCTTCGCATCCGCAGGCTTCGCATCCTTCGTTGGATCCGCCTTCTTCTCCGGTGCAGGAACTTCTTCGTCGCTTTCGATCGTCTGCCAAGCCGCTTTCACACCTGTTCGCAGTGGGACCGCCAAGATGATCTCTGAATTGTCATAGATCCACGTCGTGTCCATGGATCCATACTTTGGCGTGAATTCCTGATCACTGGAGTAATACAGCCATTCTCCAGCGCGATCGAATGTCGGTGAATTACTGCCGAATGCAGGCGAAGTGATCGTGTGCTTTTCGCCAGACTCGACGTCGTAGATGATCACTTGGGCTGATCGGCCTGATGCGTCACTCTTGCGATACGTAAGCCACGACGAATCATGGCTCCACTTGGGATGTGGTGCGCTGTCATCCCACTCTTCGCGGTCAACGAGTTTTTCGTCGCCGCTCGTTGCGTCGACTAGAAAGATGGAATTCGCTTTGCCGGCGTATGTGATCTTCTTTGAATCTGGACTCCAATTCAAATCCGACTTGAATGCTCCGTCGGTCTTGGTCAACTGCCGCTTGGTTCCAGTACCGTCGGCAGCAAGGATGAATAACTCATAGCCGTTTGCAGTTGAATCATCGAAGAACGCGATGGACTTTCCGTCTGGACTCCAAGTTGGTTCTCGTTCTGCAATTCCACTGGTATGAGTCAGAGCGCGAGGGATTCCGTTTTCCGCTGGAAGAGTCCATATATCTCCACGGGCGGAGACAAGTGCGCGCTTGCCGGTTGGAGAAACATCCCAGCTTTCGATGAATGCGCTGGCATCGATCGTTTGCGGCCGCAATTTGGCGCGAGCTCCTGGGATCTCGACTTCAACCGTTCGTGATTCACGAGTGCCAAGATTGAGAACCATCAGCTTCGAACCATTTTGAAAGACAATCTCGCCAGTCGAGCCATCATCAGGCCCCATCGAAGGCCACTTGATATCGAAGTCTGTGAAGTGTGTGATTTGGGAGCGGCGGCTGCCAGTCGCATCGCACGACCAAATGTTCAACCGATGTTCTGGTCCAGCATCACTCAAGTAATAGAGCATGTCCCCGTGCCACATCGGAATTGTGTCGGTGCCTTCCCACTGCGTCACACGTTTCGCAGTGTTTGCCGTCAGGTCATAGACCCAAATATCCGTTGCCATTCCGCCGCGGTATCGCTTCCATGTTCGCATGTCAGTCGAATGCGGGGTGTATGCGAGGAGTTTTCCGTCTGCGCTGACAGCGGGATTCGCGCCGTATGGCGTTGGGAATTCTGTGGGGAGTCCGCCATCGGCAGAGACCGCATAAATCTGCGGCGCACGGGGATACGTTCCCATTCCTTGTGCACTGAACAAGAGGCGCCCATCGTTCATCCAGTCAGCTGGAATTTCACCAGCTGGGTGATATGTCACGCGCTTGGGAATTCCGCCTTCGATCGGTGTGACGTAGATGTCGCGGTTGCCTTCGTAGTTTCCCAAGAACGCAACAGACTTTCCATCAGGAGAGAATCGTGCAAATGTTTCGACACCTGGCGGATCAGCGACGGGCTGAGCAATTCCGCCGTTCTTGTCGACGCTCCAAAGCCCGTTTGCATAGGTGAAGACGATTCGATTTTGGCTGATGTCTGGGTACCGCAGCATCGTGGCATTGGGCGGTACGTCTTGGGTCGTCTGAGAAGGAGCGATTGCGATGGCGCAGACGATTGGGATTACAAAGATCATTCGGAGAATCCTTCAAAGAATTTTTTGGAAAAATCAGTACTGGTACATCAGTGAAACAAATCAAAAGAGAACGGTGGGGGTGGGATTCGAACCCACGATGCCCTTGCAGGCATACCGGATTTCAAGTCAGGCGCGTTCGACCACTCTGCCACCCCACCAGGGGGAGATGAATCGTAGCGATTTCACGAGTTTGCGAGCGGTTGTTGTGCGCAGAGAGCAAGAAGTTTTTCCCGCACGACGGGTTTGACCGAATAGTCGTCGCAGCCTGCGGCGATACAGCGGTCTCGGTCATCTTCAGCCGAATTTCCTGTTAACGCAACGATTCGCCCCCGATATCCGCTCGAACGCAGTTCTCTCGCGGTCGCATAGCCATCCAATTCTGGCATTTGCATGTCGAGCAGGATGACGTCAAATGCACGCTGGGATCCGCCGAGCGCAACCGCCTTCAGCGCACCACGGCCATCGTCTGCGACTTCCACTTCAGCCCCAGCTCGGCGCAAGATCGTCGAGACAAGTCGCTGGTTATCGATGCTGTCGTCGACAAGAAGTATCCGCCGGCCGTCGAGGCGAATAACCGCATGTGGCGCTGCGGTGTCGGCGTTCACTTGTTCGACATAGTTTGATGCGAGTGGCGCTTGGAAGCAGAAGGTGAATGAACTGCCCTTGCCAACGGTCGATCGAACAGCGATCGTTCCATCAAGCATTCGAGCAAGTCTTTGCGAAATGGCAAGACCGAGTCCTGTTCCTCCGAAGCGGCGAGCGGTGCTCGAATCCGCCTGCTCAAAGCTTTGGAAGAGCACTTTGATTTGATCAGGCGAGAGCCCGATTCCAGTATCGCGCACTTCAATCTCGGCCACGAGAGAGTTGCCTTCAGTATGTGCGCGAAGCAGAACTGTGACGCTTCCACGCTCTGTGAACTTGATTGCATTTCCAATGAGGTTGACGAGAATCTGTCGCACGCGCAAAGGGTCCGTGCGCACAAGGCAATCTGTCTCGCTTCCTTCGCAAATCACGGTCAGATCAATTGCCCGTTCGCGGGCTCTCAGTCGCATGAGCTGGATGACTTCTTCGATAATCTCGGTCAGGCGGACTTCGAGCATTTCGATCCTCAGGCGTCCAGCTTCGATTTTCGAAATGTCCAAGATGTCGTTCAGCACGCCTAAGAGATGTTGGCCATTGCGCCGGATGGTTTGTGCAAATTCTGTGCGCTCAGTTGGGTTCGTTTCACTGTCAAGCAGGAGATCAGCGCAACCCAGTATTGCAGTCATAGGAGTTCGGATTTCGTGGCTGACGTTGGCCAAGAACGAACTCTTCATATTGCTCGCTCGGTCAGCGATTTTGCGAGCATGGTCAAGTGCGCGCATCGCCGCTTCGCGTTCAGTGACATCGACAGCGACGAAGAGGTAGCCGACTAATTCACCGTTTGCATCGCGCCATGGATTGGCGGCAAGATTCACGCGGCGCTGTCCGCCATCGGGACGTTTCCATGTCCAATCTCGCTCTTGGGCGCGCTGTTCATTCGCCAAGGTTGCGAGTGTGGCGAATGCATTTTGTACTGGCGTCGACGGTCTGATTTCCTTCAGTTCTTCTGGGTCGAATAGACATGTGGCATCTTGGATTTGCAGGACATCCTTGGCGCTCCATCCAGAGAGTCGTTCAGCTCCATAATTGAAGATCGTGATGATCCCGGCCCGATCAGTTGCAACAACGGCGACTTGTCGTGCGCCGGCGATAAGTTGTTCCAACTGGCTCCGCGCACGTGCAGAGATATTCGCTCGATCTGCTGACGTCTGGGCAAAGAATGCAGTTAATCCCAACAGAATCGAGACGGTGATCATCGCGGCAAGCAGCAGATTGGGCAAAAACGTTCGCTCGTTCAGTCGAAGGAAAGAACTCGGCTCCAATTTGAGCGTGACTTGATCCGAGCCGATCGCGAGCGGTCGCCCCGGCGTCGGAATCGATGGGCCCTCTAAGCCGCCACGCTCGTAAAGAAGTTTCCCTTGGTAATACAGTTCGATATCAAATGAATCGGTGAATATCGGCGCCACCGAAGCCATCGTTCGTTCAATACTGATGACGGCGAGGAAGCAGCCTTCCCCACTGGGGGGAACGGCGGCGAGCAGGGTTGCCTCATGTGCGTCCACCATGACTGGCCCAGTCATGGCAATCTGTCCAGTAGATCTCGCTCGTTCGATGACTTCTTCGCGAATGTTCTTTGGTGCGAAACCTGCGACTCCTGGACTTGCGAGGTCGGCAACATTCGATTCCCAGCCGATATCGCCGTCTGGCTCTGCCCACTCCAATGCGATGAGTCCAGGGTAATCCCGCGTAAAAAGCTTTGCTCGTTCGGTAGAGAGTGGGTCATTGAACGAGGCTGGAGTACCGATGACTTCACCGAACTGAACGAACGAATTGATCATCTTGTTGAAATCGGATCGGAAGAAATATCCCAGCGCACGCTCGCTCGAAGCTGTTTGTTCTTCGATTGCAACTCGCGCTTGGGTGACGAGTAGATGCCATGCGCTGAACGAGAGTGAAATCAAGACTGCTGCAACGGCGAACCCCGCCCATCGTGGCATGCGCAGTGTGCGAGTTGGTGCATCGGTCCATGCACGAGCGAGCAGGGCGAATGCCGCCGCTGCGAGCGTAATCGCCGGGATTTCAGCAATGGCGGCGAAGCGATCTGCAGTGCGAATGTCGAATTGTGGAGCGACAGGCGCAAGGACGGCATAGAGAGTCAACCCCAATACTGCGCTCGATGAAAGCGCTGCAGGCCATCGACCTGCGGTGGCGGGAAGCGTCGCTGTTGCGCACGAAAGTGCAACGAGCGTTAATGCCGCAAGCAATCCAGTACTCGTCGGGCCGTTTGGTATCGCAACACCCGCACAAGCCACAAGCAACAGAACGATCGCCATGATGCGGGCTGCCACTGTCCACCATCGCCATGCTGGCAGCGCAACGATGAGCGCGCTCAGAATGAGAAGCATCATCGTGAACATGCGAACGGCAACGGATTCGATTCCGCCGATTGGTCCGGTCCATGCGAGAGAGAACAGAAAAGCGATGCCGCCCACGACCGCTCCGCCCGCACTCAATCGAGAGAGTGAGAGAGCCGATCGTTTCATTTCGAAGCCTTGGCCTTGGTCGATCCGAATTGTGTGATGAGGTGGGCAACCATTGCGGTCCAACCAGTTTGATGCGACGCACCGCATCCTCTGCCGGTATTCCCATCGAAGTACTCATGAAAGAGGACTTGTTCGTTGAAGTTTGGATCTTCTTGGATCTTGTGATGATCTCCAAGTGCGGGGCGTCGACCTTTCTCATCTTTACGAAAGAGATTGATCAGCCGATTCGCGACTTCTTGCGCAGCGTCAGCAATGGTGACCATTTGCTTTGATCCAGTCGGACACTCGATTTGAAAGTCGTCGCCGTAATACTCGTGAAATCGAAGGAGACTTTCGATAATTAAAAAGTTCACTGGGAACCAAATTGGTCCGCGCCAATTGCTGTTGCCGCCGAATGCACCTGTGGCGCTTTCTCCAGGTGAATATCGCACGGAGACACTGGTCCCCGCATGCCAAAATACATATGGATCATTTTCGAGCGCACGCGACATCGAGCGGATTCCGAACTCCGAGAGAAACTGACTCTCGTCAAGCATTCGGCGAAGCAAACACTTCATTCGGTGACCGCGCAGTAATGAAAAGAGACGTTGATCGCCCTTGCCGGACTGGTTCCAGTGCGAGACGAGGTTGGCTAAGTCTGGTCGAGTTTCGAAAACCCATTCGATCCGTGCTTTGAAAAGGGGGAGTTGTGCGAGTCGTTCAGGATTCATGACTTGCACGGCCGTGAGTGGCAGCAGTCCGACGATCGACTGAACTCGCATTGGAATTGTTTCGCCTGATGGAAAGCGAAGTCGGTCGTAGTAGAACTTGTCTTGGTCGTCCCACAGTCCTTCGCCTGTTCCTGCAAAGTCCGCCATCGCAGATGCGATTTCAAGAAAGTGCTCAAAAAACTTCATCGCCATGTCCTGATACACGCCGTCGTGCAGCGCGAGTTCGACAGAGATGGCCATCATGTTGAGTGCGAACATTCCCATCCACGCTGTCCCGTCAGCCTGTTGTAAGACGGCGCCCGATGGCAGTTCGGCACTTCGATCAAAGACACCGACATTATCGAGTCCCAAGAATCCGCCCGCAAATAGATTTCGTCCATCCGCATCCTTGCGGTTCACCCACCAAGTGAAATTGAGCAGCAGGCGATGGAAGATTTGGCGCAAGAAGCCATCATCCGATTTCCCGGTTTGCGCTCGATCAATTTCGTAAATTCGAAGCGCAGCCCATGCGTGAACTGGCGGATTCACATCCCCGAACGACCACTCGTAGGCAGGGATTTGCCCGTTGGGATGCATTGATCGATCGATCATGAGATGACGGAGTTGCTGCTTCGCCTCTTGAGGATCAATATCCGCTAAGGCAACGCAGTGAAAAGCGAGATCCCAAGATGCGTACCACGGATACTCCCACGAGTCGGGCATACAGAAGACGAAGTGGTTGTTTAAGTGTTGCCACTCAGCATTGCGTCCGGTTTTACGCGATGCTGGCGGCGGTGGCATTGCTGGGTCACCCGCAATCCACTTGCGAACGTCATATGAATAGGTCTGTTGGCTCCACAGCAGTCCGCTCCATGCCTGGCGCTGAATGTGCCGCATTTCAGCATCAGTGACGAGTGTCTGCTTCTGCGCATAGAACTCATCAGCCTCGGATTTTCGCGTCGCAATGATTGCGTCGAAGTCAGAAAGTCCAACCTTCGCCGCCGCTGGACTGAGTCGAATGCGAACGACTGTTGATTGCCCCGCGGGAATCTCGATTGCGTAATGCGCCGACATCTTTGTGCCAGTTTTCGCTGGATTTGCAGCGTCTTTTGCGCTGTCCACAACATAGTCATTGATTCCATCCTTGAAGAATCGCCCGTCTCGTGGCGACCCATCGAGTCGCACAACGTTGGTTTCGTTCTCACAAAAGAGAAGTTCTGGTGCGCCATCAAACTGCATCTTCATTGGCGGCAACTTGGGATGGGTCAGATCGACCTGCGAATTCGACGCGGACTTGGCCGCAGATATCAACGGGCGATCCGCACTGTTCGTCCATGTCCACGTATTGCGAAAGAGCGCCGTCGGCAGGATGTGGATCGTTGCGGCATCTGGTCCGCGATTGAAAACCTCAATGCGCATCAGGATGTCTGACGTGTCAGCTTTCGCATATTCGACGAAGACATCGAAGTATCGGTCATCATCAAAGATTCCCGTATCGATCAATTCAAATTCGCGTTCGAGCTTGCTTCGGCTTTCATTCACGCGCACAAGTTCGTCGTATGGATACGCGCGCTGCGGATATTTATAAAGCATCCTCTGCCACGCTCCACTTGGAACCGCATCGAGAAACCAATAGTTCTCCTTGACGTCTTCGCCGTGATTGCCTTGCTCATTCGTCAGTCCGAAATAACGCTCTTTGAGAATTGGATCGTTCCCATTCCAGAGCGCCAAAGAAAGGCAAAGCAATTGCTCTTGATCACAGAATCCAGCTATCCCATCTTCGCCCCAGCGATAGGCTCGACTGCGCGCTTGATCGTGCGGGAAATACGTCCACGCAGAGCCATCTTTGGAATAATCCTCGCGCACAGTGCCCCATTGTCGATCGGATAAAAATGGTCCGAAGCATCGCCACGGCGTTCGCCCAGCATGAAGATCGTCGATACGAGCCTGCTCGGCGTTGGGGGAGATGTTGGTTGCTTGAGGATTCTTACTCATGATTTTGTTCCTGAATGGTCCTGCCAATTATCTCAAGACGTTTGGATGCTTGCTTTGAGCCACTGCATCAATTCAAGCAGTGCTGCAACACTCCATGCTTGCGCTGGGCATCCATTGGGTTGGTGGGGGGCATCGCCACTAAAGATCTCGCTGACCGATGCAAGCCCCGCCTCGCGCAAGTGGTTTACGAATGGGAAGAGGAAATCTCCGATCGCCTGCGCATCTTTATAGACCCCAAAGTGGGTCTGCACCATCGGCATGAAGAGCCACGGCCAGACCGTCCCTTGGTGGTACGCGCCGTCCCGCGATGCTTGGTCGCCGCCGTAGTTGCCGCGATAGGCTGGATCTTGCGGATCGAGAGTTCGAAGTCCTTGTGGGGTCCAAAGCCGAGTCATACAAAGATCGATGATCGCTTTGCGCTGTCCCAGTGGCAAGAGTCCGTCGTTCACGGCTGATGCAAACAGTTGGTTTGGCCTCAGCGAATTTTCGGATCCGTTTGGTCCGTCGATCACATCGAGGCAACACGATCGATCGTGGTTCCAGAATTTTCCAAAGGAGTTTTGGACGCGTGCAGCAGCCTGTTCGTACGAAGCGGTTGATTGCTTGAGAGCAGTGCCGAGCACCTTCATCGTTGTGAGAGCTTGGTACCAGAATGCATTGATTTCAATCGGCTTGCCTTGGCGCGGAGTGATGACTCGATCGCCGACCTTCGCGTCCATCCATGTCAGTTGGATGCCCGCCTCACCTGCACGCACGAGACCATCCGCTGGGTCCACGCTAATTCCGTGGCGAGTTCCACTGGTATAGGCCGCGATAATCGATTGCAATCTTGGCCACATCTCCAAGAGCCATGCGGCATCTTTCCCCGCAGCGAACACTTTTCCCGCTGCGATGATCATTAAGAGTGGGGCATCAACGCTGTTGTATTCAAGTGGCTCGCCATCGTGATCTGGAAAACGATTGGGCAGCATTCCGCCATCGAGGTAGTCCGCATATGTCAAGAGCAAGGTCTGCGCTTCTGCGACTCGGTGCGTTGCGAGCAGCAGCCCCGAAATTGAAATCATCGCATCGCGACTCCAGTCGGCGAACCATGGATATCCGGCGATGATCGAGATCCCGTCGGCGCCCTGTGGGCCTTTGCGCTTACGCCGAACAATGAATTGATCTGCGGCGAGCACCAACTGTTCGAGGCCAGGCGTGTCAACGCCAACTTGCCCAGTGAAGAGAAGCGATTCCATCCGAGCTCGCTCTGCCAGCAGCGCTTCATCGACTGGACGAGTGTCTTGTGGTTTGGTTGATGCAGTGAAGACGGTCGATGTGCTCGGTTCGAGTACGACTTCGAATGTTGCTGCATTCCAAAGGCAATCGATCGCGTCGTAGCCGCGTGCACGTTCTTCAGTAAGGAGAAAATCATTCCACCATGTTCCTGTGGGGGTTGGCACCGACTTATCGCACTGCACGAAGAGTTCTGATCCTTCGCCCGCCTTCGCGCTTGGCCAACTGATTCGCACGCCGCGTGACGCTCGCTCGAGCAGAGGCTTCTCTGCATCAAGGCGTCCGAGTTGATGATGGCTTCGGTTGTCGACCAATACTTCGAGTTGCAGTTGGATTGGGCTGGATGCCTGCACGAGGGTCCAGTGTTGACAGAGAGTGTTTTCTCCGTGAATCATGAAGATTCTGCGTTCCAGTAGCGCATCGGAAAAAGACCATCTCCAGACTGGAATTTGTCGTTCGAGATGAAAACGTTGCAGTCGAATGTGTCCCTGCGGAGAGATCGTTCCATCTTTCCATTGATTTGCACAGAGGGGATAGCGCACGCCACGGTAGGTGGCCGTCGGCGCCGTCTCTCCGAGCAGCAAGGTTCGAACCGCAGGCGGGTTCGTTGCCGCAACGAGCATCGCATGGTATTTCCTCGTCCGCACTCCGCCGATCGTTCCCGATGCATATCCGCCGATGCCGTTGGTGACGAGCCACTCGCGCCGAAACGCTTCATCCGAATCGCAAACGGCTCGGCCGAAATCGATGAATTGAACTCGGGCTCGTTGGTGGTTCATCGGCATGGTCTAGTCAACCTGCACGCCATCACGTTCCCGACGACGTCGCTTCAATTCCGCATCAACGAAGGCGTTCAAATGACCATTGAGTACGTTCTGCGGATTCGGCTCTTCGTAGTTCGTTCGATGATCTTTCACTCGGTTGTCATAAAAAACATAAGAACGGATCTGCGTTCCCCATCCTCGTTCGACCTTCCCACCCTTGGCTTCTGAAATCTCTGCGTCCCGTTTTTCTTGGGCGATCTGCTCGAGTTTTGACATCAATACCGCAAGCGCCTGCTTTCGATTCTGCGATTGATCTCGAAAAGTGTTGGCAACGACTTGAATTCCAGTTGGAATATGAACGACCCGAATCGCAGAGGCGACTTTATTGACATTCTGTCCGCCTGGTCCACTCGCCCGAACAAATGCGACAATTTCTAGGTCGCGATCAGGGATTTCGATTTCTGATTCGTCAAATTCTGGAGTGACGTCGACGGTCGCGAACGATGTCTGCCGCTTGCCTTCCGCATTGAACGGCGACACACGCGCAAGTCGATGGGATCCTGCCTCGCATGATGAATAGCCATATGCAAATGGTCCGCGAATTGCATAGGAGACTTCAGCAATTCCTGTTTCTGTTCCATGGGTTCGGCTCATTTCTTCGACCTTAAAGCCCATCGATTCCCAGTAATACAGGTACATGCGTTCGAGCATCTGCGCCCAATCGTTCGCCTCAGTTCCTCCGACGCCGGCCTGGATCGAGAAGAAGCAGTGTCGGTGATCGTGGCGTTCAGACAAGAGACTCTGCAACTCCACGCGCTGCATTTTCTCCATCAGCGAATGCAGCGTTGAGTCGACCTCAATCATCAACTCGCGATCATTTGCTTCTTTGGCAAGTTCGAGGCCGACGGTTGCATCCTCGTGACCCTTCACAAGTTCTTCGAGTGGATCGAGCATCGCTCGAATGACCTTCAGATCGGAGATCGCCTTCTGCGCCCGCTTCTGATCGTTCCAGAAGTCGCCCTCTCCCATGAGCGCTTCGAGTCGAGCACGTTGTGAAACCTTGTCTGGGTAGTTAAAGAGAGTCGCGGATGGCTAAAATCCGCGCCTGAAGATCGTCCAGAACTGGCTGATGCGTTTCGAAATACATGACGAGACTGTACCCCGACGAATGACATTGCGCTCGGGTGCTTATCATCGAACGATGCAGAATGCAGAGCCATCATCTTCTGAATTGATCGCCGCTCGTCGAGTCAAGCTGGAGCGACTCAAGACTGAACTCGGTGTTGAGCCATTTGGCAATCGTTTGGATGGCGCGGTCGCACTTGCCACGGCACGGGCGCTCTTCGACTCTTCGGCGCATGCAGCCTATGACGCGGCGAGCGCAGTCTTGAAGGAAACCCCCGATGCAATCGTCGAAGATGGCCGCACAGTCGTCATCGTTGCGGGTCGCATTGTTCAGCACCGTGACATGGGGAAAATTATTTTTATCGGATTGCGCGATGCGTCGGGAGATTTGCAGATCAGTATCTCCAAGTCGGCTATGCCTCCAAACGATTTCGAAGTCGCCAAGGCACTGGATTATGGCGACATCATCTCCGTCGAGGGACGGATTGGCCAGACGAAAAAAGGCGAGATATGCGTGTGGGCGAAGCAGTTGTCGATTCAGTCGAAGAACCTCGAGCCGCCGCCATCGAAGTGGCATGGATTAGAGGACACCGAACTGCGTTACCGCAGGCGTTATGTCGATATGTTCGCCACGCCGCAGACGATCAAAACTTTTCAGGCTCGCTCGCACATCGTCAGTGCGATCCGCCGCTTTATGGAAACCCGCGGTTTCCTCGAAGTCGAGACGCCGATGATGCATCCCGTTGCCGGCGGCGCTGCGGCTCGACCTTTCGTTACAACGCATAATGCGCTGGGAATGCCGCTTTTTATGCGGATCGCTCCCGAGTTGTATTTGAAGCGATTGTTGGTTGGCGGACTTCCAAAGGTTTTCGAGATCAACCGCAACTTCCGAAACGAAGGTGTCGATCGGAGTCACAATCCAGAATTCACCGCACTTGAGGCGTACGAAGCATTTGGCGATTATGGAACGATGCTGGAATTGGTCGAGTCACTTGTGCATCACTGTGCGACCGAGGCAGTTGCAAAGGGGTGGTGTCCACGCGGCGAAGAAGGTCCAGTGTTGCCGTGGGGTGAGATGCGCATCGACTATCGGCGACCGTTCGTGCAGGTTCGATTCGGCGAAATCTTCGAACGCGCAATGGGATTCCCGATGTCGGATCAATCCAAGGTTCGTGCGGCTGCTGTTGCCGCACATCTCGCTCATGCAGCAACGCGTGATCACTGGCTACTGGTCAATGATCTCTTCGAACGCAAGGCCGAAGATCTGATCGATCCGTGCCGTCCAACATTCGTCATGGATTATCCAAGCGCGGTCAGCCCGCTCACTCGGCCAAGTCGAAAAACGCCTGAAATTGCTGAGAGATGGGATCTTTTTATCGGCGGCATGGAAGTCGGTCCGGCGTATACGGAACTCAATGATCCCGATATCCAACTTTCGAAGTTCACCGAGCAGATGCATGGCGTCGAAGAGGAAGATGCCGTCATGCGAACGCTTGACGAAGATTTCATGACGGCACTTCGAACTGGTATGCCGCCTGCTGGGGGCGTCGGACTCGGCATCGATCGTCTCGTGATGTTGCTGACCGACAGTCCGTCCATTCGGGATGTGATCCTCTTTCCGCTGATGCGTCCGGAAGGATCCGCCGATGCGGCGATCTGAACGGTGGATCGCAATTGTTGTTGCGCTCTGCGCGGTGGTTGTCACTTCGGTTGCGAGTGATGAACACGCGACGCTTCGCCCGCGAGATTCATGGTTTGTCGTTTCGATCGGCGGCACAAACTGTGGTTGGATGCATGAAAAAATCGAAGTCCTTGGTGATCGCATTCAGACGAGCAACGACACGCATCTCCTCTTGGGGCGAGCTGGCGCAGCGACGAGTGTGAGGATGACATGGAGATTTATCGAAACAGTGGACGGCGCGCCAATGCAGTGCGAGGTCGAACAAGAATCTGGTGCGGAACATTCGCAAACCTCCTATCGATTTTTGCCGACAGGAATTACGGTGGACGAGACGGCTGGTGGTCATACGTTGTCGCGCGTTATGCCACGTCCCGAAGGAACTTGGTGGACCCCTGCAGCGGTGGAACGCTACGCAATCGCGCGCCGCAGAGATGGTTCAGCTGAAATGACCTACCGCACCGTTGATCCGACAGGTGGTTTGAAAGTCATCGATATTGTGTCGAAGCGCGGAGGAGCTGGCGAAGGAAAAACCGTGCGTTGGACGACGACAACGAGCGCCGTGCCGATGGCGACCGAGGAAGATGTCGATGCGGATGGTGACGTCATTGTCTCGCGCACGAAAATGGCGATCGGTGATATGGTCGCAAGGCGCAGCAGTGAAGCAGAAGCTAAAAAGCCGAGTGCGGGGGGCGGTGTCGATTTGATCACACGAACAATGGTGCTGTTGTCAAAGCCTTCGCCTGAAGTGTTGAAGGGGCATCGAGCGCGATTGGCCGTTCGTTCGACAAATGGCGAAGCACTTTCGTTGCCTGCATCAGGTGCACAGCGTTTCGAAGCGAATCCAGCGGGGGGACTCTTCGTCGATGTGGAGGTCGGTCGTACATCGCCAGTCACTGCGGAGGAACTTGCTGACGCTCGATACCTCGCATCGACCATCTTGATTGATGCGAATGATCCCGCAGTCAAAGCACTTGCTGTTCGTGCTGTGGAATCTGCAGGGTTGACCAACGCATCTCCGGTTGCAGATCGAGCAGAGGCGCTCCGTGCTTTCGTGATGCGTTTCATCGTTCACAAAGATCTCGCATCAGCGTTTGCTGGCGCGAGCGCTGTCGCACAGTCGAAGGCTGGAGATTGTTCGGAGCACGCAGTCTTGTTGGCGGCGCTACTTCGAGCGCAAGGCATTCCTTCGCGTGTGGCAAGCGGACTCATATATGCCGAAGAATTTGGCGGAAAACACAATTTGTTTGCGTGGCACATGTGGACTCAAGCTCAGGTAAAAGGGGAGTGGATCGATTTGGATGCGACGCTTGCATCGCGCCCTTTTCATCCTGGGCATCTCCTGATTGCAACAAGCGCGCAGGACGATGCCCAACTTGATTCTGACTTTTCAAACTTACTGGCAACGATTGGCAATCTCTCCATCGAGGTCGTTCATGTCGATCGATGAACGGATTGCAGCTGTGTGCGGTCACGACACATCCCCGTGTCCTGCACTTCCCAAGCGAGATCCTCTAGGCCATAAAGGAACATTTGGAACGGTGCTCGTCATTGGTGGTTGCGCAAAGCTTCCGCGGGTGATGCTGGGCGGTCCGGTGATCGCGGGCCGCGCCGCCTTGCGAACTGGTTGTGGTTTAGCGGAGTTGGCGGTTCCTGAACCACTCGCAGCATCAGCCCTCATTGCACTCGAAAGCGCAACAGCACATGCGCTTCCCGTTGATTCGCACGGCGCGCTTCTCCCGTGTGAGTGTGCGGAATTGCTCGATCCCATTCTTGAGCGAGTTCATGCAGTGGTGCTCGGTCCAGCGCTTGGAGATGGATTTGCGATTGATCAAATCGTCGTGCGCTTATTAAGTCACGTTCGATGCCCGCTCGTGATCGATGCTGATGGTTTAAACGCACTGTCACGTCTCGTCGATTTCCCACGAGATATTCGCGATGGTTCTGTGATTCTGACTCCGCACCCAGGCGAGTATCAGCGATTGGCGGAATCACTTGACCTTGATCCGACCGCAGCGACTGACGAGGATCGGCGCGGTGCCGCTGCCGATGCACTTGCGAGTCGGGTCGGATGTGTGGTTGTTCTCAAGGGTGCTCGAACGGTGGTCAGCGACGGTGTCCATCATTGGTCAGCACGAGCAGGGAATGCCGCTCTTGCGACGGGAGGAAGCGGGGATGCTCTCGCTGGAATCATTGGCTCGATCGCTGCGCAGTTCGTTCGGTCGCCGCACCAAATGTCGCTCTTTGACTGCGCAAGGTTGGGAGTCGCAATTCACGGACTTGCCGCTCGTGCATGGCGTACACGCGTTGGGGAAGCGGGACTCTTGGCATTTGAACTTTGCGATGAAATTCCAAATGTCTTGGAAGACTTACGCTCGCGTGGATAGTCGTCGCAGCGACGCTTCGTAAAGAGCGGACTTCGCTAGACTTGTCCCCACCGAAAGGCACACGCCATGAATTCGCATCCACATGTCAATGTTCGAGATCTTAAAGCCGGCGCATTCGTCGACGGCGTTTATAGTTTGGTCAATCCTCAAACGGCGGTCACCCGTGGAGGAAAGTGCTACTTCAAAGCGCTTATCCGTGATGCGACAGGCGAAGCTGCTGCACGAAAATGGACGTTTGACGAAGGGATGTTGCCAGATGTGAGTTCGACTGGATACGCCCGAATCGTGGGCCGAGTTGAACTTTATAACGGCCAGATTCAGGTTGTGATCGAGCAGATTCAAGGTGTTGATGTCAGCTCCGAAGACTTGATCTCACTTCTTCCAACGACTACCAAGGACATCCCTGAGATGTTCACTGGCGTATGCGCTCTTCTGCATTCGATGAGCGATGAGGGAATGCGTGGGCTCGCCGACGCGTATCTGACCGATGAAGCGATGATGGTTGCATTTCGGCATGCGCCCGCGGCGACCAATGTGCATCATGCGTGGATTGGTGGATTGCTTGAACACACATTTCAACTTATGAATCTTGCGGATCGCATGTTGCCGCTGTATCCACAACTCAATCGAGACATCGTGCTCATGGGTCTTTTCTTGCACGATCTCGGCAAGACCGTCGAGTTGGAATGGGAAAAGGGATTCAATTACACGATGGACGGTCAACTGATTGGTCACCTTGTGCGCGGTGCGGTTTGGTTGCAACTGAAGGCTGCGATGGCCGCTCGCACGAGCGGCATTCGACTTTCGGGCGATGTGGTCACGGTGCTTCAGCACATTCTCATCTCCCATCACGGTCAACTTGAACATGGTGCGGCGAAGTTGCCGTCGACTCCTGAAGCGATTTTCGTTGCGCTCCTGGATAATCTCGAAGCGAAAACAACTATTTCCATTCACGCAGTCGCACGCGAAAGGTTGCATGCCGGCAATGCAGAGTTCACCGAGCGAGTGTGGAGTCTCGATTCGCGATTGTATCGACCAGATCCACTTAACCCCGTGGTTTCTGCGGTAGCGAACGCGTTGCCGTCGTAATTTCACCTTGCGGAATTTGATCGCGGATTGCCGTCGCCATTAAATCAACGGAAGATTCTCGCATCAGTCCAAATGGCCATGTTCGATCGTTGGCAAGTGCACGTTGCGTGCGAAGCGCTTTGCCCTTTGTTTCTGTCAGTTCGAGCGAAGCAAGTTCTGTGCTGTGCCGTTGGCGCAGCGAGTTGATGTGGTCGCAGAGTGCTCGATAGGCGGCGCGGCGTTCACGGGATTTGCGAGGCGCATCCGCAATCCGCTGGAGAAGTGCGGCGCGAGTGGGCTCGATCATCGAGTGTGAATCATGCGCTCGATCAAGTCGAGTTGGATCCCACCACGCTTCCCGCCATGTTGCCAGCGGCAATGTGTGTGGATCGAAGTTCAAACCGAGATCGCTTGGAAGAGGAATGATTGTCGCGGTTGCAGATCCAAAGTCTGGCAATTGCACATCGAGAAAATCGCGCCACCAGCGCTCACCGACGCGTTCGTATCTCACGCCACCCGTTCCGTGAAAGAAGAGATCGCAGGTGAGGCGCATCAATCCCGATGCAAGAAATGCCCGCGGAAGCAGGGGAAGTCCACGGTCGAATCGGCGTTGTGCTTCGACCGCGTCGATTCGCTCACGGCAGCCATCTTCGCGCACTCCCCACACTGGCACCTCGCTGCGCAGGCCATTCTCTCGCAGTGGTCGTGCGGCGCGGGAATCGAATTTGAGCGCCGCATTGAAATGCACAGCACACTCTTCGGGGGCAGCGAATATTTTCTGCAAGATCTCTCGTGCGGCATCACACATCAGCAGCGATCGACTTTCCACAATTGCAGTTGGAGGATTCACCCATCGGTTCGCACAGTGCAGCATTGCTCGCGCCATTTGCACGCCAGCATTTGGAGCGTCGGATGCACGATTGATCGCTGCAATCACTTGGTCGAGAACTGCTGATGCAGCCGGCGATGCGATCGCTTCGTTGCCAAGATGAATGGCACTTTGTGCAGGGCGTGCGAAGGGCACTGCATTGCTCGAGATGTGGGAGTTTTCCAACGTCAAGCGGAGCGACGATCGGCGTACGGAGCCGTTTCGGTCGCGCGCTGGAAGGTCGATCCGAAATGGATCAATCACATCTTGATCGCTGAGAAAGTGAATCCATTGTCCGCTTGGACCGTGAGCGTCAGCAACGCTTGACGCCGCTACAAACTTCGCAAGAATTCCAGCGTGCCAGACGATCGGCTGATGTCCAGCGCCCGCCACAAATCCTGAGGGAATCTTGAGCGAATCGCGCAGTTCACTTCGGATCTTGGATGCGCGTGGAGAAAGTGGCGCATCGCTCGTACCCCCGGATGGAAAATGCAAATCGACAGATTTCACGCTGGTTTTCAATGTGATGCCCGCTCTGTGCTCTTCGGTCGGCATCAGGTTCGAGCGTAGGTCGATCGACGAAGATGAGCCAATCGTCCGTGGCAGCGTTCAAGTTCATGACGCAACGTGTCGCGGTAGACGGAAAGTCGTCGAATCGGATCGTCGAGTCCATTTCCGAAGGTTCGATTGTGATCGAGATAGATCTTCGGGACCGCAATCTCACGCACTCTCAAACGATTCGCTGCGGCCTGAACCCAGAATTGCATCGGGAATTCATATCCATTCGTGTCTAAACGAAGTGCGTTACACGCCACCGATCGATACGCCTTGAACCCACAGAAAGAATCTGTGAGCGGTGACTCGAACGCCCCCGCGAGAAGCTCATTGATCTCCGAGGTCAACGTTCGATTGATTTCGCTGCGGTCCGCTGGAGCGATGGTGTCGCCAGCATGGTGCCGGAGATAGCGACTGCCAGAAACAACATCGACATTGTCGAATTCGATGGCGCGAACGAACTCGGGAATGAAAGCTGGTTCATGCTGTTCGTCGCAGTCCATCGTGATAACCCAGTCGAATCCGCGCATGGCTGACCATGCAAAAATGTCCTGCATAACTCGACCATAGCCGCCATTCTTTGGATTACGAACAAGTTCGACTGGCCATGATGCAGCGCGTGCGGCTGTGGAATCTGTCGAACCATCGTCGACAACAAGAACAGGCAATCCATGCTGGAGTACACGCGGTAAGACGCGGTCGATGTACTGCTCCTCATTGTGAGCTGGAATAGCCACCAATATGGACGGTGCGGGGCTCATTGCAATGCGCAACTCTAGGGTACGGACACACGCTTTGTGGTGGTAATTGGGGAAATTCGCACCGCCGTTCCAACATCGTTCGAGATCGGGATTCCCATAACTGTGACTCTCCCTCTCCATTCTTCGGCAATTACACCTATTCCTGCCGCGACCCAGAGTGTGTTTGTGCGCTGAGCCTTGGCAAACCGCAGTGTGGCCTCAAATTTTGTTTCAACGCGCATTGTTTCGAATTCCCCAAGCGGGGTACGAATTCGTTCCCCGCGAACAACACGCGCCGTTCGTTCGCCGATTCCTCGGTCTCGTTCCCCGCGTCCATCCATCCAATCGACTCGCATCGAACTCGATGATGCAAAGAGTTCCTCCAGATGCATCTGACTCGGTGCAAGAATCAGCGGTGGGGTGAAATAGCTGATGGCTTGATCATGTGGCGCTTCGACCGCCACCAGCGAGATTTCATCATCCTTCCCCTGCGAGAGAAATTCTCGATCTCCATCGATCATCGGAACCATCCATGTCGCACCGTATAACGCAGTCGACGACGCGAGAGTTTGAATCGCTGGATCTTTTATCGCTCGTCCATTTGCATCGACAAGCTGCCATGTCCACTGTGCGTCAAATGGTGCGATGAGGTCTGATGAGTCGACTGGAAACGCGGTGCTCGGCGCAGTCAGGACTTCGAAAATCTTCGCAGGCGCAGGGAGTGCAAGTTCACGCGGAGCAGCGCATGACAACGGAACAATGCATAGCCAACCAAGGCGCACAATTGCACGCAGAGGCATCATCGTGTTTTGAGCCCTTTTCCAGCCCATATTTGCTGAAGTTGCCGAGGCAGACAGAGTTCAGTTGTGATGCCGCCAGGCTCTGATCGTCGGACGCGCCGTCCTTGTGAATCGTGCCACGTGATCTCTGCACTTTCGTCAAGTCCTGGTTGAGTCACCAACATCCATTGGCCTTCAGTCGCACGTGTCCAACTATCAACTCGCTGAGGCATACTCATCGAACGTGGATCAAAGGCGTAATACGCAAAGTTGAGCGGGGGTTGTTTCTCTTCACGCGGCAAGACTTCTCCCAAGACCAAAGTCTCTGCTTGCGAGAGATAAATTCCAGAGGGAACAGTCCACTCTTTTTCGTCGCGAGTTCTCGATTGCGCATTGCCGCTGATCACCGTCAGTAATTGCCGTGGATTGCCGATGCCACGCGGAGATCGGAGGCCAGTTTGTGCGATCGATTTCTCAGAGAGTTTTCCGCCTCGCTCGGTGACGCGACTCGTCCATGCTTCACTGTCGTGATCCCATGCAGACCAGAATCTCGCATCCATGTCCGCAAATCTCCCCGTCGCCGCATCGACAATCGTCCGTCCTTGAACAAGAACAAGAATTCCAGTTGGTTTATCGGTTTTTACTGGGGGTTTTTCGCCTGATGCATCACTCAATGTTCCAGCAAGAATCGTCATTCGGTAATAACCGATTTCCTGTTCCTGCCCGTGGTCTCCACTCTGCCAGACTCGAAAGAGCCGTGGCTCGCTGCCGCAGATCGCCTTCAATTTCTCGGGAGTCATCGCCTGAATCAATTCATTTCCCGAACGAAGCCGTGCGACTCTGCTCGCGGCCAACTGCTCGAGGTCGTCGAGTTGAATCGTGTGAAAACTTTCTTCAAGAATCGGCCGAATTGCAGTGAAATCTGCCTCGGAAGTGAGAACATTGAACACGAGAAAATCAAACGGTCCAGTCTGCAGAATGAGCCATCCTTGGACGGCAACGACGTCGTTGCCGAGATCAGTTCGGGTAAACAGCACGTGCCCGCCGACCTTGGGATGCAGCCATGGTTCATTCACAAGAACGGTGAATTTTTGATTTCTTTTCTTGAGCGAATCGAGATATTCATTGACTTGAGCCTGTGGCGATGGTTCGTTCAGTTCGGACACAAGCGTCTGGATTTGCAGGTGATATCGAACAGGATCGCGAGAGTCATCGACCGTGTAAATCGGCATTGCTCCAGTGACGGGTTTCGTCAAAATTGCCCCAATTGGTGGGCGAAAACGAATTCCAAGCGATGCGAGAACGAAGGGATCGCTCTCAAGATTCGATGTTGATTTCTTCGCAGGCGAATCAATTGTTTTATTTGCCGCACTCGTCGGCGCTTTTTTTTCTCCAGTTGCAACGGGGGGCACAACGGGTTTCACAGTAGGTGTTGCGGCAGGTGGAGCGGTGGGCGCAACCTTCGGTGCAGCAGCTGGGGTGACAGGCTGTACCGGTGCGGACGATGGTGTTGTCGGGATCGTTTTTCTCGATTGCGCTGTTTTCTGACTATTTGGGCTGTTATTATTGGTCGGAGTCTGTGTTTGCGGGAATCCAACCCCGCTTGCTTCACTTTGGGGGACTAGCCCAAACCCCGCGAATGTGATCGTCGCGGTCATCCAGATCCGCCTCGCGCAGGGCAACGGAATCAATTGTTTCAGGCAGTTGACAGTTTTCGGCAAGACGGTAGCATCGCCGATTCGCCCCTGATCTAGGGGAACTACTATGAACGGAACTATTCGCATAAGACTCGAAGCGTACGACCATCAGGTGCTGGATGCCAGCGCCCGTGAAATCGTGGAGCAAACAAAGATCAGCGGTGCACGCGTAGCGGGACCTGTTCCGTTGCCGACGCGACGCGAAATCTATACCGTCAACCGATCACCATTTATCGATAAGAAAAGTCGTGAACAGTTCGAAATCCGAACTCACAAGCGCATCATCGATATCTCTGATCCAAATTCCAAGACCGTCGACGCTCTGAACCGTTTGGTGGTTCCGGCCGGCGTGTTCGTGAAAATCAAAGCCTAAGAATTAACGGAGCTGCTCGAAATGAACACTGCAATCATCGGTCGAAAAATTGGAATGACTCGTTGGTTTCTCGACGATGGTCGCAACATTCCAGTCACCGTGATTTCCGCCGGACCATGCTTTGTAACGCAAGTGAAGACAAGTGCGAAGGATGGCTATAGCGCCGTGCAGCTTGCATACGAAGACATCAAGCCACGCCGAAGTTCGATGCCAGTCATCGGTCACGATGCGAAAGCTGGAGTCGCACCAAAGCGCGTGCACACAGAAGTTCGTTTGGCAAGTGACGCAGAAGCAGAAGCATTCACGCTCGGTCAAATGATTGATGCGTCGACCTTCAGCAATGTGAAGTTTGTTGATGTCATCGGAACAAGCAAAGGAAAAGGATTCGCCGGAGTTATGAAGGCGTATCGCTTCAAAGGTCTTTGCGCATCGCACGGTACCGAGCGCAAGCATCGTTCCCCTGGTTCCATCGGAAGTCACGGAACCGATCGTGGACATGGTGCAAAGATCAAGAAGGGCAAGAAGATGCCTGGTCGTTTAGGCAACGAGCGCGTCACCACGCGAAGCCTCGACGTCATCAGCATTGATGCCGAAAAGAATTTACTCATTGTGAAGGGGGCGGTCCCCGGCGCAAACTCTGGTTATCTCACGGTCCGAGCTGCAGTACGGCTCTACAAACCAAAGGCAAGGCTCCAGGCCAAGGCATAGACGTCATTTTTCTCACGGACGTCATGCTTTGTTGTGAAGGCCCAAACGGCGAAAGCCCTCGGGAACCACACGACAAGGACAACTTGAACATCATCCAAGTCAAACTCTGCCCTCCGCCTGTTGTGATTGGCGTAGGGAGAGCAAGGCGAAAACGGCGAAAAGACGCCGAAGGAAATACGAAATGATTGATTTACCAATCTATTCTCATGACGGTAAGAAGGTCGACTCCCTCCAGATCGATCCAGAAATGCTCGGCGGCGAAGTTCGCTTCGCTCTGCTGAAGCAGGCTTATGTTGCGGTTCATTTGAACCAACGACAAGGCTCTGCTCGAACCAAGAGTCGCGGAAGCGTCCATGGTTCGACGCGAAAGATTTACAAGCAAAAAGGAACAGGAGGTGCCCGCGCTGGCGCCGTCCGTTCACCAATCCGCAAGGGCGGTGGTGTGGCCTTTGCAAAGACGCGAACTCGTGAAGATTTGCGATCGTCCCTTCCGCGAAAGATGCGACGCCTTGCTAATCGCAACGCGCTGTTGGCCAAGCTTGTTGATGGCGAAGTGAAATGCTTCGATCATCTCAACCTTGCATCAGGAAAGACCACGGTGTTCGCAGACTTGCTCACGGTGGTTGGAATCGATCGAACCTGCTTGATTGCGCTCGATCCAAAGAATGATGTCGCTCGTCAAAGCGCGGCAAATCTTCCATATTCCTCGACGATTCGTGTTGATCAACTCAACGTGTTCGAGTTGCTCAATCACCGATACTTGGTGATTGATCGTGCGACACTGCTTGCATTCCTCGATGAAAGCTGCTTCGAAACGGCAGAAGAGGCTCACTCATGATTCCAACTGAAGTCATTCGTCGCCCATTGATCACTGAAAAAGCAAACGCTGGTGCAAGCGATGTCAATCGTTACACCTTTGAGATCGATGGCCGAGCCAACAAGACCGACGTGAAGTTGGCTGTTGTTGCGCTGTACAAAGTTCGCGTGCTTGGCGTCAGCGTCAACAACCGAAAAGGCGAAGACCGCCGAGCGAAGTTCGGCCTCATTCCAGGCAAGTGGGTCAAGCATGCGATCGTTCGCGTGCACCCCGAAGACCGGATCGAACTCTTCTGATTTGATACTGGAGAACAGAACCCATGACGATTCGCGTTTACAAACCAGTCACGAATAGCCGCCGCAACGCGTCGGTGAATTTGCACACTGAAGTCACCAAGAAGAAGCCAGAAAAAAGCCTGCTTCGTCCACTGCCAAAAACCGGCGGACGAAATTGCCAAGGAAAGTTGACCGTCATTCAACAGGGTGGTGGACACAAGCGCCGCTATCGATTGATTGACTGGCGCCGTCAAAAGGATGACGAACCAGCTCTGGTTGTAGGAGTTGAATACGATCCAAACCGCTCATGCCATCTTGCGCTTCTGAAGTACGACGATGGAAGCGTGCGATACATCCTTGCTCCGAAGAACATCAAGGTCGGATCGAAAGTTCTCAGTTCTGCGAAGCAGATCGATCCAGATGTCGGCAATTGCATGACGCTCCGCTTTATTCCAACTGGACTCGAATTGCATGCAATCGAAATGGTCCCTGGACGTGGCGCACAAATGGTTCGCTCGGCTGGAATGTCAGCTCGACTGACAAACAAAGAAGGCCGCTTCGCAACACTCGTGATGCCATCGGGCGAAATTCGCCAGGTCTCGCTGGATTGTCGCGCAACGATCGGTCCAGTCGGCAACGCAGATCACGCGCTCGTCAAGCTTGGGAAAGCAGGTCGCGCTCGTTGGCTCGGACGACGTCCACGAACTCGCGGTATGGCGATGAGTCATCATCAGCATCCGCACGGAGGTGGTGAAGGTCGTTCAAAGGGTGGACAGATTCCATCGAATGCAAGCAACACACCATCAAAGGGCGGTCGCACTCGTTTGCGCGGCAAGGCCAGTGATGAACGAATTCTTCGACGTCGATTCAGTCGTCGGTACGGTCAGTTGAAAGTCTAATTTTCGGTCTATTTACTCAGGAGATCACGAAACATGTCTCGATCATCAAAGAAAGGTCCCGCCGTTGACGAAAAGCTCTTCCGCAAGGTCGAAGCGATTCAACCGGGAAGCAGACGTATGCCAATCAAGACTTGGCGCCGCGCCTGCACGATCGTTCCAGAATTTGTTGGAACAACATTTCAGGTTCACAACGGTCGCATGTTCATCGATGTCTTTGTCACCGAAGACATGGTTGGTCACAAGCTTGGCGAGTTCTCGATGACTCGAACGTTCCGCGGACACACGAATAAGAAGGAAGGCATCGCCGGCGGCGAGAAGTCTGGAAGCTGATTCAACTGGAGATTCCTATGGCATATACAGCTACACATCGTCACTGCCGCATCGCACCGCGCAAAGTCCGCTTGGTCATTGACATGATCCGTGGTCTCGATGTCGCAAGTGCAATGGCTCGACTCGACTTCAGCCCACGACGTGGCGCTGTGTTCGTGAAGGTTGTGCTCAAGAGTGCAATCGCCAATGCAGAAGAGAAGGACGCCGATATTGGCTCGCTCTTCATCAAAGAAACAAAGGTGGACGAAGGTCCAATCATCAAGCGCTTTCAGCCGAAAGACCGTGGGCGCTCACATCCAATCAAGAAGCGAACGTGTCATATTTACGTGACCGTTGCTGAGCGCAACTCCTGAGGTTTTCAATATGGGTCAAAAAACACATCCATTTGGTTTCCGAGTCGGCATCACCGAAGCACACAAGAGCCGTTGGTTCGCCCCGAAGGCGCTCTTTGGTGAATTGCTCGTCGAGGATTATCGAATCCGTAAGTTCATCGATAAGCGACTGAATCGCACTCCTCCATTCGCGGCAGTCAGCGATATTCTGATCGAGCGCACTCGTGAAGAGTTGACGGTCGTGATCAAGACCGCTCGACCAGGCCAAGTGCTTGGACTCAAGGGTTCCGGTAAGGAGCAATTGATTAACGAGCTTCAAGCACTGACGAGCCGCAAGGTTGCTGTCAATGTTGTCGAAGTTCGCAATCCAGAAATTGATGCAAGATTGATTGCTGAAACGATGGCTGAGCAATTGAAGAAGCGAGCGAATTTTCGCCGCCTCATTAAGCAGCGATGCGAAAGTGCAATGCAGAACGGCGCAAAGGGAATTCGAATTCTGTTGGCTGGACGATTGGGCGGCGCAGAAATGAGCCGAACACTTGATATGCGCCTTGGATCGATTCCACGTTCAACGTTGCAGGCGCATGTTGATTATGCCTTGGCACATTCATTCACAACATATGGCGCACTCGGCGTCAAGGTGTGGGTGTATCGCGGAATGTATTCAGCCGCTGAAGCTCAACCTGAATACCAATCGACTGCTGCGGGTGGCCGAGCACGTGCACGTGGACGCCGCTGATCTGAACTGAACCCAGAAAAGAAAAGAAGACATGAAACTACTTCCATCACGAGTCAAGTACCGCAAGCAACAGCGCGGCAAGATGAAGGGCTGCGCAACGCGCGGCAACTATGTCGCTTTCGGCGACTACGGATTGCAATCTTTGGAGACGGTATGGCTGAGCGGTCGCCAGATCGACGCAGGTCGTATTGCGGCTCAGCATTTCCTTCGTCGCCAAGGAAAGCTTTACATCCGTGTTTTCCCAGAGAAGCCGATTTCGAAGAAGCCACTGGAAACGCGAATGGGTACTGGAAAGGCCGAAGTCGAATATTGGGCAGCATGCGTCAAGCCTGGAACGATCCTCTTCGAAGTCGAAGGTGTGCCGGAAGATTTGGCAAAGCAAGCACTCGCGCGCGTGGCTCACAAGATGCCGATTCGTTGCAGAATGGTTGCACGTCGTTTAGCGGTGTAATTCGATTTCAAGAACAAGAAGCCAGCAACAAGAAGCCAGCAACAAGAAGCCAGCCATAAGAAGCAAGCAATTAGAAGCAAGGAACAGAATCAATGGATATGAATGAAATTAAAAAGCTGAAGGACGAAGAACTCAGCGTGGAAAGTTCCCGAGTTCGTCGAGCCCTTTTCGATCTCAAGTCGCAAGTCGTGACCGAAAAGGTCAAGGATTCTTCCCAGTTTGGGAAGATGCGAAACGACCTTGCTCGACTGTTGACCGAAGTATCTGCACGACGAGTTGCGGCGAGCCCTGTTTCGCCAAAGAAAGTCGCAGAGGCAGTTGTTGTGAAGAAACCCGTTGTCAAAAAAACTGACAGCAAGAAGTCTGATGATCGAAAGAAGGTGAAGTCTTGAGTCGTAAATCCCCAGTCGTGATTCCAGAGAAGAGCCCTCGGCTCATTGGAATGGTCGATCGAGATGTGCAGGATCGCACCCGTCGCGTCGTCATCTCATATTCAGCACGACATCCTCGTTACGGAAAGTATGTTCGGAGGCGAACTGTGCTTCAGATCCACGACGAAACAAACGAATCGCATGCGGGCGACCGCGTCGAAATCGCAGAGTGCCGCCCAGTTTCCAGAACCAAGCGCTGGGCGCTCGTTCGGATTGTTGAGCGCGCTCCGCTGAAGACCGAAATGGTTTACGGCGAAACAGTCAAGGACGCAGTTAAAACTGAAGTCAAGACCGCAGTCAAGACCGCAGTCAAGACCGCAGGCAAGACCAAGGAATCGGCTAAGAAGTAGTTCATACCGATCGAATCAAAGAACGACAAATAGAACGGAGTTATAGACATGATTCAAAAAGAGAGCAGACTTGAAGTAGCCGACAACAGCGGCGCACGCGAAGCAATGGTGATCGGTGTGCTCGGTTCGAGCACAGCCCGAGGTCGATTCACACGTCTTTCGATGTCGGTCGGTGACCGAGTGCGCGTTGCAATCAAGGCTGCGATTCCCAATGGTGACGTGAAGTCCGGGGACAAGGCCCTTGCCGTAATCGTTCGAGTTAAATATCCAGTGCGTCGTAATGACGGTTCGTATGTCCGATTCGATTCGAACGCTTGCGTTCTGATCGATGACGATGGAAATCCCAAAGGCACGCGCATCTTCGGCGCGGTTGCGCGTGAACTTCGGGAGAAGAACTACATGAAGATCGTTTCCCTCGCGCCAGAGGTGGTCTAATCCCATGCCGCTCCATGTAAAAAAAGGCGATGTTGTGATCGTAACAGCGGGTAATAACCGCGGAAAAACCGGAGAGATTCTCTCGGTGGATCGCAAGGCAATGCGTGTGCTCGTCAAGGGCGTCAACGTACGCAAGCGCAATATGAAGCCCAATCAGCAACAGCCGAAGGGGTTCGTTATCGAGAAGGAACTCTCGATTCACATTTCAAATGTCAGCCCAATGGTCGATGGCAAAGCGACACGGGTTCGATTCGTCACGAAGGCCGACGGCTCGAAGGTTCGGCTTGCAGTGCGCAACAGCAGTGAACTGCATGTCTTGCGCAAGGCAGCCAAGAAGAAGGCTTGAAGGAGAATTCATGAGCAAGAAAGAAACACCAAAATCACTTCCTGAGCCTCGACTTCGTCGGGTCTATCGCGATGAAGTTGCAGCCAGAGTTCTTAAGGAATTCGGGATGAAGAACGTTCATCAGCTTCCAAAGATCGACAAGGTCATTATCAACGTGGGCGTTGGTCGGCACCTTGAAAATCAGAAGTTGAAGCCTGAGTACCGCGATGCTGTAATTAGCACGCTCTCAACAATCTCTGGGCAGAAGCCCATCATGATTGTTGCGAAGAAGGCTGTGTCGAACTTCAAGGTTCGTGAAGGCGCTCCGAGTGCATTCATGGTCACCTTGCGCCGCGAGCGGATGTGGAATTTCCTTGATCGCTTGATCAACCTCGCAATGCCTCGTATCAAGGATTTTCGCGGTGTGTCGGACAAGACGTTCGACCGCCAAGGAAACTTCGGTATGGGTCTGACCGAACAAGCGGTGTGGCCAGAAATCAATATGGCAAGTGTCAATCACTCACACGGAATGAATATCAATATCGTCTTTACGCATAGCGATCCAAAGAAGAGCCGATTGGTTTTGGCTGAACTTGGAATGCCGTTCGTTAAACCAGAAGAAACATCGTCTAAATCGTCTGCGGCCGGCTCCAAGTCGCCTGCAGCTGTCTAAAGGAGACCTATGGCAAGTAAACGCGTATTTGCAAAAATGAAGATCGCGCCGAAATTTTCGACGCGCAAGCGCAATCGTTGTGAGATCACGGGTCACGCCCGCTCGTATTACCGAAAGTTCAGAATCAGTCGTCACATGCTGCGCGAATTGGCATTGCTTGGAATGATTCCAGGCATGCGTAAAGCGTCGTGGTAAATCATTACTCAAGGACCAACACATGTCATTGCAAGATCTCACCGCCGATATGTTGACCCGCATCCGTAATGCGGTTTCAATTCGCCGCAAGAGCGTGACCTGCCTCAACAACCGCCTCAACCGAGGCGTGTTAGAGGTACTTCGCGACGAGGGTTACATCATTGGATTCGAAGTGATTCCAGATGGTCGCCAAGGACTTTTGCGAGTTCAACTGAAGTACGGACCTCGCGGAGAAACGCTGATCAATCGTATTGATCGCGTCTCCCATTCGGGCTGCCGCGTTTATTGCGGTGCCGAGGCGATGCCTCGACTGCTTGAAGGACTTGGGATCACTGTGGTCTCAACGAGCCAGGGAGTCATGAGTGATCGAAGGGCTCGCGAAATGCGAGTGGGCGGCGAAGTTGTTTGCGCCGTCTCGTGACCGAGAAACTGAATTTTTAGATAGAAGGAACCAGCCATGAGCCGAATCGGAAAACAACTCATTCCCGTCCCAGCCAGCGTCAAGATCTCGGTCAATACCGCGATGAAGAAGGTTGACTTTGAGGGGCCAAAGGGGAAGAACTCCTTCACGTACCGACCAGAAATCGTCGTTGCATATGACGAGAAGACCAAGACCATCTCTTGCACTGTCGATGACGTTGCACGTATGGAAGAAGGCAATCGACGTGCGTACTGGGGAACAACTCGTGCGGTGATCAACAAGATGGTCAAGGGCGTTGCTGAGGGATACACCCGCAAGCTCGAAGTCATCGGAGTTGGATGGACATCGAAACTTCAGGGCAAGAAACTGATTCTTTCAGTTGGATATTGCAATCCAATCGAATTGATGCTGCCCGAAGGCGTGACATGCACAATCGACAATAACACGATCATTAATCTTGCTGGCGTTGACGCTCAAAAAATTGGAGCGTTCGCAAGTTTGATTCGAAGTCAACGAAAGCCGGAACCGTACAACGGCAAGGGCATCAAGTATTCCGATGAAGTGATTCAGCGGAAGAAGGGCAAGGCATTCGGCGCTTAAGGCGCTCGAAAGGAATTCCTATGGATATTTGCACGCAAAAACGAACACGACGCAGCCGCAGACGCAAGGGACTTCGCAAGACTCTTCGCGGAACCCCAATGCGACCACGTCTGGCAGTCTTCCGATCACCCCGTCACATCTATGTCCAAATCATCGACGATTTGGCAGGCCGAACACTCGCCGCCGCATCTTCCAAGGACAAGGAATTTGCAGGCAAAGTCGGCGGAAACTCCGATGCGGCGACTGCGGTTGGTCGCGCCGTTGCCGAGCGAGCCATCAAGGCTGGCGTCGGACAAGTGGTGTTCGATCGCGGTGGATATCTCTATCACGGTCGAGTCAAGGCGTTGGCCGAAGCGGCTCGTGCAGCGGGGCTCCAGTTCTAAATATCAGTCTCATTTTTAATTGAAAGTTTCAGAGAATAAATATGAATGACAACTTTGATGACAGCGGCGTAGATGCAACAACAGTGAAGGTGTTCCGAACATCATCCACAGTGGCTGGTGGTCGTCGATTCAGCTTCGGCGCACTCGTCGTAGTCGGAGATCGACACGGCAAAGTCGCAGTTGGATATGCCAAGAGCAACCAAGTCCCAACAAGCGTTGAAAAAGCGACCCGTGAAGGCCGTCGGAAATTGCGCGCGTATCCGCTGCAGGGTCGCACTCTTCCGCATTCGGTCGAAGGTCGATTCGGTGCATCGAAGGTCCGATTGGTTCCAGCGAGTCCAGGAACTGGAGTTATCGCAGGAGCATCGGTTCGTGCCGTGCTCGACATGCTTGGTGTTCAAGATTGCTTGACCAAGGCTTACGGATCAACGAATGCAAAGAATTTGGTCAAGGCAACATTTGCTGCGCTTGATTCTCTGCGTACACGTGAGCGAATCGAACAACTTCGTGGCGTGACCTTGGGAACGACCACAGTTGAAGATGCAATTGCACGAGGCGTTGCAGCAATGCCTTCACAGAAATCGGGCGAACGCGCAGCTGCTCCAGTCAACACAGTCGGCGACGAACGTCGTCGCGGTGGTGGCGGTGGCGGCGGTGGCGGTGGCGGTCGATTCGGTGGCGGCGGCGGCGGTGGTCGATCGAGTGGCGGACGTCCGCGCTCGGATGGTGGCGACCGCGGTCCGGCACCAACTTCAGTTGATGCACCAGCAGCACCAGCAGCACCAGCATCAGCATTAGCACCAGCATTAGCACCAGAGAGTCCGACTCCACCAGTTCAGTCTTGATTCACAGTTCTTTGACGAGGAAATAAAGCCATGATGATCCATGATGTCACAAGTGTGGTTGGAAAGCACAAGCTTCGAATGCGCGTTGGTCGCGGCGAAGGAAGTGGCAAGGGCGGCACAAGCGGTCGCGGTCACAACGGTGCGAAGAGCCGTGCAGGTTGGACAAGCCGCCCTGGATATCAGGGTGGTTCGACTCCGCTGCTTCGACGATTCCCAAAGCGCGGATTTTCCAATGCAGACTTCCGTGTGGATTACCACGTGGTCAATGTTGCGGATCTTTCGAAGCATTTCGCGGCTGGCGCGATTGTTGACGGGAACGCACTCACTCAAGTTGGACTGATCCGCGACACAAAGCTTCCGCTGAAGATTTTGGGTAACGGAGATCTTGCAGTCAAATTGAATGTCACTGCTGATCGATTTTCTGGACAAGCCAAGTCAAAAATCGAAGCGGCTGGCGGGACTGTAACTCTGACTCCGTATGCAGCGAAAGCCGCGGCGGATGCTCAGGCAGCAGCAGAAGCCGAAGCCACCAAGAAGGCCAACGCGGCAAAGCGTGCGCCAAAGGCCAAGGCAAGTGCAGAACCATCCGCAGAAGAGAAGAAATAAAATAAATCTCCAATGATCCAAGCCTTCGCAAACATTTTCCGAATTCGTGACTTGCGTAACAAAGTGTTCTTCACTTTGGGTGTGTTGGTCATCTATCGAATTGGATTTTGGATCCCGCTTCTGGGCGTGGATCAGTCTGAGCTTGCGAAGGCAGCGGAGCGAGCATCCGTGGATCAGAGTGGATTCGGGCGATTGCTGGAATACGCTTCGATTTTCTCGGGCGGATCGCTTCAGCAGTCCACGATCTTCGGTCTTGGAATTATGCCGTACATCACGGCGAGCATCATCTTTCAGTTGTTGCAAGCGGTGGTTCCATCACTGCAAGAACTCAAGAAAGAGGGGATGTCCGGCCAGCAGAAAGTGATGGAATGGACTCGTTACGCGACGGTTGGACTTTGCCTGCTGCAAGGTCTGATGTGGTTGGGATTCCTTCGAACGCAGAATTTGGTTCAGCCACAATTCCAACTCGGTGGCGGACTCGTGATCTTCTATATCTCGGGCATTGCCGCTCTCACCGCAGGAAGCCTTTTCTTGATGTGGCTGGGTGAGCAGGTTGACAAGTACGGAATTGGCAACGGTGTGTCGATCATCTTGACCGCTGGAATTCTCTCGAGAATGCCAAGCGCGGCGACATGGCTCGTCAAAAACTTTGACGCCAGTCTTCAAGGTGGCGATTCCAAGATCGGGGTCGTTGGCCTCATCGTCCTTCTTGCTGGATTCCTGTTCGTGGTGGGCGGTGCGATCATCATCACAGTTGCACAACGACGAATTCCAATTCAGCAAGCAAAGCACACGCGAGGCCGAAAGGTCTTCGGTGGACAACGACATTACTTGCCGCTTCGAATCAACCATGCTGGTGTTATGCCGATCATCTTTTCGAGCACGCTGATGATGTTCCCAGCTTCAGGATGCGCATGGCTTGCTTCTCGCGCTTCGCAGGCTGACGCATCGTCAACTTGGTCGAGCATCACGAGTTTCGTTGCGCAGAACTTGCAGACTGGGTCGTACCCATATGTCTTAATCGAAATTCTACTGATCTACTTCTTCTCATATTTCTGGACGACTGTTCAGTTATCTCCAACCGATATGTCGAAGCAGCTTCGTGAGCACGGGTCGTTCATCCCTGGACTGCGGCCTGGACCTCGTACTGCAGAATATTTAGAGACGGTCATTTCGAGAATCACATATGTTGGAGCTGGAGCGCTCGCACTCGTCGCGATCATCCCAACACTCGTGAGCCAGCAGCTCGGAATTCCGTTCTTTGTTGCTCAATTTCTGGGTGGAACTGGGTTGCTCATCGTCGTCAGCGTGGCTTTGGATCTTGTACAGCGAATTGAAGCCAACCTGCTGATGCGTAACTACTCTGGATTCCTGACGACTGGAACAAGTGACTCCGGACCGCGCATCCGATCGGCTCGAGGATAAATTCGATGGTCACTATCCGAACCACTCCAAACGACATTCTTACCGACGCCGATGCACGGCGTGGTGGAGTCGTTGCGACGGTTCGATTGGGGAACTCCACAGCAACGCGCCGAGGTCTTGGACTAAACCGTCCACAGGTTGGCGGAGGACGTCAAGTTGAGCTGCGAACTCCGGTTGAAATTGAAGCGATTCGTGCTTCCGCACTTGTTGCACGAGCTGCAGTTGACGCAGCACTCCGTTGCGCAATGGTTGGAGCAACGCCTGCATCTTTGGCTGCAATCGCTTCTGGAATCATCGCTGCAGCACGAGCTGAAAGCCTTGTTCAGAATCTCGTAAACGACGCAGATTCAGCGCGAGAAGTGGGATCCACTACGTTTCCCGCATCTTGCTGTGTTGCCGTAAATGATCGATTAATTCACGCAGTTCCTTCTGATGAGCCGCTTCGTGATGGCGATGTCGTAACCATCGACGTTGCTGTTCGATTGGGTGGTTGGTGCGCGGATGTTGCTGACTGCATCGTGGTTGGACGCGGCGAAAGCCGATCGCACACGATGGTGAGCGGTTGTCGCGAAATGCTTGAAGTTGCCTTGGCGACGATGGCGCCTGGCGTTCGCTGGTCGCAGGTCGCGCAGAAAATGCAGGAAGTTGCAGAAGCTCGAAGTTTGGGAATCGTGACGGGCTATGCGGGCCACGGAATTGGTCGCGCTCTTCACGAAGCACCAATCGCTCCATGCGGAATCGAGCGAGGATTCGTGGAACAGGGCGATTTCACACTCTTGCCTGACATGGTGTTGTCGGTTGAGCCAACGGTTGTTTCACGTCCAGATGGAATTCGCTCGGTGGATGCTGATGGATATGCAATCGGATGCCGCTTGGCTTTGTGCTCAGACGGTTGGACGATGCGAACCGAAAGTGGTGCCGCTGGCTGCGCAGTGGAGCGCACAGTGGTTATCACGCGAAGTGGTTGTGAAATGCTAGACGAGATGCCGGGCGAGATGCCTGGCCAGATGCCTAGCGAGATTCGAAACGGGGCGCGTGCCCCAGTCTCTGCCCCAGTTTACTGAACAGCTTTGATGTAAAGGATTTTATGGCAATTCGTGCCTAAAGAAGAAATGGCTAAAGAAGAAAAGATAACCCTCGAAGCCGAAGTCACCGAAGCCTTGCCCGATGCGATGTTTCGAGTCAAACTTCAGAACGGCCACGAAATTCTGGCCTATGTCAGCGGCAAAATGAGGAAGTTCTTCATCCGAATTCTTCCAGGCGACCGAGTCACGATTGAAATGAGTCCATACGACATGACCAAGGGCAGAATCACATTCCGCCAATAAAGACGAACTAGAAAACAAACGAATCAATTTTTTCTCCCACCAACCCAAACAAAGAATTCATCAATATTCACGGAGTCACTCATGAAGGTTAGAAGCAGTATCAAGCGCCGAACACTCGATTGTCAGATTGTTGTCCGCAAGGGCAAGCGCTTCGTCATTAACAAGAAGAACCCACGGCTGAAGCAGCGACAAGGCTGAGCCCACATCGGAGACCACTATGCCACGTATTGCCGGTATCGACATTCCAGACAAGAAAAAAATCCTCTTTTCACTTCAATACATTCACGGCATCGGCCCCAAGGGCGCCGAGTCGATTTTGGCGAAGACGGGTATTGATCCCGACCGCCGAACTCACACCCTGGGCGATCAGGAACTCGCCGCGATCTCGAAGGAGATCGATGAGGGTTACATCGTGGAAGGTGCTTTGCGACGTCAGGTCGCTCAGGACATTCAACGACTCAAGGACATCCATGCATATCGCGGAGAGCGACATCGTCGTTCATTGCCATGCCGTGGCCAACGAACTCGTACGAATGCTCGAACCCGTAAGGGCAAGAAGAAGACCGTCGCTGGTAAGAAGGGCGTGAACGGATAATCCAAGCGGATTATCGATCGGAATCATCCGCAAGAATTATTCCAAAGAATCATTCCGAAGAATCATTCCGAAGAATCATCCAACTCTAGAGAAACAACATGTCGAAGAAACCAAAGATTCGTAAGAACGTCATCAAGGGAATTGTGCATGTGAACGCATCGTTCAACAACACGATTGTCACCATCACGGACACCAACGGCGAGACCATTTGCTGGGATTCGGCTGGAAGCGTCGGATTCAAGGGTGCACGAAAAAGCACTCCGTTTGCTGCGAGTCGCGCAAGCGAGCGAGCTGCTGGAAAAGCCCGCCGCGTCGGAATGCGCGAAGTCGAAGTTCGAGTTCGTGGCGCTGGTCCAGGCCGAGAATCGGCTGTGACTGCTCTTCAGGCAAACGGCCTGAAGGTGTTAACGATCGAAGATCAGACACCACTTCCTTTCAACGGATGCCGTTCGCCAAAGAAGCGACGCGTCTAAAATCATCGTCTTTTGCCTTGCCTCATAGCAGGGTCGCAGAACAGCTCGGCAGTGTTCTGCGGTTCCGATCGAGGCGGGCTCGTTCTGTTCGGACTGGATCACTGCCGCATTAGGAGATTTGAATCATGCATATTCGATGGAGAGGTCTTGAATTACCAGGTCGCGTGACTGCAGACAAGAGCAGCATGTCTTCAACATTTGGCCGTTTTTCCGCTGAGCCTTTCGAGCGCGGATTCGGCACAACGATCGGCAATAGCCTTCGTCGCATTCTGCTTTCAAGCATTGAAGGTGCTGCGATCACGAAGTTGCAAATCGCTGGAATCACGCACGAATTCTCGTCCATTCCAGGAGTTGTCCAAGATGTTTCTGACATTCTGTTGAATATCAAGGGACTCATCGTTGAGATGGACGGCGACGAAACGAAGACGGTTCGCATTCGTGTCGAAGGTCCATGCGATGTCACTGGCGCTTCGATTGAATCAGATGCGTCTGTTCGCATTCTCAATCCAGATCACATGATTTGCCGCGTGAACGACAAAGTTCGTTTCGAGGTCGATCTCACCATCAATCGCGGTCGTGGATATCAGCCTGCGAGTGAGCAATACAACACAGAAGAAGACCAGGTCATCGGAGAAATTCCGGTCGATGCAATCTTCACACCAGTACAGCGCGTTCGATATCGCGTTGAAGACACCCGAGTCGGTCAGCGCATGAATTACGAGCGGCTCGTGCTTGATGTCTGGACCAACGGAACAGTCACGCCAGAGATGGCGTTGGTTGAAGCTGGAAAGATTCTTCGTAAGCACGTGAATCCATTCGTGCAATTCGATTCGGCAGGCGACGATGTGGTTGAGCAGGGGCTGACATCTGAACAAGAAGTTGATGCCGACTTGGATCGCAAGTTCTCGATGTCGTTGGTTGACTTGAACCTCGGCGTGCGAGCGACGAATTGCCTGCAAACAGCGGGAATCATCACTGTTGGACAACTGGTTCAAAAGACCGAGACGGATCTGATGGAACTTCGTTCCTTTGGAAAGACTTCATTCCATGAAATCGAGGCTCGTCTGCAAGAACTTGGTTTGACGCTCGGAATGCAGGTTCCAGAAGGATTTTCTGCGAAGGGTTGAGCGATCAAGCTCGAACTGGACTGGAATACTTCAATCGGAAGTCTTGAATCGGAAGTCTTGAATCGGTTATGCTGAAATGGAAATGGTCGTTTGACCAAAGGAGTATTGAACAATGAGACATCGTGTAGCTGGAAAACAACTCTGCCTCGAAAGTGATCATCGTCGGGCTTTGCTGCGCAATTTGGCGGCAGGTCTCTTTGAGCACGGCGAGATCGTCACAACACTAACAAAGGCGAAGGCCGTGAAGCCTTATGTCGAACGCTTGATCACAATCGCTCGGCACCGCACACTTGCGGCTCGTCGATTGCTCCATAGCCGACTGACTGACCGAGCGGTTTTCGCATGGATCGCCGACCCCAATGTCAAAGAAGACCGCAAGACAAGTGCCTACTGGACGCTCCCAGCAGTGAGCGAGATTGAGTTCAATCGCTACGGGGAACTTCGCAAGTCGCCACGATTGGTTCATCATTTGATGACGCGAGTTGCTCCGCTCTTTACGGATCGACCAGGTGGATACACCCGTATCGTCAAGCTTGATCGACGACGAATTGGAGACGCGACAAATTTGGTCGTTCTTCAGCTTGTTGGTCGTGAAGGCGGATCACAGGTCTCGGGCGGAAGTTCGGTACGTCGGACGACTGCAGACCGACGGACGGCCTTTGCCGCAAAGATTCGTAAGGAAACGACCAAGCCGGAATAAGTTTCCGCTGAACGTTTCGTGTCGGATCTTGGCGAATTCGGGCTTGGACTCAGGCTTGGACTCAGGCTTGGACTCAGGCTTGGACTTAGATTTTGAATTCGCTTCTGGACCGACCGCTCGATTCAATTACAACGCATGACAATTCCTTCGCCAGCTAAAACTGGCGGAGGAATCTTGCGTCGTTTTCGAAGAGCCATCGGATGTCGCTGATGCCGTACCGGCGCATTGCGATTCGCTCGATCCCAAGTCCAAATGCATACCCTCGCCACTGCTCAGGATCGATCCCAACGGCGGCAAAGACATTTGGGTCAACCATCCCGCATCCGCCGATCTCTACCCACTGCCATTGGCCTCGGATATGCATTTTCATGTCGACTTCGGCAGAAGGTTCGGTAAAAGGGAAGAAGCTCGGTCTCATTCGCACTTCGGCGTCTTTTCCGAAATAGGCGTGGGCAAATTGCAGAAGGGCGGTCTTGAGATCGACGAGCGAGAGATCTCGGTCAACGCACAACCCTTCAATCTGGTGGAACATCGAGAAGTGCGTTGCGTCGTGTGTGTCCGGTCGATAGACGCGACCAACCGCCACGACTTTGAGTGGAAGCGGTTGCGATTCCATTGCGCGAATCTGCACGGTGGATGTTTGTGTCCGCAGCAGGCGCTTCACGCCGGCTTGTTCTCCCATATAAAAATTATCCGTGGCATCACGCGCAGGATGTCCTTCTGGAATATTGAGAGCCGTAAAGTTGTGCCACTCATCTTCGACTTCAGGGCCGTCCGCGACGGCGAATCCCATTTGCCCAAAGACATCAATGATTTCGTCAATCGTTCGTGAAAGTATGTGCCGCCGACCTTCGTCGAGCGGTAATCCTGGTTCAGTGACATCGATCGATGGACTTTTGGGGACATCGGAAATCATGCCCCTTCGACTTTCGAATGATGCCTCGAGATGGAGTTTCAGTTCGTTCAGTCGCTTGCCGAGTTCTGGTTTTTGATCCCGCGGTGCATCCTTCAACCGAGCCATGAGGCCTTTTAACTCGCCGTTGGAGCCAAGATATTTTGTTCGCCACGAGTCCATTTGGCTTGTCGATATCGCCGCAGCGAGTTCGGAGTCTGCCTGATGGAGTAGCGAATTGAGCGCGTTAATCATTTGTGATCATTGGCATTGGAAGCCACGTGGGGTGTATTGGAAGCGGTGGGGTGGAAGTGTATGGACTATGTGATTCCGTGGCGATCCCGCGATGATCCCGCGATGATCCCGCGATGATCCCGCGATGATCCCGCGATGATCCCGCGATGATCCCGCGATGATCCCGCGATGATCCCAAGGCGAGATCAGCACCACCGCAGGGCAGGATCGTATTCTCGTGTGCCCCAAAAAACTCGAGAATACGACCCAGACACCTGACGGGTTTCCCCCGAAATCAGTCTTAAAAATCACCCGAACCAGAACCCGCAACATAACCCGCAACAGAACCCGCAACAGAACCCGCAACAGAACCCGCAACAAATTTCACCAACATCGAACTTCAACATCTCAAGCCGAATCCCTGGAAGGGCTCGAACAAGAGAGATAGATAATTTGGAGGTAACCATTGAGAAAATTCCAATATTTATTGCGCTTTGGGAAAAAACCGCTCATAATGGTACGAAAATGAGTTCCACGTCTGAATCACCAACTCCAAGCCGTGTATTTCCAGAGACACAGACTCTGTGGATCTCTGACCGACTCTCTGAAGGCGACTCAGGACTTCTGCTTGCCAATGGATATTTGATGGCGAGTTATGTGCGACCGCTGACGTCGTATTGCCGCACGATTGGATTAGCACGGTCGATTCGCATGGAAGCCGATGACGTCGTTCATGGTTTTTTCGCGAACCGTCTTGGGAATGCCGAATACCTCAAGTCTTGGATGTCCAGTGAGCTGAGACTTCGCCAATGGCTCCGAAATGGTTTGCACATGTATGTGCACGAACAGCGACGCGCGAAGGCTGGACACGCTGGCGGACACGCTGGCGGGCAAGCTGGCGCAGACGCTGGAACAGTGGGGTTGCCAGACGAAGTGCCCAGTATGGGCGCTGCTCATGATCGCGAGTTCGAACGTGCTTGGGCTTTGTCCACACTCGACTTGGCGATGAGAGAGACGAAGGATGGACTTGAAAAACGGGGACGCTTAGATGAGTGGGAAATGTTCTGGAGCCATCATGTCGATGGTGTTGCTCATGCGAGGATCGGAGAACGATTCCAATTGTCCGCTGCTCAGGTGGCGCAGCGCGCATACGCAGTCGGCGCTCAATTGCGAGATTCGCTCTGTGGGATTCTTCGAAAAGACGGCGCATTGATTGGAGAAATCGATAAAGAAGTTCGATCAATGATGGAGGTTCTGCATGAACTTCGATCCTAATCAACAAGATGAATCTTCTGGAATGCGACCTGCGATCGCGATGCAACTTTTTACAGCAATCTTGGGTCAAAACGCACATCCGATCGATCGACTTGCAGCGAGATGCGCCGCAGCCGATGGAGTTCAGTGGAGTTCGGAAATTCTCGCAAGAAACGGGAGTGCGCCGAACTCGGTCGACGGTTGGCTCGCATTGAAGAATCTCGTCAAAAGCGGAATCGATGAGAGTCGCCTTCATTCTGGCGACCCTACAGCCCTCGAAGCTTTTTTCCAATATATCTCGGCGATTGCGGGCGCTCTTGCAGTGGATGGAACTTTGATCACGAAGATTTCTCCAGCCGAAATTCGACGTGCGTTAAATATCATCGGCCCATTGACGGAACCGAGTTGCCGAGAGCGCTTTTCAAAAGCGCTCTTTCAACTCGATCAGATCACGGACAGTGGATCGCCGAATTGATCAGGTCGTATAGTCAGCATTGATCTCGACGTATCGCTTGGTCAATCCGCAGGACCAGAAGACGTCGGACTCAGTACCCATTGCGAGGTCTAATTCGATTTGAACTGTATCGGCGGTGAATGCGCGCCGAACCGCACCGGGATCTGCGTGTGTCGGTCCACCCGCGGCGTAGAGCGGAATTCCTCCCGCAGAGACTCGGAGTTTCGATGGGTCGAATGCGACTCCTGCTCGCCCTGCAGCTGCGAGGATTCTCCCCCAATTCGGATCTCCGCCAGTGACGGCCGTTCGCACCAAGAGGCTCATCGCAACTGTGCGTGCGACTTGTAGAGCGTCCGATTGCGTTCGTCCGCCGTTCACGCGGACTTCGATGCCGCGTTCAAATCCTTCGCCATCACGAACGACCATGAGTGCAAGTTCTTGAGCGACCGCTTCAAATGCGGCTGCAAGTTGCTGCGTCGGAGGAGTTCCGGCACAGTTCGAAGAGAGTGCGAAAACGCTGTCATTCGTGCTTGTATCGCCGTCGACTGAAATGCGGTGAAAGCTGCGCTCCACGGCTGATCGGAGATGCCCATCTAATTCAGTCGGGGTGAGCGTCGCGTCCGTCGCAATCACGGCAATCATGGTTGCCATATTTGGATGAATCATCCCCGCACCCTTCGCAACGCCAGTCACTGTGCATGTGCGCGTTGTTGCTGCGTCCATCCACTGAATCGTTCGACTTGCCCATTTCGGTCGAGTATCGGTCGTCATGATCGACCGAGCGAATGACTCACACGATCCATGCCGCACCGAAGCCTTCAGTGCTGGCAGCGCCCGTTCAATTCGATCGACTGGAAGCGTAACGCCGATGACACCTGTCGAATTCACGAGGACTGATTTCGATTGAATCCCAAGCGCGCCCGCAAGAAGTTCGGTCGACTGTCGTGCGCGTGAAAGACCGTCGTCTCCAGTCGCTGCGTTTGCGCATCCCGAGTTGATCAGTAGCGCACGAATGCGTCCATGTGACTCAGCGAGATTGCTGCGGGAGACTTGGATTGGCGCTGCGACAATCAAGTTGCGGGTAAACACGGCGGCGGCAGAAAGTTCGCCGTCACCCACCAAGAGAGCGAGATCGTTCACTCCTGGCTTCTTGATTCCTGCTGCGACTCCGCCCGAAGAAAAGCCAGAGGGCCAATTGGGTGCGGTGGTGGGGGAGGAAGTAGTTGAGGATGGCGAAATCGTTGTACTCATGAATTTCCCTGGCTTGGATGGATTACTTCGTTTGAATCGGAGTCGCGCCCGTCTCGAGTGTCATTGCCACTTCATCGCACGCATCATTGCGTGGGCATGTTGCGCAGTCCTTGAGAACTTTTTCTGGCAGGACACTCACGCTGACGGTTTTGAATCCGCAGCGAGCGAAGAAGTCTGGCGCCCGTGTGAGGACAAAGACCTTTGGAATGCCGAGATCTGCCGCCCAATCCACAAAGTAACGGGTGAGCGTCGAACCAAGTCCTCCGCCTTTGCGACCAGGCACGACGCCGAGCGAGCGAATTTCTGCAAGCTGAGGCGTATAGATCCAGAGAGATCCGCATCCCACGACGGTTTCGCCTTCGACTGCGACGGCGAATTCAGAAAGCGATTCGAGGATTTCGTCGCGTGAACGTGGCAAATGCTCTCCTTCACGGGCCCAGTGTTCGATGATTCCGCAGATCGCATCGAGATCATCGATGTGCGCCTCGCGAATAGTCGCCTCGCACGCCGTGCGTTCAATGACCGCATCATCTGCGACATAATCAATTTGACGCCGAGCTGCTGCGACGGATCCGGCCACTTGAAGTGGCGCAGTTCCTCCGTGCACGTTTCGCTTTGCGACGGCACGATCGACCGTCAGTGCGACATAGACATCCGATTGAATGCGAGGTTCGACTTCCTGCATTTGTTCGACAGAAAGGTCTTCAAGTGGCTTGGATTCTCTGATTGCCGCGCGTACGAGGCGGCCAGCGGAATGGTGGGCATCGCGAAATGGAATGCCACGGTCGACAAGATAATCGGCGAGTTCAGTCGCATTGGAATATCCGCCGCCAGCTGCGATGCGTGCACGATCTCGGTTGACCGTCAAGCCATCAAGTACTGGTGGAATCATGCGCAGGCTGAGCGAGAGATGTTCCATCGCATCGAAGAGCGGTTCCTTGTCTTCTTGGAGATCTTTGTTGTATGCCAGTGGCAAACCTTTGAGGACGGTGAGAATGTTCACCAGATTTGCGATCTGCCTTCCAGTCTTTCCTCGGATCAGTTCAAGCGCATCTGGATTTTTTTTCTGTGGCATGAGGCTCGATCCGCTTGTTACGGAGTCGGAGAGTTCAATCAATCCAGCTTCGCCGGTGCTGTAAAAGATCAGATCTTCGGCAAACCGCGACAAATGGATCGCTGCGAGCGCCGTCGTCGCAAGAGTTTCGACGACGAAGTCGCGATCACTGACCGCATCAAGTGAGTTTGCGGTCGGTGCAGAGAATCCGAGATCGTGAGCCAAATGATCGCGGTCGATTGGGTATGCCGTTCCAGCGAGAGCGCCAGAACCAAGCGGACAAAGCCCCGTCCGAATCGCCGCATCATTGAATCGATCGCGGTCGCGCAAGAGCATTTCGACGTATGCCATGCACCAATGTCCGAAGAGGATCGGTTGAGCGCGCTGGAGATGCGTGTAGCCCGGGAACATGGTTTCTCGTTCGCGTTCAGCCAATGCGATCAGGCTTCGGAGGCAGAGATCAATTTCATTCTGCCGACTGGCAATTTGCTTGAGAGTCCAGAGGCGTAGGTCGGTTGCTACTTGATCGTTGCGACTGCGACCAGTGTGCAACTTCTTTCCAAGTGAACCAACACGTGCCACGAGTTCGCGCTCCACCCACGAGTGAATGTCCTCATCAGCTGCATCGGTCAACGAGGAAGGGTTTTCGACGGCATGCCGCAGAACATCGTTGAGCGCTTCAATGAGCGATTCCGTTTCGGTCGCCGTCAGGACCTTGGCCCGTTCAAGCGCACGTGCCCATCCAATGCTGCCTTCGATATCTTCGCAGAGCAGCGTTCGATCGAACGACAGCGAATCGTTGAATGCACGGAAGAGAGGATCGGCCGCTTTTGTGAATCGACCAGCCCACGTCACGCTCATCGATTGACCTGTTGTGCTGGGGTGCGAGAGACGTTCTTCGGTGAGGTCTTCGGATTTGCCGCATCGCGCAGCGCACGAATTCGCGCTGGCAATGAGAAGAGTCGAATGAATCCTTCTGCATGTGTCTGGTCATAGACATCATCAGCTCCGAATGTTGCAAAGTCTTGGCTGTAAAGCGAATTGGGACTGCGCCGACCCGAGACTGATGCGGTTCCCTTGAAGAGACGAACGCGGACATCGCCATCGAGAACTTGCGCCGCATTTTGCGCACTTGCCCAGAGAACTTCGCGTACTGGTGTGAACCATGTTCCTTCATAGACGATGCGTGCGAAATCGAGAGCCAACTTTTGTCGCCACTGCATCGTGTCACGGTCGTAGCAAAGTTGTTCGAGTCCACGCAGTGCTTCCATCAGAATCGTTCCGCCTGGAGTTTCGTATGCGCCACGACTTTTCATTCCGACGAGTCGGTTCTCGACGAGGTCAATTCGTCCGACGCCGTGTGCGCCACCGATGCGGTTGAGATTCTCAAGCAGAGTGACGGATTCCATCGGAACGCCATCGAGCGCAGTGGGGAATCCAGAGCGGAATGAAATGGTGACTTCTGCACCAGCATCTGGAGCGGTCTTGGGATCACACGTGAGCATCCACACATCTTCAGGAGGCGCCTTCCATGGATCTTCGAGATCTCCTCCTTCGTGTGAAATATGCCAAATGTTCGCATCGCGCGAATAGATCTTTTCTGCGCTCGCAGCGCAAGGAATAGAGCGCACCTTCAGGTAATCAAGCATCTGCTCGCGGCTCTTCAGATCCCACAGTCGCCACGGTGCGATGACGGGAAGATGCGGCGCAAGTGCTGCGAATGTGCATTCGAAGCGAACTTGATCATTGCCTTTTCCAGTGCAACCGTGGCTGAGTGCATCGCAATCCTCGGCGAGTGCGACCTCGACCTGCGCGCGTGCGATGATGGGTCGTGCGATTGACGTGCCGAGGAGATAGCGACCTTCGTAGACGGAACCAGTGATCGCCATCGGATAGGCGAACTCTTCGAGGAACGCCTTGCGCAGATCCTTGATCACGCACTTCGTTGCGCCGGAGCGAATTGCCTTCGCTTCAATTCCTTCAAGTTCTCGTGCGCCTTGCCCGACATCCGCCACGACGGCGATGACTTCGCATCCGTACGTTTCCACGAGCCAAGGGATGATGCACGATGTATCGAGGCCGCCGGAATAGGCAAGTGAAACGCGACGAGGTTTGAATGACTGACTCATGGTGACTCCTTCAAAGCAAAGTTGTGAGAATGAACGGTGGTGAACAGAAAGCGGACGAGTTGTGTGCGGATTATGGATTCAGGTGCGAAGTGCGATATCGGGTCGCAACAGCGCGAGCATGAGTGCATTCTGCACATGCATGCGATTTTCGGCTTGGTCAAGGACAATCGATGCGGGCGAGTCGATGACATCTGCCGTGACTTCCTCGCCACGTTTGGCAGGCAAGCAGTGCATAAACCGTGCGCTCGCACCTGCACGACGCATGAGCGCTGCGTTCACTTGATACGGCGCGAGCATCGCAGTCTTCTCCACTGCTCGTGACTCTTCACCCATCGAAATCCAGACATCGGTGTAAATCGCATCTGCGCCAGCGACGGCGTCAAGATCGTCAGTACAAACGATTCGTGCTCCGCTGCGGCACGACCGACCATCTGCAACTCGCAGAACTTCCGCTGGTGGTCGACATGAGTGGGGAGTAATGACAGTCATTCTTCCGCCGAGCGTTGCGACTGCTTCAATGAGTGAATGGCATACGTTGTTGCCGTCACCGACCCACACGAGGTGCAGTTGCTCGATTGGAATTCCAGTTTCAATCAGTGTGAAAATGTCAGCAAGCGCTTGGCAGGGATGGTGGAGATCGCTGAGCGCATTGATGACGGGGACGGAACTGGCTGCGGCAAAGCGGGCGAGCAGTTGATGTGAGCGGCAACGAATGGCAACGATGTCAACCCAACGCGAGAGATTCTGCGCATAATCCTCGACGGTTTCGCGCACGCCAATCGGCGATGCTTGATGATCCAGAAAGCTGACTCCGCCGCCGAGTTTCTGGAATCCCAATTCAAATGAAACACGAGTGCGAAGAGATGGTTTTTCAAACAGCATCGCCATCGAACGCTGCGCGAGAGTTCCAGCGAAGGCGGGATAATTCGCCTTGATTCGACTCGCAAGCGTGAAGAGCTGCGTGATCTCAGTCGCAGAGAGGTCGACGACTTGAAGCAAGTCGCGCGTGACAAGTATGGGGGCGGTGATCGTCATTGTGAGAGTGCCAAATGTTCAGGTGGGGCGGCGACGAAAGGAAGGGGGCGAAGGGTAGTCCCAACGGATTCAGCATTGGCGAGGCGATTGAGAATATTTTGGTCCCGCCACCCAGCAATCACGACGGAGATTCCAATGTCCGCGGCGGTCTGAAGCGCGTTGTTCACTTTGGGAATCATGCCGCCATGAATGACGCCTTGTTCGATCAATGTTGCGGCTTCTGCAGCAGTGATTTGTGGAATGAGTTTTCCGCTTCGGTCGAGGACGCCGGGTACATCGGTGAGGAAGACGAGCCTTGTTGCACCGACAATTCGCGCGATCGCGGCAGCGGCATCATCCGCATTGATGTTTAACAAATCTCCGCCACTGTCGACGGCAACGCTTGAGATCACGGGAAGGAATCCTGAATCGAGAAGGGTGTGCAAGAGCTTTGGATCGCCACCTGTGACTTCTCCGACACGCCCTGGATTGAATGCATATCGTGTTGTGGTCGCTGCGGTTGCGATGAATCCATCGGCGAGCGAGAGTCCAACCGCGGCTGATCCGCTTGCAAGTAGTTCTGCAACGATTGTCGCGTTGACGCGACCGCTGAGTACGGCGGAGATTTCGATCATCTGATCCGGAGGAGTCAGTCGAATTCCGTCTCGCTTTTCCGTCGGCATTCCAAGGCGAGCGAGATGGCGGTCAACGGCGCTTCCGCCACCGTGTACGACGATGACAGATCCTGGCCGAGCGATATGCAGGGCGCAGACTGATTCAATCGTTGAGGCGAGCGCGACCGCATCATCGAGAAGTGCGCCGCCGAGTTTGACGACAAAGAGTGATCGTTGGATCATGAGTGCGCTCCAAGCGTGAGTGTGTTGAGTGCAATTGGAGCGGCAAATCCCTGCGTTTCGGGATAGCCAAAGCGAATGTTCATGCACTGGACCGCTTGTCCGGCGGCGCCTTTGATGAGGTTGTCGATCGCGCTTGAGATGATGATGTGCTGGCGCGTTGGATCGACGGCGAGACCAATATCACAGCGATTGCTTCCCTTGACCGCCGATACTGACGGCCATTCGCCAGAGTTGAGAATGGTGACGAATGGCTCAGATGTGTATCGAGTCGAAAGTGTCTCGCGCACTTGCGCTTCTGAAACGTTGGGCTTCAGCGTCGCATGAATGGTCGAGAGAATCCCGCGATCGAATGGACCGAGGTGAGGGGTGAAAATGATGTCCGTGTTCGCTTCCTGAATCATCTCGGGTTGGTGTCGATGATTGAAGACGCCATAAGCCTGTTGACTGACTTCGCAGAAAAGACTTTTGAGTGCAGGGGAGCGGCCCGCTCCGCTGACGCCGCTTGTGCTGTCGACGATGACCGATCCATCTCCCATCAATCCTGCATCAATGAGCGGGCGCACTGGAAGGATGACGCTGGTGGGGTAGCAACCTGGGACCGCAATCAACTGTGCTTGTGCGATCGCTGGTCGATTCAGTTCTGCGATTCCGTACACCGCATCCTTGAGCCACTGCGGATGTCCATGCGAAAATCCGTAATGCGTTGGATATGCGGATGGATCCCGTAGGCGAAATGCTGCGGAAAGATCGAAGACGGTGATCCCTTGCGCACAAAGCAAAGGCGCTAAGTCATGGCTGGCTTCGTGAGGAGTTGCCAAGAAGACAGCGTCTGGCTCGAGGGCGAGAATTTCGGCAGTGTTCGCCGCGTTCACGGTCAGATCTGTCCATCCACGAAAGCGTGGGAAAAGTTGGTCGAAACGAACGGCATTGTCGGCGCGGGACGCCGAAGCAAAGAGCCCAACGACATCGACGGCTTCGTGCTGGAGCAGGATGCCAACGATTTCCGCACCGGAGTAGCCCGCTGCTCCAACGACAACGGCTCGGCAACGATTCGACGGGGATAGCGCAGATGGTGAAAAGTGACTCATGTATAGCTTTCAGGAATGAGCGTGGGATCGACGGGCTGATCCACTCGGACGTGATTCGCCGGTGCGTGATTCTCTTGTCCGTGATTCAGTCGGCGAACCCTGCGAAATAGATTGCAGGCGGCGAGCGACCAATTTCGCCGCGTTGTTGGTCGTGCATGCAATGAAGATGCAGTCGTCTCCAGCAATCGTCCCTAAGACGCCTGGCAGAGTGGCGCGGTCAATTTCGACTGCAAGTGCGCTCGCCTGCCCAGGAGGGGTGTGCACGATTGCCTGCGTTCCGCCGATTGCAACCTCGAGCAAGAGCCGGCGAACTGTTGCGGTCAGCGATGCGATTCGATCGATGGGGGCGGCTTCACTGTTTGCGGAGAGGATTTGATATCCCGCGGCCGACTTCACCACACCAATCTCGGTGAGGTCGCGTGAGAGCGTTGTTTGAGTGGTATCGATGCCAATGCGTGCCAATTGCTGCGCAAGGTCGGACTGGCTGGAGATTCGTCCCGATTCGATCAGTTTGATGATCTGGCGGTGACGTTGTGCTTTGGCAATCATTGCGCATTATTATGCAGTCGACTGAATAATAAGTCAAGCACATTCCAAAAGAAAAAGCCACGGTTGGATTCCGTGGCTTCGCTTGGTCAGAGTTTCTTCTTCGCCGTGAAGGCGAATGGAGTAACTCGAATGACTTTATGGCGTTGATGTTGCCGCTGTGGCGACCGAAGGAGTTTCGGTTGGAGCTGCAGTCGGAGCTGCAGTCGGCGCCTTGACAGCGTCTGTCTTTGTAGCAGCCTTTTCAGCAGCAGCCTTTTCCGCCGCAGCCTTCGCTGCTGGATCCTTCGGTGGCTTTGGAGTTCCGCCGGATTTCTTTTTCGCAGAATCAATCTTGGATCGATCTGGAACCATGATCATCGACATTCTTTTTCCGTTGAGCCGTGGTGTGAGTTCAACCCGCCCGATATCGGAGAGTTGTTGCGCAATTTCTTCCATGCGCTGATCACCCTTGTTTCTGTAGGCCAATTCGCGTCCTCTGAAGTTTTGGACGAAGACAACTCGATAGCCTTCCATCAGAAACTCACGTGCCTGATTGACGCGGATTGCGACGTCATGCGGATCAATCTTCATGGAACGTCCAAGGCGAACTTCCTTCATCTCGCCGGCCTTCGACTTCGTCTTGCTCTGTTTTTCCTTCTTGGCTTGTTCGTACTTGAACTTGCCGAAGTCCATGATTCGTGCAACCGGTGGGCGCGAATCCGCAGCGATCTCGACCAGGTCCAGCCCCGCAACAGAGGCGAGCCGCTTGGCTTCTTCGAGTTCGACAACCCCGACCATCTGTCCATCTTGGTCGATCAGTCGAATGGGGGTGACGCGGATGCGATCATTGATTCGAGGACCAGAGTCTCGAGAATCGCGGAAGGGGGGACGACGGTTGAATTGGCTGATGGTGATTTCCTCAGAGGACGGTTGAACAAGAAAGAGCGAGCCGCTGTCTCAAGTCAGAATTGACATGAGACAACAAGCCGACGATTGTTGGTTGAATTTGAGTTCGGTGTGCTGCGCAAGATCCGGCTCGACTATGGGAGAAGCCCATCGTCATACGGAAAGAAGAGTTAAAAAAATCATGAGTCGTTTGGTCTCTTTGGTGCGCAGTGCAATCTCGATGAACTCTCGAGACGATGGCAAACTACCACGCAAAATGGACTTTGCCCAATCAAACCTTGAAAAATCATCGAAATCATGCGTGAAAGGAAGCCTTGAGAGATTCACCACCGCGGGTTCGGTACTCGGCGCTCAGCCCAGCAATGAACTGATCAAACGGCAATTCCCCCAGATTTGCGTCAGTTCCGAAGGCTCGAACGCTGACGACGCGTTGCTGGGCGTCTCGGGGTCCAACCACGGCGAGGTAGGGGATCTTGGCTTCGCTGGCATCGCGAATTCGCGCTTGCACCCGCTCGTTTCCTGAGTCGATTGTGGCGCGGAGCCCGATCTTGCGAATCGCCGCAAGAACCTCCTGTGCGTACTCCTCGCTCTTTTCGCTAATCGGAAGAACGCGCACCTGTTCTGGAGCGAGCCAAAGCGGAAACGCACCTGCAAAATGTTCGATGAGGACGCCGACGAATCTTTCCATCGATCCAAATGGCGCACGGTGAATCATCACTGGCCTGTGTTCTTTATTGTCGGCGCCGATATATGAAAGGTCGAACCGAATAGGCAAGTTGTAATCCACTTGAACGGTTCCAAGTTGCCACGATCGCCCAATGACGTCGCGCACAATGAAGTCGATCTTTGGTCCATAGAACGCAGCCTCGCCAGCCTCTTCGGAGAAGGGGACGCCGAGGGATCGAGCGGCGTTTCGGCACGCTTCTTCGGCTTTGTCCCAGTTGGCTGAGTCGCCAACATATTTATCGCTCTTGGGATCGCGCAATCCAACGCGCACGCGGTAGTCGTTCATTCCAAGAGTTCCAAAGATCAGCTTGACAAGCGAAAGGCATCCCTGCAATTCCTCGGCAATTTGATCTTCACGCACGAAGAGATGTGCGTCATCTTGCGTGAAGCCGCGCACGCGCGTCAGTCCGCCGATTTCGCCGGATTGCTCCCATCGATAGACCGTTCCGAATTCGCAGAGTCGCACAGGAAGATCGCGGTACGAATGAGGTTCGCTCGCATAGATGCGAATGTGATGAGGGCAATTCATCGGCTTGAGGAGATAGCCCTCGATTTCGCCTTTGTCTAAGCGGTTCGCAAGTTCGCCGCATGTGCAACCCTCTTCGGCGAGCTTGCTCATTTGATCTTGGTCGATGATCGGCGGGTACTGGCTCTCGCGGTAAAACGGAAAGTGCCCACTCGTTTTATACAGATCGAGTTTGCCGATGTGCGGAGTAAAAACTTGTTGGTATCCCTGGATGCGTAGCGCTTCGCTGATAAACGTTTGGAGTTCTTGGCGTATCGCTGCTCCTCGAGGCGTCCAGAGCACTAATCCTTGTCCGACCATTTCATCGATATGAAAGAGTCGAAGTTGTTTTCCAAGCATTCGGTGATCGCGCTTCTTTGCCTCGTCAAGTTGCTTGAGATGTGCTTCGAGTTCTGGCTTTGTTGCGAAGGCGGTTCCGTACACCCGCGTGAGTCGATCGAGTGTTTCATCGCCCTTCCAATAGCTCGATGCAAGGCTGGTGATCTTGAAAGCGCCGATGCGCCCAGTTGATGGGACATGAGGTCCTCGACAGAGATCTTCCCAGTTGACTCCTGATGTTCCAGTTGCATACCAAGAGAGCGTTGACGATCCCGCTTCTTTGGCGCGCTGCGCGTTGTCGATCTTGAACTTACTGCCTTCCTTATTCAGTTTGGCAAGTCCATCATCAAGCGAGAGATCCGACCGCGTAAATGGGCGGTTTTCACCGATGATCTTCGCCATTTCACTCTCGATTGCTGCGAAGTCATCCGTGCTTGGAATACGCCCGCTCGGAAACGCCATGTCGTAATAAAAGCCGCTTTCGAGAGATGGGCCATACACCAACATCGTCCCTGGGAACAGGGTTTGAATCGCCTCAGCCATGATGTGAGCGCATGAGTGCCGAAGCATCGAGAGCGCATCCGCATCAACCTGACCATCACGCGACTTGGGAGTGATCAGCGCAAGTGCGCAATCGCGATCGAGTTTCGTCGAGAGGTCGCAGAGTTGTCCGTCGACTTTCGCGCCGAGTGCTGCCTTGGCAAGTCCAGGTCCAATGTCTGCTGCGACTTGTGCTGCGGTGGTGGGAGCGTCGTATTGTCTGCTGCTGCCGTCTGGCAGTGTGATCTTTGGCATTGGATTGGACTCGGGGTGGGAATACTACTTGTCGCCGAAGAGCGACGGATGATCGGGAGGTGTTGGCGGTTTTTCGGTCAAGCCAATGATCTCTTTTTGAAACTCGGTCACGCTTTGAAAATCGTGATACACGCTCGCAAAGCGAACATAGGCAACCTGATCGACATTGCGCAGTGCGAGTGCCACGCGCCGTCCGACTTCAACACTCGGCACCTCGTGCTCGAAGTCGCGGTGAATCCCTTCATCGACTTCGTCAGCGATTCGCTGCTTGACATCTTCAGGGACAGGTCGTTTTCCGCATGCGGCTTGAATGCCCCGCAGAATGTTTGCGCTGTCGAATGGAACGCGCGACCCATCCTTCTTGATGACTTTGATGCGGGTCATTCGCTCCGCACGTTCGTAACTTGTAAACCTTTTCTTGCAGCTTAGGCATTCACGTCGACGCCGAATCGCATGCCCACTTTCAATGGGGCGGCTGTCAATGACTTTTGCGTCCGAGCTGTTGCAGTATGGGCAGTTCACAGTTGGTTCGGCGGGATGCGCCGTCGGTGCATCTTCGGCGCAACCGAGATGACCGTCAAGGTGCGATTCCCTTCAGAGATTCTGAAATTGATGGGGCAGCGAGTATTCGCAAATCCAGCTTGGCTTCCCCATCGAGCTCGAAATACAGGACGGTCATCGTGACATCTCGCGCCTTGTTGATGGTAAATCGCCCTTGGTCGATCGCAGTCCCATGGCGATTCCAGTGGTCGATCAAGATCTTGCCGTCGAGCAAGACTCTGATTCCGTCGTCGGATTCAGTCTGAACGATCCAGTCGCCTGCGCTCACTGTGAAAGTGGTGGTCGCACGGATTCCAAAGTTGTCTTTGGGAACCGTGGGGGACGTGGGCATCAGTTTCACTGCGTCAGGACCTCCCATCCCGAATGGGAAAGTCAACGATTCCACATAGACACGGTACGCATCTGGAGGCGGTTGTTCGATGATCGCGGGATTGGGTATTGCGCCGGGTGTCGAAGGCGTGGGAAGCGTAAAAACATCGACACGCCAGTTAGTGCTGAGCAGAGTCCCTTGCACGCGTTGAACTTGATCTGGAGCAACGCCCCAGAAAATAGCGAGTTCGTAATTGGTTACGACCCCGAGAGTTTCCGTGTTGACCGTCGCAATATTCGTATCGAGCTCGATGCTGGTTCGTAGGTCAGACTGTCCCTGATTCGCTTGAAGAAACTTGATGGGCTGCGATCCGAGAAGTTTCCACAAATTGACATTTGCGGGGCTTGGCTCGCGGATAACCATTGGTGCGACAAAGTCGAATGGCCCGAATTCTCCGACAATAATTGCGGCGCGCCCGACGAGTTGATTTCGATTTGAGATCGGCAAGCCATCGACAACATCAACTGCGTTTGCAGTTCCGGGAAGGGTTTTTTGGAGTGAAGTTACTTCGGACGAGTCGCATGGCGGAAGTGTGGTTTGGGTGCCTTGGGATGCGCGGCTCGTTTCGTCGGAATCGATCTCGACTCCGACATCCTTCATCGTATTCGAGCCCATGACTGTGCCTTGTGATGCGCGAACGAAGATGCCGATCTTGTCATGTTCGAACGTATTTCGAATGACGATGTTGCCAGCGGAACTGACCCCATTTGCCTTTGCCCAAGGGAGTTCAGCGAGTTTCGAATCTTCGTCCCACCACAATCGAACGCCGACTGTGTTGGATGAAAAAGTATTGTCCGCAATGACTACATCGCGGCCGTGTTCAATATTGATTCCGCCATTTTCCGCGCCGCGTCCCGCGTCACCATTGGCACGGAAGAGATTCCCGCGGATCTCTAGTCGCTGAGAATAACCGCCCCATATTCCGCAAATCGCATCGCGGTCGAAGCGGTTTCGATAGATCCGATTGTCGAAACTGAAGGTCGTTTCGAGTCCATGCGCAGCGGCATCGGAGAAGTCGTTGAGGGCGATCAGATTTCGGTTGCAACCTTGGCCGAGATTCCAATTGGGGCCATCTGCGGATGCTCCGTGGTTGGCGCGGGGAATCTCTCCAAGCGCTTCGCTTCCCGCGAATGAAAAGAATCCATCCCCGCAGTGCGTCGCTGAGTTCAACATGATCTTGTTGTCAGACGACTGTTCGAAGCAGAGTATCCCCGCAGAATCTTGGCCGCGGTTGTAGACATTGTGGCTATATCCACGAATGCAGAAATCAAATGAGTTGCGACAAATCGTGTTGGAACAGCTTCGCCATAAAGCAATTCCCCAGCCCGAAAGAAACGAAGCGTCGCAGTTGTACACCTGCGCATTGGAAACCCGCGACAAGACAAAGCCATTTTGGCCTTGGCGCACGCGGACATCTTTGATCACGATTCGTTGGGCATCGCTCACTGCGATTGCTGCGCCATACATCGAAAGCCATTGCCCATCGTCATTCTTTTGGGGCCAGAGCCAGTCTTTGGGATCTTCGCGTTCGAGGTTTGAACCCAGTCGCTGAGAAAAGTTGCGAGTGAACTCCAGTCCCTCGAAAACGGCATCGTCACATCCCGCTGCGGAGATTCCAATTCGAAATCCCGTCACGGTTCCATTTCGAACGGTCACATGTTTTCCATGGACTCGAATTCCGATGCCAGTCATTTCGTCGCGTGGCGTCATCAATTCGGCACCGACCAGTGCCTGCCCGCCGAGATCCACCGTGATGTCATCACCTTCGATCTGTATCACACCGTTGTTGTCGGCGTCGATTAACGCACGCGCTGGGAGAACAAGTTTGCAGGAATGAGTAATCCGAGTGTTGGCGGATGCCACGATTTCCTGCGGCAATTCTGCTGATTTGGTGGCAGTGGGCGGGCTCTGATCCGCATGAGCCGTGGAGCTCATTGACGAAACGGCGCAAATGCAAGCGCAATAGAAAGGAGCGATCAAGGCGCGGTGTGCCATCGTTCTATATCTCTTCGACTTCGGCGACTTTCTTGTTCGTGAGTTCGTCAATCTTCGTCGTTGTCTTTTTCGTCACTTCGTCAATGTATTCCTTGGCGCTGGCAACTTGATCCTCGGAAATCTTCGACTTGGGGTCGTTCTCGAGTGCCTCGAGAGACTTGTTCGCATCGCGTCGCTCGTTGCGAATAGTGACTCGGGAGTCTTCGGCCATCTTTCGGACTTGCAGAGCAAGTTGCTTTCGACGTTCAGCGGACGGTGGGGGGAGCATGATTCGAATCTGTGATCCTTCTGATTGTGGATTCAGCCCCAATCCGCTTCGTTCGATTGCTTTGATGATCTCTGCCTTCGCTCCTGGATCGAACGGCTTCACGAGAAGTTGTGTTGGCTCTGGAACGCTGATCCCTGCAATTTCGCGAAGGTCAACTGAACTCCCGTAATACTCAACTTTGACATATTCCAAGAGGGCGGTGTTTGCCCGTCCCGTTCGAACTCCGCGGAATTCACGTTGTAGGTACTCGATGCTCTTCGCCATCTTCTCTTCTGCTTCGAGGAGTACGGTGTCAATATCCATCTCGGTTGGTTCTTTCTTTGAATGAAGTCGTCGTCACACGGTTACGAGCGTTCCGATCCGTTCGCCATTGATCACGCGACGAATATTGCCATTCGCCTTGTAATCAAAGACAACAACGGGAAGCGAATGCTCCATACACATGGTCATTGCGGTGAGATCCATCACGCCGAGCTTTTGATCGAGCGCCGTGGCGAATTTGAGGGTTTCGTATCGAGTTGCCTTGGGATCCTTCCGAGGATCAGCGGTGTAAATGCCGTCCACTTTGGTCGCCTTGAGCAGTACATCGGCGCCCAACTCGATCGCGCGAAGTGCAGCGCAAGTATCGGTGGTGAAAAATGGATTTCCCGTTCCTGCGACCAAGATGATCACACGTCCTTTTTCAAAGTGACGCAGCGCCCGTGCGCGAATAAATGATTCGGCAACGCTTGGAACATGGATCGCACTCATGACCCGACTTTCGACTCCAACGGATTTCAGCGCTTCCTTGAGTGCCAGTCCATTGATGACCGTCCCGAGCATTCCCATGTAATCCGCAGTGGATTGATCAAATTTTCCGATCGCGGCAAGTCGTGCTCCTCGAATGATGTTGCCGCCACCGACAACGACGGCAAGTTGCATTCCCTCGCCAAGAGCCGTCGCGATTTCGTTTGCGATGCTGGCGAGTTCGTCTGGATGAATGCCAAAGGCGCCTTCGGACGCAAAGCTCTCGCCACTCAACTTCAGAAGGACTCGGCGGTATCGGGGGCGATCGGACGAAGGGCGCGTGGTCATCGCGTGTAAGACTACAATCTCCCGCGAATGACGGCGGTCGCCACTCCACCCTCCACGATGAGCAGACCATCCGCCAACCGATCAAAAAGGATCACGGCTTCATGGATCTGGATCGGGCTTGCGATTTCCTTACCGATCCATGCACTCTTGCTGGCGATCTTGTCGAGCATTGACGTTGGCATCGGGAGTCCGACCGGGAATGCAGTTCCATCGATCGAAGTTTCATTGATTGATGGCGAACCACTCCAACCTTCTACAGATTCCACAGCGTCTGGCGGCGCATTGACGCCAGAAGTTCGTCCGCCTGGACCAGATATGGGAGGGGCTGATCTGAATGTCTTTGGATTGCCGAGTGCAACAGGAAATGACCAAGGCGATGCCGCCGTCGTGTCTGCTGGCGCAGAGGGGCTCTTCGCATCTGGCGGTGGCGGTGGTGATGGTGGACTTGGTGACGGGATGGGCGCATCAACCACATTCTTTGGAGTCAGCGGCCGAGGCAAACGAATCGGATACGTAGTCGACAAGTCAGGCTCGATGGGAATCGACGGGCGCATGCGTCAGGCGAAGGCCGAAATCATCAGGAGCATCGCGGTGCTCCCTGATTTCGCGTCGGTGTGTGTCGCACTCTTCGACGATGATTTTCAGACGGTCGACCGTGAAGGGGGATTCGTCAAATGCCGTGAGGGAATGATCACGAGATTGAAGACATGGATTGAAGGAGTCGCACAGAGCGGCGGAACGAATCCAGTTCCTGCATTTCAATATCTTTTTAGTCGGCGGGAACGTCCAGATGTCGTATTTTTCATGAGTGATGGCGAGATTCCTCCTGATGCGGCAGATGAAATACTTCGCTTGAACCGTCGCGGACCCAATACCGTGATTCACTGCATTGCATTTGGACAAGCTGCAGCAACCGCGCCGCTTCGGCGGATCGCCAGCGAAACGGGCGGAACCTTTTCGGTTTCTTCGTCAAGAGGCGTGCCATGATTTTCAACGCCTCGGTCTCAGCCGCATGGACTTGTGCGATTTCACTGACGTGCGGCATCACGTCAATTGCCGCAGCGGAGGGCTCGGCTCGTGGCATCGTGAACCTTCGAGATGGCGGCGGTCAAAAAGACGCAGAGATTTTGAGCGAGTCCTCCGATGGAATTGAGATTCAAGTCACCGCTGCCGCCGCGTCTCACACGCAGTTCGTCCGGTGGGATCAAATCCGATCGATCGATGGCGGTGCTGCCGATCCGCTGCGATTGCGTCGACTCGAAACTGGTGAAGCGTTATGGCGAGGGCGAACTCGCCTTGGACGTGGTGACTTGAAGGGTGCTCGAGAATGCTTCGTCGCTGCCGCGCAAAAAATCGAAGCGGATGCTCAGCTTTCCAGGATGATGGCTGCGCAAGGGATCGCACAAACGGCTTCAGTCGCTAGCGGTGAATGGGTCCGATCGCTCGAAGCAGCGCTTGCAGTATCAACTTTGCGCGGTCGAATTGCTCTTCCAGAAAGTTGGGTGCCAGGTTTGGATCCGGTCGATCACGATGGAGGATTGATCTTGGCCGTTGCGCCAGCATGGATGGATGGGGATTCAGCGAGGCAAGCGCAGGACATTCTTGCGGCAACTGCGGATCGTGCGCGACGAGAGAATGATCTTGGGCTTGCACAAATCAATTCAGATGCGGCGCGAATCGCTGCTGCTGATGCGGGACTTGCGAAGCCGCCAGGAACAACCCAGCGCGAATCAAAGGTTGCGCCGTCTGATGCTTCGCTTGCGGGCAGTCATCCGGTTGCGACGAATGCGGCACGGTCAGCAGCAAAAAATGGAGCGCGATTAATCGCCCTGTGGGCCGACGCGGTGTCGGATGACGCGGCGATACGCAAGAAGAGCCGGGCTTCGCTTGGACAATTCATCAAGAGCGAAGATGGGATGCTGCGAGTCTGGGCTCTCTATGCGGAAGGTCGGAGCTTCGCAATGGAGAGCGAACCTGATGATGTACGCCGGGGAGTTGGGAAAATGCTGTTGGTTCCCGCTGCGTATGGATTGGAAATGCCGAGGCTTGCCGAGGCGGCATTGGCGCAATCGGCAATTGCACTTGCCCGCATCGGGGACGACCAGTCTGCGGTGATATTGAGACGAATTCAGAGTGAATACCAAGCAGAGTCCAGTGAAAGAGTCGGCGCGCGACAAATCAAACAAGAAGGAGATTGATAGTGACGTTTTTTAAATACATCGAGGGCGGCGGAATCATCGGATATGTCATTCTCGCCTTAAGCATCGTTGGAATGGCGTTCACCATCTCCGCCATTTTGCGTACCCGTCGCACTCAGTTAGTGCCGGAAGAGCAGGTGAAGGAACTTCGACTCCAAGCGGACGCTGGCGATTTTCAGCAGGCATTGGATGATTGTCGTACTGAGGAAGGGGACACATTCCTTGGTCGCATCGCTGCGGCAGGAATTGATCGATCGCTCCGAGGGCCGCTCGGCGGACTCGAGGCACGAGCCGCAATGGAAGATGCTGGAGAGGATGAGACTGCTCGACTTTTTCGGATGATCGATCCGATTGCGGTGATCGCAAGTGTCGCTCCACTTCTTGGATTGCTTGGGACGGTTCAAGGAATGATCGGGGCATTCGAAACCGTGGCAGGTACGGCGACTCGGAGCAGTGCCTATTACGAAACACTCGCATCGAACATCAGCATCGCACTCATCACGACGTTTCAAGGATTGGTTGTCGCGATTCCATGCGTGATGGTTCACTCGTGGCTTCGCAATCGAATTGATCGTTCAGCATCCGATGCAGGCCGCGCGCTTGAAACGCTCGCAATGTCTTTGGAGCGCATCGGCACTGCGTTTTCGCAACCGCCATCTCAAGGGGGCGACGGAGCGTGAAGATTGGTCGCCGTCCATATGGCATTGCAGTGTTGGATATGACGCCGATGATCGATGTCGTTTTTCTGCTGCTCATTTTCTTCTTGACGACTGCGCAGATGGCTCAGATGGCTTCATCCCCAGTCAGTTTGCCCGAAGAAACTGGCAGTCCCGCAGAATCAGCTGGATCCACGGGCTTGGTCGTGAACGTTGATTCGCTGGGAGTGATTACTGTTTTAGATCAGCCAGTTGAGGCGCAGGAATTAGTCAAGCGAGCAAAGGAAGTCATGGCGCAGGATCCCACAGCGGTTCCAGTGATCCGTGCGGATCGACGCGCTGCAGCGGGACGGTTGAATGAAGTTGTGGAGGGATTGCGTAGTGGCGGGTGTCGCGCCGTTCGAGTTGCGACGACTCATGGAAATGAGGATCAGAAATGAAGATCGGCGAGAAATCGCGCCGGAGTGCGCACGGTCCAATTTCGCTCAGTATGACCAGCATGATCGATGCAACATTTCTGTTGTTGGCGTATTTCATCTTTACGACGTCAGCAGGAATGCAAGAATCGCAATTGATGGCCGATGTGTCTGCCGCTCGTTCTGGAACTGCAGCGTCGGCGCTCAGCCCTCAAATTATTGATGTTGAATCTGATGCCAACGGAACACTCTTTCGAATCGGTTCGCGGGAAATGCGTGCGCGCGCAGATCTCGCAGCGGTATTGAAACAGTTGCCGCACGAGATTGGTGTCGTGATTCGGGTACACGCTGGACCGAATGTTGCCGCAGTGGCCGCAGCGATGCAGGCTTCACAAGATGCTGGATTTGCGAAAGTGACTTATGTTGCTGGACCGAAGTAAACCCAATCGAACACGCCTCATTCGGCTGCGGTATTCGCTCGCCGGCACTGCGTTTTCACTCGCAATTGCACTCAGTTTGGTGGCTGCATTCGTCAGTGCATCGGCCGCATCCGCAGCAGTCACCGCGATGAGCGACGATGCTGATCGGGCGGACGAGTCGGTTGCATTGACTGAATGGCTTTCGCAAGCAGGGCTGGACGAAATTCTGGCAGTGATGTTGGACGAACAAGTTCGAAAATCGGCGACGTCGAGCCCAGCGGCCATCGCTCGATTGGCCGACGCATACATCCGGCTGGTCAACGGAGCGGCGGACGAGGATCGAGTCGCAGACTTGCGGCTACGGATCGCGAAGTTCCTCGGGCGTGATCAAGTTGCAGATCAATACAAGTTGCGACTTGCCCTGGCGCGCGCGGATTATCGCATGGCGCTTCGCGGCATCGAAAGGTTAAGGCAAGGTCAAATCGACAAAGCTGGCCAATCCCAAACGTCGGCGTCGCTGCTTCATGCGCTGGAATCTCTCGATCAACTTTTTGATCAACTGACCAAGCGAATTGAGGAGAACCGCCTCCTTGCGGCTGGAGCCGATGAACAAAAAAGAATTGCACTGACAGCGGAAATGGACGACGAGTCTGACTTGTTGATGGCGACAAAGTTTCTTCGAGCATGGTGTCGATATTGGCTTCTGTGGATTGACAGATCGAACGGGACTTTTCAGTCAAATCCTGCTTCGCCGTGGCAGCGACAAGCGACGGATCTTGTTGCAGTTTGGTCCGATCTACTCGAAACTGGGAAGGCGCTCCCCGAACCGAGTGACTGTTCGACGGATCTACTTTCTGAGGAGTATTACGCGCAGTCCGTGTTGGGAATGGCTCTCACGAAAGCGCTTCAGAGCGACATGGCAGTTGCCGATGGCTGGTTTGAAATTCTTCGGCGGCGGGGAGTATGGGAAGGGCTTTCAGATTTCTCGAATTGGTATCTCCAAGCGTTGGTTGATACGAGGTCCTATGAGCGCGCAAATGTATTTCTGCAGAAGTCGTCTGAGACTCTGAATTGTCCAGCGGTTGTTGGAGCCGCACTTCGCGCAATTGCTGAGTCTTCAAGCAGCCCGCAAGCGATTGAGTTTGCGAAATCCGCCGTCGCCGTCGCTGCCGATCAGAGTGACTTCGCTTCCGTTCGTCGACTCGCCAGTCGCGTGCCAGCGTTGGCTGATGGTTCTGGCTTTGCGGCATGTCTTGCACGAGGAATTCATTCTTATGACGAAGGGCGCAGTGCGACCGATCCAAAGTTGAAGGTTTCTTGCTTGGAATCTGCGTCGCGAGAATTGACTCTCGCAGTCGATACTGCGCAGGCGGCGCAACAACCCGCTGCGGCCGTTCTTGAATTGTTGGCGTGGTCGAAACTTGGCGCTGGCCATGCATGCGAAGCGGCGGAGTCATTCGTCCTAGCGTCGAATCAACTCGCAGGTCATCGAGCCGATGAGGCACTCTGGATGGCTGTCGAGAGTCTGGCGAAGGGTGGTTGTCCAGATGCAAAGGACGGCAGTAACGCACGCAGATTCGAGTTGGCGCGCGAGTATCTGACGCGCTTTGAAGCTGGAACTCATTCCACCGGTGCAGCGATCATCTTGAGTCGAGCGCCAGGGGCGGAGAAAGATGACGCATTGGCTGAACATCTTGTCCGAGACGCGATGCGCGAGGGAGAATCAAGTGCGTCACGCGAACCTGCAGCATCGCTTCTCTATCGCAGCTTTCGCGCCGCGCGTGATACAGATCGGGCGAAAGAAGCAATTCGTTTGCTGACTATTCCGCCACAGCCAGTGGAGATCTGGCCCGCAGGTTCTGTTGATATTGTCGTGAGGCAACAACTTGAAGCGGCACTTGATCCTGCGGTGCTACAGATTGAAGAAGCGAAACGGCTTCTTCAACGGATTGCTACGAAATATCCAGTGGGTGAGGAGCCTATGGAGTTCCGCTGTGAACTCGCAGTTCGCAGACTTGGTCTGGCGTTGTCGCTTCAGAATTTTCAAATGGCACTCGATTCAATCGGAACAATTCGCAAGGCGACTGATCCCCAGTGGCGTCCTGTTGCGGAGGCGATTTTTGTCCGCACGATGGAGTCGATGCTCGCCCAAGGAAGTTTGACCCCGCAACAAGCGAGCGATGCGCAGTTAGGAATCATCGCTGCGCGGCGAGCTCTACGCGATGCCGCACGTAAGTCTGGTGATGCGCAACGAGCCGATGAAGCAGACATCCAGCTTGGAAGAACTTTATTGAACGCCGCACGCGCGCTTCGAGCGAGTGCTGCGCCTGTGCCGACGAAGGGAACAGATGCGCAAGCAATGTCGCAAGAGGCGCTGTCGATTGCGCGGGGGATTTTGGCGAATCGCCCTGATGATGCACACGCATTCGCCCTCATGGCGGATGCTGGAATTGCAGCGGGGGACTTTAATGCGGCGTATGAAGCGCTCGCACGATTGGTGGGTGCGCTTCCAGTTCGTTCGGATGCATGGTTTGAGCGGAAGGCGGATCTTTGCGAATTGATGCTGAAGTCCAGTCCGGACGAAGTGCGCAAGATATTGTCGCAGCACGTTGTGTTGATTCCTGATTGGGGGCCTGGTGTTGGTGGTGCTCGACTAAAGGCGCTCGCTGATCGATTGGGCGTTGTATCGCCAGTAAAACCTGATGCGGCAGAGGGGGCGAAATGAGCGCAGCGCGTCAGATGTTTCAATTGCTAGCCGATGCGGACGACTGGGCGCTGATCGGCGTGAAGCGTGGTTCGTCGCGCGCGGAAATAATTCATGCGGCTCAACTGCGATTGAGTGCAATCGCAGCGCACCCGCAGTCGAAGAGTCCAGCGGCGTTGGGTGCTCATCGCGAAATTCGCGAAGCTGCTCGGCGATTGCTCGCTGCCGCGGCGGAGGCTCTTCGCAAAAAGTCCGATGCAGGAGTTCGTCCTCCATTTGGTTCAATCGCAGCAGCGGTATTGATGCGCCGGAATCCTCGGCGAGCGCACATGTTCTTGGCGCAACTGAAAGCGAATGAAACAAGCAACGTGGTGCGTACGTCGACGGCACTACAGAAATCGAAACCAGCGCCCGAGATTATTTTAGATGAAGGGATCGAATCGGTTCGGCGGGCACCGTGGTGGTTGGCGGCTTTCGTCGCACTCTCGGTGGTGGGATTCGTTGTCGAAGTTTTTATTCTGCGCGCTCAAATGCAAGCCGCAACTTCGCGGGATAATTCGAAGGCGGCGGATGTTGAGCCTGCGAATGCTGACAAGGAGTCAGCGAAGGAATCCGCTAAAGAATCAGGCAAAGAATCACGCAAAGAGTCAGGCAAGATTGCGAAGAGCGAATCCGAGCAGGCTTCGTCGACCGCCCCAGTGAAATCCGTTGATCCAGCCGGAAGCACTGCGCCTGCTCTGCCGGGAATTGCGCCAGCCAAATCCTCGGCGACGCTTGCGAACGACTCGGCGAGATTGCTTCGCAGTCGCTGGCAAAGTGTGGCGCGCGCTGCGGTCGATATTCCGACCGCTTCGCTCGCCATCGGTACTGTCACGAGCGTCGATCGACTCGATGAATCGGTGCGCCAGTCGATTTTGTTGGAGAGATTGGCTGTACTAGATTTGATCGCACGTGAGTTGGAAGCGGGGGATGATCGTTCTGCGAGTCAATTGTTGGACACGATTTCTACTGATTCTTCAATCGCACTTCCTGCGCTTGTGCCGATTCTGCGTGCACTCAAGGAGGAGTCTGATGGGGAATTGAGCAAGGGTTTGGATCGATTTCCAGGATCGAGCCAAGGACGCACCGCTCTTCTTCGATCGTTTCGGACGCGTCCGTCGGCGCCTGGAAAACTCGATTCGCGGACGCTTGTTCAGGAGGCTCTCAAAGGACCCAATCGTGGCAGTCGGACGATCGCTCAAGGAATTCTTGTTGATCGCGGAATTGATTCTCTTGATGTTCTCGATGCAGTCGAAGAACGCTTCGGCGAGCTGGCAAGTGACCCAGCGCTGACTGGTTTGATTCGTGCGCTGAGTGGAGTAGATCCCAACGGGTTGGAGGGAGCGCCAGCCGCACGCGCAGCGATTGTGAAGAAGATGATTGTGCTTCGCGGTTCTCGGATTGAGCAGCTCGACATCGCATCACAGGATTACGTGACGACGCTTCGCAAGATTGCTGCACAAATGCGTATTCCAACTCCTCCCAAAGAGTCTGCGGAACTTCTGCGTGCCATCAATCCAATTCATTCGACTCGGCAGTTGCGTATGGGCGGACGAAGCGACGAGGGAGTCCTCCATGCGCTGGTCCAGAATGGAACTTCGCTTCTGTGCGATCAGGCTTCGGACTTGAAGGTGCGCCGTCCAGCGGACCAGGCGATCATCGATCAAGTGCTGACCGATGCGGTCGCACAGCGTCGACAGGCATCAAGTGCTCTTGGGCAGGCGATTGCGAATGCGCACGGCATGTTGGCGCTTGATGCAATCCTCTTGGGTGTCGCGGGACTTCGCACACAGACGGGATCGCCGATCGACTCGCCAATTTCCAATGATTGGAACATGCGATTCCCTTCTGCTCTTTGTGCCCGTTGGCAGAGCAGGCTCGAAGCGCTTTCGCCGTCGAATCCAGCGGGATATCTCACGCTCGCTGAAGAGGTCGCAGACGAATCGAACGATGACTCGAGTCGACTCCTTGTGCGGCAACTCTATTCACTCGCTGCGGGACTCGATCCTCGGGGTATGGCAACTTCTGCGGCACTTGGTTTAGCCGCACTCGAAGACGACAAGACTCCCGAAGGCCGCGCAGCGGCGCATCGTTGGTATTCAGTCGCACAACAATGGAGCGAAAATCCTTTGTCGCATTTGTCCAATGCACTCGAACGCACCGATGATGTGACTGCGGTTGGCTCGGCGGTTCGCCTTGGAGCAGTCGAGGCGCTCGTGCAATATCGGCGCGGGTTTGGGCGACGAGCGAATGATCGATTGAAGAAGCCACAGGTGCGTGCATTTTTCGAGTCGCTCATGCAAACAGTTCCGGGCGGTATCGATGAATTTGATCGACTCTCAGTGATTCATGTGAATGGAACTCCAACGCCTCTCTCGCTCGAAACGATGGACGCACTCTTGAGATTGGAGCACTCCTTGCTACGACCGCAGAGTCAATTATGGTCCGATGCTCTTGGGAGAGGTGAGGGTGGACCAACCTTTGACGCGCCGATTGGAACAGCGAACGAAATCTTCGCCGTTGATCCGTCGATCAATCGTTGGAAAATTGACGGGTGGGTCAAGGGCGAAGTCAACGCACCCGTTCAACCTAGGTGACCATCGCGCTTCGTTTTTGTCGACGCTTATTTTTTACTGCTGAGCGCTTGAGCCAAGTCCGCGATGAGATCATCGGTATTTTCAATTCCAACCGAAAGTCTCACGAGCGAATCAAGAATTCCAAGAGCATCTCGTTCTGCCGCAGGAACGCTGGCGTGGGTCATGATTGCAGGATGTTCGATGAGACTCTCGACGCCGCCAAGGCTTTCGGCGAGCGCAAAGAGATGGACTCGTTCGAGGAAACTGCGACTTTCCGCAATCCCGCCATGCAGATGAATTGTGATCATTCCGCCGAATGCGGGTACGCCATTCATTCGCATCTGTCGAGCGGCGAGTGCGTGTTGTGGATGGGAAGGCAGTCCGGGATAGACGACCGTTTTTACAGCAGGTTGAGTCGTCAACCACTGGGCGATTTTCTGCGCAGACTCGCAGTGCTGCTTCATGCGAATAGCAAGGGTCTTGGCGCCACGCAATGTGAGGTATGCGTCGAACGGACCCATCACACTGCCAATTGCATTTTGCATGAAGCGAAGTTTCTCTGCAATATCTTTGCGAGATGTCACCAAGCATCCACCGACGACATCACTATGTCCTCCAAGATATTTGGTCGTCGAGTGCATGACGATGTCGATGCCGCACTCGAGTGGACGTTGCAGTATTGGCGAGGCGAATGTGTTGTCTACGACGGTGATCGCGCCACATGCACGACCAATGCGCGCGACGGCATCAATGTCGACGACTTTCAATGTCGGATTTGTTGGCGTCTCTGCCCAAATCATCTGCGGCTTGCATTCTTTCGCTGCACGTTCGAGCGCGGCAGAATCGCTCATGTCGACAAAGACGACTTTGAGTCCTTGGGAGCGTTGGCGCACGCGTTGCAGTAATCGATTGGTGCCTCCATAGACATCATCCATGCACATGACCGTTTGTCCTGCATCAAGTAATTCCAAGCATGTCGCGATCGCTGCGAGTCCGCTCGCGAAGGCGAAGCCGCCTTGTGTGCGGTCATCTTCTTCGCTGAGTCCCGAGGATTCGAGATTCGCCAAGCAGCGCTCGAGTGCGAATCGAGTCACATTATGGCTACGCGAATATTCGAAACCTTTGTGAACCCCAGGGGATTCTTGGATGAAAGTTGACGACGTATAAATCGGCGGCATAACCGCGCCAGTCGTTGGATCTGGACGTTGCCCGCCATGAATGCAGCGACTCTCGAGATGCAGCGGTTTTTGGTTCATCCCTCAAGAGTAACGAACAAGAGTGAGGGTTGCTCTTGCCGGAGTCGGCATGGATGTTGAATCGGGCTGTTCAATCGAGTGGTTCACGCGGGATGTTCACGCGCAACAGACGAGCAGGATGGTCAAGAAGGGGATGGGAACCGCAGGCATTCTCATCCCCTTCGACCTATTTCATAAACGCTCGTCCCAAATCAGAACGGAATGTCTTCTTCTGGGGTCGGAACATGGTCTTCGCCACCGCTCGGTGCCGAGCGAGAGTTGCCAGAGCCATGGTTCGATGCTCCGTCGCTTCCGCCACCACCGCCGCCGCCAGATCCGCCGCCACCACCGGTGGGGCTACCTAGGAACTGGAAGTTTTCGATGACGACGCGCATCTTCGACCGCTTCTGCCCGTCCTTGTCAGTCCACTGGTCCAACTTCAGCCTTCCCTCGACGAACACAGGTCGTCCCTTCGAGAGATATTGCTTCATGACTTCGGCGGTTCGTCCCCATGCTTCGCAGTCGACGAAGGTCGTTTCTTCACGATCCTCGCCTTCCTTTGTTCGGTAGCGCCGATTGACGGCAAGACCGATTTCAGCGACGGACTGATTGCCCGCGATGCTCTTGAGTTCGACGTCCCGCGTGAGATTGCCCATTAAAAAGACTTTGTTGTAATTCGCCATAGTGTGGCCTCCTGCACCCGATCCTATCGACTCGCACGCCGAAACATCCAAAACACGAAAAAATTCCCCGGCCATTTTTTATGGCACGGGGAAGTGTTTTTCTCAATGGGATTCGACCAACGGGACCCGTATGGACGGGACCAGAACGGGACTCAATCCATCATCATGTTTGGAGCGCCTTCGCCCTCGCCTTCGCCAGCCTCAGCGGTCTGCTTGCGGAGTTTGGCTTCCATAATGAGACGAGCCTGTCCTTCAGCATCTTTCATTTGGTCCATCGAAAGGTGATCAGCCTTGACGATGAGGGCACGAAGCATGCGCTCGGACAGGGTGCAATCACGCTCGATCGACACGATTGCCGATGTCGGCGCCGTGAAGTAAGCGAGGAAATAAACTCCACGCTTATTGCTCTTGATGTCGAAGGCGAGCCGACGCTCGTCCCACTTCACGAGGCTGACGATTTCGCCACCGTGGCGAGTGATTGATTCACGAACATGATCCGAGGCTGCGGCAAGATCCGCGGTGACGGCCTGAGGGAAGAGGAACATACCTTCGTATTGGCGAATGGTTGTTTTCGTAGCGGTTGTCATTTGATACTCCTTGAAATTACTTTTTGAAAACTGATAGAACGGTCAAGATTGATTCGCAGATGCATCGCCAGTCGTGGCGATCACCTTTCGGTTGAATTGATTCATCGTTGCTGCGAGTCCTTCGCGGCACCATAACTGGACGGCGTTGCATGCCTCTTCGATTCCTTCTTCTGCGAGTGGCTTCTGTTCTTCGGTGAAACGACCAAGTACATAATCTGCTTGTGGAATCACACCAGGTTTATCGATGCCGATTCGGCAGCGACTCCACTCGGGTGATCCCAGTGCAGCCAGGATGTCTGTGAGCCCATTGTGTCCGCCAGCGCCGCCTTCGCCACGAATGCGAATCGTTCCGCACGGAAGATCCAAGTCGTCGGCAATCACGATGAGGTCGCTTGATGCGTTCATCTTGAAAAATCCGATCGCCTCGGCGACCGCGCGTCCCGATCGATTCATAAACGTTGTCGGCTTCAGCAGGAGCACTCGTTGACCTGCAATCTCTGCATCCACAGTCAAGCCGTTGAAGCGCGCGCGAGCAGATCCACTTGATGGATCTGCGAAACGACGAGCCAAACGGTCGACAACTTCGTACCCGACATTATGTCGTGTACGAGAGTATTCGGGACCAGGATTTCCAAGGCCAACGATCAGCTTCACGCAGATCTCCTAAGAAAAACAGAGCCATAAAAACAGAAGTTGGAAACGAACAGGACCGACATGGATTACTTCTTCTTGTCGGCCTTCTTGTCGTCGCCAGCGCCACCAGCTGCAGGATCTTCCTTCTTGGCGGTGAGAACTTCAGGTTCAGCTGCTGCTGCACCAGTGGTTGCTGCTTCGCCAGTTGCTTCTTCCAGAACCAGAACGACTCGAGCGAGCGCAGAGTACGGGTTGCTCACGGCGGTCAGGCCCGATGCGAGTTTCAATTGCGCAACGGTCATGATGTCGCCAGTCATGTTGGTGAGATCGACACGAATCGATTCTGGGATGTCTCGCACCTTGCAGCGCAATTCAAGTTCGGAAATATCGTGAGTCAGAACTGCGCCGACTCGCTTGGCGGATTCAGGAGTTCCGATGAAGTGGATTGCCACACTGACGGTGACTTCTTCATCAAGATTCACGCGAGTGAGGTCGACGTGGATGACGTTGTCGCCAAGCCAGCCGAATTGCAGTTCCTTGACGAGGCATGTTTCGGATGCTCCGCCAATCAACTTAATCTCAAAGACGTGCAACCCGCGGCGTAGTGCCGAGAGCATTGTCTTTTCGTCAACGCTCACTGGAGTTGGTTGGCTGCCGTGGCCGTAGATCACCGCAGGGAGTTGTCCCTTGGTGCGGAGGCGTTTGGCGTATCGGGTTCCCAAGCGCTCGCGCGGCATGGCTTCAAGGACGGGTACTTCGTGACTCATATGAATCTCCTGTTTGCAAATGGAAAGAACGAACGTTAAAAATTCAACACGAATGAATTAACGTTTGACTCCGGCGCCATGTGTAAAGAGCGCCGAAATCGACTGGTCATGGTGAATGCGATGCACTGCTTCGCCCAAGAGCGAAGCAACTGACAAGACGGTCAATTTCGAATCGAGCAATTTGTGCCGCTGGCCGACGGGAATCGTGTCCGTCGAAATGATGCGGTCGATGGGGCTTTCGAGCAGTCGTTCGCAGGCCATGCCGACGAAGAGCCCGTGGGTGCAAGCGACATGCACGGCCTTCGCGCCGTGCTCCATGACAACACGCGCAGCTTCGCAGACGGTGCCCGCTGTTGAAATCATGTCGTCGAACATCAGGACGGTCGTGCCCTCGACCGAGCCAATCAGATTCTTGACGGAAACCTTCGAACCACTGTGGCGACGCTTGTCGATGATGGCCAAGTCTGCGCCGAGCAAGTTCGCATACATGTTGGCGACCTTCACATTTCCAACGTCGGGCGAGACGATGGTCAGTTCGCCAAGATCGCCACGGATGCGGCGGAAGTGATCGCTGATGACTGGCGCCGCAGTGAGATGGTCGACGGGAATATCAAAGAAGCCTTGAATCTGTGCCGCATGTAAGTCCATGCATAACACGCGCTGTGCGCCTGCAGTCGTAATCAGATTCGCCACTAATTTCGCAGTGATTGGAACGCGCCCCTCATCCTTGCGATCTTGTCGGGCATATCCGAAGTAGGGGATCACAGCGGTGATACGGCGAGCGCTCGCACGACGCAAGCAGTCGATGTACACCAGAAGTTCCATGATTGTTTGGTTGACGGGATCACTGCATGACTGCACGATGTAGCAGTCGCGACCTCGCACATCTTCATCGAGTTTGACGAGCAGTTCCCCGTCTGGGAAAACGATCGTCTGCGCCTGGCCGATGGGGAGTTCGAGGTGGTCGCACATGGATTGCGCCAACGCACGTCCAGTCGATCCAGCGAAAATCTTCAGTTGTTCTCGGTCGCTTGCGCTCATGAGTTTCTCTCCGTGGAGTGATTGGAAGGTTGACGGGTTGCGATTCTCGAACGTAATAGATTTGAAACTTCCGCCAGTTGTTCTGGCGTGTTCACAGAAAGAACTTCTTCGGCTGGAACGGCATCGACGACATGCACAGTGCGTCCTGCCTTCTTGAGAATGTGAAAGACATCGGTGATGTAATACTCGCCTGCAGCGTTTCGATTATCGACGTGCGCAAGTGTGTCCAACAGCGCGCCGAGTTCGAAGCAGTAGTACGACGGATTGATTTCGCGATTGAGTAACTGCGCAGGCGTGCAATCTTTCTGCTCGACAATCGCTCGAAATTCTCCCTTGGAATCGCGGTCAATTCGGCCATAGCCCGTTGCATCTGGAATGACACTCGTCGCCAGCGTTGCAGCGGCTTTGGTTGTGCGGTGCGCGTTGAGCAGAGTTCCAATGGTGGTTGGCGTGATCAGCGGGCCATCCCCGCACAGCACAAGCAATTCGCTCGCTCGGTCGACATTCTGAAGAAGCGGGCGTGCTTGATCAACGGCATGACCTGTTCCAAGTTGCGGCGATTGTCGGACGAATTCGATGTTCGATCGCCCTTTGAAATGAGCGCGCACGACTTCCTCTTGATGTCCCACGACCAAAATGACTCGCGCAACGCCTGCGTCGGTCACCGCATCGACAACCCATTCGACAAGTGGTTTGCCCAACGCCTCGTGCATGACCTTCGGCATTTCGCTGTTCATGCGAGTTCCCTTGCCGGCGGCCAAAATGACCGCGGTCGTCGCATGTGAAGTTGGTGAAGTGCGAGTCACGATGTGAACGAAGCCACTTTGAGCCACAGTGGCTTTCAACTCTGAATATCGATCAACTCGAAATTAGCCCACCTTGATTTGAACAAGGACTAAGAGAACCAAAATCTCCTGTGCTACCGTTACACCATGGGCCAAATGCACCGCCGAATAATAACCACGGGGCGAGATGTTTTGAATGATCGATCGAACCAGAGCTCAAGTCCCTCGAAAGGGCTTGAAACGCAGGGGAAGTCGATGCCACCGTGCGTCCGTTGGTGGCACCGCGTCGGATCAACCGACGACGGAAACGCTCGACGCGGGGTCGGGCGTCCATCGCTGGGACCCTTGCCGCGGCTTCCTCTAGGCTGGAGTGTCTCTTGGCCGCGCCAAGACACCCCTTGCGGCGCCGCTGATTCCAAGCGAAACTTGAAATCATCCGTCACCGACGGCCCCTCAATGAGGAAGGGAGAAGTTACCCACAAAAGGACTTCTGACAAGGGGCTTTCGATGCATTGTCCCCAAATTTTTGTACGGTGTTCTGCGCCATGAGTTCACTCGATCCCGCTGAAATTGTGCTTGAGGGCTACCGAGATGGCGCCTTCCCCATGGCCGATCCCGATACCGGTGAAATCGAATTCTTTTCGAGCGATCCGCGGTGCATTTTGCCACTTGACGATGGCGGGCTCAAGATTTCTACGAGCCTCGCACGGATACACCGAAACGGCAAATTTAAAGTCGTGATCGATACCGCATTCGAGCGGGTCATTGCAGCCTGCGCCCACGACCGAACGCCCGATAATCGCTCATGGATATCCAGCGACCTCGCCGCCGTTTACATCGAACTTCATCGCCGAGGTCATGCGCACTCAGTGGAAGCGTGGCTGGGTGACTCGCTCGTCGGCGGGCTGTATGGCGTCGCCATCGGCGGAGCGTTCTTTGGAGAGAGCATGTTCAGTCGACCTGCGGAAGGGGGCCGCGATGCGAGCAAGGTCTGTTTAGTCTCGCTGGTGAATCGACTGCGTGCCCGCCGATTCGCACTTCTTGATTGTCAGTATGCCAATCCTCACATGGTCTCGCTTGGTGCGATTGAAATCGCAGCCGATGATTACCTTGCGAGACTCGCAGATGCGATCGCCTTGCCAGGAGTCGGATCCTTCGCAAGCGTCATAGAACCATAGGCACACACCCCGTTATTTTAATTTGTACATGTTCTGTTTCGCAATCGATCCGCAGCGGGATTCGACGAAATAGCCCAATCCGTCGGTCAACTTGATCGATTAGCTCATCACAGTTACAGTCCCGCGCGAATTGAATGATTTCAAGTGGACTTGACGGACATCCGCCCGCAACACTGAAATCTCCCGCAGGATTGGATTGAACCATGAAACGAACTTTAATACTCATCCCTGTGTTTATCGCCTTTGCCGCAACGTTCTCTCTCGTTGCGCAGGATGTGGCTTCAACGAAGTCTGCCTTTGAACCAAAGCCCGTATTGAACGCAAGCGAGATTTTGCGTCCTGAATATCGAAAGGGTTTCAATTTCACAGTGCGAGACCAAGTTCCGACCAATGCTGGTTGGAATTATTTCACGATCGACTCTGACTATGGTGTCTTTGAAGCATCTGGAAACATGATGTTGATGCGACGAGTGTCGGAAATCGCAGCGATCGGCGCGATGCGCTCGATGTCGGAGAACAAGGAGTTCATGAATGCGGTCGAGAAGTCTGCGAAAGTTCCGTTGAATGCCGCGCAAAGTGTCCTGAACGACCCGGTCAACACGATCTCCAGCGTGCCCAAGGGCATCTTCGGCTTTCTCAGCCAAACGGGTCAGTCCGTTTCTGACACCTTGGGTGGGCGCAAGACACCCGATGCTGAGGGGAATGCCGTGGAAAATATCTCTGGCTTTTCCAAGGTGAAACGTGACCTTGCAATCAGGTTGGGCGTGGATCCTTACAGTTCCAATGAAACGTTTCAGAAGGAGTTGACGAAAGCCGCATGGCCAATTTTCCTTGGCAACATTACTGTTCAAGCTGGGATGAGTTGCGTTGCTGGTCCAGCAGGAAAAGCATTGTCTGCTTTCAATATGACTGGCGAAATGGAAAACTCATTGCGCGAGCTGAATCCCACGCAGTTGCGAATGAAGAATCTTGCGTCGCTCGCAGCGATGGGGATCAGCAAGGAAGATTCCAACGCATTTCTAGACAACCTTAAAATCCTTCCATCTTCGCAGACGGTCATTGTGAATTCGCTGATGCAGCTTGGAAATATTCCTGGCCGAAACGACTTCATCCACGAAGTCTCTGGATCCGACAGTGAACTCATGTCATTTTCCTATCAATACACGGCGGAAATGATGGCAAAGCTGAGCAGTACGTCGCCGCTCACAGCCATCACGCATACGGTTCATTTGACGGTTTGCCAGAACAAGGATGGAACGCTCTTGATCCCCATTGAGTGGGATTACGCAGAATGGTCCCCGTCGCTTGAGGCCTTTGTTCCTGCCGTCAAAGAGTTAAAAATGCCGACACCTGCGACTGGAAATTCACTTGTCATCACAGGTGTTGTTTCGCCGACGACAGCGCGAGAACTTGCTGCGCGCAATATGACAGTGGTCGTGAAGGCATTGCCTGGTCCGCTGAAGTGAGTCAACTCTGCGATGGGCATAACTGTCCACCGAAGAGCAATCGAGATGTGTTGAGACTTTATGGCGCGTTGGACGGCGTCTTGATCAATGCCGGTAGTTGATCGGGATGAAGTGCGACGAAATTCAAATTCGTCAGTATGTCTTGACCCGTTTCTGAAAAGATGTAACGGAGAAGTTCGATCATTTCGGGTGGCAGTTTTCCCTGCGAATCTAAGAACGCTACAAATGTCAGGGGGCGCGAGAGTGGATACGAGCCGTCATAGATCGTCTGTGAAGTCGGTTGGACGAAGGGCCCATCGTCCGATGCCGATATTGCAAGCGCCCTTGCCCGTGGCTGTTTCGCCACAAAGCCAGAAACCCCGAGCGCATTTTTATATGCGCAGCAGGCGTTGACCACCGATGACGGAGCGGGTTCAGTGAAACAGAGACTCGTCGTGAATCTCTCGCCCGGCATTGCGAAATGTGTGAAGCTCGTCATCGTCCCTGATTGGAGGCCGCAGACATGCAGGCGGACGAAAGCATCGCCTAGCGGCGAATTTGGGTCGATTTCGTTCCAGCGAAAGAGGGGGGTCTTCGTCTTTGTGTGCGAGATTGAAAACGCCCCGTTGAGTTGCGTGCGAGTCATCCCCTTGAGTGGATTGTCTGCGTTGACATAGACACAGACCGCATCGGATGCGATCGTGATTTGGATGATCGATTTCTTGGTTGCCTGCTCGATCGCGCTTTTTTCTTGGGGAGTGATGACTCTCGAGACGGCCGCAAAGTCGCACCGCTGAGCCGCCAATTCTGCGAGGCCAAATTCGGAGCCTCCTCCTCGAACGGTGACGTTGCAGTCGGGGTAAATCGATGTAAACGCTTCGGCGATTGATGAGAGTGCCGGCGCCATCGTGTCGGATCCCGCAATGTGAATGATTCCAACGCAAGGCGGTGTTACGGGGGCATAAGGCGGAAAGGCAACTTCGATTTCTGTCGCCTGTGCTGCCGAAGTTGGCGCAGGTTCTGGAACAACTGCGGGAACAGGCGGACCTTGAGCCGAAGAGAGTGAGGTCATCAAAGAGAGAATGCAGAGTGTCAGATTCATGTTTCAGCTCCGACGTTTGCTACGCCACCAAATGATGGCGATGATGAATGCGAAAGTGGCGGCGAGGAGAATCCCGATGCGAATAAAAATTCCATCGACGACATCTTGCGTCGCAACCTGGGCGTCGGAAATTCGTGTTCGGATGAGTGACTCGATCGGCTTCAGGCGTGAATCAAGGTCTTTTTGGTCGAGAAGTTTGTCAGTGGTCGAGAGGAACTTGTTCGCTTCAGTCAGATTGGTTTGGAGTTGCGCCAAGAGAGTGGTGTATTCAGCGATGTCGAATGGCTTGGCTGTTGGCCCATCCTTTGGAGTATTCGCCGCAGCAGTCGCCTGCATCTGACTGACCGAATTGAGGGTCGCATTGATGAGCGACACGGCTGTCCCGGCATCTTTGGTGATGTGCTCGGCGCTCGTTGCGATGGGAGCAAATTTGTCCGCCAGCAGCGCAGTCGCATTGATGGAGTCCTTGTATTGAGCCAACAGTTTGCTAGCGAGTTCGCCGTTTTGATTCAGCAGATTTGGAATGTCTCCAAAAACCGTCGTGACTTTGTCTGCATCCGAAAGCAGTTTCTGAGTTTCGGGCATGATGAGCAGGTCATACACAAGTGCTTCGATCTGCCAATTCGCAAAGAGCGTGACGCGCTTTGCATAGAAGAGCGACCGTTCAAGCGCACGCTGGGTCGATGCAATCTGCTCCGTGGCGCGGTCGATTGGTTCGAGAAGGCCGCCGCCATCTTTGACTTCTTCGAGGAGCGCTAACCCTTTGGCGTTGGCAATATCTGCGAAACGCACATAGGCGACGAACTCGGTTCCGCCACTCGCTCCTCCTTGTTTCAGCCACCAGTTGGCGATGATTAAGTCGAGTTGCTGGAGCTGGCTCTCGGTAAAGACTCGAGCTGCGCCAGCCCAAATGTCTTCGCGCGCTCTGCGAAGATTCTCAACGAACGGTTGAGCCCGATCACCCCAAATTTTCTGTGAACGCCCCGAATCAACCCAGAAATAATTTTGCAGCGTCACCACGACTAATTGGTCAATCAATTGCGTGAAAGTATCGGGGCTCGAAGCGATGTCGTACATGCTCGAAACGCCGAGCAGTCGTGCGCCATTCATAATCCGTCGCTGCGAAAGGGATGGATTGTCTTTCATCACCTTTTCGCTCGCACTCAAGATGAGCGTGAAATAACGATCCGCGAATGCGTTGGAAAGTTCTTCGAGTTGCGCTAGCGTGATCGTTTCGTCGCGAAGTCCACCGGTGGAACCCGTGGCCGTTCCCGCACGTTTGGCAAGATCTGGCGATTTCTTTTTGGTTCCAGCCGCGCAGGAGCACAGGAGAGCGGTCGCAACGACAACGCAGATTGTCGTCAGCGCAACGCGATTTGTCGGGGTTGCACTTTGCATTACGGTGTCGAGCGCGCGGCCATCGTCTTGGCCATCACTCGCACGGCGATGAAGGCACTGAATGCGACAATGAAAAACTCAACCAGTGAATTGAGGAACATTCCATAGCGGATTGCAACGGCAGGGGCGGTGATCTGCGTCGCTGCATCGAGCAATGGTTGCTTCAGCACGATTTCGAGATTCTTGAAGTCAACACCGCCGATGGCGAGGCCAAGAGGTGGCATGATCAGATCAGAGACGATCGAATTGATGATCTTGTTGAACGCGGCACCGACCACAATTCCAATAGCCATGTCGATCGCATTTCCCTTGACGGCGAACGATTTGAAGTCTTCAACAAACTTGGACAGCATGTTGGGAATATATAGAGAAAACATTTCCAATGTCGAGCGGAATCGGACGGATCGAATCAGGTCACGGATTGAACAAGAAGTGGACCACGTCGCCATCATGCATGACATAGGCCTTGCCTTCGCTTCGCAACCGTCCAGCTTCGCGGATTGCTTTTTCGCTTTTCAGCTCAAGCAAATCGGTAACTTTATAGACCTCGGCTCGAATGAACCCCTTTTCGAAGTCAGTGTGAATTACTCCAGCCGCTTGTGGTGCGGTTGCACCCTTGTGAATGGTCCACGCGCGAATTTCCTTCTCGCCTGCAGTGAAATAGGACTCGAGTCCAAGCAACTGGTATGCCGCACGTGCAACAGCGTCCAGCGCAGGTTCTTTCATTCCAAGCGATTCGAGCATTTCGGCTCGATCGGCTGGTGGAAGTTCGGAGAGTTCGCTTTCGATGCGAGCGCAAACGACGCAGACGATGCCTCCATTCGCAGCGGCGTAGGCGCGAACCTTTTCAACGAGCGGCCCTTTGCCCTCTGGATCGGATTCATCGACATTTGCGACAAACAGCACGCGCTTGGCAGAGATCATCCCGAGCTGTTGAAGAAGCACAGATTCTTCTTGGGTCGGATTGAGCGATCGCACTGGGCGCGATTCATTCAGCACCACATTGCACCGCTCCAAGATCGACTGCCGTGCAACTGCGTCCTTATCGCCATGCATCGCTGTTCGACGCGCTTTGTCGAGAAGGCTCTCCACGATCTGCAGGTCAGCGAGCATTAACTCGGTTTCAATCGTTCCGATGTCGCGAATGGGATCGACTGTCCCATCGACGTGCATGACATCCGGGTCGCTGAAACACCGTACGACATGCAAGATTGCATCAACCTCGCGAATGTGAGAAAGGAACTTGTTCCCAAGGCCTTCGCCCTCGCTCGCACCTTTGACCAACCCAGCGATGTCAACCAATCGCAGGGCGGCTGGGAGGATCTTCTGGCACGGAATGAACGCATTGATCTGCGCCAACCTTGCGTCGGGAACCGAGACGATTCCGACATTTGGTTCGATCGTGCAGAACGGATAATTCGCCGCCGCGGCGCCTGCAGAGGTCAGTGCGTTGAAGAGCGTACTTTTTCCGACGTTAGGTAATCCGACAATGCCACATTCCATAAGGAGGGGGATACTAACCACCTTCCCGTTCGCTACACTTTTGGACAGTGGCGCACGGACGCCGTCGCCAGAACATTCATGCAGGACAGTCATGGAGGACTGATTGGCATACCAGAGTGCGCAGAGAGACTTACGCAAGAGATTTTTCATTCTGTTCGCGTTGATGGCGGGGGCATCGTGCGTACTTGTTGTTCGATTATTCGCTCTGACGGTCGTTCAAGGGAGCGCATTAGCGCAGGCTGCGGAAGAACGACTCGATGTCGAAAAATTACTGCCGACTTGGCGTGGGAAATTGCTCGATCGCAAGGGGCGAGTCTTAGCCGAAGATGTTGCAAGTTATGACGTTGCGGTCAGCTATCCCTTGGCGAAGGGGGAGTGGGCTCGCGAGCGTGCACAGGCAGCGGCCCGCGCAGCGGCGGGGGCATCGTGGCGCAAGCTGACTTCAGCGCAGCGCGAGGAGAAAATTGTTCAAGCATTGCCTGAGTGGCAGGAGGCGCAGGCATCGCTTGTGAAGATTCTTGCGACACGAGCGGGAGTTGCGCAGTCTGAATTGGAGCACCGCCTTGAAGGAATTGCGACGCGAATTGATGAGCAAGCTGCAGCGGTCTATCGCCGACAAATTGAGACCCGCCGCACACGCGGTCAAGCACTCGATGTGAAGCCAGAACCGATTCGTGAAATGCGGGAGATGCATGTGGTCTTCCGCGACGTCGCGAACGATGCAGCATTCGAAATGCGCAGGTTGTCGGATGCGTTTCCAGGTGCAATTGAAATCATTGATGCGGCGCGGCGTCAAATTCCGTGGGCCAGTGCTGAGGTCGAGGTGCCTCGGGCGCATCTGCCTCGACCGATTCGAACATCGATCCCGCTCGTTCTCAAGATGGATGGAGCACTTGATCAGCTCGTTGGATCAGTGCGAAATGAAGCGTGGAAAGAAGATTTGGAACGACGCCCATTTGAAAAGACGCTCGAAGACGGCACGATCGAAATCGATCTCGGTGGATATCGCGCAAGTCGTGATACGGTCGGTTCGCGTGGAATGGAGCGCCAATTTGAGGACGAATTACGTGGTATTCGTGGAGAATCAAGCCGACGGCTCGATTCGTTGCAGGAAGAACGGACCGATCCAATTCCCGGGAAAGATGTCACTCTTTCGATTGATGCGCAATTGCAAATGCGCGTACAGGCGGCTCTCGATCCGCGCACGGGACTGACCTCGGTTCAATCGTGGCACACCCACAGTGACGCACTGGCTATCGGTGAGGCACTGCCTGCCGCCGCCGTGATCGTTGATGTCGCAACTGGAGAAGTTCTGGCGGCTGCCTCGACTCCACTCCCACAGGATCAAGAGCGCAGCGGGCGAGCATCAATGGCAAGTGAGACGGCCAGTATCAATCGCGCGATCGAGGCAGCGTATCCACCAGGTTCGCTAGTGAAACCACTCGTCTATCTCGCCGCTGTCACAGAAGGTGTACTGCGTGAGGATGAAGCGATCGAATGCAACGGACATTTTTTCAAGGATCGCACTGATGCCGCACGCTGTTGGATCTACCGCGAGCGGTATCAATTCACGACTCATACAAAATTGACCGGCGGTCCGCTGGGAGTTGAAGAGGCGCTTGCGCGTTCTTGCAATATCTATTTTTACACATTGGCGAATCGTTTGGGAGCTGAACGACTTTGCGAGTGGTATCGCCGATTCGGATTGGGAACGCTCGGCGGAACGATTCCTTCGGCGCAAGCAGCGGCGCTCGTTGATTCGCGGCACGATCAATTTTCGGCTGTATCGCTTGGAATTGGGCAAGGTCCAATGACGGTGACGCCATTGGAGATGGCCAACGCATACGCCATGTTGGCTCGCAGGGGATCGGTACGGTTGCCATCGTTTCTTGCGGGCGGCAATAAAATGAGTGCGATGTATCCGTTTGCTCCCACCGCTGTCGCACGCGCGCTCGACGGATTGCACCGAGTTGTTGCGGAAAGTTATGGAACTGGCAATCACATGGACTATGGCGATGGGACGAAAGATCCAATCATCGAAGCTCCGGGAGTTTCAATTTGGGCGAAGACGGGAACGGCTGAAGCACCGCCATTGAAAGTGGACCGTGACCATAACGGCGTTGTCGAGCGCACGGTGACGGATGCAGATCACGCATGGTGCGGAGCGCTCGTGGGGAATCCTGGCGATGCCACGCCACGCTATGCCATCGCGGTCATCGTCGAGCACGGTGGTGGCGGCGGTCGGACTGCAGGACCGGTGATGGGCGCAGTCATTCGTGCGCTCGTGAGTGAAGGGTATTTGATCGGCGATGGATCTCGCAAAGTGAGAAACGAAGTGAATGCGGGTGCTGTGCGATGAGCGGATTCGTGCGTGGTGCGGCACGTGCAGTGCAATCTGGACCAAATCGACCCGTTATTTCACAAATACTTGGGATTTCATGGTGGAATGTCGGATGGGTCCCCGTCATTGGGGCTGCGCTCTTGACGTGCATTGGCATCGTGGCGATCGGAACGACGGAGCCAGACTTCGCTCTTCGGCAGTGGGCGTATGCGGGTGTTGGGTGCATCGCAGCTGCACTGATCGTTGTGCCGCTGCCGGCATTGATCGAGCGATGGAGTCCGCTTGGATTCATAATCACATTGGGTCTGCTTGTACTTCTTGTGGCGCCAGGCGTCCCAGAGGCGATTGTTCGCGCGCGCAATGGAAGTCGTTGTTGGATTGACTTGGGACCGATCGATGTGCAACCAGCGGAGTTTGCAAAGATCGCGTGGATTCTCGCGGGAGCATGGTGGCTCCGTCGCGCCGCCGATGTGCGAAGTCGTAGCGGATTGCTGCTGCCAATCGTGTTAACGGCAGTTCCAGTATTGCTCATTCTGATTCAGCCTGACCTGGGAACAGCGCTCCTGTTTTTCCCAACACTTCTTGCAATGTTCTTGACGCAAGGAGCGAAGCGTTGGCATTTGGGCGTCGTCGTACTGAGTGCCGCATTGTTGGCGCCGGTGTCGTATCCGATGCTGAAGCCTCATCAGCGAGCGAGAATCGATTCTCTGATTGCGCAACTGACTGGCGATGATCGATACAGCAGGACCATAGGATTTCAAGCAGATCGCGCACGGACGCTGGTGGGTTCTGGCGGCGTGTTCGGCAATGGCAAGGAAAGCGCTAAAAATCTGGTGCGTTTTAATGCGCTTCCAGAGGAACACAATGACATGATTTTCGCAGTCGTCGCATGTCGATGGGGATTGATGGGAGGACTCTTGGTGATTGGCCTAGAAGTCGTAGTTGTCTTAGGCGCGCTGTGGGTTGCGATCACCGCTCGAAATCCATTCGGTCGACTTGTGGGCACCGGCATCGGCGCAATGCTTGGATTTCAGGCGTTCGTGAATATTGGAATGACGCTAGGGATTTTACCCATTACTGGATTGACGCTTCCATTTGTATCCTTCGGTGGGTCAAGTATTGTTGCCTCTTGGCTCGCAATGGGAATTCTTTTTTCCGTGGCGGCGCGAGATGCGCGGGCTGGCGGCACAATGGGCGGCAGCGCAACACGAGGAAATGGATGATCGAACCAGAACAACCAACTGAATCAGCCGCGGAATCGCAAGGTCCTTCTCGCGAATTTTTGGACGCCATCAATGAGTATGGGATCGAACTTGACCCAAGTGAAGTCACGTTGATATCCAAGTATCTCGATCTCTTGTACGAAGCCAACGAACGAATGAATCTGACTGGGGTGCGTGACCGAAACGTTGCATGGATGCGGCACATCTTTGATGCGTTGACGCTCTTGCCGATTCTGCAACAGTCGCAGGCGCGGTCGGTGGTTGATGTTGGCAGTGGGGGAGGAATTCCAGGACTGGTGCTCGCGATCGTGATGCCAGACTCTCAGGTCACTTTGGTTGAATCCACAGGGAAAAAGGCCAAATTTCTGAAGGAGACGGTTGATCAACTTGAATTAAAAAATGTGCGGGTTCTTTCCCAGCGTGCGGAAATTCTTGGTGCTGGTGACTTGCGCGAGTGCAATGATGTTGTCGTCAGTCGTGCTGTATCGCGCTTGCCGAGTCTGCTGGAATTCTGCCTCCCGATGGTGCGCCCTGGCGGTCACTTTGTAGCGATCAAGGGTGAACAGGCTGCGGCAGAGGTCGCTGCTTCAACGCATGCGCTGGGTGAATTACGCGGCGTCATCATCGATCAGGTGCGGACGCCGACGGGGACGCTCGTCTTGGTTGAAAAGACTGGCCGAACTCCGAAGCGTTATCCGCGTGCTCCAGGCGAGCCCGAACGTCAGCCGCTGTGAAGTACGCGAGAGCGAGCTGCTGAATCGAGCCAGGGAATCGAGCCAGGGAATCGAGCCAGGGAATCGAGCCAGGGAATCGAGCCACAAGAGCGGCAGCCGTGGAAAGTCCTCTCGGTGCTCAAACAGTCCTCGGCGACCGACACGATCTGATTGTTGACGCTCGTTCGCAAGTCCCGTCGGCCGCCTGCGGAACTCGCACGAGAGAACTTTCCACGGCTGACACGGTTTCAGGAATTCGACTGAGACTTCGAGCCACAAGAACGCCTGACACGATTTGAGTATTGCGTGTGCGCCGCCAGGACATGCGTCCCGCGGCGTCCACATAAAACATTTCTGTATAGGTTTGATCCCAGTGGCGATTCAAACTGTCGTTCTGTCGCTCGGGTTTTATCGCGCTGTATTTGCAGTTGGCGCACCCGTATCGGTCTCAGGCGCACAGCGATATCCAGCCGTCGATGGCCGCACAGAATCCATCGAAGAAATGCGATCGCATCCATCGGTGGACTTCAATTTGAGATCGGCTTGCTTTGCGATCCATTCAAAGAATTTGTGCCGAGTTGCAATCGCTGCCTGCCGAGCCGCTAAATCACTGCGGAGCACTCTCAGCGTCGATCTCTTTTCAGTCAGTTCAGTCCACGTTCCACTGGGAGTACTTCGAAACCACGAATCGCCACGATTTGCATAGACCCTTCCATCGAGTCCAACGAAATGATTTTCTTCTGCTGGATTTGGTGTCAGCGATTCTGGCGTTGAGTTGGCATCAATGAGCATTCCTGCGCAGTTTTTTCCGGCGACATTATTCCCAGTCCAGCTGAGCGTCCATGGATTCCACCACATTCCAAAGCCGTACGTCGGTGCGGAAAGTGATCCAGCGCGAATCAGTGCCTGTGGAATCGCAAACCCAGTTCCATAGACCTCAACTCCATCGTGCGTCACGCCTCCGGACGATTCAAAGGCAGCGAGCGAAGTCACCTTGGTGGGTGATGTTTCAAGGACTTCGACGAAACGCAACGGAAAAATTGGAGATTCAGGCGAAAGCGTTGCAAGATGCGGTGGCGTCTTCGTGCAGAGAGACCATGGACCCTGCGGCGTGGATGCGGTGAACCAAGCGGCATCCAAGCAGCAGTAATACGCACCGCCGATGTGGAGCACGAGCGCATTCGCATTGGTTGCGCAGGAAAGATCGGGCGCATCTGTAACGAGGAAGTTGGGATCGCCTCGCCACTCAACAGCGATCTGTGCGCTTCGCGGCAGTATGCGCTGAGTCGGTATTGTCGCAGCAAGAAGCGAGAGCCGACTCGCTGGCGTATTGGGCACGCTTGCAAGCGCTTCCGCCCACTGCGATGATTCGGGAATCGATGCGAAGGCAGTGGGGAGATGAGATGGCGCAAGAAAAGTCCATGACGAAGAATCAAGCGCATCTGCTGTCAGCCATCTTCCAGAGATGAGTGCGTAGTACGTCCCGTCATGATCGCGAAAGAGAAGCGAAGAAGAATTCGTAGCGCCATCAAGATGATCAGCAATGATCGGGGCAAATTTCAAAGCTCCGTCACTTTGAATAATCTCAATTGACGGGTCGAGTTCCGCGATGGCATCAGTCACAAGAGATTCTCGAAAGCCGATTCGAGGCGGCGTGTCACTGATGGTGGTCGAAGTCGGAGTCGGGAAGGACGGCGCAGGCATCGATGCGGCGAGATCATCGAATCCCACGGTGATTGGGGTGTTTTGGAGCGCTGTGGTGACAGCGTCGCGGAGGGCTTTAATCTGGTTCTCGTCGGTCGGAAAGCGCAGCGCAGGCACGGTGATGCTGCGAAGCGTTACGGTTCGATTGCCGCGATTGATGCTCGTTCGCGCGCGAACATTGACCGTCCCTTGAACGACTGGCGACGCCTGTGTGAGTTGCACCTGTGTTGCGAACTTCGCGTTGATGATACCGCCGCTCCATTCATCGACTTGAGGCTGGCTGAAAGTCACTCGCTCACCAGTGGCGGTGACGCCAGTGCGTGGCCATGCGAGTCGAGTCTCGTCGAGTAACGGCGCCGCTGCATTCAACGCGGAGTTCGAGATGGCGATCGCGAGAATGGCGGCGATCACATGACTTCGAGGGAAGTAGTTCGCCACAGAAGAATTAGTTTGTTGAAAGGACCAACTCATCGCCCGTATTGATGTCGACGAATTTCCACTTGAGCGTACGCCCGATTCTTTCGATGACGAGCCATCCGATGTCTTCGTCGGAAACGACAAGAATCATTTGAACAACAGGATCTTGGTTTGGGGCGAGTTGGAATTCGATTCCAGGCCCGTACAGAATGTCGCCGCCGTCGCACTCAGGCTGCGTGTTCATCGACCGTAGATTTTTTAGAATCGCTGCGCGCGGTCCCAGTGTGGCTGGACCACGATCAGAGGGTGAAGTCGAAGGAAGGACGACGAGAATGCGCATGCCGTGTCAGAATATGGAAAGTGCGGACTCCCGTGTGGGGGTCACGATTGCTGTTTCGCGGTGGTTTGGGCAATCGCTTCGCTCGAGCGAGCCTCGACAGCGCGGCGGACGCGGACTTCTCTGCGGGGCGTAATGTCGCTGACAATCCCGAGGCATTGGAGTCCACGAACTTCCCAGTATGTCAAATCAAATTCCCACCAACGGTGCTGCACGGTGCAGGATGACGGATCTTGGTGATGATTGTTATGCCATCCCTCTCCAGCCGCGATCAACGCAACGAGCCAATTGTTGCGGCTGTTCTCTCCAGTTTCGTGGCTGCGATAGCCAAAGAGATGGGTGAGACTGTTGACGCTCCATGTGATGTGCCATACGAGAACGGTTCGGACGAAAACGCCCCACAGCGTGACGCTCGTTGCGAAGAGCGCGGCATCAGTGACTGAGGCGCCGAACAACCATGACAGGCACATCGGCAACGCAAAGTAGGGAATGCACTGGCCGAAGTAGAAGTAGATCGGGGCGACCGGATTTCGCTCGAGCCAGAAGTAGAACGGATCTTGAAGTGTGTCGCGTGCATAGCGCGAGTAACTCGAGACATGGGTGAGATCGTGGTTGCGCAGAAAGAGCCATCCCATATGTCCCCACAAGAATGCAACGAGCGGGGAATGCGGATCCTCGCCTTCATCGCTGTGCGCATGATGCATGCGATGAGTCGCAACCCAGCGCGCAGGGGAATCCTGCAGGCAGCACAATGCGAGTGTGACGAGCGTCCATTCGAACCAACGTGGAACATGAAAACTTCGGTGAGTCAGAAGTCGGTGATACCCCATCGTGATCGCTTGACCAAAGACGTGAATTCCAACGATGCACGCAATCAGTCCAGTCCAGGAAAAGAACATCGGCATGACCGCAAGAAGTGCGATCACATGAACGAAAATGACGGGAAGCAGATACCGAAGGAATATTTCCGTCGGTATGGTGGATGAAGGTCTGGTTAATGCTTCGGTCGAAGGCGATTTGGTCATAGATGTCGATTCGAAGTCAAACCGTACGGTCGTTCGCTCATCCATGAACGAAGCGGGGAGCATGAAGCCTATCAAGAGAGTAGCGGATTTCCGCCAATTGCTTCAATGCCGACAAGAGAGTTTTATTACTTTGAAGCAGGAAGTGGTTCGATCGGTTGTTCAAGCCGATGCATTTCTTCATCAGTCATCCAAGGCAATTGACGCAGTTTTTCACGGAGTCGATCGGGCATGGGGCGTCCCAAACGCTCATGTGGTGGGCGACTCTTCCATCTGCGATGAACCCATAGATATTGCTCTGGAGCGCCCCGAATCGCCAATTCGATCGCGCGATTGAACCGAGCAGTGATGTAGAAAAGCGGATCGGGTTGATCCTTCCAATCGCGTGGATAGATGATGTCCGCATGATTGAGTTCGTACGAGAATGTCTCATCGCAGCGGCGCGCAGATCCGCTGACGATTGGAATCTCGTATCTCATCGCGAGAAGTCCAATGGATTTGTAACTCGATGCGAGGCGTCCAAAGAACGGTACGAAGAGGCCATCATTCCCCGCATTTTGGTCCGCGATAAAACCAACTCGTCCGCCTTGCTCGATCAACTTCTGGACCTCGGTTGTCGCTCCCCATTTCGTGATGACTTCTAAGCCTCGTGCTTCGCGAACACTCCGAAGCCATTGATCGATCCATGGATTATCCAGTGGACGTGCAAGTGCGCTCATTCTAAAACCAAGAAGGGCGAGTACGAATCCAAGTAATTCCCAGTTGCCACAATGTCCAGTGACGAAGAGGATCGGATCGCGACCGACGAGCATTCGAAGCGCTTCTTCGATCTTTCCTGTCTTGACATATTTTGGCCATGCCGTTGGAGTCAGCAAGCGGGGGATCGCAACGGTCTCCACCATAAACATCTGGAAGAGGCTTTGGACGGATTGTTCTGCAAGGCTGTTGACCTCCGCCGGCGTGAGGTCTGGAAAGCTTCGACTGATATGTCCAATCGCACGCTCTCGGTGTCGACGAACGGCGCGGTAGTAAAGACGGCCAGCTCCCGCGGCACTGCGCATGTTCTGGCCAACGCCGAACATATGGAAGACTCCGAAGAGTCCACGCAAAGCAGCGTATTGCGCAAATGCGTTGGCGTGATGAAGAGCGCCGTTGGGACGCAAGGGCTTTCGATCAGCGCTCTGCCGCGCCGGTCAGGATCTGGAAACGGTTCCAGTTCAAGATCGGAATCTGCGCAGTTGAAGCGGCGTTCACAAGTGCCAAGTAGGAGTCATACGAGCGACTTGCTGCGAGAGAAGCTGCGTATGCCGCATCATCCTCACCGACCGAACGAAGTTGCGGCTTGGATGGAACCGAGCCGATCACGACAAAGTCGACATCGGGGGTAATTTCTTCGCCTTCGATCACGATGCCACCCCAGTCACGGATTTTTGCGCGGATGTAATCGGTTTCGCCATCAGTGACTTTGCCATCATTGTCAACGTCGAACTTTCCGTGGACTAAGAATTTGTATTGGTATGTTGGGCTATAGACGGCATTGGCGAGTACATCGCCTTTGGAAATTGACTTTCTTGGGCTCTTGCGAGTGACTCGGGCGGTGCTCGTCGTGTCGCTGACCTTGATGATCTCAATGCTGGCATATCCAGGCGTCTGGCGATCTGTCTTTGGGTCGTACATGATTGCTGACGCATCTGGATAGACCTCGAAAGTCATTCCAGGTCGAACTCGATCTTTGGACCCAAGCGAAATATAAACTTGGTCCTTGGCAGTCGCAAGGTCAAGGATTCGACCGTCCACGAGAAGCGATGGATCGCTTGGCTTCAAGCGAAATTGATCGAGCTGCCGTTGCAATTCGTTGACTCTTCCCGTTAAACCCTGATTCGCTGCAACAAGACTGGCTTGCTTGTTCTTTTCTTCAGCGATCTGGTTGGCATATTCGGACTTTGCCTCTTCTCTGGCTTGGATGAGTTCTTCTTTCAATTTTCCAATCGAGGCATACTCTCGTTCAGTTGACTCTCGGTATGGTGCGATTTCGGCCGTCAATTGCACGACCTTGTTGTCTGCATTCTTGACCTTTTCATCTGCTTCAGCTTGGACGGCAGCCATTTGGGCAGTCACTTGTTCAACAACTTTGATCTGCTCAGCAGTCTTGCTTTGCGCATCGGTCACACTTCGTCGTGCGGCATTGATGGCTTGTTTTGCATTTTCCTCTGCCTTGAGGCCAAGTGCGGAACGAACGCCTGCAGCGTCGATGGAGGTTTCGTCCGAGATCGCGGTTGCAACAGCCGCATTTTTCGCGATGAGATATTCAACGACACTCTTGTGTTCGCCTTCGGCAGCTTGTCGAATGGTCGACCCTGGTTCTTGGTCTAAATAGCCCGAAGGAACGACCGCTGAAAGCGCAGCCTCGCTTTTCATCGCACTTGCTTCGCTCTTGTTCTTCTCGGTGAAGAAGTAGATCGCAGTTGACAGCGAAAGTACGGTGAGGATGACGAAAACCACAACCGCGACGAGGGGACCTGAAGATCCAGAGCGAATAGCCATGAGCGAAGTAGTGTCTCCACAACCCCCGCCCCCCGTCAAGGGGGATTTGAGTCTTCACTTGCACAATCTGAGGGTTTCTGCGATACTCACCGTCCGACGTTTTCTGACCGCTTGAGCGGGCGACGTTGCTTTTTGCGAGGAACATCACAGTGCCAAATTCTGAATCGGCGAAGAAACGAGTTCGACAAAATATTGACCGCAGTGCGCGTAATCGATGGCGCCGTACCAAGGTCAAGGATGAAACCAAGGTGTTCCTCAAGGCCATTCATGATGGCGACAAGAGTGCGGCTGAAAAATCGCTGAGATTGCTCTCGGGCATGCTCGATCGATTTGCGCTGACTCCAACAATGCATCACAACACCGCAGCTCGACGGAAAAGCCGTTTGGCGAAGCGTCTCAATAAGTTGACTGCAGCGAAGTCCGCATAAAAAATGGCGACTCGGCGAGGCGCTCGGGGGAAGGAACGATCCGCGGGATCGTCGAAGTCATCTCATTCCAGCCAGTCGTTTGGCGCGGGATATTTCGAACGTTCGAAGCAACCACTCGAGATCCTTGCGCTCATCGCGCCACTTGTGGTGCTCTATGAAATTGGGTTGGTCTACTTCTTGCGTGGTTTGCATGGGACTTTGACCAATGGCGCGCATGGAACTCTTTTGCGCTTTTTTTCGAACTTCGGAATTGATCCAGTGCGGCTCAATCTGCCCACTCTGGCGTTGCCGGCCGTCGCACTTGTCGTCGTCATGCTTGTTTGGCAAGTCCTTGTCAGAAAACCGTGGTCGATACACCTTCCCACCGTTGGAGGCATGGCAATTGAATGCGTGTTGTTCGCCGTCACCTTGCTCGTTCTTGCCCAGCTGATTTCAAGGGCGCTTACGCCCGCTGCGCCAGAATCGATCATGCAACTCAATACCTTTGGAAGAGTGGCGATCAGTATCGGTGCGGGGCTCTACGAAGAACTTGTTTTTCGAATGCTTCTCCTCTCCCTTCTTCACACAGTATTCGTCGATCTCTTTCGCATGCCAGAGCGGTGGGGGATCGGCATCTCTATTGGTATTTCTGCCGTGCTGTTTGCTTTGTATCACCCGCTGTGGTCTGGGACTGGTGCGTTGGATGTTCGACGTGCGACGTTCTTCCTTGTGGCGGGAGTTTTCTTTGGAATCTTGTATGTCGTCCGCGGATTTGGGATCGCTGTTGGAACTCACGCGCTCTACGACATCGCCGCGGTCGTCTTGTTTGCCAACGATTGAGCGCAGGCGTGAGATACACTCCGCCACTCCATGAAAGCCAACGCTTCACGCCTCATGATCGTCGGCCTCTCGGTTGTTGTTGCGGCTGGACTTTTAGTTGCAGCATGGTGGTTCGACCGCGATCTTCCATCGTCGCGCAGTGATCGTTCTGCTCCGATTGAAGAACTCGTCGCGCCGCGTCCTCTCTCCGATGCCGAGCGTGCCGCTGTAAAGGAACATCGAGGCGGTGAGACAACTGTGCAACTCGATCAAGGCGCATGGGTTCAAGTTGCGGGCAAAGACGGGCGCGTTGCGCAGCAATACAACGCAGAGCGAATCGATCCGCAGCCAGGTGCATTCATGGGAATGACCGAGCCGCGCACAGTTTTTTACTTGGATGATGGTCGTGTCGCCACCTTGCGGGCAAATTCTGGACGTGTGCATGTCCCCAACCGTGCGCTCGAGTCTGGAACGTTTCGGGGCGATGTCGTCATTCGCGTTTATCGCCCCGCATCTGGCGCAGTCGTCAATCTTGCGACGGATAGTCCAGCGATGATTCTGGAGTCAGAGCAGTTGGACTTCGATCAGGTTCTCGGTCAAATTGGATGCCAGTCCGCATTTCGATTGACGACCGACCGTCTGACATTCGACGGTGAAGGACTTGATTTACTTCTTGGCCGCGATGGAAAGTCGATTGAGAGATTGACCGTGGAGCATCCGCTTGGCCCGATCGTCATTGATCGAGCGCGGCAGAGTCGCGCCCAAGCGAATGCAACGCCCTCAATTTCCCCATCAAAGTCGACCGAGCCGAAGATGGTGGAGATGACCCCAGTTTCGTTGCGTGCGGATGGGCGTGCGAGTGCGAATACGCAGGGGGCGAATCCAATCCCTGTGGCGCCGCAGTCGGATCGCTTCTATCGGCTTGAGTTGCACGACGATGTTGAAGTGCTCCGTTATTCCACCGTTGATCGTGCGTGGTCGAAAGGTGATGAGCTTGTTGCGATCTTCACACTCAAGAGTGATCTGATTGCGAAGGAAATGGTGATGGGTCCTGCGCCGATTGATTCGCCGTCGCCTGTTGCGTTTCAAGGTCGTGCAGCGCCAGTTGGACTTGTGGCACGTATCGCAGGAGCCGCGATTGCAGCGGCACCTGCACCTGAGCCAGCGGGTGATCTCCTTGTCGTCCGCTTTACTGGGCGACTGAAAATGGTGCCAGTTGCCGCAGGCGAGAAAGTGCCAGATTCTCCGCAGGACTTACACATTCGCATCGACGGCAGAGATGTCGAGTTGGCGAATGAAGCGGGTCTTGCACTTCGAGCGAAAGATGTCAATATGGAACTTTCAAAGGATGTCGCTGGTCGAACGACGCCCAAGTTGCTCGTTGCGGTTGGTTCGGTTGAGGCAACCGATATTGCGCAGACTCTGTGGTGCGATTCTCTGCGCGCACAATTCGCGAGTACCGATACAAAGGCAACTGCACGAACTGCCAAAGCGAGCGATCCAGCGCTCGGTCCTTCTGAAGTGACGCAGATCGACGCGGATCATGGTGTGCAGATTCAGTTGAAGGATGGTGCGCGCGTGTTTGCCGATGGGATGATCGCATTTCCCCCCAAGGGCGAGGCGGATCTTCGTGGGCCTGGACTTGCAATTGTTCGTGCCGGAGTCTTGATCGATGGGATTCCAACTTTAATCGTCGATGATCACAAGCGGACTGCTCAATCTCCCGGCGGCGGTCGTGCTCGCAGTTGGCAGACTTCGATCGTCGCATCAGGCGTGCGTGGAAAGATCGATATTCCTGCGGTCCCTGCTTCGAAACCGGAAATGGATGCTCAGTGGAAAGGGCAGATGACGTTCACCGATAGCGCGCAAGGCGGAGCCGTGTTGGACTTAGCGCAGGATGTACGAATTCGAGCAGAGCCACATCCGCAAGAGTTCGATGCTTTGGACGCACAGAGTGTTCACCTCGAACTCGATCGCCGCCCAGTAGCAGGTGGTGCGCTTGCGACTGCAGTTCAAGCAAATGCGCCATCGGCGACAGGCGGAGAAGTTCGCCCGCGCCGCTTGATCGCAACTGGCGATGCGCGACTCGAGAATCAAGTCTGGACGAACGCTCAACGAACTGGTGAGCCCAGACTTTTTCAAGTGCGAGGACAGTCAATTGATTATGACGCAGTCACGGGCGAAGCGAGCGTTGCAAGCGCTGGAAGCGTTCTTGTAAATGTGCCGGCTGGTGGGGCAGAAGATCCCAAGGCTGAACAGAATCGTTCTCGAGATCAATCAATCCCCGGCGGCGGAATTGAAGGAGTCAGTCGATTCCGCTGGGCCCTCGCAATGAATTTGAGGCGACTTGTTGATGGCAAGTTCTTGATGACGATGGATCAGTCGGTCGAACTTGTGCGTGCAGGTCCGCAAAAGGCGGACACGCTGACGCTGACATGTGATCGACTTGAAGCGACATTGCAACGCCAAGTTGACGCAGCACCCGCTTCGAATGAAACGGCATTCAATCTTGGCGGCTCATCAGAGTTGCAGCGTGTGCGCGGGGTTGGACGGTGCTTCATTCGCACGCCGCAGTACGACGTGGAGTGCGAGGAGTTTGATTACAACGTTGTGACGCAAATGGCTGAAATGCGTGCGCGCGCCGGACGATTGGTCAACGTGTTGCCGAAGGGTCAAGGGACGCCGCTTCGAGCTGCAGCGATGACATGGGATCTTCAATCGGGTCGAATTCAGATTCGATCTGGTTCTGGTTCGCTCGGGCAGTAGGTTCTTAAACGCTCAGCAGAAATAGGCGTGTGTTCAAATGCGATCGCGAATCGTCCAGAGATCGGTAAAGAGCGGCGTGAAGAGCGTCGCACGCAAATAGGCAGCACCAGGAGAACCTCCAGTTCCCATTCGTGCGCCGATGGTGCGTTCCACCATCTTGACATGCCTGTAACGCCATTCTTGAATTCCTTCATCAAGGTCGACCATCATCTCACACGCCATTCGGTCACTGGGATGGTTATGATAGACGTCCAGAAGAACCTCTTGCAGTTCCGCATCCGTTTCTGGCAGTGCTTGAAGGGGAGTCTCTAGCAGCCGACTTGGAACAGCGTGACCTGCGTTTTTCAGTCGTCGAAGAAATGATTGCCACAGTGTGAATTCTTTGAGGCGTGCTGCGAGTGCAAGTCGCTCTGGGCTTCCCTCTGGATACCGCTCGACGGCTGCCGCACGTCGGTTTCCGAGCACGAATTCGAATTCTCGGAATTGCCAAGACTGAAAACCACTTGCGTTGGAAAGCAGCGATCGGAATGAGAGAAATGAGACCGGACTCATGGTTTCAAGCACGTCGATTTGTCCAACCATCGTCTTGAGAATCGTCAGCATTCGCTTCAGTGTTGAAAAAGCCGTTGGATCATCACCAGCCTCGAATGCACGCTGCAGATAAGCAGCCTCGTGAATCTGCTGTTTGAACCAAAGCTCATACACCTGATGGATGATGATGAACAATGTCTCATCATGATCCTTCCCCTTGGACATCGTGTGTTGCAGCGAGAGGAGTTCTGGAACTCGAAGATATTGGCCGTAGGTCATCGTCACGGCGGCGAGGATACGGTCAGGCGGTCGCCATGGTGGGTTGGCTGAGTGGATGATCAATCCCAGCCAATTCGCAAATGTGCCGAGTCGTGATCGTTGAACTGAGGAAGATCACGGGAAGTCCAGAGCCCGGATGGGTTGCTCCGCCGACGAAATGCAGTCCGTCGAGGTTGGGATATGTGTGCGGAATTCGTCGATGAAGCATTTGCTTGAAGTTGTGGGCGAGATTAAAAGTCGCGCCATGATTGATGCGCTCGTTTTGCCAGTCGAGCGGAGAAACGAGATGTTCAACTTCGATGCGAGAGCGAATGTCCTTGATTCCAAAGACGGTTTCCAGTTGTTTCATGGCGTCTTCGCGAAGTCGTGGCTTCTCGACGGACCAGTCCAATTCGCATTGCGCAGGGCGGTTGTTGGTGACGGGCAACAGGACATACAGCGAACTCTTTCCCGCAGGTGCAAGTGAGCCGTCGCGGGGCGATGGATTGTGGACATATGCCGATGGATCCTCGCTCAATTTTCCATCATGGGAAATATCGCGAAAGTTGTCCTCGTAACTGCCAGACATAAAAATTGTGTGATGGGGGAGATCAACCTCGCCCTTGAGCCCCAGATAGAGCATGAAAGTCGAACAGGAATATCGACGGGAATCAATGCTCTCATCGCTGTCCCGCGGACGCAGGCGTGCTGGAACGAGATTTTTCAGCGCCCACGTTCCGTCTGCGTTCACCACCACTCGATCATGTCGATGATGCTGCCCGCCGACGACAACGCCGGTGACTCGTCGTCCCTCGAATGCAATTTCCTCAACGGGTGCATTCGTCACGATTTCAACTCCCATTTTTTCGCAGGCGCGTGCCATCGCAGTGGTGATCGCGTTGCATCCACCCGTGGGATGCCAGATCCCGTATTCGTATTCGATGAAAGGAAGAATGCTGAAGATACTTGGGCATTCGTACGGACTCATGCCAAGATATTTTGCTTGAAAGCAAACCGAGAGCCGCACTTTTGGGTTTTTGAAATATTTTCCTAACTGCGTATAGACCGATTCCCACGGTCGCACGTGCGGTGCGGCTTGGAGCCCCTCGATCGTCATCATGTCAAAGAGCGAAGTGACTCGTGTCTTGAGCACGGGCGTGAGCCGTTCAAGTTTGGTTCGGTTGTCATCCATGAATCGCCGAAACGCGGGACCATCGCGAGGTTCGATTGCGGAAATGCGTCGAACCATTTCTTCTACATTCTGCGTGGTTTCAATGACCTTCGAGGATCCATTTTTATCGCCGATGATCAGGCGATACATCGGATCGAGCCGTTGAAGTTCGACGAAGTCGGATAATCGGAATCCGCATGCGCTAAAAATTTCCTCCAATACATATGGCATTAAAAAGAATGTTGGTCCGCAATCGAAGGAATAGTCGCCGACTGTGAGCCGTCTGGTTCGACCACCGATGACGGATTGCGCTTCGTACACCCGAACCGACATTCCAGCCGCCGCCAATTGCATGGCTGCGGCAAGCCCGCCGGGGCCAGCCCCGATGACAGCGACGGATTGGCGAGGCGATTCGGTGTTTGAAGCGAGGTGTTGATTCTTCATATTTGTCTCTATGCTCAAGGGGGACTCCACTGTAGGCAATTCCTATGATCCAGAACACTGTTGAAATTCCGATTCAGCATTCGCACGAAGGTCGTCATGCAACGTTCGAGTTGCCTGCATCGAATAGTGAGTGGAACTTGACGCGGAGGTTGCAGTGGCTTGAAGGGTTCAAAGTCAGAATCCATCGACACACTGATGATCTCATCGAATTGATTCAGTCAGAGACGGGCAAGAGCGCATGGGAGGCATTTGCAAGCGAGATTCTTCCGCTGCGCGCGAGCATCGATTGGCACTTGCGCCATGCTCCCCGCCTTCTGGCGCGACGCCGAATTTCGGGACGGCCGTGGTGGCTCCTTGGGCAGCGTCATCACATTCTTCGACTTCCAGTTGGTCGTGTTGCGATCATCGCGACTTGGAATTATCCCGTTCAGTTGCTCGGCATTCAACTTGTTCAATCACTCGTCGCGGGAAATATCACCGTCGTCAAGCCGTCGGAACATTCGCCGCGGACTCAAGGGTTATTGCTTCGGCTCGCCGCAGAAGGGCTTGATCAAGGAATGTTGACCCGAACTCCAGCGACACGCGCTGCGGGGGAAGAGTTGCTTCGATCGAATTCATTTGACCATATCGTTTTCACTGGATCGACCGAAGTGGGGCGAGTCATCGCGAAGCGTGCAGCAGAGTCGCTGACACCGACGACATTGGAACTCTCAGGTTGCGATAGCGCACTGGTCTTCGCTGGCGCTGATGCAAAGTTGGCTGCGAAGAGTCTCTGGCAGTCCGTGGTTCTCAATGCGGGTCAGACGTGTATGGCACCGCGGCGAATCATTGTGGAGTCATCGATCTACCGCGAATTTCTGACACATTTGGCTCCATTGGTCGCAGGGGTCAAGCCGATGCGACTGATTTCTGAAGCTGCGGCACAGCGCATGGATTCCTGCATCCGCCAAGCACTCTCGGCTGGTGGACATTCGATCAGCGGAGTCGTCGAGTACTCGAATCAATCCACGGTGCGACCGACTGCGATTTTCGATTGCCCTGCGACGAGTGAACTGGCAATTGGCAACCATTTTTCTCCTGCAGTTGCTGTGATCCGCGCCGACAATCTCGAGGACGTACTTGCAATCCATACGATGTATCGCAAACATCTGAGCGTGTCGATCTTTGCCAGTTCTCGGCGACTTCGATCGCTTGCATCAAATGTTGACTTGATTGATCAGCTCCGTGCTGGGTCGGTCATCTTGAATGATTCAGTGATTCCAACCGCACATCCTGGCGCATCGATTCGTGGCATCGGTCAAAGTGGCTGGGGAGCATCACGCGGAGATGCGGGATTATTGGAATTGACTCGGAGTGTCACAATCTCGAACACGAGTCGATGGATTCGAATTCCCACGGGCGAACCAGACCAGAAGACGCAGCGAGTTCTCAAAGCTATTCTTGGAGGATTCAGAAGGACTTCGGGACAATGACACACACGATGACACAAAATCCAACACAGCGGTCGAATCGATCCAATCGCCCATCAGCGCTCATCATCGGCGGAGGCCTCGCAGGGCTCTCGTCAGCTGTGGAGTTGACGACCCACGGATGTGACGTCACTGTGATCGAAAAGAATGCGCATCTCGGCGGCAAGATGAATGTGTTGGAAGAAGCGGGTTTTCGATTCGATATGGGCCCGACCATATTGACGCTTCCGCAAGTTGTTCGAGGAATCATCATTCGAAGTGGTCGTTCTGTGACGGACTATCTCGACCTCGTTCGACTCGATCCGCAGTGGCGATGTTTCTTTGATGATGGAACTGTCATCGATTTGCGCGACGGCGTCGATGCGATGGCAACCGCCATGGATTTGCAATTTCCAGGGCAAGGAGTTGGAAAGGGTTGGAGAGAGTTTCTTGCGTACAGCCGACGGATGTTCGGATTGAGCGAGAAAGTTTTTTTCTACAAGGATCTTGAAGGTGTCATGGATCTCATGCGCCGTTCACCGACAAGCGAGCCTGGCTTGCTGAAGGATGTTCTTGGAATGCGGATGTATGCAACGGTCGGTGGGACCGTTCATAAACATGTGACCGAACCGCATCTCGCACAATTGTGCGAGCACTTTCTGCAGTACGTTGGATCGAGCCCGTTCCTGTCGCCGGCGATCTTGTCATTGATCGCTGCTGCGCAGGTTGATCATGGATGCTGGTATTCCATGGGTGGAACTCGTTCCGTCGCCCGAGCACTCGAACGCATTCTGCGTGAGGAGCGAGCAACGATTCTGACCGGTCGAGGCGTGAAACGAATTGTGCAGGATGGTGGTCGGGCAACTGGAGTCGAACTCGATGATGGTTCGACTCTCACGGCCGACATCATCGTTTCCAACTGCGACGTGCAGCGCACGTACCGAGATTTAGTGGGCGGTAAAAATGGCGTGAAGGCGCAGCGCACGATCGCTTCGAATTACAAGCCAGCGTGCAGCGGACTCGTGCTCTATCTCGGTCTCGATCGACAATATGACCACTTGCTGCATCATGATTTTCTTTTCAGTGGCAATTCGCATCAGGAGTTCGGCGACATTTATGAGAAGGGGATTCCAGCGCGAGATCCTTCGATCTATCTCTGTGTGCCAAGTCGAACGGATCCAACGCAGGCGCCGGCTGGTGGCGAAGCGCTCTATGCGCTCATTCACACCGCACCGCTGCGTGAAGGTCAGCGGTGGGAAGGAGTGGGTGGAATGTTGGAGCAGTACCGACCGGTTGTGATCGAGAAATTGAAGCGGTGTGGAATGCCAGATTTGGAAAAGCACATCGTGGTCGAACGCACTTTGACTCCTCAGTCGATTGAGCGGATGTACAACGCTGAAGGAGGCGCAATCTATGGGCTCGCATCGCATGGTCGATTGAAAGGTGGCTTCAAGCCGCGCAATCGCAGTCGCGTGTTGTCTGGTTTGTATATCGCTGGCGGCAGCGCAAATCCTGGCCCAGGCGTTCCAATGGTCCTCATGAGTGGCGTGACTGCAGCGCGTGCAGCGTGTGAAGACTTATCGATTCCATTGCAAGGTTCAGTTCAAGCGGGGAATGAATTATGTCCGACGCCGGCCATGACGACTTGATCGTGCCAGCAAAGTGGAGCGCGCGTTTCATTGGGTGGTTCTATTGGTATGTGCGCCGCCTCTTCGCTAAAAAATTTCATGCTGTGCGATTGGAGTCGTCCAGTGTCGGAGTTGCACAGTCGCTCGATGATTCCTCGTCGCCGTTACTTATCGTGATGAATCATTGTTCGTGGTGGGACGCTTTGGTATTTGTCTATTTTCGTGGCGCATTCTGTCCTACACGCACGGTCAGGGGTCCGATGGATCGCCTGCAATTGAAGCGATTTGCAATGTTTCGAAGACTGGGTGTCTTTGGAATCGACCCCGATAATCCGCAAAGCCTTCCAGCGATGGTGCGATACCTGCAGGGGGAGATCAACAAGGATCCACGGCTGATGATCGTGCTCACTCCCCAAGGAATGTTTACGGATGTGCGCACGCCTGTCGAAATCAGGCCAGGCGCCGCAGTTCTTGCGGCGAAAATTCGCGGAGTGCGAGTCGTCGCCGCTGCAGTCGAGTATGGATTCTGGACGGATGCACGACCTGAGTTATTTCTTCGAATACAGGATGTCCAGACGCCAGTCGATCCAACGACCGCAGGATGGCAGCGCGCGATTTCGCTGGCGATGCAGTGCAATGCAAATGAACTTGCTGCGCGCGTCATCGCGCGCGATGCCGACGCGTTCGATGTATTGATCGGGGGAGCTACAGCAAAGATCCATCCCATCTATGACCTTTGGCTGCGAATCACTGGGCGAAAAATTGCGATCGACCTTTCAAGGCGTACGAAGGCAAAGTTGCCGAGAACATCATGAATCCTTCGACGATCATCATGGCGTCCTCCGTCGTTTGCTGCGGATCCGCCGCTGCCCTTGGGTTTCTGAATCTCTGTCGATATCGACGATCTCCTTTGGGCAGCTTGGGCAGCGAGCAGTCAAAGTTCGATACCAATGTCCTCCCACATATTTCGGTCTGCGTCCCCGCACGTAATGAAGAGTCGAATATTGAAGCCTGCGTTCGCTCGGTGCTTGCCAATGTCGGCGCTACTGTGGAAGTCTTGGTCTATGACGACGCTTCGACGGATCGCACTCCGCTGATACTGGCATCGCTGATTGCACAGGATTCGCGAGTTCGTCAGGTCGATACTGAAACATTGCCACCAGGCTGGAACGGGAAGCAGTGGGGTTGTGAGCGGATGGGGCGCGTGGCGACGGGCGATTGGTTGCTTTTTACAGATGCTGATGTTCGACTCTCTCCTGATTGTTTGTCGGCAACATGGGTTGCTGCGACTGCATCGAAGTGTGATCTCATTTCAAGTATTCCTCGCCAGATCACGCAGACATGGATGGAAGATGCGATCGTTCCATTGATTCACTTCGTGCTTCTGTCCTATCTGCCGATGGGACGGATGCGCAGGTCGACTCAGCCAGCGGCGAGCGCAGGCTGCGGACAGTTTCTGTTCGTGCGCCGTGCAATGTGGATGCAGGCTGGCGGGCACTCAACATTTCGGCAGTCGATGCATGATGGGATCAAGTTGCCCCGGGCCATTCGCAAGGTTGGCGGTCGCACCGATCTCTTCGACGCAACCGAGATTGTCGCATGTCGGATGTATCGCGGCGCAGGACAAGTCTGGCGAGGCTTTACAAAGAACGCATACGAAGGGTTAGGTTCCTTTGCGCTGCTGTTGTTCATCACGATCATTCATTTGATCGGCCACGTCCTGCCATGGGCATGGATTGTGTGGGCGCTTTGCACAGATGAATTCGCAACTGCTGCAACAGCGCTTGCTGTTATCGCAATCGCAATCGCATCGATACAGCGCACGGTCTTCGCTATTCGATTCCATCAGTCATGGCGAACAGTCGCCCTGCATCCTCTGGCAATTCTCTTGTTGACGATCATTCAGTGGCACAGCCTCTGGCTTGCAAAGACTGGACGCCGATCTTGGAAAGGCCGCGATCAGGTTTCGCCGGATTCTGGCTGTATCCCTGCGTAATTTGGGCGATTCGGCGCAGGTTCACGCTTTGCGCGTCGAAGGCATCGGCACTTTTGGCGGAGCAGGAATTGCAGTTTGCATCATGACCATTTGTTGATACTTCTCGCTGTCCACCATGAGTTGAGAATGTGTTCCTGCGGCACTAATTTGTCCGCGCTCGAGTACCAAGATCAAGTCCGCATGTTGAATCGTGCTGAGCCGATGTGCGATGACGAATGTCGTTCGTTCTTGGACGAGTGTGAACAGCGCAGACTGGATCAGTCGTTCGCTATGCGAATCGAGGCTGCTCGTCGCTTCGTCGAGAATCAGGATTCGCGGGTCCGCGAGGATGGCGCGTGCGATCGCCAATCGTTGACGCTGTCCGCCAGAAAGTCGGACGCCACGCTCGCCAATATGCGTTGCGATTCCCTTTGGAAGTAGGTCGATGAACTCGGTGGCATTGGCAAGGTCCGCCGCACGTCGCACGAGCGTTTCACTCGCGTCGCGATCACCGTAACGAATGTTGTCTCCGATGGTTCCGTCGAAGAGAAACACATCTTGCTCGACTATTCCCAGCGTTCGGCGCCATGAGTCGAGGTGGATGTCGCGAAGATCTCGACCGTCGACAGTGATCGCGCCAGTCGTCGGGTCGAAGAATCGAGCAACGAGATTGCAAAGCGTTGTCTTTCCGCTGCCGGACGGTCCAACGAGTGCAACCGTCTGCCCAGGTCGAGCAATAAAGGAAATATGTTTCAGAACATCGCCTTCAGTGCTGGGATAGCGATAGCCAACGTCGTGCATCTGCACTTCACCTGCGATCGAACTCTTTGGAAGTCGGACAGCATTCGATCGATCAGGCATTTCTGGTGATTCGACTAGGAGATCAAGAATGCGATCTAATCCAGCGAGATTCGTTTGAAAAGCAGTCGCGCTTGACGCGAGCATCTGGATCGGGATGAGCAGCATCATCACGTATGTCAGGAAGAGAACCAAGTCTCCAGGAGTTAACGATCCTCGAAGAACCTGCAGTCCGCCATACCAAAGGAGTCCTGCTGAAGCGACGGGAATGAAGAGCGCCCATGCGAGATCAACTCCGCGTGACCACCACCAGACAAGAAATTCTTGTCGAGCCATCAAGTGGCCACCGCCCGTGTATCGAAGCGTTTCAGTTCGCGTTCGAGCGAAGCCTCGGACGATCCGCATTCCGCCGAAGACTTCGGTTGCGTGCGCATCGATCGAATCTCGCGTGACCTTGATGTCTCGGAAGATCGGTCGTATTCGTCCAATCCATGTTCGGTGGGTCATAACGATGACGGGAAGAAGCAAGAGCGCACCGATGAGAAGTCGCCAATCGGTGAGGGCAAGCACCGCGAGGCTGCCAACGAGTTGAATGACGGCGCGCCACGGGTTGTAGAGCATGCTGAAAACTAATTCGCCGACGCCACCAGCATCTTCACGCAGAGTCGATACGAATCCGCCCGTCCGCATCTGCTGGACTCGCGACAACGGCAGACGCATCGCATGTCCGAAAACCAATCGTCGCACTCGATTTTGCACGGACTTCACAGTCCGTGTTGCAAGCCACCGTCCGATGATTCCAAAGAGCACTGCGACAAATGAGAGCGTAACGATCGCAATTGCGAGAGTTGCAAGGAGCGAGCTTGGAGTGGAAACGATCGTTGAAGATTCTGGGATCCAACGAGTAATCGCAGTGGGCAGGGGATGTCCCGAGAAAACATTGTCGATTGCAATCTTCGTTGCTGCAGGCGGGAAGAGTTCGAGGCTTGCAGAAACTGTGGCGCACAGAAGTGCGGTTCCAACCGCGCGTTTGTCGCGGCGAATGAACGAGAAAAACGCTCGAAGGAGCGGTCCGATCGAACGCGAACGCTTGGCGCTGACCTCGGTGCCTTGGCGAGAGATGATTGTCCGCTCCGATCGTCGTTTGCTGCGACGCACGGCGGATTCGGCTAGATATTCTTTGTATCGCTTTCGACTTGACCAAGTTGGCATGGTGGGATGGTATGAAGTTACTATCCCTGTCTTATGCTGAAACACCAAACTTTCTATGCTGGCTCGCTGGCGCTTGTCCTCGCTGTTGCGCTCGGCGCGTCACAATCTGCAACCCAACCTGCTGCAACTCAACCGGTCGCAACCCAACCGGTCGCAACCAAGCCGGCGGCAAAGCAAACACAATCAGATTCCAAGAGCACTGACACCAAAGCTGCAACGACGAAAAGTGCAAAGCCCAAGCGGGGACCTGGTCTTCGCTATGGACTTGCGGACGCTCCGACGAAGACCCGCGCAATTCGATTGGCGACATACAACGCTCAGAATCTCTTCGATCATGTCGACGATCCGAAATTGACGGGCGAGTGGGACGATTTGAAACTCGCAATCACCGATGACCGCGCTGAAGCTCTTGCCAAAGTCATTCACCGATTGGATGCCGACGTCCTGTTTCTCGAAGAAATCGAATCGAAGGAAGCGCTCACATGGTTTCGTGATACCTATCTCAAGGACATGGGATATGTGTATCTCGAGAGTTTGGATGCAGGGTATTACCGCGGCGTTGAGCAATCAGTCTTGTCTCGATTTCCCACAAAGAATCCGCGTGTTTTCTTAGATGCCAAACTTGCGACAGCGTCGGATGATGCAGCGCCAACTGAAACTGCCAAGGATGACTCGGCGAAAGACGAATCAGCCTCAAAGATTCCAGAAGACAAGTCGAAGTTTCAGCGCAGCCCACTTGCAGTCGATATTGAATTCCCAGATGGATATCTGTTGACCGCATATGCGATCCACCACAAAGCTGGCGGTGAAAAATTCAACGATCACCGCGAAGCTGAAGCCGCGAAGATCATCGAGTTCGTCAAGGCTGATATGGCGAAGAATCCCGATGCAAACATTGTCATTGTGGGCGATTTCAATTCGACTCCAACATCAACCTGTCGCAAACTCTATAAGGATGCGGGGTTGTTGAGTGGGTATGACTACCGATCTGAGGCGGATCGAAAGAAGGAGCGTGACAAGTCTCTTTCTGCGACGGACCGTGATGTGCTACGAGATCGCTACACAACCCACGAATCGGGCCGAGCAATTGATTACATCATTCTTTCCCCTGGATTTGCCAAGGAAATCGTTCCTGGGTCATTTTTCGTGCTCTCCTCACTGCATCCCGGCGATGCATATGACTGGAAGAAGGATCAGCCTCCTGCGGGATATGCGAGCGATCACTATCCAATCGCAATCGAATTCACGCCGAAGGACCAGAAGCCGAAGGACCAGGCGAAGCCAGCGCCAGCAGTCGAATCGCCTCATTGACATCTTTGTCTCCACGACCAGAGATGTTGATCACGACGATTGCATCGGCGGGAAGTTTTCGCGCAACTTCGATGGCACCCCAGACCGCATGTGCGGTTTCAAGTGCGGGAATGATTCCCTCTTGCTTTGCGAGCAATTGAAATCCTTCGAGCGCCTGCTGATCGGTGACGGCGGAGTATTGAACGCGTCCGCTGTCGCGCCAATAAGAATGTTCGGGTCCAACGCCTGGATAATCCAATCCGGCACTGCAGGAATGCACATCAGCAGTTTGGCCGTCAACGGTTTGCAGCACATATGAATAGGAACCGTGCAGAACTCCTGGTGTTCCAAGTGATAATGCAGCTGCATGGTCTCCAGCAGAATTCCCCCGTCCTCCAGCCTCAATTCCGAAGAGCCGAACAGCGGAATCGGCAATAAAAGGCGCGAAAATTCCGGCAGCGTTTGAGCCACCGCCGACACATGCGACGATCGCATCTGGAAGTTTTCCAAAGCGCTCGAGGCACTGCGACCGACACTCACGTCCGATGACGCTTTGAAAGTCGCGGACGATGGTGGGGAATGGGTGCGGGCCAACAACGCTGCCGATGATGTAATGCGTATCGCCGACGGATCCCATCCAGTCGCGCATCGCTTCGTTGGTTGCGTCCTTCAGTGTGCGTGAGCCCGAAGTGACTTCGACAACTTTCGCGCCGAGCAACTTCATTCGAAAGACGTTGAGCGCTTGTCGTCGAATATCTTCCGACCCCATATAGATTTCGCAGGGCAGTCCGAAGTGGGCGCACGCAGTCGCAGTCGCAACGCCATGTTGCCCCGCGCCAGTTTCGGCAATGATTCGCTTCTTGGCCATGCGCTTCGCTAATAATCCTTGGCCGATTGTGTTGTTGATCTTGTGCGCTCCTGTGTGCGCAAGGTCTTCGCGCTTGAGGATGATCCGAGCGCCACCAGCGTATTGAGTCAGGCGCGGCGCATCAGTGAGTGGCGTGGCGCGACCGACAAAGTTCTTTAAGAGATCGTCGACTTCCGCAAGGAACGACGGATCGGCTCGTGCTGCAACGTAGGCAATTTCAAGCTCCTTCAGCGCATGGGCAAGCGTTTCTGGAACATAGCTTCCTCCGAAGCGTCCGAATCGATCAGGCAAGAGCGTGGCGGTTTCGAAGGCGGTCATGGTCAATTCTTCGGGCGCATCGCAGATTCGCTCGACGATGTGGTGGCGATTGGCGTGCCGTCGGCTCGCAGTCCAGGTGGAGTTCCCTTGCGTCGCAACAATACTCGTGCGAATGGTCCCGAGATGGCATACACGCAGAAGCACACAGCAAGGGCGACTTGAAACCACCACACTGCGAATGCGATTGGCAACATCGTCCATGCGACGAATGCGAATGATTGTCGTCCGCGCAGATATCGGTTGATGATGTGCACATAACGAAGTCGTGAAATCATCGCAGCTGATACGAGCAGGGTGGCGAGTGGAAGCAGGAGGGCGGAAGTCTTTTCAAATCCATCTGGAGGAAGTTCGTGAAAACGAATCACCATGAGATGCTGATGAAGAAGAGTCAAACTGGCGATTGCGCCAGCCGCACCAGGAGAGGGCAGTCCGCGGAAGAATCGATGGTCCGCTTCGTCTGCAGAAACAACTTCGACATTAAATCGAGCCAATCGAAGCGCGGTGCAACAAATATAAAAAGCCGCGACTCCCCACATGATCTTGCCATAAACATTGTCGGCGTCTGGTCCAAGAATTCCGGTGTAGTGCTCGGGTCCACCGTAGTAGTAACTCACAAGCCGCAAGACCATAAATGCAGGCGCAACTCCGAATGTGACCATGTCAGCCATCGAGTCGAGTTGCGCGCCAAACTCGCTCGCTGACCGAGTGAGTCGAGCAGCAAATCCATCGAGTCCATCAAACAGCATTCCCAAGAAAACCAAGGTTCCCGCGATAGTCAATGTGCTCCAGCCCAGCACGTTGCTCGCGCCGATCGGTTTGCTGGCGTAATGAATCGCAGCGAATCCGCAGATCAGATTCCCAAGGGTCAAGAGCGTCGGAATAACAGAGACCGCCTTGAGTCTCCGTCGGTGTCGGGACGCGCGAACTTGATCCAAGGAATGAGCGGGAGGGTTCGTCATCAGGGTGCTTTGGTCGGAGCGGATTCTACGGGGGCGTCTTCGAAAAAGTTGCTCGATGGAATCATGGGAATGATCACGATGAATGGCCGTTGTGGTAGTGGGTCAGAGTCACTATTGGGACGAGTCAACAGCAATTCGCCGATGGTTGGTGGTGGGGCGACTGGCGGTCCCGCAGATGGACCGTGGGACGAAGATGCGCGAGCACTTTTAGGGACCGTTCCAGTGATCAAGAGTGCGCTACCCCGCTGAAGTGAGACAAAGAATCCAGCGGATGGAAATGGTTCGCGGGCTGTCGTTCGGGCTCCAGGGACTTCTCCGCCAGCGAGAAAAGTTGGCAAGATTTCGATGTCGGTGACGGCTCCGGACTCGAGCGGAACGGTCCATCCGCGAAGGAGCAATTGGATCGCGCCATCGGTCAGGCGATGCGTCGAACCGTCGACGACGATTGCGAGTGAACCGCGAACCTGGAATGATGCGAGCTGACTCCACGTCGTCGCTTGACCGAGCCATGCGCGGATGTTCGCATAGGTTCCGCCGAGCTCATCAAGCGCCGTCGGGAGCGCAGTCAGTTCTACTTCGGCAACCATAATCCCATTACTCGCCAGTTGTTTCTGAACTTCAGCGGAGATGCCAGTTGGCGAGTGCTTCTTAAAAAACGTTGAAATAACAGTTGGATTATCGAAGATCTGCCAGCGGATTACTGCGATTCCATCACTCAATCCGTCGTCAACAGGAAGCGTGATGTGCTTCATCGGAGCGTTTGGGTTCGCAGCCTTCGCATCCTTGGCTGAATTGCCCGATGAAGGCGTTTCCCATTCTGGACGCTGTGAGGTCGATGGACGTATGTCTGGCGTTGAAGAATCAGTTGGCGCATTCGTCGCTGCGCATCCTGCTGCCAACGCGAACAAGATCAGTGCGAGCGGAAAAGTTCTGGCGATTCTCATGTCAGTTCAGTCGACGGTATTGCGTTAATGCGGTCAATCAATCTTCGAACGAGTCCGAAATACTTGCGGTTATGCCGAAACCAAAGTCGAGGTGTTTCAGCCGGCGCATCGTCGCCATCGATGTGATTTCCTTGGGAAAATCCGCCAGACGCAAGAAGGTCGCTGAATTCACGCTGCAGTTCTGCGCACGCGGTTGCGGGCAGCGGAGCATCAAGTCGGATGACGAAAAGGTCATCGACGTAGCGACTTGATTGATAACGGCGATAAAATTGTGTCACGATATCTGCAGCATCAGCTGGCGATGCGGCAATGCGATACAAGTCTTCGTCTTCTGGACTGATCCATCCAGCATCATGCATCGAACCACGGACGAATCGTTCCCACATTTTCCAGTAATCGCGCGATGTGCCATCGGAGTTGACGCCTTCAACGAGGACGATTGGCACGACGGCGTTTCGCCCGCACTGCACAAGCGTTAACGCTTCGAATAATTCGTCTTGCGTTCCAAATCCACCAGGAAATGCAGCAACTGCGTCGGCATTTCCCATGAAGGCCAACTTGCGTGTGAAGTAGTAGCGAAACTTCAGAAGCTTCGGATCATTGGCAATCACTGGATTTGGCTTGTCTTCAAATGGCAACCGAATCGACAAGCCAAACGATTGTTCTGGCGTTGGTCCTTCAATCCCCGCCTGCATGATTCCAGGGCCAGCGCCCGTGATGGCCATCCATCCGCGTGCAGCAAGCAATCTGGAAAACTCGAAGGCAGCTGAATAATCAGGATGTTCACGCGGTGTTCTCGCGCTTCCAAAGATTGCGATTTTTCGAAGCGTTCGGTATCGATTGAACATCGTGAACCCCGCACGCATTTCGCGAAGTGCTTGTCGCACCAATCGCAATTCGCCAACAGTTAAGTCGTCCTCAAACAACCGAAGCGAGGTTGCCACCATTTCAGCGACAAGCAAGCGTCGACGTCGTCGATCCTCTTGGTCGATTCCGTCCGTTTGGGATGGTGCAGCCAGGTCAACGATTGCGTCGATTGCTGAACGTAAATGCGGGGCAATGCGTGAAGATTGTTCGCTCATGGCTGATTGCTCGCGATCGGTGCTGGCTTCGCCAACTGCGGCGGCGTGGTCAGTCCAGGCAGGGGAGCGAGCGACCCGATGGGTTCGCTGAGGGTCCCGCGTACGTCAATTTGGAAAAGCTGATTGGTTACGCCACCGAGAATGTCGCTGATGATCGGCATCGTTCCTCGGTTGCGAAGTCGAAGAGCAAGTTCGGTCGATTCAGTATTCAGCCATCCTTCTCCAAAGAGCAATACATCTTTGCAGGTCAGATCAAATTTTTGGAATTGGAGTTGGTCTTGATCGATCGTGAATTCGAAGTCCCCACGCTGGACGACCGGGTTGAGACTGAGGCTGAACTGAGTGATCTGTAGCAGCGCGACTCCGATTGGAAGTTTGGCGAGTTCGGCTTTCTGGATTGATGCAGATCCTCGTCCGAGCCTCGTCGAAATTCCAGAGGCATCGCCCTCGATCGTAATGCGTGCGTCAACGAGCCCTGGATCGCCGGAAGGAACGGCCGCTGTCGTGTCGACTCCCTCATTGGGAAGTATCAGCGCACTCAGTGGGACGCTCGAGAGAATCATGTCAGTTTCATAATGGAATGGCGCCGTGGTTTTGACTTGAGCGTTCGCACCCATGAGCCCCGTGCCCAGCGAGCCTCGGAAAGATTTCACGAAAAAGTCTGGACTTTCTCCTGATTTTCGCAGCACTGCAGAAACATTGGTGAGTTTGTGACCTGCCAGAGCGAGCTGTGCATCCGTCACGCTCGCGTCGAACGAAGTCGTCTGGGCATCCGTGGCAATATGCATATTCAGGTCGGCGGAGAAGTGCGAAAGACTCGGGCCGACATGAATAGACGCACCATGGATCGCAACATCGGATTGAATTTCGATATGGGGAATGTCCTTTGGCCGACTGAGCCGCAGAACCATGTTCGCTTTCAAGATGTCGCGGCACTCAAACTCGATCGAAGTCAATGGTTCCCGAGCCGCAGCTGGCAGCGCGCCGATCACAGTTCCACCTGTGCCGATGGCATGAAGGTTGACACCAAACTCGCCATCGTCAATCACTCCCGCCTTGTTCGACGCAAGCCAACCGCATGCTTCAATCGAGCCTCCAGGGAAGACAGCTCGAAACGGATCGACTGTCAGTGAATCTCCACGTGCATTGATGTGCGCCGGTGTATCGAATCCAAGTGCGAGTCGATTCGCCGCATTTCCGAGAGAGAATTGAGTGATCCATGCGTCGAGTTCGAATGATCCGACGGTCGACCCAGGTGGAATCGAATACGAAATCTGCGCGTCATAGCGCCCCTCTGGTTTGTACTCATTCAGAAATGATGTCAGTCCGCCCGCATCGATGCGATCAACAACTTCGCCGATGAGCGGGCCGTGGATCAATCCGTCTTCAATCGATGCGTTGAGATCCAATCCTCCTGAGTCTGTGCCGTAACTTCCGTCCACGCAGATGTGGCTAGATAATCCACCAACCGGACCGATCGATCCCGAGAGGGCATCGCAGCGAATATGTTTGTTTTCGACCGTCAGCGTTCCAGAATCAAAGATGGCTTGGAGTGGTCCGTCTGGCAAAGTGATTCCAAACAATTTGGGTGTGACGGTCACGGATGTTGAAATCGGACCGCCCTTCACCGGAGTCTTGAGCGTAATGTCAGCGTCAAATCGACCAGTCGGGCGGTAGCGCTTCCACACTGCGGCAGCGCGTTCGCGATCGCCGAACGGAATCAAGTTGATCGCATATTCCGCAAGTTGGATGTTGTCCAATTGAATGGCGACATCGGTCGACGTCCCATCCAATGACAGGCGGCCAGTTGCATCAATTCGACCTTCGCGGCGAAATCCAGTGAAGGACTTCACGACCACAGCATTGTCCGCCAGTCGAAAGGACCCAGAGCAATCATCGAGACCGAATCCAACTGGCCAAAAGAGCCCCTCGGTCGCAAGGATTTTTTCCGCAGGAATACTTGGGTGAATCGAACCGCGTTGAAGGGAGATGTTGCATGCAACATCAAGTTGGCCACTCTTCGTGAGCCCGATTTTTCCATCGAGGGAGAGAGTGCCGCGAGGATCGAGCTGGGAGAGAATCGTCCCGCCAGATGACAGGCTTTCGCCAGGCCAACCGACGACGCGCTCGTTTATTCCTGGAGGAATTGCCATAAAAAAGAGGGGACTCAGCTGATCGTTCGTCAGCGAGAACTCTAGATTTGGATCCACGGTTCGCACGCCGTCCGTCGTGCGAAGATTGATTTGTCCTTTGAAGAGTCCTTGCGCGCCGTCGAATGTCTCAAATTGAACGCCCGCACCGAAGTCGATTTGATCTTCACTTAGAACAATCTCGCCGCCCTTCGCTCGAACTGGATATGGAAAAGTCGTGGGGAGAATGTCTGCGCTGAGTATGCGAATTGTTCCGGTGACGACCGCATCACTCGTCGAGGATTCGGGCCGAGACACTTTGAGCGCAAGCGCCAATCGACCGCCGGGCGTAAACGACCCGTGGTCGATGATTCGTCGCAATTGCCCGGCGCGCGTTGCGAGTGCGGCGATCTCTGCCGATTTCCCATGGCCGTCAGTCGTTAAAGCACTGAGGCGGTTTTCGCTGACGGCAAGTTCCGCCGCTGCATCCGTCACCTGCGATTGATCGAACAACATGCCAGCTGCCTGCAAGCTCTTGAACCCGTTCTGCCAGAAGAGGCTTGAGAGCAATTCTGATTCACGCTTGGGGAAACTATTAAAAAGCGTCGAGTCGATCGGCGCAGATTCACTTGTGATAGTCAGAGTGACACCTGCCGTCGGCCCCATATTTGTGATGTCGCCAGTCAGTACGACATTTTGTCCGCCGGATCCCATCCCATGAAGGTCGACGATTCGCGCATTCATTCCTAAAAACCGAATGGTCGATTGAATCTTGGTGAGCGGATATGGAAAATCTTCGAATGCGCCGCGACCATCGGTGATATCGAGTTGACCGAAACTGACGACTGGCTGAGCGATGAATGAGCCATCCGCAGCTGTGGTCGGAGCAGCGCGTGATGCGGTCGCTCGAGCAGTGGATGTGATCTCGGTTGCTGCGAAGGTTTTCATGAATTCAGCGACTGAGCGCGGAACTTCAATCGCAGCATTTTCCGCAGATTGTCCCAGTGAAAAATTCGGGACGGAGACTTCCAAATCAAAGGGAGCGAAGTCGCGAACTTCCTGCGCCCATTTCGCGCGCTCTTCCCAATCAAATTCCTTTGTCAGAAGTGCTGCAAAGTCCAAACTCAGCGATGCACGAACGGGAAGTGTCGCAACTCGTGCATCAGCAGCGGTGTTGTCCAATTCGAAGTCAAGATTGCGGAATTCGAGTTTGGTCCCCGTCAGTTCAATTGTTCCAGTACGTAATTTGACTTGGGGATATCCACGCGCCGCAGAGATTGTTCCGTTTTCATATCGAACCCAACTCTCAAAGACATCAATTGGAAGGGTCGCGCGAAAGTCAGCGAGTTCCATCTTTCCATGGATCGGCTTTCCGGGAGCTGCGGAAAGTGTGGCGCTCTTGACTGTTCCTGCCGCATCCGCATTTTCGACGAGTGCTCGCAGGGTGCGAGGCATGATCAGCCCGAGGTTGTCATTCACCCGCATGCCTGCGGCAGAAACATCGAATGCAAGAGTTTTTTGATCCCACCATCCGTCAAGATGGACAGGACCATCGACTTGCCGAATTTCCACGCGTGAATGTGAAGGATCAAACGGCGATGGCGCGAGATCTGCAGTTGCGATCACTCGAAGAAGTTCAACTGCCTTGTTCGCCTTGATTCGCTGAAATGAAACGCTGACCTCTCGGAGCGCGGCACGATCGACAATCACAGGATTTTCTTTCGGAGCAATTCCGACGCCTCTTCGTAGGCTTTGAAAGTTATAGACGCTGCTTCGCTTTGGGTCTTCAACCACGTTGAGTTGAATTCCGTCGATCTCCAAGTTCTTGATTTTCGTCGGTCCCCACGCAAGGGAAAGCATGTCGATGTTGATGCGAAGTCGATCGATGCGCAGGACCTCGCTCCCTGGACCCGTCCAGTCTGGGGCAGTCAGATGTACGCCTTTGATTTCAGCAGTGTTCCAACCAGTCCACTCGAATGAATCAATCGTGACTGTTCCTCCAGCGGTATCGCCCATCCGCCCAGCGACGATGGAGCCGATGATTCGGGGATTGAGCGCAAGAATAATCAGGATCGCAACGATCACGCCGATAGCGCACGCACCCAACTCGAGAAACTTAACCCAACGCCGTTTTTGCACGATCGGCTTGCGCACTTCGTTGTCGATCTTGGTTGGTGGCGATTCGGCTCCCATGGTTGGTCGCCGATGGTAATACTCATCGCATGAATGCTGTCGTCCAGCCCTCACTCCTTGGAATCATCCTGTTGGTCGGGCTGGCAGCGGTCGTCGTCTTACTGGTGGTTTTCTCATTGAATGCAGCACTTTTTCGGCGGGGAGCAAGGCGACTGCCGAGTGACAAAAAAAGCAAAAAGCCGAGCGATTCGCAAGGATGGATCGAGGCTGGCTTGCGAGCCCCAACGCCAACCGTCAGCGATATCGAATCACAGTTTGGAGAGTCAGGCGAAGATCCGCCAACAAAGGAGCGCCCATGAAAGTCAAAGATAATTCGCTGCGCCGTCCCCGAACGCTCGTCACTGGCGCTGCCGTACGTGTCGGTCGGGCGACTGCGATTGAATTCGCTCGCAGAGGTCACGATGTCGTGCTTGCTGTAAGAAAAATTGATGGGACTGCGGAAGCATCGTGCGACTTGGTTCGCAAGTCTGCGCATGATGCAGGTCATCCCGATGCAAAGATCGAACTTCGTGCTGCCAATCTTGACGATCCAACGGCCGTGGCAGCATTGGCGGCAACATTTGCGAGCGAAACGCTCGATGTCATCGTTCACTGTGCGAGTCGATATGACGCGCGTGCGGTTGGTGAAATCGATGCCGAGTATGCGCTCTCGCACTTTCGTACCAACGCACTTGCGCCGCTCTTGTTGACTCAAGCGCTGCGAGGGCAACTTGCGCAGAGCATCTTGCCTGCAGGTGGTTCTGTTGTTTGTTTCACTGACATGCACGCTCAAGGTCGGATGTATACAAATCACTCGGCATATTTCGCGTCAAAGGGCGCACTGATCGCACTTGTTGAAGCGCTTGCGGTTGAACTTGCTCCTTCTATACGAGTGAATGGCATCGCGCCGGGAGTTGTCGAATGGCCCGTTGGCGCGGACCCAGAATTTCAGGCGCGATATATCGCACGGACTCCACTCAAGCGTGCAGGAACTGCGATCGAAGCCGCGCAGTGTGCCGCTTGGCTTGCGATCGAAGCGTCATTCATGACAGGCGTGATTCTTCGACTCGATGGTGGACGCTGGTTGACGACATAACGCAGGTATGTGAATGTTGAAATGGTTATTTCTCATCTTGGTTGCGGCGTGTACCTCGGTTGCGCCAACGACAAACGTCGATTCGTCGCAGCAGAAAAATGCCTTCGGAGAGAATTCAGTGGATGGATACAACCGAATGCTGCGCTATGAACTGGGCAAGATCGCTTCCCACGAGCCACTCACTTCGTTTGGAAGTGTCAGTGAAACTTTCTCGTCCACGCCGGATCCATCGAAGATCGAATTTGGTCAATCCGCCGTGACCGATCTCTTTGGTGATAGCGGTAAGAGTGCGACAACAGAGATCGTCAATATCGCCGGCAAAGATGTGAAGCGTGGGAGAGCTCTTTCCTAGGATGTGGCCGATCTTCAAAGTGGGCTGATGAATCCAGATGATTTGCCGATTCAAGTCTTTCAATATGTCGACCTAGATGGTGTGGCTCACTGGGTCACCGAGAACAACCGTCATTTGACTGTGTTGCGGATGGCGAAGAAAAATCCGACAAAAATCGTTCTGCTGAAAAATCGGACTTGGGAAAAAAGCAGGGGGATAATTCTCTATTGAGCGTCTTGAATCGATTGAAAGCGTTGCCGAACTCCAAGCCGTCGAGTGAAATGTTCATCCGAATTGCAGGCGTGAATGACATCGGCGAACCTCGAAACTCTTGGGACTGGGATGCGCCTTTTGGCTTTGTTGTGAAGTGAATCTGGTGGCTTGGCGGGCTTCGAAAAGCGAACGGTTACTGCTTCGGCACCGAGGACCGTTCATCTCCTCGCCATCCACGCTGTCGCGCGACTTGTCGCCAAGTCGCCGCTTGAATTGGATCGCCTGCTTCGGTCCATCTGCGCACTGCATCAGCCGCAGCTTCTGGAGTCCCAGATATTTCAGCCCACTTCGCCCACACTTGCGCAGCAGCGGGGCGATCGCCAAGTGATTCGTGCGCGGAAGAAATCTCCCACGTGATTGCTTCAGTCATCCTGGCCTGTTGAGGAAGCGCCAGAAGCAGGGTGAGAACTTCTTGGTGTCGTCCCAATTTTCGAAGTGCCTTCGCCTCTGGAACACGCAATTCATCATTGCGTGGATCAAGCACGCGCGCCTCGCGAGCCAACGCAAGCGCCGTTTGCGCATCGCCAGAAGTCAGTGCGATTCCTGAAAGCGCACTCACGGGCCACGGCGATTTGGGGTCAAGTGTTCGAGCAATTTCCAGAGCAGTTCTGGCTTCGTCGATGCGTCCCGTCTGCAACAGCGCAAGCCCCGCAAAGAGAGGATGCTGGGGATTGGATGGATCAAGTTTCGCAGCACGCATAAAAAAATCGATCGCAGTGGTGGGGTCGCCAGAGCTTTGCGCTGCAACTCCAGCGGCATTGAGCAATCCAGCACTTGGCGGGCTCAGTTCGACCGCGCGCGAATACGCAGTCGCGGCTGCGACGCGCATCGCCTGTTGCGCAGCAGGATTTGGCGAGGCAAGTCCTGCGGCAATCTCCGCACGGCCGAGCAATTCAAATGCATCGCCATTCTTTGGTGCGACTTCGGTCAATCGGACTGCAATGCGCAGCGCTTCATCAAAGCGCGCAGAACCCAGCGAAGTTTCGACAGCATCCATCGCAGTTCGCATTGCGGCAGAGTCGTTGGGATCGATCGGGGCGGCGCTTTTTGAGTGGCCGCAACCACTGCTAATGCCGACGATCGCCGCAAGCACGAGCCTATGCGCATTCGTCGCCGCCCATTCACGGGTCGATCGGTAGACTTGGTTTGATATGACAGAAATCACGCTTGCGAAATCGTACTCGCCGATCGAGCACGAAAAATCCATTCTCGCCCGCTGGTCGCAAGCGGGTTGTTTTCACGCGCAGCCGACCGATTCTGGCGCGCCCTATTCAGTCTTTATTCCGCCGCCAAATGTGACGGCAGCGCTTCATCTTGGACACGCGCTCAACAACACGCTTCAGGATGTTCTTGTCCGTGTTGCTCGAATGCGCGGGATGAATGCAATGTGGATGCCAGGCACAGATCACGCTGGAATCGCAACGCAAACAGTCGTCGAGAAGCGGTTGCTGATGCAAGGAAAACGCCGCACGGATTTCACGCGCGAGGAATTCGTGGCGAAAGTGCAAGATTGGAAGGACGAATACGAATCAGTCATTCTTGCGCAACTGAGAGAAATGGGTGCTTCGTGTGACGAGGCTCGAACGCGATTCACGATGGATCCTGTGTGCACCGCAGCGGTGCGCGAGTCATTCTTGCGCCTCTTCGCCGACGGTCTGATTGAGCGCGGCAAGCGATTGGTGAATTGGGATCCTGCTTCCCAAACTGCGCTCTCCGATGATGAAGTCGAAATGGAAGAAGTGGATGGATTCTTTTGGTATCTGCAATATCCACTCGAAGATGGCTCTGGTCACATCACTGTTGCAACGACTCGTCCTGAGACGATGCTGGGTGACAGTGGAATCGGAATCAATCCGCGTGATCCTCGCGCCGCTGCACTTCGCGGCAAGCGTGTGCGATTGCCGATCGTCGATCGAGTCATTCCAATCGTCGAAGACGATTATGTAGTAATGCCCGTTTCTCTTGGTGGTGATCCGCAAGACGCAAAGGCGCAGTTTGCAAGCGGATTCTTGAAAATCACACCAGCGCATGATGCCAACGACTGGGAACTCGGTCGCCGTCACGAACTGCAAGTCATCAACATTATGGCGCCCGATGGTTCGATCAGTGACCGTCACGGATGGACCGATGTCAGTGCGACCGCAAAGCAGTTCATAGGACTTTCACGCGAGGACGCGCGCAAAGCTGTGGTTGCATGGTTCAAAGCGAACGGACTCCTCGAGGCAGCCAAACCTTATCGACACAGCGTCGGTCACGGATCACGCAGTCATGTTGCGGTCGAGCCATACCTTTCAGACCAGTGGTATGTCCGAGTCACCGATCCACGATTGAGCGCAAGCGCGCTTCGTGCAATGGATCGTGAGCAATACGAAGGATCGATCGATGCGGTGCCGGGCGCAGCACGTGAAGGCGATGGAGGATTGAAATTCTTCCCGGCGCGATATGCAAAAACATTTCAGCATTGGCATGAGGGGATTCGAGATTGGTGCATCTCTCGTCAGTTATGGTGGGGGCACCGCATTCCAGTTTGGTCGTGTTCGTTCGATGCGGCGAAAGTTCCAAGCGCAACTGCGTGGACTGATCGAGGCGCGGCAGAGATTCGTCGCACGCTTCCCGATGGACGGATCGAAGTTTTCGTCTGTCCGCCAGAGTCGCTTGATGCGACGCTCATTCCGGCCTTGAATGCCGCGGGATTCACGCAAGATCCTGATGTTCTTGATACGTGGTTTTCCAGTGCGCTCTGGCCAATGAGCACGCTCGGTTGGCCAAACCCAAATCGATTCGGCATGGAAGGGATGTTGGACACATTCAATCCAAGTGCCGTGCTTTCGACTGCACGCGAAATCATCACGCTGTGGGTCAGTCGTATGGTGATGTTCAATCGATATTTTATGAATGGTCGATTGCCGTTTCGCAACGTCTTCATTCACTGCATCGTTCAAGATGGTTTCGGGCAGAAGATGTCCAAGTCACTTGCCAACGGCGTCGATCCTCGCGACATCATTGCTACGCACGGCGCTGATGCAATGCGATTTGTATTGACGCAAATGTCCACTGCAACTCAGGATGTTCGATTGCCGGTCGATGTGCTCTGCCCATTCACTCAGCAAGCATTTCAGCCCAAGACAATCACCACCGAATCGGGGCACATCGTTGCTGCGCCGACTCAGGTCTGTCCCACCGATCCGACAAAGCAGATGGTCACGGCGTATGGAGTTTCCGCCGGACTCGTTACTGCGACGGATTCAATTCCTTTGGCGCGAAATACATCCAGTCGATTCGATCTGGGTCGCAACTTCGCAACAAAGTTATGGAACGCCTCGCGATTTGCGCTTTCGCAATTAGGAACCGCGACGACTTCGGCGGAGCCAGTCGTCCCCATTTCCTTGCCAGATCGCTGGATTATCGCTCGTTTTTGCCGAATGGTCACGACGATCGAGAACGCACTGGCTGAATATCAATTCAATCCAATCGCCGACGCGCTCTACGACTTTGTGTGGCGAGATTTCTGTGATTGGTATCTCGAAGCGATCAAGCCGACCGTAAAAAATGATCCAGTTCAGCAAGCGGTACTGCGAGCAATGATGGATGGCATCTTGCGCGTGATGCATCCTGTTATGCCATTCGTGACAGAGGTTCTGTGGACTGCCGTGCGAACTGTTTCGACTGCGCCAATTCGCGGGCTTGATTTGCCTGCGTCTGATTTGCTCGCAGTCGCTCGTTGGCCTGCGCCTGACCGCGCGCTGAATGATTCGCAGGCGATCGAATCTTTTCAGCGAGTGCAGACTCTGGTGATGGCGATTCGAAATGTGCGTGGTGAAAGACAAGTGCATGATCGAAGGCGCATTGTGCTGCACGCGCCGAAAGAGATCATGGACATTGTTGCGCAGGGGTGTGGAACCGTCGAGACGCTCGCAGGTCTTGATCGCGCGGAATGTTCGGATGGCGCTGCTCGTCCCGCCGATGCTGTGCCGTTTCCATTTCAAGGTTGCGAACTTTTGCTTTCCGCCCTTGTCGATGCCGTCGATGTTGGCGCAGAGCGCAAGCGCCTGGAAGAAATCATTGTTGACCGCGAGCGCAAAGCAGCTGGATTTGAAGGCAAATTGTCCAATGCTGGCTATCTCGCCAAAGCGAAGCCAGAAGTCATCGAGGAAACCAGGCGCATGCTTTCTCAAGCGCAAGCGGATCTCGTTGCGGCGCGGCGCGCGCTGGAAGTGCTTTCTGCGATGGTGTGAAGTCTCCGCTTCGCTGAGGCGATTGCAACGGATACGCTTCACTCCAATGCTCAATTCCGGTCGCAATATCGTGCTGATGTTGGTGGGGGTGGTGATGGTGACAATTGGCTGCGACGCGAAGCCGCTTTCTTGGGCTGAAGTTCTCGAGCAGAATCCCGATCCCAAGGTTGTCACCGATGTGGACTTTCTCAAGCGCATCACGGAAACAAAGTTGCCGTGGCGAGTGAAAGATAAAGCAAGTGGCATGGAGATGTTGCTCGTGCCGCCAGGAAAGTTCATGATCGGAATGAGTCCGGGGGATGCGGGTGCGAGAGATGATGAAAAACCCGCGCACGAAGTGACAATCTCGAAGGCGTTTTATCTAGGGCGCACTGAAGTGACACAAGAGCAGTGGGTGAAAGTGATTGGATTGAACCCGAGTAGATTTCAAGATGGTTCTCGCGAATCATTGGTTGCGAAGTACATCAATGAAGGACTGACCAAGCAAGAAGCGCAAGAAAAAGCTGGCGCAGAATCACCAAACAAATTGTTGACGGCATCAAATCCAGTCGAACAAGTCTCGTGGGACGATTGTCAGAAGTTCTGCGCAAAGACAGGGATGATTCTTCCAACCGAAGCGCAGTGGGAATATGCGTGCCGAGCAGGTGTCGACAAAGCGACCTACGGCGAACTTGATCTGATTGCGTGGAACTTCGACAATGCCAATGCGTCAACACATCCAGTCGCGCAGAAAGCACCGAATGCACTTGGGTTTTACGACATGATCGGCAATGTTTGGGAGTGGACCAACGATTGGTACGAAGGCGACTATTACAAATCCTGCGTAGATGGTGTGGTTGATCCAACGGGCCCAGCGCAAAGTGAAAGCGGCGCGCGCGTCCTGCGCGGCGGGGGGTGGGGCGACGTCGCCGACTACTGCCGTGCCTCGGGCCGCTACACCCTCGCCCCAGGCAAACAGGACATCGGTTTCGGTTGCCGTTTCGCGAGGACTCCGTGAAACGAGCCCGCAACGATTCCTTCCGAATGTCGTCGTCTATCCAATCCACGGATATTGGAAAGTTTTTTAGTTAGTCACTTCAAACGTTTCCCGCGCGACGATCCCCAGAAGTCCTCATCCACCGCAGAGCCCAAAAGAAGACCCAAAAAAACGGACAGAGAGGGATTCGAACCCACGGAAAGTGCAAGCACCTTCGGCGGTTTAGTAAACCGCTGCCTTAAACCGCTCGGCCATCTGTCCAAGAATTTCGCCGCAAACTTTGTTGGAAACTCCAACTGGAATTGAACCAACAACTCGACACGCTAGGTCTTCTGCCTCCATCTGTCCACACTGGAAAAGTCCGCATTCCAAAGGTGAGGTTGGCAAATCGCAAACTTTCAGAATTCAAATCTTCATTCATTACAAGTCCGACAGATATGGCTTCTATACTCTGTCTTTGACTTTGGGCGTTGAATCTCAGAGTTGATGGATTTTTTCCGATGAACCTGACAAACCCCTGCACTCAAGAAAGACTTTCTCGCCAAATCAAATGCGCGTGGCGGCTTTCAGTTCTTACGATTTCATTGATCGCATTTGGAGCGGTGTTTGGTTGCTCTGGATCGCCAACGATTCCATCGAGTTCCTCATCGCCAGCTGCGACTGCCACTCTCGTCAGTGCGCCAGTTGGGTCAGCGATCGGCGATGGTGGCGGGAAGGTCATCGATCAACCAAGACTTGCGCAGTTGCCCGCCCCTCAAGTTCAACCTTGGAAGAGCGCGACACGAGATGGTTACGAGATCACAACTGTTCACTTCACGCTGCGAACCACAATTCGAAATGGCGACCTCCGTCGGTTTCTGCCAATCTTCACTGAGCGCGCATTGGCGCAGTACACAAGCGCGCTTAGCGCTCTGCCAGTTCCAACTCGCCGACTAGAAACGTTTATTTTCGGATCACGCGAGGAGTGGACTTCATTCACCATGGATCGTCTCGGCGATGAAGCGGGGACATATCTCGGGCTTGGTCGTGGGGGATATACCTCGAAATCTGTAGCGATTTTGTATGACATTGGTCCCACCGACACGCTGACAATTCTTGCGCATGAGGGGTGGCATCAATATTCGCAGTCCGTCTTTCGCGAAGAGTTGCCAGTCTGGCTCGAGGAAGGGATCGCCACATATATGGAGGGTTACCGAGTTGATTCGGCCGGTCAACCCGTCTTCGCAGCGTGGCGCAACTTCGAACGATTCGGAGAGTTGCGCGATGCAGTACGGCGCAACAATCTCATTCCACTCGAAAAGTTGCTCGATCAAACGCCGCAGCAGTTTCTCAACGAGGGTCGAGATCAGTTGCTGATTTATTACGCACAAGTTTGGGCGTTGACCCATTTCTTGGCAGAAGGTGGGAATGGAAAATATCGGGATGGTCTCGAAGCGATGATGAATGATGCTGTTTCGGGGCAGGTTGGAAAGTCTCTTGCGCAGAGCATGACGACGGATGCCGATCGACGTTCGATTCAACGAGGTGTATCGCGCGGAGGCATTCGATCCCTCCCAGGCACTCTGATCGTGCGCGGATACTTTTCGCAGGACATGACCGAGTTGAGTTCAGAGTATGAATTGTTTGTAAAGCAAGTCTGCTCCCGCGGATCTGGAGACGCAATTTGGAAGGGAATAAGCCCAATTCCAGTGGTTTCGCCCACTCCTGAAGCGAGTCCAGTTGCCGCTCCTGCAGCCACTCCGGCTCCTTAGATTGTCTCAACCGCCATCCCGACGCACTTCGCGACGAATTCTGTCCCGCGCCGCTTTGCATCGCCCGCCATTCGACCGAATCCCATGTGCTCATGCGGTGCGCCAGTCGCGGGATATGCGTGCAGTTCTATCTTCTGTGGATGGGAGGACTTTGCACGCACCGCATCGACAAACTTGCGTTGTCCTTCGAGTACAACCCACTCATCAAGTTCGCAGTGCAGTGCAAGCAGCGGAATATCTCGCCACTGAGAAAGATGTTCGATTGGATTCAGTCGTGCAACAAGAGCCGGCTGATACATCGGTCGACTGCGCTGACTTTCCCAGTCGCCGGTCGTCGCTTCCAACAGCATTCCACAAAACGGGTGTGGTGAACATCCACGCAGAATTGCGGTCATTCCTCCAGCGCTCATGCCACCGATGACCGCACGACTCATATCAAGATCAAACTGTTCAAGGTCGCGCAGGATTGCGTCCACTTCCGCAGCGGCTTGTTCAACAACTTCCAATGTGCGGTGGCCATCGAGCATCGCTTCATCGAGTCGCTCGCCGTGCCCTGGAAGGTCGACTGCAACGCAGCCAATTCCTGCACGAATCAGCCGTAAATAACGCCCAGAATCGATTTCCTTGGTGACCGTGCGTCCGTGAAACCAAAGCAGAAATGGCAGAGGGCCCACGGGTCGATTCTCTGGGCGCATCACGACGACGGGAACGGAACCGTCAACGAGGCGGCACCAATGACTCGCTCTTCGCAGGGTCGAGGGGAATTTGAGTGCGAGGGGAGAAGCTCCTTGCTCCAAAGACATCAATCACACTCCTGCGGCGTCTCGGCTGGGCATATACAACAAGACATGCTGTTGATGCCCATAGTCGTGCGTCTCAGGTCCATGAAATCCTGGAATCTCATACTTGAGTTCGTCAGAATAATTGGGAACGCGCAGCACCACGAAGGCTTTCTCTGCGAGTGTCGCCTTGAGATTTGCAATGTGCGTCAAGACTCGCTGGCGCGATTCTTCGTCGGTCATCATCTCGAAGGGAGGATCGACGAAGACGATATTCACTGGCCGTGGTGCTGCGGCGATCGAGCCAGGTCCAAGCGCATCGGTTTGGACCCACTGCACGCGATCGGCGCAACCGAGCGTGTGAATATTCGCACGCAAGAATTCTCCGACCGTTCGATTCTGTTCAACGCAGACGACTTTTGCTGCCCCTCGGCTAGCGGCTTCCAATCCCATCGTGCCGACGCCAGCGAAGATGTCAAGAACATTCGCTCCTTCGAACCATCCTCGCAGGATGTTAAAGATCGCTTCTTTCGTGCGTGATCCCATTGGACGCGTCTGCGTGCCTTCTGGAATCTGAAGTTTGCGGGATCGAAATTCGCCGCCGAGTATCTGGAGCATAAGTCCAATCCTAGGGAATCTCGCTCTGTCTTGCGCATGCGTGGATGTACCGTTGTATGCATGTCAGTCACACTTCTTGTCGCACTCTTTTTGATCGTTCGGCCGATGCCTGATGCAGCGATGCTCGCAGACGCTGTCAACACCGCCGTCGACAAGATGGTTGCGATGCAAGAGGGGACCAACAAGAGTGAGTGGCCGTACGAAGGTGTCTATCGCGTTGGCGGAAAGATTCCGTTTGGATATCGAGTCGGCGGAACGTCGATCGTTGGCGAGGCGATTCTTCGTGCGCCTGGCTACGAATCCCACCCAGATCGTCAAGCTGCAATTCGGCGCGCGACGGAATTTGTCTGTTCTGGAATCACCGAGCCGCTCCTTCAATTCTCGACATACGAAGGCGGATATGACGTGCGAGCGTGGGCTTCCTGTTATGGCGCTCGCTTCCTGTTGGCGCTTGAGCGATACAAAGCGGTCCCCGCTGGGCTCGATGAGAGCGTCAAGACCGCAGTGAAGTGGTATATCGAAACGTTGCAGAAGTTCGAGATCCCGCAAGTTGGAGGTTGGAATTATGCGCGAGATCCTGGCGCAGAAACGCCAAGTGCGACAAGCGGATTCATGACTCCAGCGTGCTTACAGACGCTCTATGAAGCGAAGGAAATGGGGTACGCCGTCGATCCGCAAGTTGTCACGCGTGCGCTGAATGCGCTGGAACTCTGCAGGACAAGCGACGGGAATTTTGCTTATTCCGCTCTAAAACAGGCACGAATGCAAACGAAGCAAATTCCTGGTGCGGTGGGGCGGATGGTTGCCAGCGAGGCAGCGCTCTTTCTTGCTGGTCGCAGCGACACGGCGAAACTGAAGGTCGCAGTCGAAGATTTCATTCGGTACTGGGGAGATTTGGAAAAGCGCCGCGCCAAGAATGGCACGCATCTTCCTCCGTACAACATCGCTCCGTATTACTTCTGGTACGCCCATTATCACGCTGCGCAGGCGGTCGAGTTGCTCAACGCGTCCGATCGAGAGAGTCTGCGCGCGCAACTCAACTGGTTGCTCTGGCAAACGCGCTCCGCGGACGGCACATGGAACGATCGAGTCTTCCCTCGGTCAGCCGCATACGGATCTGCGATGGCGGTGATGTCGGTCAGAATGCCCGAAAGTTTTCCGCCAATTAAATGGAATTGAAAGACGAAAGGTGTAGCATTCTCCGCAACTATGCCTCCGATCAAGACTCCAGACGCTCCCACTTCGACGCCTCCAATTATCAGCGGTAACACGACGGTTTCTCTCGAGCCAGTCCGGCCAAAGCCAGGGCAGGCATCGCTCGAAGGTGGCTGGACCATCGATGACTCCGCCGAGATCTATCAGACTCGTTTATGGGGCAAAGGTTTTTTCGATATCAATGCGAAGGGGCATGTTGTTGTTCGTCCCACTCGGATGCTCGGGCACGAGGTGGATCTCTTTGATGTCGTCAATGGGATGCGTGAGCGCGGTCTCAATACTCCAGTCCTTCTTCACTTCAGCGATCTTCTCGAACGCCGCATGCGTGACATGCGCGAAGCATTCACCAATGCGATCGCCGAGAATAATTACAAGGGCTCATATCTCGGCGTCTATCCAATCAAAGTGAATCAACAGCGACGAGTTGTTGAAGAAGTTCGTCGTTACGGCGTTGAACTTGGATTCGGTCTCGAGGTCGGGTCCAAGCCAGAGTTGCTGGCGGTCATGGGTCTCACTACAGATTCTCCAGATCGTCTCATCATTTGCAACGGATTCAAGGAAGAGAAGTACATCGAATTCGTCACACTCGCGGCAAAGTTGGGTCGCAACATTGTTCCAGTGATTGAGAACATGGGCGAGTTGAAATTGATTGTCGAATACGCAGATCGACTCGGCGTCCGTCCAAAGATTGGCGTTCGCATGAATCTCGCAACGCCTGGTGCTGGTCGTTGGCGCCACTCGTCTGGAGTGAAAGCAAAGTTCGGACTCTCTCTCACCGAAGCTCTGGAAACACTGGACTATCTGAAGGAGCGGGGTATGGCGGATTGCCTGCAATTGCTCCACTGCCACATGGGTTCGCAGATCCACGACATTCGCCAAGTCAATTCTGGCGTCAACGAACTTGCTCGCATCTACGTCGAACTCGTCAAGCTCGGTGCAGGTCTGAAATATCTCGATGTGGGCGGCGGAATGGGAATCGATTATGACGGCAGCCAAACCGCATTTGAATTCTCGATGAACTATTCCCTCGCTGAGTATGCAAGCTCGATTGTCTACAAGGCGATGAGCGTCTGCGATGAAGAAGGTGTCGACCATCCAATCATCGTCACCGAATCTGGCCGTGCGATGGTTGCACAGCAATCTGTTTTGATCTTTGATGTGCTCGGGTCCAATCGCCCCGATCGATCTGCGCCGCCAAAGACTTTGACTGGCATTCCAATGGTTGATGGAGAATTGCCTCGGCCGCTCTCCGATCTTTGGGAATTGAATCAGAACATCAGCGAGCGACGCTTGCTGGAGCAATATCACGATGCGCTTGAAGCACGCGAAGAAGCGATGCGACTTTTCTCGGTTGGATATTTACCGCTGCAACATCGAGCGATCATCGATCAGCTTTTCTGGTCGATTTGCGCAAAGATTCGCGATAAGGCCAAAGATATGGGCGCTCATATGCCCGAGGAATTAGCCGATCTCGATTCGACGCTCAGCGATACCTATTTCTGCAACCTGTCGATTTTTCAAAGTCTCCCTGACATCTGGGCGATCAATCAGCTCTTCCCGATTATGCCAATTCATCGACTTGATGAAAAGCCGACGCGCAAGGCGACACTCGCGGACATCACGTGCGATTCAGACGGCAAGATCGATCGATTCGTGGATGATCACGACATTAAGAAGTTTGTCGAATTGCACGATTATCAGGATGGTTCGACCTATTTGATCGGCGCATTCCTCGTTGGTGCATATCAAGAAACGCTCGGCGATTTGCACAACCTCTTTGGCGATACGCACGTCGCACACATCAAACTGGACGAGAGCGGTCAGTGGTGGGTGGATGAAATCATTGAAGGTGATTCAGTCGCCGAAGTGCTCAAATATGTGCAGTTCGACGCAACGCAGTTGGGCGCAGAAATTCGCCGCGAATGCGAACGCGCTGTCCGAAAGAAGCAACTCAGCCCCAAAGAGAGCAAGTTGTTTATGAAGATCTACGAAGGCGGGCTCGCGGGTTACACCTATCTCGAACCAAGCCGAACCAATCCAGAAGGTTGATCAGGCTTCGCAGTGTGAGCAGTGGGGGACGATCAAGTCGCAGAAGCGAGAGATGTGGAAAGCATCTCTCGAATGCGAATGAAATAGGGGTCGTTTTCGAATTCTGGATACTCGTCCATTAATTGCCCCATCGCTTCACATGCACTCGAACTCAACTTCTTCCCTCGACCCGCAACACCGACATTCAATCGATTGGCTCCGCCTGCGCACTCCTTGAGAGCTTGTTGAATGTGATTCTCGTTGGGTTGGATATTCGCATGACGCAGAACGTCTGCAATGGTGGCGACTGGTGTGCGTATCAAGTCCTCATATCGAATTGTGAGCGCATTCGTTGCTTCGGACCACGTGGCATAGAAATTCAGGTACCACGGAATCGCCAAGCGAACCAGCGTGGTTTCCAATTCGCTATCGCTCTGCTGCGCGTGCCGTTTGGTGATATAGGCAACTGGAGTCGTGCGTGATTCGCGGCGCACATGGTCTCGCAGGCTCACGACGATGTCGGGCAAGTCTCGGATCAAAACGACGGGGGATAATCCGTATTGTGCAATGAGTCTTTGAGTCCACTCGCTATTGCGAACGTGTTCTTGCGAGACAAACTTCCCACGATTGTGATATCGAGAGAGGCGTATCTGGCAGAGTTCTTGTTCTCGCTGGTCATAGGCTGGCGCAAGCATGACTTTGCGGAACTGCGGGTAATGCGCAATCGCATTTGTCAGAAATGTCGAGCCAGACTTTGGCATGCATGCGACCAAGATATGGCGCGACAATGTCGGCAGGATCGCGCTGATGGCAGCGTCTTGCAACAAGTAAAGGGCCGATGCGACGCGATTGATCTGTCTCATGGATTCGTGCGCGCCAAGTGATCAGGTTCGGTATCTGCCAAGTCTGTGCGAGTCTCTACTGCGCTCTCGGTCCCGCTTTCGGTCCCAGGCTCCGGGCTCAATTGCAAGAGTTCGATTTCGATGTCGGCATCTCCATCATCTTGTCGTACGGCAACCTGCTGTTGGCGAGCTAACTCGAGCAGCGCAAGAAAGAGCCCAATCATTTCGCCGCGCGACCGTCCGGTGAAAATCTGCTGCATCGTCAATCGTCGACGCTCGCTGTGTGCGAGTCGATCGACTAGATCCGCCTGATGCAAACTGATTGGCGTGTCGTCATATTCGACGCGGTGATCACCGAGTCGAGAGATATCCACCGATTGCATGATGCGCTCGAAAGATTCAACCAAATCGAGCACATGAGCATCTTCGATCTCGACGGAAAACTCGTTCTCGTCGCTTTCTGGGGGCAGACCGCCACCATGAGATCCTGCTCCATATCGGCGCGCACTTTCAAGGCGCAGGCGATCGAGTGCGCCCGCTGCGGTGCGGAACTGCTGATATGCCAAGAGCTGCTGCACGAGTTCGAAGCGCGGATCTGCAGCCTCGCGTCGGTTCTCTCCAGTCGTCTCAACGTCCGTCGGTGTCCGTGGCGCAAGCGTTCTGCTCTTGATTTCAACAAGTGTTGCAGCCATCACCAGAAATTCGCCGGCGAGTTCAACATCAACGCGGTGAATGTTTTTCAAGAAGCCGAAGTATTGCTCGGTGATCATCGAAATTGGAATGTCGGAGATATCGACTTCCGATCGACGAACCAGAAAGAGCAGGAGGTCGAGCGGTCCCTGAAAACTGGAGAGCCGAACTTCATAATCATCTTGCAATGCCATCGGCGCAGAGTATCCGCTAACCTTGCCAGAATGAAAGCCCCAGTCGGCACATCCGAACTCGCCTTCTTGGCGGAAGTCATCGAGGCGGAATCGACGGCTCTTGGATCGATGGCAAGAGGACTTCGCGGCGGGTCTGCGGACTGCGGTGGTTGGACTCGTGCGCTCGACCTTCTTGAATCCTGCTCGGGCCATGTCGTCGTTGCCGGACTCGGCAAGTCTGGTCTGATCGGCGCAAAAATCTCGGCAACTCTCGCCAGTTTGGGCCAGCCTTCCCATGTCATCCATCCATCCGAGGCCGTTCACGGAGACCTCGGTCGAATGCGCGAAGGCGATGTCGCTCTCTTGCTTTCTTACAGCGGGGAGACGGCGGAAGTGATCGATCTCGCCCTGCATCTGAAGGCGGACGGCATTGCGCGCATCGGCATTTCTTGCCGCGCGACGACCAACCTCGCTCGGCTCTGCGATGCACATGTTTCTGTTGGCGACATCGTTGAGGCATGTCCGTTGAATCTCGCGCCGACCGCAAGCACGACAGCGATGTTGGCAGCGGGGGATGCGTTGGCATTGGCTCTCGCTCGACGACGCAATTTTCAGGCGGACGATTTTCACCGACATCATCCCGGCGGAATGCTCGGCGCGGGACTTCGGCAGATCACCGAAGCGCTTCGCTTTCGCGTCGGTCACAATTTGACCGTCGTCGCGGATTCGATCACAGTTCGCAAAGCTCTCGCAGGTGCTGGCGAAGGTCGCCGTGCGGGCGCGGTCATGCTTGTCGACGTTGATGGTCGACTCTCTGGCATTTTCACCGACGGCGATTTGCGGCGGCTCGTCAACGGTGGTGGTTTGGAAGCGCTTGATTCTTTGGTCTCAACTGTGATGACCGCTCGCCCAACGTGCCTGACTGTTGATGCGCTGGTGCGCGACGCAGTTCGTCTCGTGCAAGAAAAACGCCTCGACGAGATTCCCGTTGTTGATTTAGACGGAAAACCTGTTGGATTAGTGGATGTTCAGGACTTGATCGCAATGCGAGTGGTGGAGGGGTAAACCAGTGGAGATGTACGCAATCGAAGTTGTGGGTGATTTGATGATCTTGCGTGCGGATGGAGGATTGAACGCATCAACTGCTGGCCAACTCTCCGAGCAAGTCACGGCACTTGTGAAAGGTGGAGTTCGCAACATCATTGTTGACTGCTCGAAACTAGAAATCATCTCAAGCGTCGGTCTTGGATCGTTGCTGCTGCTGCATACGCGCATTAAGAGCGTCGGCGGCGAAGTAAAATTATGCGGGCTGAAAGGTTCGATCGTGCAGATTGTGCGGATGACCAAACTGGATCGCTTTTTCGAGATGTATGCAGATGTCGAGGAAGCGCGTTTAGCGTTTCGTCCGCCTTCCGCAACTTGATTCACAAATCAGCCGCCGAGCGCTGGCTTCGGTCGTGCGCTCAGTGAATCTGCAATGACCTTCGCCACGTGCTCTTGAAGTTTCTTCGCCTTGCCGACGGAATCAGCTTCGCAGAGATTGTTTGCCAACACGCTGAAGGCGTATCTCGTTCCGTCGCGTGCGGTGACGAATCCTGACAGGCAACTCACCTTGTCGATGTATCCGGTCTTGCACTGCACGGTTGCGACCGCAGGATTGATCTCTTTCATGCGCTTGCGAACAGTCCCTGATTTGCCTGCGACGGCAAGGCTGTCTACGAACATCGTGCCAATTTCTGCGTTGTTGGCAAGCGCAGTGATCCATGCCGTCATGCCGTCAGCGGTCACGCGATTGCCACGAGAAAGCCCAGAGCCATCAGAGATGACGAATGCTCGCGCGCTCTCACCGATATTCGCCTCAAGCGCACGCTTCACGACGATTGATCCGGTCGCCCACGATCCTGGCGCACCAGTGACTTTCGCCGCAAGTCGCTTCATGAGGCTCTCTGCATAGAGATTCTGGCTCTCAACATTGCAGTGCGTGACGACTGTTGCCAGCGGTGTTTGCAGGACGGGTCCAACGGCGGTTCCCTTGGGCTGGGGATCGTTCGCCGCAGCAAGCCGTGTGTTCTGAACAGGAATTCCAGCAGCAATCAAGCGGTGCGCGATGCACTGCGCCAGAAATTCCGCGGGATCTCCAATCCCAACAGTGATCGGAACAACATATGGAATCTTGACGTTGCCAAAGATTGTCAGGTCGCCACTCTCGGGTTGCCGAGCGATCCACATCGTGTTGCGATCGTTCTTGCCAGTACGACTTGTCCCCTTATTGACGATCGTCAGCCAGGGCGCCGAGGGACTCATTGATGTGATCGTGGGTGCATGTCCAGGGTTAGGACACGCAGTGACGCACAGGCCGTTGCCGTGGAAATTCATCCCTGATGGTGGCGAGCAATACCCTTCATCAAGTTGATCCTTCGGCCACAGCGGATGCGCCCCTTCGCGCACGAAAATGCGGTCGTCGACGACCAGTTCGCTGACGCGTGTCATGCCGCTTGCCTTGATCGCATTCGTCCAACTGCCAAGCAAGTCATCGATCGTCAGCCCGTGATGAGCGACTCCAGCCCCATCGACATAAGAAGATTCCGCAAGCAATTCAGGATCGCCCAGCGCAGGATCGCCATCGCCGACGATGAACAAACGGTCGCCATCTCGCAGGACTCGAGTGCGAAAGACAAAGTCTGGGCCAAGTCCAAGAAGTGCCGCGCCAGTTGTGAGCAATTTCATGTTGCTCGCAGGGGTCATAGGTTCGTTTCCGTTGAGCGAAAGGACCGAATATCCCGTCGCACACTCGCGGACACTCACGGCGATCACAGCCTTCTTCAGTCCAAGAGAATTGACCTCGGCTCGAATGGCGGAAGCCATATCGCGAGGGGCAGAGGCCGCTGTGGGGGGAGTCGCAGGAACACCCAGCGCGAGCGTCGATGCGGTCATCGCAGCAACGACAGCGCAAGTCAGTGAGAAAGTCAATTTTCTGGAAAGTGGTGTGCGGGATACTTCGGCGTGCATAGGAGTGTTCTTATCGGCGCAACGACCTGAAGTGTTAGAAAAATGTGTGTGAATCAGCTGCGTTACAACCGGTCGGATTTGGAGAAAACAGAAGAAGATGTTTGGATTTGAACCTGCTCGGAGTATTCTCCGAGACTTCTTTCGATGTGAAATTTGTTCCCCCCATTGGAGTCCCTAATGAAAAACATTAACTTTGTCGGTCTATTCGTGTCGGTTGCAGCATTGTCGTTCGGCCCATTGACTCCAGATGTCCATGCACAGTATTGCCAAGGCGACCTCAACTTGGATGGTGTGGCTGATGGTGCCGATCTTGCAATGCTGCTTGGCAATTGGGGGCAGTGCCAAGTTGCTCCCTCATGGGCAACAGTATTGGAATGGGCGCCAGATGCTTCCATAGTCACCGACGCTACGTTGCGAGATGCGATCACCGCTTCAGGCTTCCCGTGGCGTGTTCGCGACAATGCAAGCAACGTCGAGATGGTGTTGATCCCAGCAGGAAATTTCACGATGGGTTGCAGTCCGTCGGTCTCGAATCCCTGTAGTTCCGACGAGGTAACGCACCAAGTCACTCTGACGAAGGCTTTTTATATTGGGCGTTACGAAGTGACTCAGGCTCAGTGGTTGGCGGAGATGGGAAGCAATCCGAGTTATTTCAAGCCACCGCTGCACACATTCGATACCAACCGCCCTGTTGAAAACATCTCGTGGAACACGATCCAGCCCTTCTGTACACAGAACGGACTTCGCCTTCCAACCGAGGCAGAATGGGAATATGCATATCGCGCAGGAACGACAACCGCGTTTCATAGTTCCTCTGGATATCCAAGTGGCACGAATGACGACACATTGCTTGGAGCCATTGCGTGGTATTCGAGCAACTCGGTCGTCCCAACTTACGGCTCGGTAACACACGCCGTCGGTGGGAAAGCTGCAAATAAATTTGGCGTGTACGACATGGCAGGCAACGTTGAAGAATGGTGTCAGGATTGGTGGGGGGCTTATGGCTCGGCAAGCGTGACAGATCCTCAAGGAACTTCGTTTGGGTTCGTCCGCGCGATTCGTGGTGGCTCTTTCGGCGTCGGTGGTGGCAACAACTGCCGTTCGTCGCGCCGCAACCCAGCCACGCCCGACGAGGCCACCAACGCACACGGGTTCCGCGTTGCCAAGACTCCAATTGCAGTGCAATGCCAAGGAGACATAAACCTAGATCACAATGTTGATGGTGCGGACCTTGCAATACTTCTTGGGAAATGGGGTGCTTGTCAGGGACCAAGTTGGGGCACAGTGTTGGAATGGGTGCCTGATGCTGCGGTGGTGACGAACGTCGGAATGCGAAATGCCATCGTCGCGACCGGTATGCCATGGCGCGTGCGAGACAATTCCAGCAATGTCGAACTGCTTCAGGTTCCACCTGGAACTTTCATGATGGGTTGCAGTCCCTCGAATGCATTTACGTGTCAAGCGGGTTCGGTCGAGGCACCGCACCAAATCACTCTGTCGAAGGCTTTTTATATTGGGCGTTACGAAGTGACGCAGGCTCAGTGGTTGGCGACGATGGGGAGTAATCCGAGTCATTTCACCCTTGCCAATGGATATCCGGGGAGTATGGATCGTCCCGTCGACATGATCTCTTGGAACATGACGCAGGATTTCACCGCTGCGACAGGTTTGCGATTGCCAACCGAAGCAGAATGGGAATATGCATATCGCGCAGGAACGACAACAGCGTTTCACAGTTTTCCTGGTTATCCCAATGGAACAAACGACGACACCTTGCTCGGGAATATTGCGTGGTATGTCGACAACGCTGGCGTTCAAACCCATGTTGTCGGTAGCGCCTTCGCCAACGGACTGGGGCTGAGTGACATGTCAGGCAATCTTTGGGAGTGGTGCCAAGATTGGTATCAAAGCTCGTATTACGGTGCGAGCCCGTTGACGGACCCTCCGGGGCCAACGACTGGGACGACTCGTGTCTCGCGCGGTGGTGGTTTGCTTTACAACTCCTACAATTGCCGTTCTTCGCGACGGATCGACTATCCGCCTGCTGCGGCGGAATACACCTTCGGCTTCCGCGCCGCACGCAATCCGTAATCAGTTCTTTCACGCTAACTCCCAAGCTTCCCCCACGCGCACCCCCTGTTTACGGGCAAAAAACGCTCACTTTTGGATCATTTTTGCCCGTAACCAGGGGGTCCGCATTTCTCAAGGCGATATCTGCCCGTAAATTTCACCAGCTTCCAACATTATTCCAACAAGGTTTTGCAAATCTGATTCGCGGGAGTACCCTTCCAAAGGTTTGGGTGTTCGGGGTTTGAATGTTCGGGGTTCCGGGTTTAAACAATTCAATTCAGGAGTCAGCATTTATGAAGTCATTTTCTATTTCTCACGTCATCTCTTTGACACTGGGGCTCGTTGCTGCATCTCTTTCTTTCTCGTCGAGCGTTTCAGCTGACGGAACGATGGAGTGTTGGGGTGCTGGAGGCACAAATACTGGCTATTTCCCGAACTATGGTCAATCAATGCTGCCGACTCCGGTGCCGATCGCAACGAATATTGCGGCGGGCTGGACTCACTCGATGGCGATTCTTTCCACGGGAAATGTCTCGGCATGGGGATCAAATATCAACAACTTTGGAACGGTGGTAAATCAATCGGTTGTTCCTGGCACACTGGGTACATGCACCGCGATTTCTGCTGGCTTTTATCACTCGATGGCGCTCAAGACAAACAGTGTGGTTGTCTGCTGGGGCGACAATCAATATGGTCAGTGTGTCGTTCCAACAACTCTTGGAAATTGCGTGGCAGTCGCAGCTGGTGGCTATCACTCGATCGCAATCAAGTCGACTGGTTTGGTCGCTTGTTGGGGTGCGGGTACGACCTTTGGCGGCGTCATTCCTCATCTTGGTCAATCGATTGTGCCCTCGACTCTTGGTACATGCACCAAAGTCGCAGGAGGTGGCTATCACTCGGTCGCAATAAAGACTGATGGCACGGTGACTTGTTGGGGATCAAATCAATATGGTCAGTGCGCAGTTCCTACGACTCTTGGAGTCTGTACCCAGATCGCTGCAGGCGATGTCCACACCGTTGCACTGAAGTCCAACGGCACGGTCGCCTGCTTTGGAGGCGGAACAACCACGACGCAAAATTTCCCTGAATATGGTCAGTCAATCGTTCCAGCGACTCTTGGGACATGCGTGGCAATTGCGGCTGGTGGCTATCACACACTCGTGGTGAAAACGAATAATTCAATCGCTGCGTGGGGTTCAGGATCATCGCTACCGATTACAGAGCAGAACGCAGGTCAATCGATGGTGCCGGTTTCACTGACGCAGGCATATTCGTCGGTCGCCGTTGCCGCTGGTGGAAGACACTCGATGGCATTGACTCATGTTCGATATGTGCCATCGCAGTATGCGACGATTCAAAGTGCGATCGATGCTTCGGCACCATTCGACACGGTGCAAGTCGCGGCAGGAACGTACGCCGGTCCGATCGACTTTGTGGGTAAGAACATTGTTGTCCGAGGAGCATCTGCTGCAACAACAATTCTCTCTGGAACAGCTGGCCAAACATCGTCTGTCGTTCGCATGATGCATGCAGAGCCTGCAACAGCGCGCTTGGAAAACTTCACGATCACTGGGGGTTTGACGGGTTCTCCTGTTCCTGGGAATAAGTCTGCTCGTGCTGGTGGCGGTGTATTTATGTACCAAAGCGCCGCATCTATTTCGAGTTGCATCATTCAAAACAACGGCGCTTCTTTCGGTGCCGGCATTTATCTTCTGTACTGTTCTGGCGTCGTCGAGAATTGCGCCATTCGCAACAACTCTGGTGATGCATACGGTGGCGGCGGCTTGCTCTTCGATTGCAGCACGATCGTGCGCAATTGCGAAATCACAGGAAACAATACGGTGACTGCGGGTGGTGGACTGCACATTGTGCAGGTCTCCAATTCCAACTTTGCGCCACAGATCGTGAATTGTTCAATCATGAACAATTCCACAATCGATCGTGGTGGTGGAATTAGTTGGCAGGGTGGTTTAGCGACGATGCAGATTGTTGATTCGAACATTGCAGCCAATGCAGCGCCACTTGCTGGCGGAGGCATTTATATTTATCCAACTGGCGGCGCGAATCGGACAAATCTGGTCAGCACGGATGTCTGCTCGAATAGTTATCCCAACATTACTGGCGACTACACATTGGATTCTGCTTCGCACATTTGCGATTGTGCGGGCGACATCAACAGCGATCATCAAATCGACGGAATCGATCTGGCGATATTGCTTTCAACTTGGGGTACTGACGGAGGTGCCTATTACCCCAAAGCGGATACGAACAGCGATGGCGTGGTGAATGGATTGGACATGACCTTCCTTCTCTCTGGCTGGGGCTCATGCGCAAGTCAATATGGTCCAGCTTGGGCGACTGTGTTGGAATGGACGCCGAATCCTGCAGTTGTGACGAACGCCACATTGCGAAACGCAATCGTTGCATCAGGCTCGCCATGGCGAGTTCGAGACAACGGAACGAACATCGAAATGTTGTTGGTTCCTGCTGGGACATTCACGATGGGATGCAGCGCGTCGACGCAGTATGGGTGCAATTCCGACGAGAACCCGACGCATCAAGTGACATTGAGTGCGTTTTACATTGGTCGTTATGAAGTGACACAGGCTCAGTGGTTGGCAAAGATGGGAAGCAATCCGAGCTACTTTTCTGGATCCTCTGACAGCCCTTCGCGTCCTGTTGAACGAGTCTCTTGGAACATGATTGCATCAGGATCTACTTCTTTTATGTCTCTCACAGGCTTGCGCTTACCAACTGAAGCAGAGTGGGAATATGCATATCGCGCCGGAACAACAACGGCGTTTCACAGTTATCCAGCACAGCCAACTGGTTTCAACGACGACACGCTTCTTGGAAACATTGCGTGGTACAACGGCAATAATGGCGCATCAGGATCTTCTACTTATGGAACAAAAGCCGTCG
>CAIXJC010000077.1 GCA_903919715.1 uncultured bacterium | reverse complement strand
CCAGCCAAGATTTGATTTCCTTGAATTGTTGTCACGGCCTTGCCGAAGTCAAACACATTGAGCACGATGTCGGTGCTGTTGTTGAAGTTGGCATAGACGGAGTAAACGTCGCGAGCGCCGAGCGATCCAGTGACCGATGCCACCGTAATAGTCCACCCCGTAAACGTTGCACTTGCGGTCGAAGTGATAAGTGCAGCCGAGCCGATTAGAGCAATGTAATTCATGATGAATGAACGCCTTTCTTGTGACTGATACCCCACGGAACCCCGAACACTTAATAACGAAACACCCCACCGGCCCCTTTGCTGATTTAAGGTAGCACGCAAATCAGCCTTGGCTAGAAAATATTCCGCTTTCTGCCAAGAAAATGTAAAGCAAGTGAATTTACCCCAAAGATTGTCTACTTAATCGCAGGCGTCGCCCGTTGCGCCGGAGAGATCGCCTTCCAAATTTCCGGTCCAACGATCCCTTGAATCTCTTTTTCAGCGGCGATCTCTGCTGCTCGGCGAGAACGCAGACGATCGATGCGATTTGTCACTTGCTGTTGGAACCGCTGCATCGACGGCGAAACAGGGTTCAATTGCCATGTTTGGGGTTCGCCAGCAACGATCGGCTTGGAAAACGATGCCCCCTCTGACAGAAGGACAGCATCCCCCTGCAGATTTGTGATGAAGCTTTGATTGTCTGCGCGTTGCCATAACGCCACTGCATTTTTTACGTCTTTCGCCAGCTCTGGAGTGAGATTCGGCGTTTCAATGGCTGCACTCCCTAGGCGCGGAATATCCAAGCCCCCAATGGCACTTCGCGCCCCACTCAACGAGGATCGTTCAAGATCCAATATCGCATGAGGAGCGCAGGCTGGCGGAAAAGTCGATTCGATTGACTGGATAAGAGTTGCGTCGAGTTTCGCCAATTCGCTCGCAGGAGCAAATGCGCCACGCATCTGGAGAGCGATGCCAACTAATTTTAAAGAAGTAGGATCCACTGCTATTTCATTTGCAAGTGCTTGAGTCAGACCCATCTGAAGTTCATGGCTCGACCGCTCTGAAAGTAATACCCCACCTTCAAGCAGCGCGATAGAAATCTGTTCAGCGATCTCTGCGCGCGCCGAGGCGTCCAACAACAGCAATGAGCGTGCGCTTTCGAGCGTCGCGCCCGTCAGCGAAGTGAGTGACGCAAATGCAGGCGTCACTGTGACAAATGCAAGAGGCATCCCGTTAGCTCGAGTGAGCGTCGCAGCAGCAGCATCGGCACGGTGCATCAACTGAGCCGATCCGATGAGCCCCTGGGCACCTTTGCCAAGGGGAGAAACAAGCGGACGGGAAGCAGAATCAATGAGCGCAGCGTCAATCGCTGCTGCCTTTGCGCGAACGGCTTTCACGATGCGAATCTGATTACTCGATGGGTACCCTTCCGCCGCGATACTCGCCAGAATTGCATCGACGAGTTTCTTGTACTCCCCTTCATCAAGTTCCTGACGGCTGAGTTGGGCTGTCGCGCCTGCTGACTCAAGTGCTTTTTGAAACTCCGCAAGCTGCGGCCCAGAAACTGGCATGAGTCCGACTCGCATAAAGAGTTCTTCCACATCCATCGGCGACATCGGCGGAGCGACCAACGGAAGTGACTGAATCGAATCACGAGCGGGGTCGGTTTTTCCTTCCTTCACTTTCGGCGGCGCAACAACTCGGTCCGGAGTGGGGATCTGCTGCGTCGAAAAAACATTGGACGAGATGCCAATCACTGCAAAGAGGAAACAGTGAACAAGGGATCGCAATAGTGAGTTCGCCGGAATCATGTTTTAGAGGATACCCACCGCTACCTCTCAACGACTCACGGCACCGTCAACGGAGGCTGCGATCCCGGCTCATTTGTAGCGCTCGGCGCAGGATCAACGACGACCTTTGCTGGAGCGTCCAGAGCCGCAGGCGGTTCTAAACCATTCTTGTTCGACGCTTTCGTCTGCGTCGTCGCCGAATCTGACGTATTCAGATCGGTCGGCAACTGTGCAAGTCGCGCATCAATCTCGCCGAAAAAGTGGTCCGCTTCCGCCAAGAAGTTTGGCGTGCGAATGGCAGTTCGAGTGTCAAGGAAAACTTTCGGTACTCGATCTTCAGAGTCTACGTGAACAGAAAACGTCCATGTCTCGCTCTCGCGCCGCAGAGCCGCGCCAGGAGGCGCGTAGTCCCGCTTCAACTCTCGGTAAATCTCAATGCGATTCTCCGCCTCATCCACGAAGACACCGTTCTCTGTAACGAACCAATCGGAATACTTCGGATTGCGCGCTGCGCCAAGGGCAGCCTGCCAGAGTTGATCGTGACTGACGCCAGGATAATCACGAGAAACAGTATTGCATCCGCACGCCAACAGCATCGCTGCGAATGCGAGCACCACTACAACTGCCTTCGATGGGGCATGCGCCGCGTGCGAAGATTTGCACGCCGTCATATCGCTGTGGTCAATCGATAAAAATCGCATTCGAGAAAACTTTCTGCACATCATCGTGCTCTTCAAGTGCATCGATCAAGCGAACAATTTGCGCGGTCCGCTCGCCTTCTACTTCGACTGTGGTGGAGGGTATCCACATGATCTGCGCCTCAGTCGCCGGCATCCCCGCAGCTTCGAGTGCATCCCGCACCGCCGCGAGCGCACCAGGCGCACAAGTGATTTGCCACATTTCATCATCGGCCGAAACATCGTCTGCACCCGCATCAAGAACGATTTCCATCAATCGATCCTCTTCGATGCGTGCACGCTCGATCACCAACACTCCTGCATGATGCAGGTTGTACGAGACAGAACCGAGAACGCCAAGATTCCCACCGTTCTTGTCGAAAATCATTCGAATGTCTGGAGCGGTGCGGTTGACATTCGACGTCAAGCATTCGGCGATGATTGCAACACCGCCCGCACCATACCCCTCATATCGAATCGCTTGAAAATCCTCGCCGTCAAGAGCGCCGGATCCTTTCTTAACCGCCTTCTCAATTGTTTCGCGCGGCATGTTGACGCTCTTCGCTTCATCGATTGCCATACGAAGCGATGAATTGAATCGGACATCGCCACCACCAATGCGAGCTGCAACGATGATCGCTCGGGATGCCTTCGACCACATCTTGCCACGCTTGGCATCCACCGCAGCCTTGCGGTGCTTCATGTTTTTCCATGCGCTATGACCAGCCATGAGCGATGCCTCTGCGGCTCAACGAGTTCGAGCCGTGGCTTTCGCCTTTGGCTTTGCTTTGGTCTTGGTTGCCGCTGCCTTGCCTGCCGTCGCCTTGGCTGCCGTCGCCTTGGCTGCCGTCGCCTTGGCTGCCGTCGCCTTGGCTGCCGTCGCCTTGGCTGCCGT
>CAIXJC010000076.1 GCA_903919715.1 uncultured bacterium | reverse complement strand
GTTCTGCGCACAGTTGATGTTGCGTATCTCGATGGAACTTTCTTCGCCAACGGCGAGATCCCAGGCCGCGATATGACTGGATTCCCACATCCATTCATTACAAAAAGTATGGAGCGTTTCGCGAAACTTCCATCCGCAGAGCGTGCGAAGGTGCGCTTCATTCATCTCAATCACACCAACGCAGCGCTCATTCCAGGATCAGACGCGCAGCATCAAGTGGAAAAAGCTGGAATGCGTATCGCGGAACAAGGCGAGAGATTTTCGCTGTGACCGTCGTGGATTTGTTGGTTGTGATGCGTTGCGTGCGGCGCTCGCAATTCACTTCTGTGAAATGCGATACTCCCCTGCCTGACCCTTGGGCGCAATCTCCAGCCAATTTCCAGTGCGAGTTGTGACGACTGCACTTTTATCTGAGAGTCGCGAAATTATCGGCAGTGGCGCATCGACTGGCCATGCGATGCGCAGAGGTTCGTCGCCAGATGCGCGAATCGTCGCCAACGAAAGTTTTTCATCTGACCACATGATGTCGATCGTCACACCGCCACGCGCGCGAAGTCCGCGCACAGCACCACGCGACCATTCTTTAGGCAGCGCGGGAAGAAGTTCGATCACATGACCACGCTGCTTGCCTTCACCCCCGCCGTCGCCAACTTCTCGGTGCGACTGCACGAGCATCTCTGCAATGCCAGCCGCTCCACCAAAGTTTCCATCAATCTGAAATGGCGGATGATTGTCAAAGAGATTCGGCAGCGTGCTCTTCGCGAGCAACATTTGAACATGATGCCAAGCTTGCTCTGCATCTTTCAGTCGAGCAAACATGTTGACAAGCCACGCGCGACTCCATCCTGTGTGACCTCCACCATTTGCCAAACGGAAATCCAGCGATTTGCGCGCGGCTGCGATCAATTCCGGCGTCTCTTCGATGGTGATCTGATGACCAGGATGCACGCCGAATAAATGACTCATGTGACGATGACCAGGTTCGTTTTCTTGCCACGGATCCGCCCATTCCATGATGCGCCCATCTGCTGCGATCTTCGGCGGCTTCAACTTCGTGATCGCTTTGCGCACGCTTGCGACGACGGGATCATTCTTCACGGCATCATTGGGCGCCGCGGCGCAGATTGCATCTGCTTCTTCGATCAAGTTTGCGAAGACATCATGAATAATCATCTGATCCATCGTGTTGCCCATTCCAGAATTGGCGACCACACCACCAGGCAGCAGAAAACTATTTTCGGGAGATGAACTTGGACCGCTCACAAGCATTCCACTTTCGGGATCAGTCACGAGATAGTCCAAATAAAATTCCGCAGCACCACGCAGAAGTGGAAACGCATGCTCGCGAAGGAATACGGGATCGCGCCCGTAATCCCAGTGATCGTGCACCGTCTGAGTCATCCATCCGCCACCGTGCGGCCAAAGCGCCCAGACGGTTTCTTTTCCAGCTGGCACTGTCCAACACCACGCATCCGAAACATGATGCGCCATCCAACCTTTCGCGCCATACATGCGCCGCGCAGTTTCACGACCATCAAGCGCGAGCCGCTCGACATATTCCACAAGCGGCGGAACCGTCGGCGCGATGTTCAAGACTTCAGCGGGCCAATAGTTCATCTGCAAATTGATATTGATATGGAAATCTGCATTCCACGGCGCATGCAGATCCTTGCACCAAATTCCCTGCAAATTGGCAGGAAGCCCACCTGCCCTGCTTGACGACATCAACAGCGCACGCGCATATTGAACATAGAGCGCAACAAGTCCTGGATCGGATTCGCCACTTGCAACACGACGTAGGCGCTCATTAGTTGGTAACGCAGCAGCCTCGACATTTGGAGGACCGAGTTCCAGATCAAATCGATCGAAGACTTCACGCCACGCGCGCTCGTGATCCCATTGCAGGTCATGACGATTCGCAGGAAGCGCCGCGAAAAATTGCGCGAGAAGTTTCTCTGGATCAGGTCGATCGACTTTCTTTCCACTGGCGAGCGCTTGAAGTGCTGCAACACGATCTGCGCCGACATATGGAAAGTCCGTCGCTGCAAGTACGAAAATGTTGACTGCATTGGATGCACGCACAACAATACTGGCGCCGTCGGTCGACATCGATCCTCCTTCGCATTCAATCACGATGTCGGCCGCAAATCGCACGCCATCGCCAACGGCGGCTTCGGTTGCACCGCGCAAATGAATGACGGCACGATTGTCTGCACGTTCGCTCGTGATCTCCAACGGACACCCTTCGCACGAAGGCTGGCGATCAAGAGAAAACTTCAGGAAAAGCCCTTCGATTTCGTCGGTTTCTTGACGGACAACCACGGCGTTTGTTGCATGCGATGCATAGACGGTGCGCATGACGCGGTGCTCGCGCTCGATCCATGAAGTGACGCTGACGCCAGTATTCAAATCCAGACCGCGCCGATATTCAGTTGCATCAACTGGAAGAGGCGACTCGATCAGCAAATCTCCAAGTGTTTGATATGAATCGTCGATTGTCGGCGCGAGAATTTTCTCTGCAGCCAACGCCTGTGCAGCGATGACCTTTCCATCGAAAAACATTTGGCGAATTTTTGCCAGCGAACTTGCAGAGTCTGGAATAGGGCGACTCCCTTGCGTTCCTTCCCACACCGAATCTTCATTCAGTTGAATACGCTCTTCGCGCACTCCGCCGAAGACCATTGCGCCCACTCGGCCATTGCCAACAGGAAGAGCTTCGGTCCAAGTTGTCGCAGGTTGGCGATACCAAAGCACAAGGCCAGGCGGCGCGAGATCGTTTGATGCCACAATCGTGCATCGTGGCGGCGCTTGCTTTTCAGGCTGGACTTGTGCGTCTTGCGCGATCAGCGCAGTCTCGAAAAAACCAGCGATCATCAGCGCTGTGATCATTATGCGATCACTCCGACTTTGTGGATTTCAACGTGACATCGAGAGTCAATTCTTCTTTGCCACGCTTGAGTTTGATCTTCACAACATCGCCGGGCTTCTGCTCGCGTAGGCGTTCCATCATGTCTGCTGGTCCGGTCAATTGCGTTCCATTCCAACCGATCAAGAGATCGCCGATTTGAATGCCAGCTTCGGATGCGCTGGTTTCCGCACTGACCCCATCAACTTTCACGCCTTCCGTTCCATCGCCACCATATCCCGGCATCACGCCGAGTCGAACCTTCGCGCCGTTGCGTCGACCTGCGGTTGCTGCTCCATCGGTCGATACGAATTCCAATTTCTCGGCGCGTGATGCAAGCATCTTGACGAGCGCATCAGCCAACTGAATCACTTTCGCCGCTCCCTGAGGATTCACTGTGTATCCACGATCTGCTGGCTTGTGATAGTCGTTGTGTGATCCAGTGAATAGGAAGAGCACGGGAATTCCAGCGCGATAAAAACTTGCGTGATCACTTGGACCGCGACCTGAAGGATCTGCGCGAACAGTCAGACCACTTGCTTCAAAGACTGGGCGCAAGAGTGACATGAAATCTTTCGCCGTGCCAGTACCGCCGACGGCAAGCTCGTCGTTGCGCATGCGACCAACCATGTCCATGTTCACCATCGCCTGGACCTGTTCATTCTTTAATGTCGGATGTTTCGTCCAGAAGTCGCTTCCATCAAGCCCAACTTCTTCGGCGCTGAATGCCATAAACAAAACAGATCGCATTTCGGCGGGTGCTTCAGCGGAGCGGTAATACGTCGTCAACTGCTTCATCAAGCACAACATCGCGGATGTTCCAGATGCGTTGTCGTCTGCACCTGGATGCAACATGCCGCGATTCGAAGGATCTGCGCCGTAATAACCGAATCCAACGTGATCGTAATGCGCGCCAACGATGACCCATTGATCAGCAAGCGCACCCTTGCCACGCAAGACCGCGCCGATGTTGTCAGTCTGAATTGCGCCGCTCGTCAAATTTGTTTCGACCGAGACAACAACAGAGTCACGCATGTTGATTGGCTTGAGAGAATCCTTCGAAGAAATATTGTCTGCGAGTTTTCGCAGATCCATCAATGATCTGTTGTGCGGATCGGCGGCCTTCACAAGTTCGTCCGCTGCTTCAGCAGACATTTGAATGACGGGCACATCAAGCCGCGCACCGAATCTGCTGGTCTCGCTGTTTTCCAAGGTCTGACGACCATCTCGTGCGCCAGGAGGATTGACCATGATGATCGCAAGTGGCTTGCGAGCGACGATCGCTTCCATCTTTGGAGCAACTGCGGCTGATGGGCTGAAACGCCGATCCGCCCAAAGACTTCGCCCCTCGGTGTCGAGCGGTTCATAGCGCATGAACATCACAACACGGCCAGTGAAATCCTCCATCGATGTACCGAATGATGTGTATCCATCTTTGCCTTCGGTGATTGCATAGCCAGCGAATGTCAGCGGTCCAGACACTTTTCCAGAAGCGCTGTTGCCGAGCACGGAGTATCCCTCGCCACGCTTCAACTCCGTCGATGCATGTGGCGATGATGATGATGATGATGATGATGGCGATGATGAGCCTGACCATGCGACCTGCGAACTGACCCACTTTGGGCCCGCTCCAGCAAGGTCAAATGGCTGACGCCAATTCGTCCACTCAGGATGATTCGATGCGGAGGATGGCGGCGGAGTTGCGCCTTCAATCGATGCTGCAACTGCAACAGGGCCGCTGTTCTTTGATTCATCGAACGTTGGCAGTGGAAATGCGGGTTCGAGTCCCGACTGCTTGAAATAGAACTCGATGTATTCGCCGGCGATCATGCTCCCCCGCGAAGCTGGCACGCGTCCCTCGAAAAATGGATTCGAGAGTGTCAGTACATGCTGATACCACTCGATCGCAACTGGACCGAGCCCTTCGAAAATTCCGCGCAGGTCGACATCAGTATGCCCTTCGGTGTTCTTTGGAGAATACGAATAGGGATCGACACTTCCTTCGATGACATGCGATTCTGATTTGTTCTCGGCTTGCGCTGGCGGTGGTGGCGCCGCTGGTGCGGGTGCTGCGGGCGCCGCGTCCTGCGGCAGTGAATAAGAGAGTCCAGTCAGCGCGAGCGTCGAACAAATTGCAGTTGCCAGAAGACGGGATCGAAGAGGAGCGTGCATCATTGAGGTGCACTATAGGTTCTCTTCGATCCTTCAAATCATCACCGTCCCACCGTTGGGAACCGCTTACGACTCGACGATTTCCCCAGTCTGATCGATTGTGACCCTGAGATCGGAACGTAACGGAATCGTCAGGTGATACCGAGCGCTGCGGTTCGATCCCGTACGACGAACCGCTCCCACTTCGACGAGTTCGCCAAGATCGCGCGTCGCAGTCGCCACAGAAGTCTTGGTGATGACAACATATTTTCCAGCGCTCATCCCGCCTTCAAATCCACCTGGACCCTCTCGGAGCATTCGCACAAGTGCGAGTTGCTGTCGGGCGTTGATCATTCCGCTGAGTCGATCGAGAAACTTGGTCTTGTCAATGAGAAATTCCACCTGGTGCAGAGTGCGAGTCTGTGCTTCGAGAGCGGCACCTGCGAACCACACGAGCCACTCGGTGATGTCGTTGCGCTTGTTCGCCGCCGCAAGTGCGGCGTAATACTCGGTGCGACGAGCGAGCATTGTC
>CAIXJC010000075.1 GCA_903919715.1 uncultured bacterium | reverse complement strand
GCTGCATGCGCCACAAAATGGTTGGCTGACGGGTGCAATAAAACCAATCTGCCCTGGGGTTCCATCTGTGAATCGATAGGTCCGCGCTGTGCTGTGCACATCGTCCGTGTTGGTTGGAGTGAGCGGGAAAACCGCCTCGATGGCTTCGCGTGTCTCGCGTGCCGTCACGACATGCGCAGCGTCCCATGCGTGAGCGGAATCGAGCGGCATGTATTCGATGAAGCGCATCTCCACCCCGAATCGTCGCGCAAGTCCAGCGAGTTCAACGGCTTCATCGTCGTTCACGCCACGGACGAGCACCGCATTCAATTTCAGCGGCGTGAGCCCTTCTGCGATGCACATTTCGATGCCGTTCATGACGTCGTCGGGAGTCGTCGTGGACCGCGTGACTTTCGAAAATCGATCGCCACGCACGGAGTCGATGCTGATGGTGATGCGACCCAGTCCCGCACGCTTCCAGCGCGCAAGTTTCTCGCGGGTCAGGAGCGAGCCGTTGGTGATCATGGCAATCTCGACCTTTGTTTCGCAGCGAATACCAGAGAGGATTTCTTCGAGCTTCGGGTGCAAGGTCGGCTCGCCGCCAGTCACGCGAATCTTGCGAACACCAAGTGACTCCGCAATACGAGCGAGCTTGGTGATTTCCAGAGGCGAGAGAAGTGCGTCGGGCGATTGAAATTGCACATCGGGTTCCATGCAATAGACGCAGCGAAAATTGCATCGATCCGTGATACTGATGCGAAGGTCCAAGATCGTCCGTCCGTGCGAGTCCATCATTCGCCTCGCCGCGCGGATTGCTTCTGGCGCTTGGGGAAGTGGCTCGATGACGGAATGGGCACGCGTCGTCACCGTGTTTTTTAAGTCACTCGCAGTCGCCTGAAACAGGCTCAACGGGATCGCACTGAAAGGTGATGGGCTGCGCTGCATCGCATCAATAAGACTATCACGCATGACCGCTGGCACCTCGGCAACATGCGACTCAGTTGCGACTCTTTCGCCGCGCTCTGGTGCAGGCGAGTGCGCGTCGCCGTACAGTTGCTGCGCATGACTGGGCTTGAAATTGTCGTTCTGGTCTCCCTGATCTGCGTGATGGCTGCGTTGTATGCCAGCGTTGGTCACGGTGGTGCATCAGGCTATCTCGCAGTGATGGCTCTGCTTGGAGTCACTGCTGTGTTAATGCGACCTTCCGCATTGATTTTGAATGTGCTCGTTGCAGCGCTCGCCACGATTGCGTTTTATCGCGCAGGTTTTTTTCGGTGGAATCTTCTCTGGCCATTTCTTGTGACGTCGATTCCCTGTGCATATTTCGCAGGTTCCTATTCAATCAATGAACCAACATTCAAGCGGCTTGTTGCTGCGACTCTGGTGATTGCCGCCGTTCGTATGATCATGCCTCAGCGCGATCACGCCATTCGTCCGATGCCGATTCCGCTCGCTGCTTTGCTCGGCGGTTTGATCGGAGCACTCTCTGGGTTGGTTGGCGTTGGCGGCGGAATTTTCCTGACGCCGTTGATGATTCTCTGCGGTTGGGCAACGCCCAGAGAGGCTGCTGCGGTTTCCGCGCCGTTCATATTGCTTAATTCGCTCGCGGGTCTTGGCGGGCTTCTCTCAATAGGAATCGTGGTCGAGCCATGGCTCTGGTGGGCAGCGGCAGCGGCCGTCATCGGAGGATTGGTTGGTTCTCACTGGAGTATTCGCAGTGCATCGCAGCTCTGGCTTCGAAGGGCGCTTGGAGTTGTACTTCTCGTCGCCGCATGCAAGTTTGTCATCACGTCATAAAGAAAGCCATGGATTGCGCGATGACCATGCGCATCGCCATGCGCATCGAAACTGGTTTATGCCGTTTTATTGTCGACGCGCAGAATTCCCGAGGTGAGAATTCGCGCACGCAATCCGCCACGATCTTTGAGAAAATCTTCCGCTCCAGGGCCGAATGATGCGTTCATCCACAAGCACGGACTGCACTCTGCAACACCTCGAAAGCGAATCCCTTGCAATTCGAATTGCACGCCGATGAGTTCGTTCAAGTCAATTCCGCTCGTGATGACATTGCGCCGAAGCAAGGCCGCTGATTTGTCGACGACCTTGAAATGAGCGCAGAGGGCTTGGAAGACTTCCTCTGCAAGGAACGTGACTTGGCCTAGATAGTCCTTTTTGTATCCAAAGAATCGGTCGCCACGCAAACCCTCGCCAGCGACGCACTCGACCTCATCAACCGAGAGTGTCGGATGGGTACCAGCAGCCTTCCCATGATGCCCAAAAAAATTATGCCCTGGCGAGATATAGATTTCTCTCACGGTCATGCTGGGGGTGCAAATCCTTGGGCTCGATTCAGATTCGAGTTCTCGAGACTTTGTGATGTTTGCGGCAACGTGTTTCATGATCGATGGGCGGAAGCCTCATTGCGTGCCTCGCAGTGGTGGATTTCCGTCAGTTAAGAGTATCCGCGGGGGCATGCGCTCACAAATTTCCCCCAAGGTTCCAACCGCGCCGTGAAATGTCGCCTCTATCCACCGTTTGGACGATAAGAAATCGTCAAGGATCCGCTCAGTTGACTCGGTCAATCCTCGCTGGTTCAGCGTTTTCATCCCTCGCACTTCTTCATGCAACTTCTCCCGCAAAATCGTCGTTCACCCTTCTGCCGTGCACTGGGCATCTGCTTGGTTCCAGCAGTGGTTTTTCTCGCCTCGTGTGCGGACGATTCAGCTCCTGTCCGAGCAGAGAAATCCGCGCCACTTTGCGTTACGCCTGCGCCACTCGTCAGTGATGCCCCGGAGAATGCCCCGGAGGAGGCACCGCCCGCCGCGGATGCTCCAGCGGTTGTTTGTGTGCAGACACCAATCAAGCCTCAACCGATTCCGCCAAAGCCGCTTCCGACTCCTCCTTCGACCGAACCTGAAGTTGCCATTCGAATTGAAACGCTTGCACCATCAGAGGTCGTCATCATCAATCACGCCGCTGGGCGAATCCGAATATCGCCCGAAGATCCTTCGGCGACGGATGTGGAGTGGACGGCAAACACTCCCATCGAGATTCGAATACAGAACGATGGGTGGCGGGTCACGTCGGCGAAAAGAGGTGGCGCACCAGCGGAAACTCACGAGTATGGCGCAGGAGAACTGACGATCCAATCTCCCGCAGGTGATTCGCGTTGCATTCAGTGGAATCAGAAGGAGTGGCCTGGAAAAATGCGAGTTGTGCGCACTCCAAGCAGCGTTGATCTTGTCGTGGATGTTGGAATGGATTCCTATCTTCCAGGCGTCATTGCGAAGGAGCTTTATCCATCGTGGTGCGATGCTGCGTATCACGCTCAGGCAATCGCTGCCCGCAGTTTCGCAGTGGTTGAAGAGGCGCGCTGGGAAGGGCGACGTCACTATGACATGGTTGCGGGCCAACAAAGTCAGGCGTGGATTGGAGCAACGGAAAATGCGAAGGCGATTGCGGCAGTGCGCGACACGCGCGGGCAAGTCTTGGTTCATGATGGTGTTGTGGTGCCGGCGTATTACTCGAGTGCGTGCGGTGGACGACCTGCAAATGCGTTTGGAGTATTAACCGACAACCCATTTCACAACATCGTTTGTGTCTCGACGGGCAATGATTCTGCTCGTCGTACTTCATGCTGCCAAGGCGCATCGATTGCAACGTGGAAGGTGTCGATACCACTGGCAAAGATTCAGGCGCGGCTTCAAGCATGGGGGTGTGCCAATGCGCGGCCGGATTTGGCGGCACTGCAACTCCCATCAAGCGTCGAGATTTCCGACAAGAACAGTGCCGGCCGACCCGTGGAATTTCGCATTCGAACGAACAAGGGAGTTTCGGTTCTGATCGAGGCCGAAGATTTTCGTCGAGCGATCAACGCGCCGGGCGATTCGAAATCCAGCATGCGTTCTTGCGACTGTTCAATTCGCATCGTTGGCGCAACAGCAGAGATTTCTGGCCGAGGTTTCGGGCATGGCGTTGGGCTCTGCCAGCACGGCGCCCAGGAAATGGGGCGCAAGGGAAGCACCTACAAGCAGATCCTTGCCCGTTACTATCCTCAATCAATGATCGTGCAGGCGTGGAAATAATCTGTGTTTACGGGACTCGTTCAATCCGTTGGCACCATTGCGAATCGCACAACAACGGCGAGTGGAATGCGATTGGCGATCGAATCTGCCGAGATTGCTCAGCGCCTGCGCCGAGGTGATTCCGTCAGCGTCGATGGCGTCTGTTTGACCGCAGTCGATATTCGCGACAGTCAATTCGAGGTTGATGTCATTGTGCACACTCTCTCAATGACAACGCTTGGCTCATTGTCGGTCGGCGACTGCGTCAATCTCGAACCCGCACTGCGAATGGGAGATCCGATGGGCGGTCACATCGTTCAGGGGCATGTCGATTCGATTGGACAAGTTTGCAATGTTGATCGGTCCGATGGGCAGTGGCGACTTCGCGTGAAAGCGGCGGATGACAAGCATGGAACTCTCGCGCTGGTCACGTCGCAAGGGTCGATCACGATGGACGGCGTTTCTCTGACCGTTGCAAACAGCACTGCGGATTGGTTCGAAGTCGCACTGATTCCAGAGACTCTCGCGCGGACAACACTCGGTCGCACGGTCGTTGGTGATCTCGTCAATCTTGAAGTGGACTCGGTCGCTCGGATGATCGATCAAGCCGTCCGCCGTCATCTCGCCGCGCGCTAGATCCCGGTCCAGCCAGAGCACAGCAAGGTCAAATCGTCGATTTGTGGAAAGTCTTCGCACTCTTCGTCGAGTCGTCGATTGACGTTCTCAATAAAATCCGCAGGACTTTCGATCGAAGCGAATTCATTAAAGACGTCCATGTATCTGCGATTTGGCAAGCGGGGCGCCGCTGGATCATGGCCTAATTCAGGAAAGGCTTGCTCGAAACCGTCCGTATAAAAGAGCAGTTTGTCGCCAGGCGAGAGTGTGATCACCTCTTCTTTGAAGGTCTCGTCTTCGAAGACTCCCAAGAGGCCGCCGAATGTGTGAATCGGTTCGCACTGCCCGCCACGAGTGATTCGAAGGAGAGGCAGATGCCCTGCGCTTGCAACCGTCAATTGATGAGTGCGCGTGTCAATGATTGCATAGATCGCCGTTGCGAAGCGTGTCGTTCTCCCAGCGCGCGTCATCATGTCCGCATTCACTTGCGCAAGTGCCTCGCCTGGGGAAAGAATGCGATAAGACTTCTCAGTGATTTCCTTCGTCGGGAGACTTCGTGAGATAACCAATGTCAGCAGTGCCGCAGGAACGCCATGCCCAACCGCATCTGTGACGAAGAGACCAAGATGATGTTCATCCAGGCGCAGAACGTTATAGATATCGCCCGAGACATATGCGGCAGGTCGCCACAGCGCAGCCGATGCGATTCCGCCGATCGATGGCAGGATGCGGGGAAGGAACTCACGCTGGACACTCGCAGCGAGTTGCAGTTCTTCTTGAATAGTGTCAATTTCAGTTCGCAGGCCGCCAGAAAATCGAAGCGCAGTCACCGTATCAAGCTGCAGTCTCTGGATCTCTCGCTGCCTCGAGATCAGCGCAGACAAAGCGGTTGCGAGATGTTCTGGTCCAAGGGCTGGATCAATGACGTAAGAAATGCCAGGTGGCGAGTCATCGTTCTCATCAAGTCCTGCGCAAAGTGCGATGATTGGAATCATCGACGAGATCGCTTCTTCCGTGGCTGGGATTTGCATGTTCGCAACCGTTGGCGCACCAATCAGCACCAATGCTTGCGCCTCGCGAACGGCCATGGCGATGGAAATATGATCTCGTTCATTGATGACTCGAGCATCAAATTCAAATCGCGATGACAGCACCTTCGCGACCGTTTCATGTGTGTCGCCAAGCTGAAGCGATACGACTGCAATCCGCGGGCGAAGTTTTCGCAGAGATTGATGTTCGAGTGGAATAGCCACGACAATTGCATGGTAATGATTCGCTAGTATTTGGGGTGCATGGCGAACAAACTCTCATCATCCGAAATCGCGGTCCAAATGTCGGCAGTCCCACACTGGTCTCGAACTGGGGATTTGATCGAGCGCACCTTCACGTTCGGCGACTTTCTTGCTTCGATGCGCTTTGTGAATCGCGTGGCTGTTGAGGCAGAGCGAACGCAGCATCACCCTGACATTCTCGTCAAATACAACCGTGTCACGCTGGGATATTCCACACATGATGCGGGGGGATTGACGGAGAAGGATTTTGGCGCAGCACTTGCAGCGGATGCTGCGAGCGTCAGTTGATTCGCTAGGCCAAATCCCAGGGCAAAATCTCAGCCCTGATTCACGAGTTTGGATTCGGTTCCGACGGACCTCGCGCGAGCGCTTGTCGCATGAATGTCGCACGCACTTCGCGCTCGATCTCGTCTCCTTCGAGTGCGCGAGGATCGATTACTGACAAATGGGCCGGCTGCACTTGGAGCAGTAATCGTTGGATCGTCGCAAGATCCACGGGAAGCAATCCCATCACGACACCAAAGCGAACTCGGCTGAGATCTTTCGTTGCTGCATCGGCAGTCAACAATCGGGCAGCGCTCAAATTCGCATGCGCACGGAAAACGACGTCTTCGATCCGGCTTCGGTGGCGAGCGAGCGCTGCAGTTCGGGCTTCGCGTTCATAACCAACCAGGCGCGGAAGGACAACGCCGTTGAATTCTTCAAGCAGAGCATCCTCTGTGGATCCGAGCGTTATTTGGTTTGAGAATTGAAAGAAGTCGCCGATCGATTCCGAACCTTCCCCGTAATAGCCGCGCACGGCAAGATGCAGTTCCTTCGCGGCACGTTTAATCCGATCGACTTCTTTCATGATTTGAACGCCGGGCAGATGGAGCATCGCGCTCATCCGAATGCCGCATCCAACATTTGTCGGGCACGCTGTGAGATATCCCCATCGCGGGTGGAATGAAAAATTCGTCGATTCAGCGAGTGCGTTTTCGAGGCGAAATGCCGCAGTAAATGCATCAGCAAGTCGCGATCCTGCGCAGAGGAACTGAATGCGAAGGTGATCTTCCTCGTTCACCATGATGCTCGAATGCTCGTCATTCGAAAGCGCCAATGCGCGTGGCCAGTCGCTGTTGGCAAAGTGGCGTGAGACCAGGTGGCGCTCGGACAAGAGTATGCGGTCACGCGATTGCGCCGATTGCAGCTCGATCCACCGCAATTCTTGATCGGCACTCGTGCGTTTGGATGCATGGTCGACTGCGTGACGAACAACTCGCATGATCTCGAGTCGTATTGGATTGCTCGCTCGACTGACGAATGGGAATCCAGAAATGTTTCGCGCCAAGCGCACGCGGCTCGTCACGACAACATCAGAGTCGGGTCCAATTTGGGAAATGGCAGCGGAGAACGGCTGAGTCATGGCGTTGGGGGATCCATGGCCCTCAGTTCGTCGCGCAGTTTCGCAGCGCGTTCATATTGTTCAGCCGTGACGGCGATTTCAAGATCGCGCATCAACTTCGCACGCAGATTTTGCAGTCGCTCGGTCTCCGCTCCACCGTGAGGGCTGCGCCCCACATGATGCGTTGCGCCCCCTTGGGAACTCTCGATCACTTGTTCAATCATCGGCATGAATGCGTCATAGCACGCAGGGCATCCGAGCATGCCCGATTTACGAAATGCGGTGAAGGTCAAGCCGCATGCGGAACATTTGGGTGAACGCTCTTTCGCCTTGCCGATATCACCCTTTGATGCGGTTTCGAGCTGCGGAAAAATGTCGGCGATCGGTTGATCAATCGGCAGGGGATAACCAGCGGCGATCGCGTGTTCTGCGCAGAGATGGATTTCGTTCGAGACGCCACTTCGGATAATGACTTCATGGACGACGGCGGGTTTGTCGCAGTGGTCGCATTTCATCGCTTTGCCACCACCCGCCGAATCTCAGCGAGTTGTCTCAGAAGTGCAGGCATCAGTGCGAGCGTTTGAATCGTGGCGCGGTCACTCTTCGATTCCGCAGGATCCGGATGGCACTCCATGAAGATCGCATCGACGCCCGCAGCGACTGCAGCACGTGCGAGAAGGGGGGCATGCTGAGGATTGCCGCCGCTTGTTTCGCCCTCGCCTGGTCTCTGGGTGGAATGCGTCGCATCGAAGCAGACTGGTACGCCCAGCTGCATCATGTCGCCAACGCCTGCGAAATCGTTGACGAGCCGGTGGTATCCGAAGAACGTCCCGCGTTCAGTCAACATGATTTGCTTTGCGCCGCTCTCGCGCAATTTTCCAATGGCGCCGGCCATTTCAGCGGGGGCCATGAACTGGCCTTTCTTGACATTCACTGCGCGACCCGTTGCGGCAGCGGCGGCAAGCAGGTCAGTTTGTCTTGCGAGAAATGCTGGGATTTGAAGGAGGTCGACGGCCTGTGCGGCTCGAGCGGCTTGCTGTGGTTCGTGAATATCCGTTGTGACAGGAACGCCCAAGACGGATTTCAACTTTGCCAACATTTCGCAACCCCGTTCCAATCCTGGTCCGCGTGCACTCTTGACGCTTGATCGATTCGCCTTGTCAAAGCTCGCCTTGAAGATGAAGGAGAGCCCATGTTGTGCGCAGGCGTCGCGCATGGTTTCTCCGATTCGCATGTTGATCTCGTCGCTCTCCAAGAGGCATGGTCCAGCGATGATGAGGAGTGGCCCGCGTCCAAATGGCGGGGCGGACTGTGAATAAAAGAGGGTGGTGTCAAGCGCCATTTTTACAAATTCCCCGTCAAAAAAATCGTTGTATTGATTGGCATCTCGTCGGATTTTATCCAATATTTCGTTTGAAGGTGCGCACATTCCGTGTGACCTTCAGGAGGCCAGAATGAGTGACTCAAACCTAGAGCAATTCCCCGAAGATCCACAAGGTTTCACCGAAATGGTGGGGCAGTTGCTGAAGACGTGGTATCAGCAGCGACCAGTCGAGGTCGTTTCGCCGCTTAAGTTGACCGTCGACGGGAAGATGATGGGATTGGAGAATCTCTACCGAATGGTCCATCAGGATCCCAAGCGTGGTCACGCATTTGTGCGGAGTTATTTCGAGAGAATCTTCGAGGGCGATTCGGTCGGCGCAAGCCTGATTCCATTCGCCGTCGCGCGACATCGAATCATGCCTCGCATTCAACCGGAGTCCATCTTTGAAGGGGTCGATCGTCAATCGATCGCACACCTTCCATGGGTCAACGGAACGGTCATCGTCTTTGTGCTCGACATGCCCGAGATGACCGTGAGTGTTTCCACAGAACAAATGGTTCGGTGGGGGATCGGTCCAGAGGAACTGGAGGAAATTGCTCGTCAGAATCTCGGTCTCTACGCACCCGATTTGCAGGTGCAAGTGATCGCAAGCCATGACGGAGGACGCGCTGCGCTGTTGTCGTTGAAAGACGGATATGACGCGGCACGGCTTCTTCTGTCGAAATTGCATGAACGGCTCACAAAGGAATTGCGCGGCGATTTCTATGTCGCGACACCAGCACGGGACGTGTTTATCGCACTTTCATATGGTCCAGACCCGTTCATCGAACGCGTTCGTGCGCGCATCGCACGCGATTATTCGCGTTTGCCTTATCCGATCACCAGCGATTTCTTCATCGTGACCCGTGATGGTGTTGCAGGTACAGCGAACGCAGCGTAGTAACCTTCGCTGATATGAAAGTTGAACCAATCCTCGCCGAGTTGAATCGTCAGCGCAATGATCTTTCCAAGGATCCCACCGATATCGAGTGGTTTGCATTGCATCATGCGTTCTGTTTCATCTCCTATCACATGGCTGACTTTCAGAAATATCTGGATGAAGTTGTGAAGCCTGGCGATCCGAAGCCTGAGTAGGCGTCGCAATCAAACGCATCGGCAAATGTCTCGCGCTGTTTATGCAGCCGACTTTTCGTACGATGAGTTGATGCGAACAACTCTTCTTGCAGGCGTCATCATTCCAGCACTTGGGTTTTTCGGATGCGTGCCGCAAAAAATGGGGCAAAGCGATGCGACGCCAAATACTGAGCAGCGCACGTACATGGAGCAACAGGTCAAGTTCGATCAACTGCGGGCCGAAATGGCGCCGCTCGTTCGGCAGATTTCTGTGGTCTTACCGTTGGATTGCAATACCGCGCTCGCGCAGATTTCCGATGTGCAGACACGTGAAACATTGCTTGATATCGCGGCGGCCGCAGGAATTTTTGCCGCAATGCAAGTGTCAGCTCCAGATCCGCGGGTTGGATTGACCAACCTGTTGATTACTGGCGAGTCGATTCGAAATGCACTTGCAAGCGCCGCCGATTCTGGACCCTATCCCTCGCTTCGGCCGATGATCGCAACACTCGATGCGATCGAAGCAGACTTGTTCATCCTTGGAGAGAAGTGGCTGACACCCGAGGTGATCTCAGAGGTTCGTTCTGTTACAACCCGATCGGAGTCAAAGGACAAGACCCCATTGGCAGCATTGCTGACAGTGAATGAAATGCTTGCGACAAGATTCAAAATGCCAAGGAGCATTCAGATCGATTCTTCATTTGTTCAGTTTGATGACAATGGAGTGCTCGAGCGCGGGCTGGGCGAAATCCATGCGCTGCGACTTGCCGCGCAAGAAGGTGGAGCTGTTTTCGCGCAGTTGCCTCTGGCGATGGAGTTTCGTTTGAGGCGCGCGCTCGTTGCGACGCTCAATGATCCTTCCTTTCAGAAAATCCAAGCGGAATTCTCCACCATGTCTGTGCAGATGAAGGATTTGAAAGAACTTCAAGCACTGCAAGGTTTGCAGCAACTCAAGTCGCTTGATGCGCTCAAGGGGCTCGATGCCATGAGGAATTTGGAAGCGCTCAAATACATGGAAGCGCTGAAGAATTTGGAGTCGCTGAAGGCTCTCGATGCGCTCAAGAACTTGGATGCGCTTAAGAATCTTGAAATGGTGACGGAACTTCAGAATCTTCGTTCGCTGAAATCGCTCGACAGTCTTTCTGAATTCAGATGGTTGGCATCGGGTGCAGTCGTACTTGGACTGATCGCGCAGGCATTGATCTTGGTCTGGGCTGCCCGCCGATTTGCGGCGAAGTGATCAGGTTGGGCGAAAGTCGCGGGGGATGAATTCCTGTTTGTCGATTTTCTATTCCTAATTTTCTTGGCAAGGTCCCCAAGCCCCAAGCATTATCGCAAGATCTGTGCCGCCGATGGATCCATCAGCGTTGAGGTCGATCGCTGGTGGCGCGTTTGGACCCCACGCTGCCAACAGCATTCCCATGTCCGCGCCATTGACGTTATGGTCGAGATTGAAATCACCAGGGCAGGCGATGATCGGATCTTCGCATTCATCCAATTGACCATTGTGGTTGGCATCCGCTCCAAGCCCTGCCGCAATCTCGCATGTGTCCAGCAATCCGTTGGCATTGCAATCCGCACTCGTGCTGGCGACGTACTCCAGTGTCGCCTCGACCCACGACCCTTGTGGGCATGCATTTGGATCGACTGCGATAGACCCTTCAAATCTCAAGATGACAGAGCCATTCGGCAAGATTCCGCCGTTGAACAAGTTCATAGGAACAGTAACCAATCCCTCGCGCACATTGCATTGAGTTCCAGAACCTGTGTTTCCCAAAAGAACCTGCGTATAGACCGTGTCGATCTTGACGGTGAGTGTCTCGAATGGACTATCGAAATCTCCTCGTGCGAGCACGTGAAGCTGAACATCAGTTGATGCGTGGGCAACATTTGGAATGGTCCACAACTTGGGTGATCCCGCACCGATTGGTCCCATTTGTGTGGATGTGAAGTCCAGCACTTGCGATTTCTCGCATGTGTCTGCAAGCCCGTTGTCATTGCAATCTTCCAGCAATCCAGCCGTAATTTCGCACGCATCATGAATGCCGTTGCCATTGCAATCATTGCCAGCCATTTCAGTTGCATCTGGAATGCCATTGGCATCACAATCAATGATTTGGATTGCGATGGTGTTGTCGCTACCTCCCGCGATTTGCGTGCAAGGCCCAAGGTCGCTTGGGATAGTGCATTGGCCTTGATCGTTGTCTCCCCATGCGCGCACGGGTCCACTGGGAATCACTTAGGCACTGGCGGCATTGGTCGCATTCAGCGCAAGTGCAACAGCGACAAAGCACGCAGCGCGCCGAACGTTCCAGCCATTGCGAGAGGCGCAAACAAAGACGATAGAAGGAATAGATTTCATAAGTGCGTTGTCTACAAAGCCGTAACTGCGCGAGCGTCTAGAGCACGCAAGAGTTTTCCCAGGGAATCCACGCGGAACCCCCAGAAACATCCTCGCGCACAGTATCTCCCAAAACCGCATTTGCGCAATAAAACCGAGAATTATCTATAATTTTTTGAGCGCGTTCCATCCATTGGGCACTCGTGCGGAAGCAAATGCCATCAGTCAGCAAGAAGCCGACGTCAATGAGCACGAGTCCAACCATCCATAGCATTATTGTTGCTGAAGTTGCAATTATTTGTTTATCAGGCAAGCCAAATTCTGCGCTCATTGCACTTCTGCGACCTCTCCACCCACTCCATTACACTCCCAAACATAACAATGAGCGACACACGCGATTACAAGACCACTCTGAATCTTCCCAAGACTGCATTTCCGATGAAGGCGAATCTCGCCCAAGCGGAGCCTGCGACACTTGCCCGCTGGCAGAAGCAGGGTGTTGCTGCTGCGATTACTGCATCACGCGTGAACGCGCCGAAGTTTGTTTTTCACGATGGGCCGCCGTATGCAAATGGTTCGATCCATGTCGGCCATCTCTTGAACAAAGTATTGAAAGACCTTGTTGTGCGCAGCGCGATCATGGAAGGTCGCGGATGTCATTATGTTCCTGGATGGGATTGTCACGGACTTCCGATCGAACATCGCGTCATGACTGGCTTGGTCGAGAGCGGCAAGGCCGCGAAACTCGAAACGCTTTCCGACGAACATCGGCGCATGGCGATTCGCCGCGAGTGTGCGACATACGCAGCGAAGTTCATCAAGACGCAAGCCGCACAAATGCAGCGACTCTTGACGCTGGCGGATTATGAGAATCCATATTTCACGATGCAGCCTGAATATGAAGCTGGCACGCTGGAAGTTTTCGCAGGTCTCTTGGAAAAGGGATATGTCTTTCGCCAATTGAAACCTGTGCACTGGTCGATCGCAAATCGGACCGCGCTTGCAGAGGCGGAGTTGGAATATGAAGATCGCGTCGATCCTTCGATCTATGTTGACTTCGAAGCCGCGGACACATCGAAAGTGGACGCAGCCTTCGGCGTCGAGTGCGAATGCAAACCATCGTTCATGATTTGGACGACTACTCCATGGACTTTGCCTGCAAATCTCGCAATTGCCGTGCATCCAAGGCATCAATACGCGCTCGTCGAAATGGATGGCGCACTGACAATCGTCGCAGCAGAAATGCTCGACAAAGTGGTCACTGTTGTTGGCGCGACTGCGGTCAGCAAGAAAGCAGAAGCCCTCGGATCTGCGCTTGTGGGTCTTGAATATCGCCATCCATTCTGCGACCGAACCAGTCGCATCGTCGCTGCGGAATATGTCACGATGGAAGATGGAACTGGATTGGTGCACACTGCTCCAGGTCACGGCGATGATGATTACCGCACGGGTCTGCGAGAAGGTCTAGAAATTTATTGCCCCGTTCGTGATGACGGAACATTCGACGAGACTGCTCCGCAGTGGCTGCAAGGTAAAGTCGTTTGGGATGGCAATGCATTGGTCATCGAACATTTGCGCACGAGTGGTCACTTGGTACATGCGCTGCAATTCACTCATTCGTATCCACATGATTGGCGCAGTCGCACGCCAGTAATTTTTCGCGCGACCGAACAGTGGTTCATCGGAGTCGATCGAGCTGCAGGAACTCCTACTGGCGCGAGCGCAGCCACTGGTTCAAGCCCAGCCACTGGTTCAGCCGCAGCCACGTCGCTCCGCGCGATGGCGCTTGAAGCAGTCAACAAAACAGTCAAGTTTTTCCCAGAGTGGGGGCGCAATCGACTTCGCGGAATGCTTGAAAGCAGGCCTGATTGGTGCATCAGCCGTCAGAGATCGTGGGGACTTCCCATTCCCGCATTCCATCAAGCAGATGGAAGCGTCTTCATGACAGCCGCCAGCGTGCGCGCGATCGCGCAGTGCGTCAAGACCAAAGGCAGCGATGCGTGGTTCACGCTGCCGCCAGCAGAATTACTCGCCGCATATGACGCATCGAAAGATTCTGATGCGCCCAAGGGTTTGGACATCGCTTCGCTGACAAAGATGCAAGACATATTCGACGTCTGGTTTGAAGCAGGATCGTCGTGGCATTCGGTCATGCAACAGCGCGGCGTTGGATTTCCAAGCTCGCTCTATTTGGAAGGTTCCGATCAACACCGAGGATGGTTTCAGTTATCTCTGCTGCCTGCGCTTGGCGTGACCGGCAAGCCGCCATTTGATGCGCTCGTCACTCACGGATTCTTAGTCGACAAAGATGGTCGCAAGATGAGTAAGAGTTTGGGCAACGCATTAGAAGTCGACACGCTGCTGAAGGATTACGGCGCCGAGGTCGCACGCTGGTGGGTCTCTGGCGTGGCATACGACGGCGACATTCGAATCGACTTGGATTACTTCAAGGTGGCAGGTGATTCGTACCGAAAAGTGCGAAATACGCTGCGATTTCTGCTGTCGAATCTCTTCGATGCACCGGCGTGGAGCGACGAAGAAGTTCGCGCACTCGCGCTTGGCGCACCGCCAGAATCTCTCTGCGGATGGTTGATGGGAGAACTGGCATTGCTTGAAGCCGAAGCTCGGGCGGGATATGCCGCATATGACTTTCGCAAGGTTCATCTCGCGATTTTCAATTTCTGCAACGAGACGCTCTCGGCGATTTTCTGTGCCGCCGCGAAAGACCGTTTGTACTGCGACGCTGCGAATAGTCCTCGGCGGCGCACCACGCAAGCAGCCGCGCGCGTGACGATGGAAGTGCTCTGCCGATTGCTCGCGCCGATCCTTCCCCACACCGCAGAAGAAGCATGGACATCACTACGCGGTGATCACGCGGGCGAAAATGCGCCAGTCCTTTTTACGCAGACTCATTATGGCGTGAAAGCCACCTGCGATCCGCGCTGGAACGATGTGATGACCGCGTGCGCTGGTGTCTCCAAGGCGCTCGAAGTCGCCAAGGCAACTGGCATCGACAATCCACTCGACGCGGCCGTGGTGATTCCAGATCCACACGCAGCGCTCGTGCCATTCTTGCCAGAACTTGCCGACTTGTGCGGCGTCTCGCAAGTGACGCTCGACCGTACCGCGACGAGTGTTGTTGTTCGAGACCTTCGCCAAGATGGCGGCGCAAGTCGGTGCGACCGTTCATGGCGCCGCGACGGCACGGTGCGTGTTCGATCCGACGGCGGGGCGCTGAGCGACCGTGACGCGCTTGCGGTCGGGGTATAACCGCTGTTGAGATTTGTTATTTGGGGCTGGCTCGAAACTCAGTCGGCTCGAAACTCAGCTGACTTTGGAGCCAGCTTTGACTGGCTTCTCAACCGTCAGCAGAACAACGTTGCGATCTTCAGGCCCAGCCTTCGCTGCTGGGGCTGCTGCAGGCACTGCTGTCGATGCAACTGCTGGTGTTTGGCCATCTGTCCCAGCCACAACCGCCGCAATGTCAGGCGTTACAACAGCAAGTTCCTTCAAGTCACTCGCAGCAAGGATCATTCCGGCGCTGATTTCTCCGCGCAATTGACGCGGTTCCAAGTTGGCAACGATGATCACTTGCTTGCCAACGAGCGTGGATGGGTCATACCACGCCTTGATTCCTGCGCAGACTTGACGACCTTCTGGAGTTCCATCATCAAGACGAATCTTCAGCAGTTTGTCCGCGTTGGGATGCGCTTCCGCGCTGAGGACGGTCGCCACGCGAAAATCGATCTTCGCGAAGAGGTCGTACGCAATCGTGGGAAGCGGATCGCTCATTGACCGGCCTTGGCGGGCATGGCTGGAACAACGATTGGCTTTCCAGGAGCTGCTGGTGTCGGAATTGGAGTCGTCGGCATGTTCCCGTCCGCATCCTTTTCCTTCGCAGGGTTCGCAAGTACGAATCCGTTGCGGGCGACGAGCGCTTCACGAGTAAACAGATCTTGTGGACTTCCTGATGCTTGGTCTGATGCAACCACAGATCGGAATCGTTGGTTGGTAACGAGCGCAGGGATTTCGCCACGGTTCATCTGGACGATGCTGTCGACTCGGACCACGACGACTGCAAGTTTTTCTGGCGCCGCAATGACGATCGTTCGATCAGCAAGCGGGAGATCTGTGATTTGGCGACCCGGTGGCAGGCTCATCGCAAGTTCTACGACGGCCTTGACAACCGCTGCGTCCGATCCCAAAACAGGCAATTGCCCAGGGAATTTCAGCCCATATTGCAGGAACTGCTTTTCGCCTTGGCGAAGATCTTTGTAAGACTCAACCGTTGTTCCATATGTCGTGGCGACCGCGCCAAGACCTTGATCAAGCGCTTCACGCTGAATCTCAGATTTCATACCAGCCAATTTCTCGTAACGATTCTGACGATTGATGTCAGCAATCAGCGCATCGCGAACGAGATCGACGGATGCTGGAGCGTTGGATTTTTCAACAGCGGTCACGCGGAAGGCATACAAGTCGCCGCCCTCGTTCTGAAGCACGGGGCTTGCAACACCAGCCTGCGTGATCAATGTCGACTGACCGCCGAACTCACGAAGCGCTTGGACAAGTTGGCCAGCGTTGACTGGTTGCGCGCCGAAACGAGTTGTTGTCGAAGTGCCGAGGCCAGGGATCGCCGTGACTTCTTGCGGCGATGTCCAACCGTCACCATTTGTCACGATAGTTGGTGCTGGGATAGCGAATCGCGAAGCAACATCTGAGGCGAGTGCGGCGAAGGTCAGTTGCTTCGCATTCCAGTCAGCAGGCAGGGTGTAATAGCCATTGACCTGTGGAATTCCACGCATCGACAACTGCATTCGGTCGGAAATGAACTTCGAAATTTCCTTGCGCACTTCCAAAGTTGTTGCCGCGAGCACTTTCGCTTTGACTGCATCGCGTGAAGATTCAAATGTGCCCATTTCTGCCGCAGTGGAGAGGGAGGACGGGGCGAACTCTGACTGATGTTCCATCCAATATTTGCGCAATTCGATATTGGAAAGCGCAGGGCTCTGTTCAACGAGCGTTGAAATGGATGCGGCAGGAACCGTGATCCATTCCATCTTCACTCGGTCTGGAATGCGATAGCCAAAGCCGAACTTTCCTTCACCCGCTTTCAATTCGCCATATGTGGCAAGTTGTGCTTGAAGGGCTGATTCGGTTGGAGCCGTGACTTCAACCTTGGACTTCACTCCATCGAGCACGACGAGTTCGCCAGAGATCGCCGCTAACAACGCAGCTGCAGATTGTTCGAGTCGTGCAGACGACAGACGCGCGGGTCCGCTTGTGATGAGGTTTACATATCGATCTACGCCATTGACTTTCGCAATGGTTTCGAAGACTTCGGTTGGAGTCTGTCCACCTTCACGGCACAAAGCTGCGAGGAGATTTCGTTCTGGCATCTTGTTGGCAGTCGCCATTGCGGTCAATCGTGCCTCGCCGTCAGCAGCGCCGCCGACCAAGCCCGCACGTTCCGCTTCAAGTGTGAGCAGGTACCAGTGGATCGGATCCTTTTCCAGTCCAAGCGCACGAATCGTTGGATCGCCGAGCATTCCGATCACTCGAATTTCCTGCTGCAAGCGAGCGCGATCGCCGTCGGTGACCGTCACGCCGTCGACGGTGGTCGCCCAAGTTGCCCGCCCGATGAGCAGTTGAGTCAGGAACGAGCTGCTCTTGTCAAAGACCAACCACGAGACCATCAGGAATGTCATTCCGATGATCAAGATCCAACGTGATGCCTTTTCGTTCTTTCGGAAAAATTTCAACATGGTGGGGCTCCTATGGGCTTTCTGCTCAATGCTTTATTTAAAAAATTCGGCTTATTCTGCTTAAAACTGCTTGTTCTTCTTGAAAATGCTTGCTCTTCTTGAAAAAAAAGCGCACGGACGTTGTTCGTCCGCGCGCTCTGGAAATGAAGTTTCACACGATCAGCGATAGAATTCGACGATGAGATTCGTGTTCACGTCGAATGGGATTTGTTCAGACGAGGGGGTCGCCAATACTTTGACGGCCAACTCGGCGGGATTGACTTCGATCCAACCTGGAACAACGTGCCCAGCAAGGCTTTCCATGTTTTCACGAACGAGCTTATGAAGCCCATCACGCATCGTGATCACCATGCCTGGTTCGCAGGCATATGAAGGTCGATCGACCTTGCGGCCGTTGACGAGCACATGTCCGTGAACCACGATCTGTCGGGCAGCCCAAATCGTGCGAGCGAATCCAGCGCGACGGACCAAGTTGTCCAATCGACGTTCGAGATTCTGAAGCAAGACTTCTCCTGTGTTTCCCTTGCTGCGACCTGCTTCAGCGAGATAGCGACGGAACTGTCGTTCCAACACGCTGTAGTGGTAACGCAACTTCTGCTTTTCGTCCTTACGGATGCCGTATGGCTTTGCGCGCTTTCCGCGGAAGCCGTGCATGCCGGGAGGCGTCAATTGTCGCTTGGCTGTGTGCTTCGGGATGTCCGCAATCGGAACACCAACGCGGCGGGAGAGTTTGACTTTAGGACCGGTATAGCGTGCCATGGTTAGTCACGCATTGAACACGAACTAAGGAAAAATGTCAAGAGAATGGGGAGCAACGAATCAGGGCTCCATTTTCAGCCTCGACCGCCCCATTTTCTGGGCGAGCGGTGGAAAACCTATCGAACTGTCGAAAAACTAGTAGGAACGGGAGTCGCTGCGCTTGCGCCAGTTGAGAAAAGCGCGATTGAGGACGCGATAACCACCCGGAGTGGGATAATCGCCAGTGAAATACCAGTCGCCCGTGTGGTTCGGCATTGCTCGCCGCAACCCTTCGATGGTTTGATAGACGACCTCGACCTCGCCGTGCCACTCGCCAGTTTTGGGGCGAATCAATCGAGCGATTTCTGCGGAGATTTCATCTTGGGTGAAACGGTCATAAATCAATCGAACGTGATTTTTCATTCGCTCAGCGGGTAAATGGTCCTGCGCTTTACAAAGAGATTCGACTTCATCGAGAACTGCTTCGTCGCCACGTTCCCTCACCAGATTGATCGCAGCTTCGAACGCAATGAAGCGTCCGAGTTGGCTCATATCGATTCCGTAGCAGTCGGGATAGAGAATCGGCGGAGCGCTGCTCGCAACAAGAATGCGTGCGGGATTCAGCCGCGAAAGGATGGTGATGATCGAATCGCGCAATGTCGTCCCGCGGACGATCGAGTCGTCGACGGCGATCAGCGTGTCGCCAGGGCGAACCGTTCCGCGAGTGATGTCATACACATGGCTGACCAGATCGCGCCGCGCCGCATCATGCGTGATGAATGTCCGTAACTTTTGATCTTTGTGGGCGACCTTTTCCGCGCGCACCCGCACGTCCATCAATGCGCGAATTCGATCGGGAGTCGCCTTGCCTTCAGCGACGAGTTGGCAGACTTCGTCGGCCGCACGTTCGCGCATAATTCGCTCGGTTTCCTGAATAAGTCCGAGGTATGCGCTCTCAGAAGTGTTGGGAATGAACGAGAAAACCGCATGGTCGACCGTTTCTCCAAGTCGTTCCAAGATTCGAGGGGCTAAGTTTTCGCCCAGCCGCTTGCGCTCTTCATAGATCTCGTGATCATTTCCGCGACTGAAATAAATTCGCTCGAAGGTGCACTGGCGAATCGGGCGGGGTGCAGCAAAGCGCTGAGTCGAGACTGTTCCATCTCGTTTGACACTCAGTACATGTCCAGGCTCGAGCGGATGAATCAACTCGACGGGAACGTCGAATACCGCAGCGAGTGCGGGCCGTTCGCTCGCGACGGCGACGACATCGTCAGTGATCAATACGAATGCTGGACGAATGCCGGCGGGATCTCGACATGCGAAGCAGTCTCCATTGCCGACGAGTGCCCCGAGGGTGTAACCCCCGTCGAATTTTTCGGTGGCGCGCTCCAAGATTCGGCCATAATCCAGCTGAAACGAAACTTCCTTGGCCAGCGCACGCCCTTCGAGTCCTGCGAAAGACCCTGGGCCAACCGTTGAAATCAAGTGGTCATGTTCGCGGTCGATTGAATATCCGATTTTTTCCAAGACGACGCCGGTGTCACTTCCACCGACGGGAGCGAGCCCGTACTCCACCAATAGGTCGAATAGTTCTGGAGAATTGGTCAGATTGAAATTGCCAGCGAGTGCGAGATTTCGGCTCGCGATGATGGATCGTCGGACGAAGGGGTGACACGCATCGGCGGATCGACCGCCGAACGTTCCATATCTCAAATGCCCGAGCAAGACTTCGCCCAGAAGTGGGAGTTTTTTCTTGAGGTCTGGAATCGATATTGTTCGCAGCGCTTCTTCGCTCATGCTGCGAATTGGCGTCAAAGCGTCGTCAAAGAGACGTTCCACTGGATTGCGCTTGCCGCTTCGAGCGCGCTCGAGAAAAGCTTCTCCTGGCGGCATATCAAAGCGGACGCTGGCGATTCCTGCACCATCTTGCCCGCGATTGTGCTGTTTTTCCATCAAGAGATAGAGCTTGCGAAGCCCCCATGCAGGATCTCCGTACTGCTCCTGAAACCATGTGATTGGTTTTCGCAGTCGGACCAGCGCAAGTCCGCATTCGTGTGTGAGCAGATCGCTCATAGAGAGTGCAGAAGGGTAGCGGATGCGAATCGCAGCGGGGCGATGCGTTCGAGGCGAGAAATCAAGCGATTGCAGGTTCGGATCGTCGCACGCGAAGAATGGGAGTCGGTTCGAATGGACGGCTGATCGTCAGAGATGACGCCATCGTCGGCAACTGCGCATGGAAGAATTCACGCACTAATGTTGGGCAGTTGCAATCCTGTGAGAGATGGAGGAGGACCAAGTGCCTCACCGATCCAGTTGCGGTCAAGATGCGGGCAGCCTCAACTGCCTGAACGTTGGACAAGTGGCCTCGCCCGCCCATGATGCGCTGTTTGAGAAACGACGGCCGAGGCGAGTCGCGCTGCATCTGCTCGTCATAGTTGCTCTCGATGGAAAGCATGTCGAGTTGAGCGAATGCATCGAGCAATTCATCGCTGACACAACCAAGATCCGTGGCGTGTCCAATGTGAGCGTTTTCCGAGTCGAATCGAAAAGCCGTTGATCCGATCTCATCGTGCGGGACAGCGATCAGTCGAACGTCCGCCGTCTTTCCAAGAGCAAATGCTCCGTCCATTGGTCGCAGGCACTCTGCGGGAACTCCCGACGCAAGGGCGAGTTGGGCATGGGCCCGCCGCACGATGACAGGCACTGGCGCTCGCTGCAATTGTCGAGCCCACGATGGTGCCCAATGATCGCGATCGAGATGTGTTAAAAAGATTGCGCGCAGTGTGTGAAAGCGTGCTGCTGCGCCCGCGGTCACGAGTGCTGTACGAACGCCGCGTGGCGACAGTCCCGCATCGATCAAGATGAATTTGCCTGAATCATCGAAGGAAATCGCCGTTGCGTTTCCGCGCGAACTGCTTCCAAGAACACAGATCGACGCACTCATCGTGATTGTTTTCCGTGTGAAGAGTAATGCGCTTTGTTCATGCTGCTGTCCTTGCGCTGGGTCAACTTCCTTGAGTGCGTTCCATGCACTCGTTTATTCGCTGCCGGTTCGTCGACCGCGTGTACTCACGATACCTCTCTTGGAGGATTCGACGAACGAAATATATTGGTCGATCATTGGATCACCCGCTCGGGTTCGCAGAACCTCGAGTGCGTTCTTGGGCAGCAAGTGGCTTCGGCAAAGTGTGGCGTACGCCCATCGAGCGGAATCGATGGAAGCGGATGAGACTCCAGAACGGCGCATCCCGATGACGTTCAATCCGCCGGCATAATTTGTCGTGCTCACAAGAAAGAATGGGCAGACGTCGTGGAAGACTCCTGCAACGCCACTGACGAAGCAACCACGGCCGAGTCTGACAAATTGATGCACCGCGGCGGAACCTCCAGTGATCACACGGTCCGCAACGTCCACATGACCGGCGAGCAGAGTTCCGTTGGCAAACACACAATTGTTTCCAACCGTGCAGTCGTGACCTGCGTGGGAGTTTGCCATCCAATAGTTGCTATCGCCGATGCGCCCTGACTGGTCCATCTTGGGGCGCGAGATGGTCACTCCTTCGCGAAAGACATTGTTGGATCCGATGGTGATTCCCTTGCCTGGAAAGTCTGGCGGCGTTCCAAGATCTTGCGGCGCACAACCAATACAAGTATTCGCATAGAACTGGTTCTTCTGGCCGATTGTCAATGGCCCTTCCAATTGCACGCGTGCTCGCAGAATCGTTCCCGCGCCGATGGTGATCGGGCCGAGAGTTCCCATCAGATGACACCAAGGACCGATCACGACATCGTCGGCCAGTGTGACATTTCCTTCAATGATCGCAGTTGGGTGGATCGTGGGCACGGCGAGAGAATAGTCCCGCCCACTACGATCGTCGATGATGGATTTCGCCCCCGATATTCGCCCGCCGTCATCGACCGAGAAAGATCGCACCGATCTCGTGGACTTCATCGACTTGGGGCGGATCTCCTATGCACATGCATATGCGATCCAGAAGGAAGCCCACGAACGTGTTGTTGCGGCACGTCCTGCAATCGGCGCACCGTTTTCTGCAGCCCTTCGCGCTGGTGCTGTCTATTTCTTAGAACACCATCCTGCCGTTGTGACAGTCTCGCGGAGAATTGACGCACAAAAGAACGTTCTCTTTTCGCAGGAGCAGTTGGCGCAGCGCGGTGTGGAGTGTGTGGAAACCGATCGCGGCGGCGATGTCACGTGGCATGGTCCCGGCCAGATCGTTGTCTATCTGATTCTCGATCTCAATCGGTTAGGGTTGCGAGTGAATGGATATCTGAGAATGCTCGAAGCAGTCGTCATCGAGACGCTGGCGGATTTCGGCGTTGTGGGGGAGCGTGATCCCACTGCGACGGGTGTGTGGGTGAACGGCCGCAAGATTTGTGCGATGGGCGTCCGATTGTCGCGCTGGGTATCGATGCATGGAATTGCGCTCAATGTGAATCCCGATTTGAAGCAATTTGACTTGATCGTTCCTTGTGGATTGGTTGGGCGAGGAGTGACGAGTCTGGAGAAAGAACTTTCTTCGAAAGCCCCAACACTCGCAGAAGTCAAGAAAGCGCTCGAATTGAGGCTGAATCGTGCTCTTATGGCTGCCGCAGAGTCCGCGGCGGCGGCGGGGTCATCTTCTTGATGCGGTGATGGCTGTGGGTCTGCACTACACTTCGGGGCTCGCCGCTTCCAATGAATATCCGCAACTTCTCAATCATCGCTCACATCGACCACGGTAAGAGCACACTCGCCGATCGTCTCTTGCAGGCGACCAATGCACTTTCCAAGCGTGAGGCACGAGCGCAATTTCTGGACTCAATGGATTTGGAACGCGAGCGCGGCATCACCATCAAGGCGAGTGCTGTTTCCGTTCAACACACATGCGACGGCGAAGAGTACGAACTGAATTTTATTGATACGCCAGGCCACGTGGACTTCACATATGAAGTCAGTCGCGCACTGACCGCATGCGAAGGAGCAATCCTCGTGGTGGATTCAACGCAAGGTGTGCAGGCGCAAACGGTCGCGAATGCGTATCTCGCAGTCTCGGCGGGTCTCGAATTGATTCCCGTCATCAACAAGATCGATCTTCCAGCCGCCGATCCTGATGGCGTCGCGATGGAAATCGAACAGGTCCTTGGACTTCCTGCAGAAGATTGTGTTTTGGTTTCTGCAAAGTCGGGGCAGGGAATCAAAGAGTTGCTCGACTTGATCTGTCGCAAGTTGCCCGCACCGAGGCCAGCCAAGACCGACAAACTCCGCGGGCTGATTTTTGACGCTAAATACGACGATTACCGCGGAGTTGTGGTCTATGTGCGAATCTTCGACGGCACGTTAAAAGTCGGCGACAAGATTCGCATGATGGGAACGGGACGTCATTTCATGGTGAGCGAATTGACTCGCTACACGCCACACATCACACGGGTGAAAGAACTCGGATGGGCGCAGGTCGGTTCGATCAGTGCGAGCATTAAGAGTCTGGGAGATGTTCGTGTTGGCGATACGGTGACGCTTGACATCGCGCCAGCAGAAGAAGCATTGGCGGGTTATGAAGAACCAAAGCAGATGGTCTTTTGCGATTTTTATCCTTCGAGCGCTGATGCTGAAACCGGCACAGGCAAGAAGGCAAGTTTCGAAGCACTTCGCGAAGCGATTGAAAAACTGAGTCTCAATGATGCGAGTTTCACCTTTGAGGTTCAGCATTCTGAAGCGCTTGGATTTGGTTATCGCTGTGGATTCCTCGGCCTGTTGCACATGGACATCATCCAAGAGCGACTCGAGCGCGAAGGCGGCGTTGAAATTGTTCAGACGGCGCCCACAGTCAAGTACATCGTGGATCTGACCACTGGAGAGCAGGTCGAAATTCACAACCCTGCGGATTTGCCAGATCCATCGCAAACAGCGGCAATTCGCGAGCCAATTGCCAAGTTGGAAATCATGTGCCCGACTGAAAATATCGGTGACTTGATCAAGTTGTGCGATAGTCGTCGCGGCATTTTCAAGGCGCAGCGTTTTCTCAGCGAAGGCCGACAGATTTTGGATTATGAACTGCCGATGGCTGAGATCATCTATGACTTCTATGACAAGTTGAAGTCCCTCACGCGTGGCTACGGAACGATGGACTATCACGTGGTTGCATATCGCATCGACAACTTGGCGAAGGTCAATATTCTCGTCAACGGCGAAGTCGTTGAAGCGTTGAGTTTGATCTGTCACCGCTCAACCGCAGAGAATCGAAGTCGATTGATCTTGTCGAAGTTGAAAAAGCAAATCGATCGCCATCAGTTTGAAATTGCATTGCAAGCAGCGGTTGGTGGCAAGGTCATCGCACGAGAATCAATTCAAGCGATGCGAAAAAATGTGACGGCGAAGTGTTATGGCGGCGATATCAGCCGCAAGCGCAAATTGCTCGAGAAGCAAAAAGAAGGCAAGAAGCGCATGAAGCAGATCGGGTCCGTCTCGATTCCGCAAGAAGCGTTTTTGGCAGTGCTTGAGCAGAGCGAGTGATGTCGATCGTTGTGTCGGCGATGGTCTGAACAACTGGCTATTCTTCGGGGATGCGAATGACCGCTTCTATCGTCGCTGCGTCCGTGCTTTCAAGCGCGCTCACGGCATTCTTCGTCACTGGCTTAGACCATTCTGCCGCGGCACGCACTCTGCCGCTGCCACAGGACCTTGGACCTGCCGACGCTCTGGTGCTTTCGGGCAAGAGCGAACTGCGCCTGACAAACGTTGATGGAAGATTGAGTTGGTCAGATCAACCAAGCAGTCGCGTTTTCTCGATCGGCACCGTGCACGTCGGTCGGATTCTCAATGCACTCTTGCAAAGCGACAAGTATTCCGCGGAGAAGGCTGACTTTGCTGCGGCGCGACAGAAGAAGGGCGAAGACTTTGAACGGCGATACAAGGAGATGCTGGAGAAGGCGCGAGGGATCGACAAGGATTCTCCAGAATTTCCAGCTGCTCGAGAACAGTTCGAAGCATTTCAGCAGGAGTACACCGTGTGGAATTCAGCCAGCGAAAAAGAAGGGCAGGACATGGTGACGCGTCAATATCAATCGGCATATGGAGATTTGCGAGAGGCGGTTGAAGTCGTCGCCGATCGTCGCAAGATCGATTTGGTGATGCGCTTTATTCCAGCGAGCGACAAGCTCGCAGCGGGTGAAGAGGCTGGTATCGCGCAGCAACTGATGGCTCGCACATTTCTGAGATCACCCGATTCAATCGACATGACCGAAGACATCTTGACGGAAATGCATTTACAAGCACCAAAGAAAGACTGAGGTCGCCATGCGTCAAGGTGTTGCAATCGTTGTTGGTTCGTTGGTCGCTGGAATGGCTGGCGCATTTTTTGCGCTGTCACTTTCGGGAGCGCCAGCCGTCGCCACGAGGATGCTGCCAAGCGATCTCGGGCCTGCGGATGCGATCATTCTTTCGGGAAAAGATGGGGTCGTCACACTCACCAATCAGGGTGGACGGATGGCGTGGGCCGAGTCACCAACAGCGCGCGCATACAGCGTCGGCTGTCTCTTCATTGATCCCATTATGAAGGGGATCTTGTCTGGCGATCGATTCTCCGAAGATCGCAAGAAGTTCGATGAAGAAGCGAAAACGCAGGGGATGGAATTCGAGCGTCGAAGTAAGGCGCTCCAGGAGAAATATCCTGGTATGAAGCCGGACGATCCAAACATCGAAGGTGCTCGCCGCGAATTCAAAGTGCTTCAAGGCGAATATGAAAAGTGGTTGGCGGCTCTTCAGAAAATTCAATCAAAGCACATGGCGGAACAAGTTCAGAAGGCATACAGCGAATTGCTCGCAGCCGTAGATATCGTCGCTGAGCGTCGCAAGATTGACTTTGTGTATCGCTTCATTCCGCCTGAGCGACCATTTGAAGCGTTTGATCTTTCGGATGCGATGATGCAAGTGCAGGCTCGACCCTTCCTGCGTTATCCCGCAGCGACCGACATCACTGAAGACGTCGTCAAGGAGTTGGGTTTACCGCCGGTGCCTTGACTGCAACTGGCGCAACTGGCGTGACGGGCGCAACTGGCGTGACGGGCGCAACTCGGCGAAGTTCGCCAATGGGGGTTGTGAGCGCTTCGTTGTTTGGATTCGATGTTTTTTTCGACCCCGCATCACTGCTTCCGCCGGGAGTTTCGCGATCGACCACTGCGCACATTACTGGATTCTGGGCCGTTCCATCCGAAAGCAATCGAATGTAATTCCCATCAAAGGTCCAAGTGCCTTTGTGAACCGACCGAGAAACCAAAGCGGCATCGGGATTCGCCAGCGGATTTGCTTGCAAGTCGTATCTGCCATCGGCAGTCAATTCCAAACTTCCACCAGGTCCGCTCCACCGGCCGACATACAAATCTTCAGGTGCCGCGGGAGCTTCATCGACGTGCACCAGTCCCAGCGACGCTGCGACATCGATCATTATTTTCCCATCCGTTCGCCGCATCGGTGCACGAATTCGTGCAGGCATGACGCCTGGATTCTTTCGGTCGACATAGGGCTCCAACCAGACCGTGCGATAATTTTGTCGATCCCATCGACCGATCTTTGATGGAGTGCGGAAGCGATTGGGTTGATCCCACCAGTTGAAAGCGCCGTCTTCGCGAATGAGCAAAACTTGCTTCTCATTTGTCCACCACCCGATGATGCTGATCTTTTCCGTTGGATCGATGTCGAGCTTCGATGATGCTGGGATGATCGCTGGTGCGGAAGCTGGCGGCTCGCCTGCAAACGCGCCAATATTCACGCAGAGCAGTGCAATGCACGCGCCATAAACGCAAGATCGATTTGATCGCTGCATCTCGACGCTCCTATTTGATTACACGAAGCCGAACGGTCGGATCAAGATCAGCACTTGGTTGTGCGACTAAGTCGTATCCGTCTGAATCCACAACGGTGCACCGAACGAGTTCGCCTGGCGCAAGTGGCTCGCGGCTGAGAACGTGAGTGAGTCCGTCAATTTGTGGGGCTTGGTGATACGCACGGCCGGTGTACATCGATGTTGCCTTGTTGACTCCCGTGGTTGAACGACCTTTCGTCTGGCCGCGTGCAGCGCCGTCGATTAACACGTCGAACTCTGATCGCTGCTCAGCAACGAACATCGCATTTTCGAAGGCGATTGATTGCTGGAGTTCCATGAGTTCTTTTTCTCGCCGTCGACTGTCCTCGTCAGAGACACAGAGTGCGGGATCGGCATGCATCGTTCCCGATGGAGTCCCATCTTCGCAGGAATATCGGAAGACTCCCATTGCGTCGAATTGCGCACGTTCTACGAAAGCGCATAATTCCTCGTGATCTGCTTCAGTTTCTCCAGGATGACCCGTGATGAATGTCGTTCGAATCGACATCCCTGGAATGCGTTCTCGCAACTCTTCAACGATGTTTTCCTGATGCTCAGCAGTCACATTGCGACGCATGAGGCTCAACATTCGGTTGCTCGCGTGTTGCAGCGGCATATCGATGTATTTCACCACGCTCGAAAGTCGTGCAATCGCGTCCATCATCGCTGGCGTGAAATTGGTCGGATAGGCGTACATCAATCGAACCCATCCAGCGCCGACTTCTTGGACGACTCGATCGATTCTTTCCAGCATCCCGACCAATCCGCTTTCATCTCCGATGTCCATTCCCCAACTGGTCGTGTCTTGACCGATCAGATTCAATTCAAAGACTCCGTCGTTCAAGAGACTTCGTGCTTCATTGGCGATTGCATCAGCCGTCTTTGATCGCATCTTTCCGCGGATCGATGGAATGGTGCAGAATGAGCAGCGCTGATTGCATCCCTCGGAGACCCGTAGATATGCCCAGTGCCGTGGCGTGAGTCGAATACGTCCTTCATCTCCCTCGAAATATCCAATGCCGCGTCCGTCGCGCCCTTGCACCGTCAGACCGACCGTTGGAACTCCGCGTGCAGCGGCGGCTAAGAGAGCGTTGGATGAAATCCAATATCCAGGTCGAGCGCCATCTTCGCCAAGCGTTTCGCGCGCAAGGGTCGAGCCTCGTACGGCATCGATAATGTGATCGCGATCAAAGACGCCGATCAGCGCATCAATTCCAGGAGCCCATTCCAAGATTTTTGCACGGTGGCGCTGAACCAAACATCCGGCGACCACAACGCGTTTCAGTTCGCCACGCTCTTTGCGAGCGAGTGCGTCGCGAATGACATCGAGTGATTCATCTTTGCTCGCTTCCAGAAAGCCGCACGTGTTCACGACGATCGCATCGGGTGATTGATCTTCATTGACCAGCTTCAGTCCATCGTTGGCCAACAGTCCCAACATCTTCTCGCTGTCAACGAGATTCTTGGGACATCCCAAACTGACAAAGGCCACTCGTTCGATTGCGTCAATGCTCATACTTTCAATACTAGGCATAGAGCCCATTATTACGAATCCAATCTTCAACCGCAGGAGTGACGAGGTCGGAGATTCCCTCGTTCGCACGCAGGCGGTTGCGAACCATAGTCGCACTCAAATCGACTGATTCAAAGGGCAAAACAGCCATTTCCCATCGCTCGCCATCCTCGCCAAGTCGTGAAAATTTCTCGGCAAGTTGCGTGGCGAGTTTTGCCGCCGCAAGAGGTGGACGGGGGACGATGGCGATCGTCGCCAAGTTGTGGTCGATTTCGCGCCATGATTTCCATCGGTCAAATTGCAGCGCTTGATCAGCCCCGATGAGCAAGACAATGTCGTCTCGGTTTGCGCTTCGCTCACCTGCGATTTCTCGCAGCGTGTCGACGGTGAAGGACTCACCCGATCGATTCATTTCGCGCGGATCGATGACTGCTCCATGCACTTCGCCGAATGCACGGCGCGCCATTTCCAGTCGATCTGCGTTCGGTGCCGCATCATGCCCATCGCGTAGTGGGCTGTGTCCCGTGGGAATGATGACGACGCGATCGCAGTCAAGAAATTTTGCTGCCGCTGCAACCATCTCCGCGTGGCGACGATGCGGTGGATCAAACGTCCCTCCGAAGATGAGCGTGCGTCGTCGCGGATGACGCTTGGTCAAAAGTATGGCTAATTCACCGCTCAATTCGCGAAGTGCGCGTCGAGCGGAGGCGCCAACAGCAGCGAGTCTGGCGATTCGACTCGGATGGAACAGAATGGATGTTGCAAGTGTTGCAACTTGGAGCGATCCATCGTTGTGAACGAGGGAATTCATCCATTTGGGAATCTCAGTCGCATGATCATCACTGACGGCGCGCAGAACTCCCCAATTCCAACCGCGCTCTGTCGCCAGCGCGGCGAAGGCAGCAGATTCCATGTCGACCATTCCCGCACCGGTTTGTTTTCGCAGGGCTTGCTTGCGCTTGGAATCCGAGCATGTCATGTCCACCGAAGCGATCACGGTTGTGCGTGATGATTGAAGCGGCGGCATGTATGAAGGACTTGGGCGACTGAATTCTGAACCAGCTCCGATGATCATGCTCGCGCTTCGCACGGACCCGACCGCGAAGGCTGGGTCGAGCGCTCCCGCGACTCCCGCGAGAATCACAGTGCGGCCCGCTGGCGAGCGAGCCGTTTGGGTTGATGCAGACGATTGTGCCCAGCGCCAGACTGCTCCAGGACCAACCCCGATGCAATCGAATGAAGCGGGGATCCCCAAATTCGAGAGCTCGGCCCGAATGGTTTTTAGCTCGAATCGCGTCGGCGCCAGAATCAGTGGTGGCAGCCAATTCGAGAGAGTGTGCGGATGGATTTGTGTCGGTTGATTCATGGGAAGGGGGATGATCGCCGTCGGAAGGATGAGACCTGCGCTTCCGACCAGATCGGTAACACTTCGTACCGGGCGCATGGGTGACACTTGCGCCCGGTACGAAGTCGCAGTCTATGCCCTGCGGTGGCGCGATGGATCACTCATCGCAGTCCGATTGCTGATTCGGAGTGCGAGCCAGCCGCTCGGCCATTTCATATTGCGGCGTTGCGCGATTGTTAATTCTTAATCGCGACATTGGAACAGCAAGTTCCTATCGATCGTCCCTACCCTGAATTTGAGTCCACTTGAAGTGTGAGTTATTCGGGACGCTGGCACCTTCAAAGCCATTGGACGCAAGCATGAAGAAGAAGTGTTTTTCAGAGAATCAAATCACGTGCGCGTTGGCGCAGGAATCGACGGGCGAGACAATCTGTCTGGAATGCGGGCGGATCAACACGCGGTCATCGCAGACTTGCGCATGATCAAAATCGCCGACTCTTAGTGTCCACCAAATCTGGGGAGGCTCGGTCTCGGATGGGCTGGTTACGCCATCTCCGCAGTGAATTCCGCAGCAAAGGCGAAGGTCGTCAATGCGCCACAATGTCGCCAGGCTTTGCATTTCAGCACCGCGCCGTTACCTTGAACGCATGGAACCGCCGCTTCGCAGTGGATTTGTCGGGCGCTCGCCCGCGACATTCGAAAGGCGAATTCCTATCAATCATTTGTGCCGAGCGTCGTCCCCTTTGTTGACGCGGAGGAGGGCTTTGCTGCGGTGCGTACCGCTGATCGAATTGTCGCCGCGGCACGCGCAGCGGGCTTACGCATGGTGTGAGTCCCTACCGGAGTTCATCTACTCATGAGATTGAACCCAACATCAGCGAATCAACAACTTCATTGGACCGACGCAGCACCCACCAACGTGGATATTGCGATTGTGGGCGGTGGATTCAGTGGTCTGCTGACGTTGGTGCATCTCTGCCGAGCGCGTCCGGCTGCAACGTTTGCCATCATGGAGTGCCACCCGCTCCGCTATCCCGGAGCTGCGTACGGGGGTTGTGATTCTGAGCACCTCCTGAATGTTCCGGCGGGTCGCATGGGCCCAACCATCGACGACGTTGCAAGCTTTCATCGTTGGCTTGAGAAGCGAATGCCAGGTAAGTTTCGTGCCGATTCCTTTGTTCCACGCGCACTGTTTGGCGAGTACCTCACAGAATTTGTAGCGGACGAGGTGGCGCGTTCAGGAGCGCATGTTGCATTTGTCCAAGCGGCAGTAGTCGACATCCGTGACGAGCAGTCCCATCTGGAACTCACGTTGGCGGGCAGTGGCGCTGCGCCGCAGTCTCTGGCTTGTCCACAGTCCATGACCGCTCGGTGCGTGGTGGTGGCGCCTGGCATTCCGGCGTCGCCCGCGCCGTGGGTGGACCGAGAGCAGGGCGTTGCAGCGAGTTCGCTGATTTCTGACCCATGGCAGTCGGGCGCGCTCCACAACATTGAGCCCGATGCGGCCGTTCTGTTGTTGGGAAGCGGGCTGACTGCGATCGATATTGTGCAGGCGTTGCGGCGTCTGGGACACCGTGGCACCATTCGAATGGTTTCGCGAAATGGTCGATTGCCGTTACCCCACTTGGATGCTAGTGAGCCGCCACAGCCCGCATCGCGAGAGCAATTTGCTGGAAGCCCCGCTCGGGTTCTGGCTGCGATGCGAATGATGGCGCGGGAGCGCATGGCGGTCGGGCTGAGTTGGCAGAGTGTTCTTGATGCCGTCCGCCCGCACATTGCGGCTATCTGGAAGTCATGGACTACCGCTGAGCGTCGTCATTTCCTCCGCCGCGCGCGCCCAATGTGGGAAATTCACCGCCATCGCGTGCCGGTTCCTGCACTTGCCGACATTACTTCGCAGTGCAAGGCGGGGGCATTGCTTCTTGAGCGCGGCGAATTGTTGGCAATACACCCCGTGAACAACGGAATCATTGCCGCTTCCGTGCGAGCTGTAGACGGTGTTACGCATGTGCACAACGTGGCGCGTGTCATCAATTGCACTGGTACGTCGATGGACCTTCGCGAGACACAACATCCGCTGCTCGCAAGTATTCAACGCTCCGGATTGGCCGGTACCGATGAGCTTGGTCTTGGTATTCGCTCCGACGATGAGTGCCGATTGATCAACGCACACGGCGTGCCAAACCCACGCATCGTTATTGTGGGTGCGCTCCGCCGCGGTGACCTTTGGGAATCCACAGCTGTACCGGATTTGCGATTGCATGCCACACGTGCCGCAGCAACAATCGTTGCTGCGCTCACGGATCAACACCTCAAGGCGAACAACTAAGTGCTAGTTGGCATTCAACTCAGCATCCCTGGCGGGATGCATCTGGCCGTTCACGATGGCGTGCGTCTTGGCCTTGATTGCGTGCAGGTGTTCACCAAGAATCAGCGGCAATGGAAGTGGAAGCCGCTTCACGAGGACGAAATCAAGTCCTTTCGCTCCACCGTCCATGACTCGGGTGGAAGTCCGTTTGAACGCTATACTCCCTCCCCCTCGGCCTCATCGTCTAGCCCGGCTAGGACACATCCCTCTCACGGATGGAACAGGGGTTCAAATCCCCTTGGGGTCATTGGTATGGTAAAACTTCCCGCGCTGTGAGAGCGGGAAACGCAGTGTTCGTATTGGGCCCATCGTCTAGCCTGGTCCAGGACACCTCCCTTTCAAGGAGGACACATGGGTTCGAATCCCATTGGGCTCATTTTTCGGTCGTATCGCACGGTCCACTTTTCACTGCAAGAAAAGTGGATCGTCGGGAAATCGAGGGTAAGTTGAACTACCCCATGTATTTCCCTCGAATGCACTTGTCATTTTTGTTGGCTGTCTTGTGCGCTGCTCATTCAGCATCGGCAGCCGTTCGTTATGTCGATGCATCGCTCACCACGGGGATGAATAGCGGTGCTTCATGGGTCGACGCATATCAGGGAACGACGGCTGTTGCGACGGCGCTCAACGCAAGCGTGTCAGGTGATCAGATTTGGGTGAAGGCAGGAACGTACAGACCCACCACGACAACGACGCGCACACTGTGGCACACGATGAAAAGCGGCGTTGCGATGTACGGCGGATTCGCTGGCACTGAAACTCTCTTGGAAGAACGAAACATCTTGGCGAATGTCACGATCCTGAGTGGAGATTTGCTGGGTAACGACAACGGAACCGTCACCAACATGGCGGACAATGCGTATCACGTGGTCGTCGCAAGTAGTGTCGCAAACACTGCGATTCTCGATGGATTCAGCATTGTGGGCGGATACGCAAATGGTGCGACCGCATCGAACTATGACAAGGGTGGCGGCATTCTGATTCTCACGAGCGGTAATCCGACCGTTCGAAATTGCAAATTCGTTGGCAATCGCTGCACGTTTGGCGGAGGTGCGGGATACATCTTTGGAGCCAACGGAACATTTCAAAGTTGTGAATTCACCGACAATGTTGGCGGAAGTTATGGCGGCGGCTTTGACACCAACGCAACGACGGTCACGTGGGAAAGTTGCGTCTTCACGAATAATCAAGCGGCGCGTTCGGGCGCGATCGAGTCATACGGAAGTTCGCAGACAAAGATCACCAACTGCGTGTTTCGATTGAACAAAGCAACGAGCACGAGTTCGGGTGGCGCTGTGTGGGTCGGGACGACTTCGACTGTGACCGTTCGTGATTCGACATTCGTCGGCAACACAACGACAGCAACAACGGGCGCAGGTTTTTATAACACGAGCGGATCGAGCACGCTGGCCAACTGCATCTTCTGGGGCAATACCGGCTCGGGTGGTGCAACGGCGAACAATCAAATTACCGCTGCTGGCGGAACGAATACCGTCAGTTACTCCCTCGTTCAGGGTGGTGCAACGGGAACTGGCAACGTGATAACGGATCCACTCTTCGTCAATATGGCGACGGGCGATCTGCACTTGCAAGCCACATCTCCCGCAATCGATGCGGGCAGCAATACCCTGATTCCCACTGGAATTGTGCTCGATCGTGATGGTCTCACGCGCCGCGTGGATAGCACGTCCGTTGTCGATACAGGAGTTGGTCCAGCTCCCATCGTTGATATGGGCGCATATGAAGTGCAAGGTCCTCCTCCACCTCCGCCGTGCCCTGCGGATCTCAATCACGATCTCGAAGTCAGCGGGCTTGACCTTTCGGTGTTGCTCTCTGGTTGGGGAACTGTCAATGGAGATGTGAACGGCGATGGTTATTCCGACGGAAGCGATCTCGCAGCGATGCTGTCGAGTTGGGGTGTCTGTCCATAATTTCACTTGAAGTTGATTCGAGTGAATGCTGCCCGAGCAGCGAGAGAATGTGAGACAAGCCTTCGCTACCATCGCCCGAAGGTGATGGCGTGAATCTTTTTCAAGGCGCAGAGGGTCAAACCTCACGAGATTGGCCAAGCGAGCAATTTGAATCGCTCTGGCAGGAAGTCGTTGCCACCGCACCAACTGGCGCATTCACAAAGGAACAAGTTGCAACATTGCCTGTGATCACTCGTCCCGAGTGGGGGAAAATTCCCGCAGGAGCGTGGGTGGAGGTGAATGGAAAGTTGGAGCAGCGCACGCCGATGGGTGCACTTCACCCTGATGGGGAAGAGTGGTTCGTGCGAACAAGTGGTGGTGATCCGATCGCGGTGTATGCGATGACTCTGACGCGGTATCCCGTTGGATCTTTCGTCTCGGTGGTTGGGCGCGATGCGGGAATCATTCGCTTGGCAGATCGTCAAGGACATTTGCACGAATATCCCGCGGTCATTGGTCGTCCTGTTGAACATGCTGCGGCGCGCAAATTGCAAAGTGCATCGCAGGGCGTCGCCAGTAATTTTTCAGTTGGCTTGATCGGAACCTTGGCAGTGATTGTGCTGATTGGCGCATGGTTTGGCGTGCGATTGATGGCGAAGCGTTCGGCAGCAATGGGTGTGAGTCGAATTCGTGCCGCCGCCGATCGCGCTCGCGAACATGGGGGATTGGCAGAAACGCATCAGGAGACTTCATGACACGAGAACTTGTTCAGCGAATGGGAAGTGAGAGCGCTCCAGTCATCATTGGTAGTGGCATACTTGCTTCGGTGGCGGGACACGTTCGCCGAGCGAATGGCGGTAAGAATCCTTCGAAGATTCTGATCGTCGCAGATGAATCGATCGCCGCAACATGGGCATCCGATGTCGAGAAGTCTTGGAGAAATGATTCGCACGGCGCTGTAGAAATCTCGCACGTTTCAATTTGTGCGACGGAGTCGAACAAATGTGCGCAGACTTGGTCGAAGGTGATGGATGCCGCAGTTCGCGCTAACCTCGATCGACAAGGATTGATTGTGGCAGTGGGAGGCGGAATCGTCACGGATATCGCAGGTTTCTGTGCGGCAACGTATCTGCGTGGCATTGCATGGGTCGCAGTGCCGACAACGCTCTTGGGGATGGTCGATGCGGCACTTGGGGGCAAGACTGGGATGAATCTTCCGCTTGCAAATGGTGGAATTGGAAAAAATCTCGCTGGCGCATTCTGGCCTCCACTTGCGGTGATCTGTGACACCTTGGCACTCACTTCGTTGCCGCCGCGTATTTTTCGCGCGGGACTTGCGGAGTGTTTCAAACATTCGATGCTCGTTGATCGGTCAATCGAGCCACTCCTCCCAGGGGCGAGTGGGAGTTACCAAAGCAGCGAGCCCGTCGATCAGTGGAAAATGATCGACCTGATCGCACGCTCTGCAGCCGTCAAGTTGGACATCGTCGCGGCCGATCCTCGAGAAGCCAATCAACGGATGCTGCTGAACCTTGGGCACACCTTCGCTCATGCGATCGAGTCTCAATTTTCGGATGAGTTTTTTCACGGCGAGGCTGTCGCCTTGGGACTCGTCGCCGCGGCATCAGCATCAGCCGCATCGGGTGCAATGGCGCCTGCCGATGCGTCGGCAATCCGAGATCGACTGGCGGCGCTGGGATTCGCGGTCGTACTGCCGCAGCAAGCAAATGTCGGAAACCTCGAAAAATCTGCAGGATTTGACAAGAAACGACTTGCGGGAAGGCTTACGCTCATCCTTCCCAAGGCGGGCGGGGGAGCCGACATCGTTCGTCAAGCAGACCCCGAATTGCTGCGCATTGGATTACGGGCGATCGGCGCCGTGGACTGACCTTCAGAGAATTGCGTCAGACTTCAAGGGAAGGTGGGGAGTCAGTCGATCTTGAGGCAGCATGCGCGTGATTGCGGTCGTCAACCAAAAAGGTGGGAGTGGCAAGACCACCACGGCGGTCAATTTGGCGGCCGTTCTTGCAGCTCGCAAGCAGCGGACGCTCTTGGTCGACCTTGACCCACAAGGACACTGTGGACTTGCTCTTGGCGTCCCTGCGGCGCGAATTGAAGTTGGAATCGAAGACGCTCTTCGACAGGGAAGTGGAACGGCCCTCTTGGACGACGGACTTTTTTGGGAGCCATCACCGGGATTGGTCTTGGCTCCATGCACGGTCAACTTGGCGCTGCTCGAGGCTCCCAGTGGACCACTGCACGATGCGCCTGATCGAGATCGTCGGCTTGCGGGCTTGCTCGATCGCGTTGCACCACGCTTTCAGTGGTGCGTGATTGACTGTCCTCCCCACATCGGATTGTTGGTTTTTAACGCACTTCGCGCATGCGATGAGGCGATCATCCCAATTGAAACGGGGTATTTCGCACTGCGTGCGGCGGAGCGGCAAGTCGCGACGATTCGAGCGGTCGCAGACCGACTGCAACGTTCAATCGCCATTCGAGTTCTTCCGACCTTGGTTCGTGAAGGATCTCGCATTTCGCAGGACATTCTCGCAGCGATCGACCGTACCTTTGGCGAGAATGTGGTGCCGACCATGATCCGCGAACATGATGTCCTGCGAGAAGCCTCGGGGTTCGGTCAGCCCGTGACGGAATACGCGCCGACATCTGATGCTCGCAAGGACTTCGAGAAACTCGCGGATTGGATGATCGCGCAGAATGTGAATGTCCAGCGTATGGGTGGAGTCGCAGCAGGAAGCGACTTGTCGAATCCCGATGCAGTTGTGATGGCAAAACTTTCTGCGCCACGAACCAACACACGGCCGGTCGAGCCGCCGCTGATCGAAATAGAACTGCAAAGTCAAGTTCCATCAAGCGGTGAGGGGCGACTTGGTGAGGTCGCCGAACGATTGCGTACAGCGAAATTGGATCAAGCAGTATGACGCGCGCTGCCGACGATTTTGACGGACTCACATCCGCGTTTCTTGGAAGTGGTTCGAAGCCACGACCAGTGGCGCGCGCGCAAGTGATGCCGACATTGTTGATCGTTGGAAATGTTCCAACGCTCGCTGGTATTTGGATCGCTCAGTACGCAGACCAACAAGCCAGAACATCGGGGCCAGTCGCATTGATCCGCCTCGACGGTGCTGCAAGTCGGGGAGAGATCTATCGTGCCCAAGGGCGGGCACTTCCAACCGAGGGTGGTGCGTGGATGGAGCGCGCAAGCGCATTCGCTCGCTCATGGATCGTCTGCGCAGATTGCCAGAGCGATCCAACAGCAATTGCTACTTCAGGTTGCACAATGGTGCTGTTGAGTGGAACGGATGAAACTGCAATTGCTGCGGCAAAACGGACTATTGAGGCAGTTGCTCACGCCAGCAAGATCGCTGGTGTTGTGATGTGTGAAATAGGTCTCGCATTCGTCGGTTCATCCGAAGCGTTGGCGCAAGGCGCGTGCAATTCCCTGATTGGATGGGCGGCGGAGCGATCCATTGCAGTTCGACTTTCATTGACTTCGCATTCGCCCCGAGTCGACCGCGTCGAATCGACGGGACCAGTTCCGCTGGCAATGTTGAGTGCGCTTGACGTCTCTGCGGCACTCGAACTGATCGGACTTGCGATGCGCGGTAATCCAAATCGGTTTTCGGATCAAGAGCACCGTGTTGAGCCTACGAAAATCGCACCGCCACCAACGCAATCGTCAGAAGTGTTGAGTCGATCGCGTCTAATCCCGAAAGTTTCCGAGCCCGCCACGCAAACGGTTGGTGCATTGTCGGCGCTGGTGGGTGGTGTGGCGCACGATTACTTCCCAGAGTGGACGATGTTGGCATTTGTTCCTCCCGACGCTCCCGCCGTTCAATTGGCGGTCGACGATTTTGGAACGCTTCATCTGATTCAGTCTGGTGTCGGCGCGAACGGACTTCGAATCGCCGCAGGATGGGCACGAGCGAATTGGATCTTGCTCTGCGCAGCATCTCCTGCAATTGATGCGCAGCAAGCGAAGATTCTTGAGCACATTTTGCTCGAGGATGCGCGTGATGCAGCGCTTCTGCACAGAACGGGAGTCTTGTTGCATGCGCGTGTCGATGTTGCCATCGGGGGAACCATTGCGCGTCGACGGATTGATCTAAATTCGGTGGAAACGGCTGGAATTACAGCGATTTAGCGCCGCTGTGAAGTGCGGCGTTCCATACGCGAAGCCAATTCGCACTTGCAAATTTGGAACACGACGATGCGCTCCAACCGCGCGACATCAATGCGTCAGTCAGTGCGTTGTATTGATCGGGGCCACGCAACTCAAGGGGCACTGCCTCGGGGCTAAAGCCTCCATCGAGATCCGATCCAAGCGCGCAGACATCATCGCACTGTGCCAGCGCCGCAATGTGCTGCACATGGTCAAGTGCATCACTCAGCGTTGCAGCACGATCGACGGCCAGGAACTTTCCATACAAATTCAATCCGACCACACCACCGCGCCGAGTGATTTCGCGCACCTGATCATCTCGAATGTGACGTTGGTTGGATCCCATCAGTGCACGCGCATTCGAGTGGGATGCGACGATTGGTCGGTTGGTCATACTCACGAGGTCGTCGAAGGCGGCGTCTGAAAGATGACTCGCATCGTGGAGTATTCCAAGTGAGTCGAATGCTGCGACCACATCGCGTCCAGCGGATGTCAATCCGCCGCCGCTTTGATTTCCACCTGCGAAGCGCGAGCCGAGCGCCCACGTCAATCCGCACATTCGCACGCCGCACTTGTGCCAGCGCATGACGTCGTCAGCATCGCGGATGGGATCTGCGCCCTCCATCAATATCAACAGGCGGGTTCGACTGTCATCCGCCAGATCTTGCGGAGTTCGAACGATACGCACGACCCCTTCGTTTTCGAGAGATTCGTAATACGCCATCTGCATTTCTGCTGCTGCATTGGCGCCGTTCCAATCGTCACCATCTCGATAGCCCCACGGATGGCGTGCAGCATCTGAACCTTTTTCAACAAAAATCGTGGCGGCAATCACGCCGACGTTTCCGCGCACAAGCGCAGGAAGACTGACGCAGCGAACTTCATCCTCCTTGGGATCTTGGCGAATATCACCGTTCTGCATCGCGATGTATGCAAGGTCAAGATGTCCGTCAACCCATTCTCGCGTCATGGCGTCAGGCTAGTCGTTTGCCATGGTCGTCGACTACGATGCGACTTCCAATGTCTGTCGCGTCCATTCCTTCGCCCAGTGCAACCGCCAGAGCTGCGAGACTTTCGCCTCGAGAGCGTTTGGTCATTGCGGCACTCTCCCTCAGCGCAATCGCACTCTTGGCTGTCGCAGCTTGGCTTGATCCCTCGTCTGGCGGAATGGGAACTCATACTCAGCTGGGAATTCCAGCGTGCTCTTGGCCTGCGACGCTTGGGTTGCCATGCCCGAGTTGTGGAATGACGACTGCGTTTGCGTTCGCCGCGGATGGACGATTTGTTGAATCTGCGCGTGCGCAGCCGATGGGGTTCATCCTCGCGGTCGCAACTGCGGGTCTTGCCGTTGTTGCTGGGTATGCAGCTCTGACGGGCTCTCGCATGCTCGGCGTGATCGCCAGCGCAATGAGCGGTCGATTTTGGTGGGCGCTCGGTGCAGCGGTTCTGCTTGCGTGGGGTTACAAGATCGTGGTTGTCCGAGGAGGCTTTTCATGATCCATTCCCTGTCGCCGCTCAATCGCATCTTGCGCACTGATTCACGTGTCGCAGCTCGCGTGTGTTGTTTGCTTGCGATCGCATCGCTACTGCCGCTGAGTGGATGCGTTCTCTTTGGACTCAGTTCCGCAATCGGTGCGAACATTGAAAAACAAAAGCAGATCGAAGTGCTTGCGAAGTATCGCGGCCTCGAAAACAAATCCGTTGCAGTTCTGGCGCATATGGATCAACGAACTGCATACGAATTCCCGACGGCGCTTCCCAATATCGTTGGAAACGTCGTGCTTATCTTGGATAAGAATGTGCCTGGCGTGAAGATGTTGGATCCACGATTTTCTGTGACGTGGATGCATCAAACGCCGGGTTGGCCGACGAGCCCGCTCGCTGACCTGACCAAAGAGTTGGACGTGGATCGAGTCATCGTAATTGACATTTTTGAGTACCGATTGAATCCCGAAGGAAACAGTTTTCTCTGGGACGGAGTTGTGGGAGCCAATGTCAGCGTCGTTGAGCGTGATGGAATCGACCCCGATTCGTTTGCTGAGGAGTTTCAAGTTATTTCCAAATTCCCAGATATGGAGGGCATTGGAAAGGCGCAGGCAGGACCGCGCGAAATCGAAATTGGTTTGCAAAAAACATTCGTCGATGAGGCGGGATTTCTTTTTTATGACCACGTCGAAGAGAAATATCCAGACCGAGGAATTCGACGCAAATGAAGTTTTCAGCCCCAAGGCTTTTATTGATTGCGTGTTGTCGGTCGGCGATGCCAGCGGTTGTGCCGATGGGTGCCACACTCTTGTTTGCAGTTGGATGCAATTATCTTCTTCCAGCTTCCTACATCATCGAGGGACCACCGAAGGCGCCTGCAGCATTTGAACTTCCTGCGAAACGGACAGCGGTCATCGTCGATGACAAATTGAATCGCATGTCTCGCGTGTCGCTGCGAGTCGTCATCGGTGATGCGGTGGGGACGGGATTGTTAGAAAACGACGTCGTGCCCGAAGCGATTTCCACGCGCGACTCTGTCGCCTATATCCGACAAATGGACTCCGCTGCAAAGCCGGTTTCTATTCAGCGTGTCTGTGAATCCCTCGGCGCAGAACAGGTGATTTATGTCGAAATTGACGAGTTTCAGCTCTCAGGCGGCCGTGATGAAGGCGGACCTGAAGCGGTGGCACTGATCAAAGTGATCGATGTTTCCAACGTGGCTCGTTTATGGCCGACAGCTGGATCTGAAGCAGTTCAGAGTTCGCTGCAAGACATCAATCCATCATTGATTACGACAAGCGCTGGCCGCCGAGAAGTTGAAGACAAGTTAGCGGCACAGTTGGGCGACGACATCGCCAAGTTGTTTTACGCACATGCTCGCCGCGAACTCGGCGGTCGCCTCGGTGTCAAGAAGTGATTGGTCGAATTGACTCGAGTCATCTGCCCCGAGATGGAATGTTGCACTTGGTGCAGACAACGGGTGCGGTTGGTTGGACTGCGGGAGCAATGACTGGGGATTCAGCGCAAGACAATCGAATCGCAATCGGTCCCTCGAGCGTTGCCGAAGCATGCCGTGCGTTCACGATTCCATTCACGGGCATCTTGACGGCACCCCTTGGTATCGAACGACTCCTCGCTCGGCGGTTGCGTGCATGGGTGATACGTCACGGAACATGTCCCAAGAAAATCATCGCATACGGACCCGCGGTTGGAGAGCTTGCGCATGTCGCACTTCCCAGTGTTGACCGAACGGTTTATGGTGAGCCACCCGAAGATGCTCGGATGAATTGCGCACGTACGGCAGTCGAGCATTGGCGGCGTTTCGATGCTTCGCAGCGAGCAATTGTGCGCCAAGCCCTTGGGATCTCGGCGAAGTCGCTTGTCATATTGAGTGGCGGAGATCGAGCCGACTCGATTGATACCCGCGAAGCATTTGCAGCGGTGGGAAGATCAGTGTTGGGCGGCGCTGATGTTGTCTTGATCATTCCGGCGCAAGGTCGGTGGACTTCCCAGACGAGGAGGCATGCTCGGCACTCTGGAATGTCTGACCGTCTTGTTATCGTCGACGGCGCTGAGATTCCCAGTGCAACATGGTTGGCGGCCGATGTGATGCTGCTCAAACAACCGTGGGACGAGTCATGTGGACCGTGGTGGGGGTGGTGCGCATGGTGGGCCATGGCGGCGGGAATCGGCGTGATTCATGAATCTTGTATCGCAGATTGCGACGGAACTCTCGCTTTCACTCGCAGGAATCGCGATGAACTTGTGCGACTACTCATCAAACTTGCTGACGACTGCGCTGGTGGTGGCGACATCGTGCAAGCACTGTCCGATGGAGCGATTCGAAGTGCGCAAACCGCCGCAGTGAATCGCTGACACGGCCGAGAAACTCCACAGAATCGATGGGCAGAATCGATATGCATTTGGCGGCAGCTGTGGAAAGTGCTCTCGGTACTCAAACAGCCCTCGGCGACCGACACGATCTGATTGTTGTTGATCAATTGCAAGTTCAGTCGGCCTCCTGCGGAACTCGCACGAGAGAACTTTCCACAGCTGACACGATTTGCGTGTTGCGTTACGACAGAATCTGTTTGATCACGTTGCCTTTGACATCCGTCAGGCGATAGTCGCGCCCTTGAGCGCGGTAGGTCAATTTTTTGTGGTCGAGCCCAAGCAAGTGCAGCATCGTGGCATGTAAATCATGGACTTCGACTGGGTTTTCGATGATGTTGTACGAAAAATCATCTGTCTTTCCATACGAGATTCCAGGCTTCACTCCGCCGCCAGCAAGCCAAAGGCTGAAACAACGTGGGTGATGATCGCGCCCATAATTCGTCTTTGTCAGCATCCCTTGGCTGTAAGCGGTCCGACCAAATTCGCCCGACCAAAGCACGAGCGTTTCGTCGAGAAGGCCAAGACGTTTGAGGTCTTTGATCAGCGCGGCCTGCGGTTGATCGACCGCTTTGCACTGCGCACGCAATTCACTGGGAAGGTTTCCGTGTTGGTCCCATCCGCGCATATACAACTGGATGAATCGCACATCGCGCTGCGCAAGTCGGCGTGCCATCAGGCAATTCGCCGCAAAGCTGCCAGGAGTGCGGACATCGGGGCCATACATTTCAAGCGTCTGCGGAGTTTCGTCACTGAAGTCCGTCAGTTCAGGGACGGACATCTGCATTCGATACGCCATCTCAAATTGGGAAATGCGAGCATGGACTTCAGGGTCAAGGCTCTGCGAAAACTCCTCCTCGTTGAGTTGGCCGACGAGGTCGAGCATGCGTCGACGATCCTCTCGCGAGACGCCGTCGGGATCACGCAAATAGAGAACCGCATCACGGCCCGCGCGAAGTCTGCATCCTTGATGCTCGCTTGGCAGAAAACCACTTCCCCAAAAACGTGCGGAAAGAGCCTGCATATTGCCTATTCCTTGCGTGATCATGACCACGAATGCGGGGATGTTTTTATTCCCACTCCCAAGCCCATAGCTCATCCACGATCCGAACGATGGCCGGCCGGGCTGTTCGCTGCCAGTCTGAAAGAAGGTGATCCCAGGCTCGTGATTGATTGCCTGAGTGTGCATCGAATGGATGAAACAGAGTTCGTTGGCAACGGATCCCGTGTGGGGTAAGAGTTCCGAAAGCATGATGCCGTCTTCGCTGTTTTCGTGATGGTCGAATCGAAAGATGGTTGGGGCGACGGGGAATCGCGTCTGTCCGCTCGTCATCGTTGTGATGCGCTGGCCGTTTCGAATGGATGCTGGAAGTTCCTCGTTGAATCGATCAACCAAATTTGGCTTGTAGTCAAACAAGTCCAACTGGCTCGGCGCACCTTCCATGTGCATATAAATGACACGCTTCGCCTTGGGTGCATAGTCTGGCAAATGCGCCAAAATATTTTGTGCATCTGGGGCAACAGTTGCAGCAGTCGCAGTGCGTGAACCCATCAACTGAGCGAGCGCAACTCCACCCAAGCCTGCACCGAGCGAGCCGGCGAGTGAACCAAAGAATCTCCGCCTGGTGAGATTCAGAAGATATTCCTCGAGCGCATCTGCGGAGCGTTCACGGTTCGCTGGGTGAGTGGATCGTGGAATCATGGTTCAGTCCTTCACGAGTGCGGAATCACTAGAAAGTATGGCATTTGCAAGCAAAGTCCAAGCGGCGAGCTCTTGTGGTTCGATACCTTCTGGCTGCGGGGTCACGCCGATGGAGACGAACTTTTTCGCATCGTCTGCGGATTGTCCGTAGCGGAGTCGATTCGCCTGCAAGGCCGCATTGAGTCGTTGGGCGACGGCTTCAGTCGGTTGCTGGCCCGTGCAGCGCTCAAACAAGTCTGCCAAGCGCTCTGCATCGGTCGGATGCTCGCGCAGAATGCGCGTGGCCATGTTTCGTGCGGCTTCAACAAATTGGTCGTCGTTCCACAGGACGAGTGCCTGCAGTGGCGTGTTGGTCGTTGTTCTGCGAGTGACGCAGTATTCCCTCGTTGGCGCATCGAACGTCAGCAAGGATGGCGGCGGGACGGCACGTTTCCAATAGGTATAGAGACTGCGACGCCACAAGTCATCATTTTCACCTCGAACGTATGTGCGAGTATTCGACTGCGGCATGGCAACTTCTTGCCAAAGTCCATCAGGTTGATATGACTTCACGCTGGGACCACCGACACGCTCCTTGAGCAATCCACTGACATACAGCGCTTGGTCGCGAATCTGTTCTGCACCAAGTCGTTGCCTTGGATACCAAGAGAGGAGTCGATCATCAGGATCGAATGCTGCAACTTCTGGTCGAAGCCGTGACGACTGTGCGTACGCCTGCGAATTCAGCATGAGTTGAATCATGTGTTGAAGATCCCATCCACTCTCGCGAAATTCGGCCGCAAGCCAGTCAAGCAGTTCTGGATGCGTTGGCCACTCTCCTTGAAAACCGAAATCGTTCTCCGTACGAACTATGCCGCGACCAAAGAATTGCTCCCAGAGTCGATTGATTGTGACGCGCGCTGTGAGTGGGTTTTGCTCTGAAACAAGCCACTTCGCCAAGCCAAGGCGATTCTTTGGCTGATCGTCGTTGAGGGCGCCGAGCATCTTTGGAATTGCTCGATTCACTGGTCGATCGCGGTCGACTTGGTCGTACATGCCACGCTTGAGGACGAATGTCGGCCGATCTGTCTGCTGCTCATGCATGACCATCGTGTGAGGGATCTGTGATTTGATGGTCGCTTGGGTCTTGTGGGCGGCGTCCATCTTGCGTGTGATCTCTTGAAAGCGGGGGGATGTGGTCATTCTCCAAACATCGCGAACCGCAGTTCGAGTTTCAGGTCGCGTGTATGAGTCAGGTAGCACGAGGGGAATCATCCCGCGTGCGATAACTCCATCACTGTTGAGCGCTCGGTGATAGAACCCGCCGAGTCCACCTGCGTTGATGACTTTGCATACGAGTAGATTTTCGCCTGCGCGCAATGAAATCTTGATCCGTTCTTGATCAGCGGCAACGCTTCGATTGGCACGTGACTCGTGCACCTTCGAGCCATTGACATAGACGACCAACCCATCGTCGCTTCCAAGTGAGAGTTCGATGTTTCGTGCTGTCGGGGAATAAATCTGACGTGCAACAAATTCGCTATCGACACCTTGCGCAAGCCCGACGGGTTCAGCTTCGAGGACGCCTGGAGCGTATTTCCAGGCGAATTCAGCCCATTTTTCTTGCCGATGAAACGTAGCGGAAGATTCTGGTCCTCGAAGAATTTCGTATGGGTCTTCGTCGACATCAGTCGACCATGGCCCCGCGATGTACCACGCACTTGAGACGTCGGGCAGTTTCGCCATCAACGAATCGCTCACCTTTGCGAGGGAAATGCGCACTCGACCGAGTGAATGTTGTGAATAGGGCGAGACATATCCAAGCTTGACGCGCAACTGCGTTCCGCCAGCGAAGCCAAAGGGTTTGGTCGCTATGAAAAGCGCAAGACGATTCCCTTCCAAGTGATGTCCATCAACTGCCCATTCACGGCCATCATTGACTGTGAGTGCATTTGTGATTTTGAAATCGCCATTGGGCTGTTCGACGTCCGCCCAAGCCCAGTCGAGTACAACTCTTTCGGTTTTTGTTGGATCCAATTTCGAAACGGCTTCGACTTCGATCGAATCGAGAATGGCGTTGCCATTTGGGGCACGACCAACCCGACCGCTTGGGAGCGTGGGATCCGTCAGTGCTTCGAGCGCGAGCATGCGAATGTCAGTTGCCTCGGTCTCCAAAGTCAAAGTCTGCTCATCGTCATTTGGGTTTGTGCCGCTCGCGAGCACGGATCCGTCCGATTGAATTGTGAGCGTCGCTCCGTGTGCTGAGTGCGCGTCAACAAGCTGCGATGGCATCCATTCAATGTCCGTCGAGTTAGAAATTGCCGCGCGATACTGCTCGAATTCCCGTATTTCGTCTGGAGAGGTTTGATTGCGTTCTTCGCTGAATGCCCGCACTGTTTTTTCGAGTTCCTCGATTTGGGACGTTTGTTCCGCCGTCGGGAGATCGATCGAAGGTTCGAGTGATCGAGTCGCATCTGTCGACTGGGAGTAGATGCCCGGTTCTTCGTTGGAATTGAAAAACGCCACCATGCCATAAAAATCTTCGGAGGTGATCGGATCGAATTTGTGATCGTGGCAGCGTGCGCACTGCACGCTGAGCCCCATGAATGCTGCGCCTGTCGTCGCAACTCGATCAACGGCGTACTCCAACAAATATTCTTCGTTGATCGCGCCACCTTCGTCGCTCGTGACATGATTGCGATTAAATCCGCTCGCGACTTTCTGTTCAGCAGTCGCATTTGGAATCAGATCGCCCGCGAGCTGATCGACGATGAATTGGTCATAAGGTTTGTTCGTCTTGAAGGCGTTGATGACCCAATCTCGCCACGGCCAGATTGATCTTCCCGCGTCCATGTGAATGCCGCTTGTGTCTGCGTATCTCGCGATATCGAGCCATGGCACAGCCATTCGTTCGGCGAAGCGAGAACGGTAGGGTTCTTCGGTCATCAGGCGGTTGATGAGCTCAGCCCGCGCATTTTGACTCCCATTGCTGACGAATGAAGCGATTTCTTCTGGCGTTGGCGGGAGTCCAGTGAGATCTAAAAATATTCTGCGAACGAGCGTCGTTTTAGGCGCGGGCGGACTCGGAGCGACGCCCGCCTTTTCCATTTTTGCAAGCAAGAAATGGTCGATATCGTTCGCCGCCCACTGTGGGGTATTTGTTGTTGGAACGCGCGAGCGAACCGGCGGGGTGAATGCCCAGTGTGACTCGTACTGTGCGCCTTCTTCGATCCACCGCCGAATGATTTCACGCTGACTCGCATCGAGCGCATGCTTTGTACTGTCGGAAGGTGGCATCATGAACTTTTCATCAGCCGAAGTGATGCGCTGCCACAGTTGGCTCTGCTTCGAATTCCATGGCACGATCGCTGCGCCCTTGGGACGATCTTTCGTCGCCTCTTCAGCAGTATCGATTCGTAAGTTTGCCTGACGCTTCTCTCGGTCGGGACCGTGGCAAAGAAAACAGCGATCCGAAAGAATTGGACGAACATCTCGTCCATAGAGAATGGGTTCGAGCCTTGCCGCATCGAGTGGAGTGGGAACAGTGAATAGTGCCACGACGATCACTGCAACAACCACTCCAAAGATGGTCAAGCGAGTTCGCAACATTGAACAGAAGTGTATGGAACGGGAGTGGAATCTTCGCTGTCTGTTTGCGAGGAAATTCGACTAGTGCTGCTTCGCCGAAACAGATCGCCGCGTCGCGTCGTCCATGAGTTGGCGGGCGCTCTGGGAATAAAAATCCGTCAGAATCTCCGTGGGAAGGGCAACGCCACGTAAGAGAGGCGAGTCTTTCGGGGTGAATCTCTTTGGGTCGACCATTGCTAAGTCAGGGTCCGCAATTGGACTCGGTCCAGACCAGTCAGTTTCCCAGAGAGTCCGAAGTGCCCAATATCTACTTGCATAGAGGTCAAATGCGGTTTGCACAGAATTGGCCTTCGCGTCCATTTCATGTGTCGTGGGAGCTTCAACCAAATGGGCGTCGCTTGTGACGATGTCCGATCCAAAGAGGAGTCGGCCACGCCATCGCCGGAAAAAATTTAAGACATCAACTCGCGCGTGCTTGGATATTTCTCGCACGATCCACTTTGTCGCGCTCGCATCGAGCGAAAGATTTGGATGTCGATGCAAGAGGCCAGAGAGAAAGTTGAGATCTTCTGGCCAACCACCCATGTGTGCGGCGATCCATCGTGTCGGAAACTGATCGAGCATTCGTTCGAGTGGCTCGTACTGTGATGCCTTCGTTCCGTACCGCGCATGATCTGAATAGCGCGTTGCAAACCAAGTATCGGGATCCGCAACATGCACCATGAATGTCATCCCCAAGTCGTACGCCGTCTGCATCGCAGCGACTCGCGTCGGGTTATCGAGTCGCATGAGATGTGGTTCACCTGCTTCGGTGCCAATGTCGACACCACGCGGTGCCGCCCAGAACTTCGCAATGCGTGCACCTCGAGCGTAGAATTCCTCAATCCGTCGTGCATATCCAGATCCGTGCGATTGCTTTGGATCAGGATCGCGCCAGTTGGGAACGGCGATGAATTGAATGCGATTTCCAAAGAGTTCGCGGAGCCCGTCGATCTGTTCGATGGCCGACGTCATGCTCCAAATCTCAGCAATTCCGTAGCAATCCATGGCTTCGCGAAGAATGGGCGCTGCAGAGAGTCCGCCCACATGCGCATGCGCATCGATGATCGGGACGATCGGCGCACCGAGTCTCCGAGCTTCTGCACGGTAATCAAGATCGACAAGATTTGAATCGTTGAACACGCCGCAATATTACGGGCTCACCGTCAAGAAGGGCGCCGGACCTTGGATGGATCTCGTGAGCGAACTGATCCAACAGGTTTGGGGCTTGCGCCGCCTGTTGAGAGATTTCGTTGTCGCACACTCAGAGGTGCGCGCGTGACTCCTGATCGTGGCGATTTTAATTTTGGTTGTTCAACCAGTCCTGCATGATGAACCATTCCAATGTAGACCTCATAATCCGCTTCGATATCGAGATGTCGAACCAATTCGCATGCGATGTATCCCAGCGCACGAAGCGGAACTGGAGATCCGCCTGGCACGACTAAATTTGGAATTGTTAAAAATGCATCGACACCCTGATCTGGTGATGTCGCGAAAATTTTCGTTGTCACACGATCATCTTTCGCAAGAACGCACAGCGCAAAATTGCGACTATCGCGAATGATTGGCGACAGGGGCTGGCCTTTCTCCATCGCAACGAGCAACATCGGCGGATGCATTGCAACTTGTTGCACGCATCGAACGATCACTCCGCTGCGCAATTCGCCGTATGCGGATGTCAACAGAAATGAAGTTGCAGGAACAAGATTGAGAACATGCTCAACGGTGAGTCTGTTTGCGGCTGGTCGATCGGTCTGCATAGGTTGGGGTCAAGCTCCAAAAAATATTTACGCCTCGAGGCAACTATATTGCGAAATCTACGTTTGTCCACAAATCTTTGCTATGCAATGGTTTATATCATTGAATATTGGACGACGAAAGTTCTCGGACCATAAAACTCAAATGGTTGTGTGGCGAAAAACATTAATTTTGTTGAAAAGTGTTGCATTGTGGGGCGTAGTGGGTATATTGAATGCGACTCCAAATGGACCAAACCAATGCTCTTCCTCGGCGAATACGAACACAGTCTCGACTCGAAGCAGCGCCTCGCAATTCCAAGCGAGTTGCGGGAAGTCCTCAATCCTGCGGTCAACGGGGACTCGTTCGTTGCAGTGCCTGGAGCGGACGAGGTTCTGACTCTTTGGCCCAATCTGACATTCGAGGAACTTGCCAAGGGGCACGGCGGATCATTGATCGGCGACGAAGTACTTCGGCGTTTCGAGCGATCATTCTTCAGTCAAGCTGCACGATGTCCGCTCGATTCCGCGGGACGCATTCGAATTCCAGAGCGACTTTTGTCGAGATTCGGATTGGCGGGAGTCGTCACGATTTTGGGGGTTCGAGATCACTTGGAGTTGATTGCCTCGGCGACATGGAAAGCTCAAGAGAAGGAACGGAATTCTTCTGCGAGCGAACTTTCTCGTCAGGCCAGTCAACTCATGAACACACGGTCGGGTGGAGCACGGTGATGGATCGCCTGCGCCACTTGGACTTCGCTACGGCACGGACGGCGTAGCGCATATACAAATCTCGATTTGTGCATGGATGCGCGAGTCGAGCAAAAAAACGGGTCATGGATGACCCGCAAGGGTCGTACGGTTCGGCCAGGATGGCACTTCCGTACGAATAGTTGAGTTGGACTCGTTCAACTCGATTATTATCGTCGCCCCCGCGTCACTGGCCCGACGCGGGGGGTTTTTTTTTGATCCGATAACGGGGTATTTTTGTAATTTGTGAATTGAAGAAAGGGATGCATCCGAACGAGATGTACCCTTCAAGTAGGTCAGTCGCTTGGTCGATGAAAGTCATCCAAGGATTCGCATGGAGGACGCACGGTGCGTCCGAGGCGAGCTGAGCAAGTCGGTGGGTGAAGTCCCACCGTCAAAGGGCAGGAGGTCCGCGCACTATGTTGGTCATCACACGACGCGAAGGTGAAGAAGTCGTCATCGGGAACCCAGCGTCCCCGATTGGGATTGTTCGTATTGCGTCGATCAAGGGTGATCGTGTGCGCATTGCATTTGAGTTTCCACGTGAGGTCGCCGTGCATCGCAAGGAAGTCGCAGAGCAGATTCTTGCTGGAGCGATCGACCCGACCAAGAATGTCATTGGAAAAATCCGCCCAGCTGAAGGCGGCGCGTAACCCTCAATTGAGAGCGCGAACTTCGATGATTTGCGGAATTCGCTCTCGCAACTGACGGGCGATACCCGATTGCAAAGTCATGTTGCTTGATGGACAACCGACACAGGCGCCATGGAAGCGAACATCCACGATTCCATCATGTACGCAGACCACTTCGACATCGCCACCATCGGCTTGGATGTCTGGTCGAATCAGATCGACGACAGCTCGGACCTGTTCAAGAAGGTCTTTCGTTGATTTGTCGATGGATGAACGGTGATCGGGCACACAATGATTCTATTCGACTTTTTCTACACTGAACCGATGAACTTCGATCGTCCTTGGCGTCGGGGGATTTCGACACTTGGAATGGCGTGCCTCTCGCTCTCGCTTGTCGTGGCGATTGGTGGTTGCACTGCAACCCCCGCCGGAGATCCGCTCCAATCCCTGAGTCGCACCGATCTTGTTCCGTCTCGACAGTTGGCGGCAATGCAGATCTTGGATGCCGAGCCAACAAACCCTGAATATTTGAAGGCGCTTCGCAAGATTCTCGTTCAGCCGGGCTTCGTTCGAGAACTTCGTGACGAGGCGTGGGATCGGCTGATGAAGTACGACCTTGCGGGGCTGAAGACGTCGTTGGAATTGAATCTGCCAAAGATGCAGATTTATGAATGGCGCACGGAAGTTTGCCAGCGAATCGGGGAGTTGGGATGGAAGGATATGACCCCGACGCTTGTTCGAGGTTGGGCAGTCGTGTTACCGATTCTTGGGATGAAGCTGCTCGAGCGACCTGAATATTTAGCGCTCGTGAAGTTGTGGGGAAAGGATCGCGTTCCGGAGGTCCTGTACGAATTGCTCTTAAAGAGTGATCCGATCAAGGAAGCAAACTTGCGAAGTCGCTGCTGGGAGTTGTTGCTTGCGACGGGCGAACGTGATCGAATTTTGGCACTCTTGGCCGACGAGAAAATCGCAACGACTGATTCGTTCATTCTGGACATGCGCCGATCCGCAAGCGATTTGCAAATCATTCCAAGAAATCGAGAAGAGATTCTTTGGATGCGTGCGCTGCGAACGCCAGCGAAAAGAGCTTTCTGGGATGCGGCCCGCGCAGCAGCCGCGAAGTTGCCAGCGGATATTCGCTCGACGCTCGAGCCGCGTGATCTTTCAATTCTGGTCGCTGCTGCGGGGAATCGTCCAGAATTGCTCGTGACATCGCGCGATCAATTATTCGATGAAATCTCAGTGCGCTTGGCGAAAGAAAAGATTCATCGATATAGCGCTTCTTTCGAGGGGTTCGGCGCGCAACTTCCTGAAACGCCGCACGGTCATTCGAAGGAAATGGGCTGGGGGGATTGCGCAGCGGTGCTCATCGCATTGCAGGCATTGGATCAACCAGCCATTCGTGCGCACATCTTTGACATTGCGGATCGGGATCTTGCCGATCGACTGACCGAATACGGTGGATTGATGCGGCTCGATGATCAGGGTCGCTTCGAACTGATTGAATATCCGGCTCAGTCTCGTGGAAGCGATGTGAAGTTTGAGGCTTCCAACGCAATGTTCGATCAGGGATACGACGCCCTCTTCCATTTTCACAATCATGCTCAGGCCTATGACAATCAGCGTTATGCAGGCCCGCACTTTGGTGACTTTGGTTATTCCGATGCGACTGGAGTGAACGGACTGGTCTTCACCTTCATCGATCGCAATACGATCAATGCGGATTTTTATCGACGCGGGCAAGTCGTCATCGACTTGGGAACGATCAGTCGTCCGGAGAAATGAACCGATGCGATTCTCCAAGATGCATGGCATCGGAAACGACTACATCTATGTCGATTCTACCGCGGAGAAGATTGATGATCCTGCTGCGCTCGCACGCGCCGTGAGTGATCGCCATACCGCAATCGGCGGAGACGGACTCATCCTGATTGGATCGCCGACATCTGGAACCAAAGCGCATGCGAGTATGCGAATATTTAACGCCGACGGAAGTGAGGCGCAGATGTGCGGTAATGGAATCCGCTGCGTTGCAAAGTTTGTTGTCGATCGCGGGATTTCCGCTGCGAATCCGCTGCGAATCGAAACGGGCCGTGGAGTTTTAGAAACGAAGTGGTGGACAGCGCCAGACGGACTCGTATCTGAAGTCGAAGTTGATATGGGCGAGCCCATCCTTGGCGCTGCTGCGGTTGGTGCGCAGTGGCAGGGAGTGAAAGAGAGTGATCGCATTGTGGCGCGTCCGTGGACCGATGCAATGTGGTGCGACGCACTCGCAGGTGTGGGCATCCCAGCTGGAATCCCAAGCGCAATCGACTGGTTGAAGAGTGCGGGAGTTGAGGATGTTGCAACGGTCGTCTCCATGGGAAATCCGCACATCGTTTTCTGGTGCAGTGATCTTGCGAAAGTGCCTCTGGAATCAATCGGTGTCGCGATTGAACGTCACGTATTCTTTCCTCAGCGCATCAATGTTCACTTTGTTCAGGTCTTGAATCGGCGTGAACTGCGAATGCGAACATGGGAGCGCGGTTCTGGAATCACTCTTGCGTGCGGAACTGGAGCGAGCGCAGTTTGCGTTGCAGGTGTGCTTGAGGGACGAAGTGATCGAGCCGTGCGAATTCATCTTCCAGGCGGCGAACTCTCTCTGCGATGGGACGAGTTGGATGAGCGAGTCAGAATGCGCGGATCTGCGGTGCATGTATTTGACGGCGAATGGGATCGAGCGAAAGTGAGCGTGTTGGATGTCGCTGAGTGAGTTCGAGAAAAAAATAATCGCCGAAGTCGCACTGCGTGCACAGCGAATGCGCTTGGATTTAGCGCATTTGGTGGCGATCCCGACGGGGTATGGACATCGAGTTGGACTGGAAGAAACGCGAGCGTGGATGAGTGGACGATTGACGGCGATTGGTGCCAAGATTCACCGCTCATCAGGAGGCGATCGCCCTGACTGGTTGCGTGAGTCCAGCGTGAGCGATGAAGATTTGGATGCGGCCGATGTTCTTTTGGCGGACCGAGTCGGCGTTGCTGCTGAGGGCGTTCGCATTTTGTTGAGCGGACACATCGATACTGTGCATGATCCCGCAGGAGTGTTTCGCGAACTTTCTGATGAACAAAGTGGCATACAGCATGGACCAGGCGCGGCAGATATGAAGGGCGGTCTCATTGTCGCCCTAGCTGCACTCGAAGTTCTTCATGCGCTTGCTGTGCCCGTGCGCTGGTCCTTTGTGCTCAATGCGGATGAAGAGACAGGGAGTTTTTCAAGCGCCGATCATTTGCAGTCGATCGCGAAAAAACACGATGTCGGTCTCGTGCTCGAACCTGCCGCAGGCGAAGGAAAATTTGTGACTGCGCGAGCCGGCTCCGCTCAATTTCGCATCGATGCATTCGGTCGCGCTGCGCATGCTGGGCGCGATGCAGCGTCTGGAATTTCCGCTGTGGCGGCGCTGTGTGAGGCGATCACCCAGGTGCTGTCGATCTCCGATCCTGGCATTGGTCGCACGCTGAATATCGGTCCGCTCGAAGGTGGCGAGGCGACGAACATTGTTCCTGATCATGCGGCTGCCTGGGGAAACGCGCGGTATCAGAGCGACGAACAGCGCACGGAAATTGATCATGTGCTTGCGCAGATTGCGACCCACGAAAATGTATTGCCGCGTATCGAGGTGCGAACAATCCACAATCGCCCGAGAAAACCCGCGACTCCAGAGGTGCAGGCGATCGCAGAGATCGCGCTCGCTGTTGCGCAGGACCTCGCCGTGAGCGCAGGAACCATCTCAACCGGGGGTGTAAGCGATGCCAACGTACTGCAGGCGGCCGGGTTGCCATGTCTTGATGGACTGGGTGTGCGGGGGGGCAATTTGCATCGATCAGATGAATTCGTTGTCACTGCAAGTTTGGTCGAGCGCGCTAGCATTTTGGCGCTGTTGATTCACCGTCTCGCCATGAGACCTTTCGTACCATGGGCACTATGACCGCTGGACCATCACATATCGAAGCGCCGGCAATTGGAGCACACGGATTGTCTCACCTTCCAGTGCTCGCAACGCTTCCTGCTGTGCGCAGTGCCATCGAATCAATCCTCGCAGAGTTGCGCCGTACGCAGGCGTCGATCACGGAGGTTCGACCAGCGGATCCGTCGAAGGTGCAGTCGTACGCAGCATGGTTGAAGCGCAACAACGAATTGCGCGGTCGTGCCACGATGTATCCATATGTGGGCGCAGGTATCGGCAACGGAGCCCTCGTTCAGCTCGCCGATGGAAGCGTGAAGTGGGACATGATCAACGGAATCGGCGTCAACATGTTTGGTCATTCGGATCCTCGCATGGTCGAGGCTGCGCTTGAGAGCGCACTTTCCGACGTGTGTATGCAGGGGCATCTTCAGCACAACGTTGACATCCTGGAAATCGCTGAAATCTTGACAGCGCAAGCGAGTCGAACGAGCCGTTTACGCCATTGTTTTGTGACGAATTCTGGTTGCATGGCGAATGAAAATGCGCTCAAGATCTGTCAGCAGAAGACTCACGGTGCGCCACGAATCATTGCCTTTGCGGATTGTTTCATGGGGCGATCGACAACGATGAGTCAGATCGGAGATACCGCCGCATATCGGCAGGGACTCGTTCAAAATATTCTCGTGGATTACATGCCGTTTTATGATCCAACGCTTGGTCCACGTTCGACCGAAATTGCAGTCTGGCATTTGAAGCAGATGATCGAGCGATATCCAAAGCAACATTCATGCTTCATCATGGAAGTTGTGCAAGGCGAAGGGGGATTCAATGTCCCGCCACGAGAATTCCTTGAAGCACTGATGCGAATCTGTCGCGATGCGTCGATCCCAGTCTGGGTCGACGAAATTCAATCGTTTGGGCGCACGGAAAATATGTTTGCTTTCGAGACCATGGGACTTGGTGAATTCATTGATGTTGCGACGGTTGGAAAGTTGACGCAAGTGTGCGCATGTCTTTTTACCGAGGACCTCAATCCAGGTCCGGGACTCCTTGCAGGAACATTCAGTTCAAGCACGAGCGCCTATCACGTCGGGAGACGGGCGCTCGAAATTTTGCGGGACGAAGGCTATTACGGTGCCGACGGACGGATCGCGCAATTGAATAAAGCCTTTCGTGCGTGCGCCGAAGATCTCGTGCGGCGTCGTCCAGAGTTCTTTCCTCCAGTCATCAACGGATTTGGTCGGCCGATTCAGTCGGTGATCGGCGGGATCGGCGGAATGATGCGATTGACTCCGCTTGGTGGGAAAAAAGACGCGCTCAATGCGCTACTCAAAGTCATGTTTGAAGAGGGGGTCATTGCACTGACCTGCGGACATGGTCCGTATCACCTGCGACTACTTCCTCCCTTCGGCGTGATGCAACCTGCGCAATTCAAGTCGGTCTTCGCCGTCATTGAGTGCGCTCTCGATCGGATGAAATAAGCAATGTTTATCATTCGCCACGCAGTTAATGAAGACATGCCGCAACTGCTGAAGTTGTCGCGGCTGGTGCATTCGTTCAATCTGCCTCAGGACAAGGATTCGCTTGCTGCCAAGATCGACCGAAGTCAGCGCGCGTTTGCCGGGTCCGTGAAAGATCCCAAGGGACGCGAATTTGTCTTTGTTCTTGAAGACCTTGATAGCAAATCAGTGATCGGAACGAGTGCGGTCTATTCGAAGATCTCGTGGCCCGGACATCCGCATTTGTTTTTCAAGGTTCGCAAGCGCGAGCATTACAGTCGAGATCTTGGAACAGGGCAGGTGCATGTCACGATCCAGTTGGATACGGATGAAACTGGTCCGAGCGAAATTGGAGGTTTGATTCTTGCGCCAGGGTATCGCGGGCATCCGCAGAAACTTGGATCGCTCCTTTCGTACGCGCGATTCCAATTTATTGGTTTGCATCCGACATGGTTTCAAACGCGCATCCTTGCCGAGTTGATGGGCGCATTGACGCCGGACAGCCACTCCTCCCTCTGGGATTATTTGGGACGAAGGTTCATCAATCTTTCGTACACCGAGGCAGACACATTCAATCAACGCAGCAAAGAATTCATTTTGGAATTGTTTCCAAAGGTTGAAATTTATATTTCGCTGCTGCCGCCCGAAGCCCGTCAACTCGTCGGCAAGGTCGGCGCCGAAACATTGCCCGCACTGCACATGTTGGAGAAGTTGGGATTCAAGGCGCAGGATCATGTCGATCCATTCGATGGCGGACCCTATTTGCAAGCGTCGCGCGATGACATCCCGATCGTGCGATATTCAGTCAGTCGAAGTCTCGCCGGTGCGAGCACGACGGCAACGCATTCTGGTGTCGTGTCGTGCGTCGGTGAATTTGGATTCCGTGCGATTCGCAGCGATTTTATGTTGACCGGCGATTCAGTTCGTCTCCCGTCGCGAACGATTGCAACGCTTGGAGCTTCAACGCGCGCATCGATCGGCTTAACCGCATTCGATAAGGGCGGAAATGCAATCGATATGCAGGCAAAGCCTCTCTCCAAGGCCAAGCGAGGTTCGCGGGGGCGCGGATGAGCGAGGCGTTTCGCCGAGGGTTACTCGCGCATCAAGCAAGTGATTTGATCGGCGGTCGTTTTTATCCACTCCCATCAGTCGCCGTTGCAGGAACATCCGAACGTGTTGCCAGCCACGATCCAGCGCATCCTTCTCTTGAAGTCTGGTCTGCTGCGGCTGAACTTGCGCATGTTGATATCGCAGTTGATGCCGCTCGAAAAGCGGGGCGTCTGTGGCACGATGGAGGAGTTGAGAAACGACGTGCGGCGTTGATGCGGTGGCGGGATGTTGTGACAGCGAATGAGGATCGAATCGCTGGGCTGATCACGCTGGAAACCGGCAAGACGCTCGCCGAGAGTCGACTCGAAGCGAAGGCGCTTGCGGACAAGGTCTCGATCACGCTCGAGGAGCAAAGCGCAAGCCGCATCGCAGGCTTTGACTTCGTGGTGAATCCAACGCGCCGTGGTATCTGCGCATTTCGGCCGCACGGTGTGATGGCAGTCTTTGGGCCATTTAATTTTCCTGCTCACTTGCCCAACGGGCATTTCGTTCCTGCTCTTTTGTCTGGAAATACGGTGATATTTAAGCCGAGCGAACGCACGCCTGCTGTCGGTCAACTTCTGGCGGAGCTGGCAGATGCGGCAGCGTTTCCACCAGGCGTATTCAATGTGATCAGTGGTGGTCCGCAAGTCGCAGCGAAATTGAGCGATCACCCAGATATCGACGGCATTCTGTTTACTGGATCTTGGAACACTGGCCGGCGCATCCTTGCCGCAAACATCGATCGCCCTGGACGAATGATCGCACTCGAGATGGGTGGGAGTAACCCTGCGATCGTCTGTGCCGACTGCCATTTGAAACAGGCCGTGATCGAGTGCGTTCGATCTGCATTCGCGACTGCGGGGCAGCGCTGTACATGCACTCGGCGCATCATTGTTGATGCAGCGATCGCTGCTGATTTCATTCCGCTCTTCGCAAAGGTCGCAAGCACGCTCCTCATCGGGGCGGGTGATTCAGACGAGCCGATTTTTATGGGGCCGATCATTTCGAGCGCAGCGCGTGAGGCCGTCTTGGCGTTTCAGTCACGACGACTGCGTGAGGGTGCCGTATCTATTTTGCCTGCGACGAAGTTGGACCGCGAAGGTTGGTTCCTCTCGCCTGGCGTGATGCAAGTTCAGCGCTTCGACATGATGACCGACGAAGAAGTATTCGGACCGCTGGTGCAGATCGCCGTTGCAGCAGACGATGACGATGCAGTCGTCCAGGCGAACGCATCGCAGTTCGGCCTTGCCGCTGCGATATTTACCTCAAGCGAGGAGCGTTGGCAGCGCATGTCTGCGCACATTCGCGCAGGATGCATCAACTGGAATGTCGGGACTGCTGGGGCGAGCAGTCGCTTGCCATTCGGCGGACTCGGGCGATCGGGAAACAATCGACCAGCAGGGGCATTGAGTTTGGATTATTGCGCAATCCCTATCGCGCATCTTGAAGAACGCACGGACGCAGTCACGTTGCCGCAGGGAATGCGACCCTTCTAGAAAATCTTGTTCTGGACCGCGGTCACATTCCCGCAGCAGGCGCTTGGCCGATCGAAATCAGTCGCAAGAATTCGGATCGCGTCGCAGGATCTTCCAAGAAAACCCCTGTCAGTTTGCTCGTTGTTGTCCACGCATGCGGCTGTCGCACGCCTCGATAACACATGCAGAAATGACGGGCTTGGATAACCACAGCGGCACCGAGTGGTTGCAGGTGTGTTTGGATCGCGTTGGCGACTTGCGCCGTAAGTTTTTCTTGAACCTGTAATCGCTTTGAATAGATTTCGACGACCTTTGCAAGTTTTGATAGTCCAACGACTTTCCCGTTGGGGATGTAAGCAACATGCGCTTTGCCGACGAACGGAACCATGTGATGCTCACAGTGACTGTGGACGTCGATCCCAGTCAGCAGCACCATCTGGTCGTATCCCTCGATCTCCGAAAACGTTCGACTGAGTTCCTCAGCAGGATCCATGGTGTATCCAATGAAATGTTCCTGCATCGCCTGAATCACTCGCTTGGGAGTATCGACAAGTCCCTCACGCTCTGGATTTTCGCCGATGAATGAGATCAACTCGCGTACATGAGCCATCGCCGCGATGCTCTTTGGATCAGTTGGTTCGGGTCTTGGCATTGGGGGAGAATGATAGGCTTCATGCCGATGTCACGCACAAAGCCAACCTCAGTGGAATCACACGATCGCCCTTCCCTTTCTCGAATGGTTCGCAAGGTCGCAATCGGCCTCGCCGCGCTGTTCGTTGCGTGTGTGCTTGCGACCGCTTTCTTCTTCGACGCAATCGCATCTCGAGTCATCTCAACTGCCGGCACACGAGTTCTGGGAGTTGCGACAACTGTTCGATCAACCCACATCGGACTTCTCGATGGGAAATCATCGCTTTCTGGGCTCAAGATCGCAGAGCCAGCGGGATTTGGTGAAGAGTCGATGATCAGTGTTGATTCGGCGTCGGTCACTGCGGGGCTCTCGGGTTTGATGTCGAAGGAGATCGTGATTGATTCACTCGACATTGACGGCGTGACGGTGAACTTGGTTGAGTTGAATGGGCAAGTCAATCTGCAAGTCGTCGCTGCAAATGTTGCGGGAACGGACAAGACCCCATCAGCAACCCCAACACCCGCTACAGACACGACGAAATCTGCTGGCTCGGTGACGATTCGACGATTGAGAGTGACCAACATTAAAGTATTCGCCAAGGGTGATTCAGCTCTTGTTGGCAGCAAACCCATTGCCGTCACAATTCCAGACATCGTGATCGACGATGTGGGGACGAAGACACCGATGAGCAAAGTCGCAGCGCAGGTGACCACACAGCTGATGAGCCACTTGCTTGTCGCAATTGTGCAGGCGAATATCGAGGGACTCCCTCAGAGCACATTGAATGGACTCACGAGCGCGTCATCAACCTTGGGAAGTGCTGCAGAGACGTTTATCAATAGCAGTGGCGATGCCATTCAGAAAACAATCGATGGTGCGGGTGCTGCGATCAAGTCCATCTTCGGCGATAAATAGCGTCGGCTGAACAGAGCGGTGTATGGCGAAAGCGGTGCAAGGACGTCAGATGTGCAGCGGAGTCTTCACAGAGTCAATCCGCATATCTCTCAGCGACTCATCCCGTCGTGCACCACTGCGGCGCTAAAAAATCTTCTTCCACCAAGCCAGAATTTCGCCAAGGCGGTGAATGCGCAAATCAGGCGGTCCCGATCGACTCATTCCGTGACTTGTTTCGCGTGGATAGCGCACGAAGCGGACAGGAACATTCTGCGCCGCAAGCGCAGCATGGACTTGCTCCGACTGTTCGATGTTGCATCGAAGATCGCCTTCACTGTGAATGAGCAGCATCGGTGTGCGAGCCTTGGAAAAACTTGCAATCGGGCTAGAGTTCCACATATGTTTTGGATTCGTGTACGCCGATCCCGTCCAATACATCCCCGGAACATCAGGAAAGTCTGAATTGCCAGAGTGGCTGACGATGTTTGAGACGCATCGATCGCTGATGGAGCCGCAGTAGTCATTGGAGTGACCGACCGCCCAGAGCGTCATGAAGCCGCCGTACGAACCTCCCATGATTCCGATGCGGGCTGAATCGATTGCGCGGTCACGGCGCATCGCACGAGTGATCGCTTGAACATCGATCCAATCTTTACTGCCCCAATTGCCGTGTATCGCTTGGCAAAAGTTGCGCCCATATCCCTTCGAGCCACGGGGATTTCCATAGACCACTGTGTATCCAGCCGCCGCCAGTAATTGAAATTCATGGAAAAACGCCCAGCCATACTGAGCATGCGGTCCTCCATGCACTTCGAGGACACCTGGAGTTTTTCGCCCTGCACGGATCGACTTTGGTGGACGCATTGTCCAGTAGTGAACTTGAGCACCATCTTTCGCCGTCGCCCAAGACGCTTCTGGAACTGCGAGGTCGAGCTCATCGCACAGATCGCTGTTGAGGTTGGTGATTTGTCGTACTGGAAATTCTCGGCCCGTCACATCTGCGACGCATACTTCTGGCGGCTCTGTTGGTGCGGATCGAATGAGTGCAATGCGTTCACCACTGCGAGAAAGAGTTGACGGAAGATGTTCCGCTCCAGGGGGAGTATGGAGAACAACCATGGTGTGACGCAGGCTGGCGCTCGCGAGATGGCCTGAGCCGTGCCAGCCAATTCGCATCATGAGAGAATCACCGCCCGGCATCCAATGGATCCACGATGCGAACGACGAATCGATCGAGTCCGAAAGTGTCGTGCTCATCAAACAGAAATCGGTAGCACGGAGCAGATTGCGAGTGACTTTCGTTCGAAGGTCATGCACAAACAAGCCGAGATTTTCAGTGGCGTACATCTCAGATCGACCGATTCGACCGGCGTATGCAACCATCGTTCCATCTGGACTCCATGTCACTGCGCTCTTGGGTCCTTCAGGCAGCGCATGAAGAGCCTTGATCTTCCCTGTTCGAACATCGGCGATCACGACTTCCGTTTTCCAGGGTTCGAACAGCGCGCGAGGAGATCGATTGACGGTGGCGGCGATGGATCGACCATCGGGCGACCAATCAAATGAAAATGTCCCCATCGTGTCGCCGAGTTCGATCTTTCGTAATCGACCGGTTCGAATATTCAGGATGTGCAGTTGAAAGCGTGCGGAACCAAAGACTCCATCGCCGTCGAGTCGGTACCACGGATCGTCGACGATCAATGGCGGACTACTCCGTCCGCTGGCGATGCGTGCGAGCGCCGCGGCTGGAGTTCGTTCGGGCAGTGTCTGGCGATACGCGAATGCGATTTCGTCGCCCAGTGGCGACCAACGGATTGTTGAAATTGTTCCATCGAGCAGTTTTGTTAGTTGCTTTGGAGCTGTCAACTTCGTTGCGCGCAATTCGGCAAGCATGATTTGCGGACGACCGAGTGGTTCTTCCCGCACGAATGAAAGAGAGAGTCCGTTAGGCGACCAGCGTGCGGCACGGTCGCGCGGTCCGACCGTCAATCGACGAGCTCGTTTGGCTCCATCAGCGAAGGCGATCCAAATTTCTGTTCGGTAACTCCCTGGGGTGTTCGCAACCTTGTGCGTAAAAGCAATTTTCTCGCCGTTGCCATCGATCTGAGGATCGGAGGGAACCACAAGTTGACGCACATCTTCCGCCGTGATTTTTCTCAAAGAGATTTTCGCTCGCCGTTTCATAGGAGTTCATCGTAGGATCATCCGTCATGACATGGGTATGGCGAGGACGAGATGACGGACCTGATCCAGCTGCGCAGCGCTGGCATCAAGTGATTCGTCCATGGGAGGCAGCCCCACGTGTACGAGGACGCAAGTGCCCAATTGTTGTCATCGGTTATCCAACGGATGCGGGAGTTCGTGCGAACTTTGGTCGTCCGGGGGCAGCGGACGGTCCCGCCGCACTTCGCACAGCGTGTGCGAATCTGCCCGCTCCAACAACGCATGCGCTGTTGGATGCTGGCGATGCACTCGGCGCGGGGGATGATGTGGAAAGTTGGCAGCAAGCATTAGCCGCAGCCGTCGCAGCAGTTCGAGCAGGGGGCGGCATCCCGCTGATTCTTGGTGGAGGTCATGATCAAGCCTTTGGTCACTGGCTTGGCACCGTTCGCGCCGCAGCGGATGGGGCGGTGGTTGGATGCATCAACTTCGACGCACATATCGATATGCGAGAGTTCCACTCTGGACGTGCGCATTCAGGGACGCCATATTTTCAAGTGAACGCATGGAGCGCAGCGCATGGGCGACCATTCAAGTACATGCTGCTTGGTATGCAGCCGCCTCACAATACTCCCGCACTTATTCATGCGGCATCCGCAGCAGGAGCGCAACTGGTGGATGCTGACGCATTTCATCCAAATCAAGAAGCGTCGCTCCTGCAATTGATCGACCGATTTCTTTCGGTCGTGGATCTCGTCTGCTTGAGTATTGACTTGGATGTTTTTAGCGCCGCTGCATCGCCGGGAGTGAGCGCTCCATCGCCAATGGGAATCGCTCCTGATGCAACCTTTCGCATGATCCTCCGCCGCATTGCCGCGAGCGGAAAAGTCGCCGGCATTGAAGTCGCTGAGTGCGCCCCGACGTTGGATATTGGCGGACGCACGGCTCGCTTGGGCGCCGCGGTGATTGACACAATTGTTCGATCGCTTGCGGTGCAGCAGTAAGGGCGCAGACGTGATGCGAATTGGAATCGATCTTGGCGGAACAAAAATTGCTGCCTGCGCAATGAGCGATGATGGGAAGGAAATTCTGCGTCGACGCGTCGCCACTCCACAAGGCGATTATTCCGCCACAATCTCAGAGATCGTCGCGTTGGTCGGATCGATCGAGAAGGAGGTTGGCGAGATCGGCACCGTCGGGATCGGTTATCCCGGGAGTGTCTCGCCAAATTCTGGAACGCATCGCAACGCCAATTCGACATGTCTCAACGGCCGTGATCTGATCGGCGATCTCACGTCGCGACTTGGTCGTGAAATTCGCGGTGCGAACGATGCAAACTGTCTCGCATTGAGTGAGGCGCTCGATGGTGCGGGACGCGATGGTCGAGTCGTCTTCGCTGTCATTCTTGGAACGGGTGTCGGCGGGGGCGTGATCGTCGATCAAAGAATCTTGATTGGACGCAATGCGATCGGCGGCGAGTGGGGGCATTGCCCGATGCCTGGCACAGATCGCAGCGATCGTCGTGCGCGGCCGTGTTACTGCGGACAAGAGGGTTGCATCGAGCAGTTTCTGGCGGGACCAGCGCTTGAGGCTGAATATTTTCTGCGAACGAACGAGCGTCGTTCGCTGGATCAAATTGAGAAGCGAAGCATCGACCAAATTGACCCGAGTGCAGCGGAGGTGATCGACTTGTTGTGTGAACGATTTGCCGGTGCCCTCGCGGTCGTCGTGAACACGATTGATCCTGACGTGATTGTCGTTGGTGGGGGAGTCAGCAATGTGAAGGCGCTGTATGAGCGAACGCCAGCGTTGGTCGCATCGCGAATTTTCTCTGATCAATTTGAAACGCCGATTGTTCAAGCGCGCTTTGGCGATGCGAGCGGAGTTCGAGGCGCTGCGCGTTTGTGGGACGCGCGGACTTAGCGTCGATCGGGTCGTACGGCGCCGAGAATCTCAGGATCAATCGATTGCGATTCGCCACAGATATCTGCGGCAATCATCCGTCCAGTAATCGGACCGAGCATCAATCCCATCATCGCGTGTCCGGTTGCGATGTACAAGCCAGGCGTTGATCTGGCGAAGCCGATCACAGGCATCCCATCTGCGGTGCATGGTCGATAGCCCGCCCACTCCGCTGTGGCGCGACCACCGTCGATCCCGTGTAAATATTTGCGTGCGCCAGCGACGAGTGCATTGAGTCGTCGACGCATCCACGGTCGTCCTGTTGGCGCAATCTCAAGCGTGCCTGCCAATCGCAATTGATTCCCCATCGGGTTGTATGCGACAAATGTTTCGTGCATGACTCCGCCAGTCACTGGCAATTGTGAAACACCTTCTAGCTGCACGTGATATCCCCGTGCTGGTTGCATCGGCACGGAGATCCCCGCAGATTTTGCAAGTTCGCTCGACCAAATTCCAGCGGCGAGCACGACCGTCTCTGCGCGCACAACTTCGCCAGTTGAGAGTCGTACGCCGACGCATTTACCTGCGCCATCTCGCTCGAGCCCAGAGACTGTCACGCCTTTGCGAATTGTTGCGCCATATCGAGGTAGCGCATCGGCAAGTCCTCGAACGAGTTGGCCTGGGTGAATGATTGCGCTGTCGACATAGTGAATTGCGCCTGCGACTTCATCGCGGTATGCGCCATCGCGTCGACGCAATTCGGCTCCAGAAATTCGATCGGTGCGATACCCCATCGGCGCAAGCGAGCGGCCTTCGCGCGCGGCGGCATCAAGATTTGCCTCGTCGAGAATCAGATCCATCCATCCTGAACGGCGGTAAAGACAGTTGATCGATTCAGCACTGATCATCTCCTCGAGCGCTTGAATCGTTCTCCAACCCATCGCGCCGAGGGTGCGCATGCATCGTTCGGTGTGTGCATCATTGCAATGTCGATGAAACGTCCAGAGCCACCGCAGCAGATCTGGCGAAAGGCTAGGTCGAATCCAGAGTGGACTGGATGAGTTGAACATCCAGCGAAGTCCTCTCCATGAGGCACCTGGTCTGGTGAGCGGATAATGTCCGATTGAAAAGAGTCCAGCGTTCCCGCATGATGCGCTGTCAAAGGTGGCGCTTTGGTCGAGCACGACAACATCGACTCCACGCTTGGCGAGTTCATATGCGCCGCACAATCCAACAATGCCTGCGCCGACGATAACTGTCCTTGGTGATCCCATGGTTTCGTATGCTATGGGGATGACGTTCGGTCTTGGAATCATCGGTTGTGGTGGAATCGGGAATGTTCACGCTCAAGCTGCCCGCCGTGCTAGCGTGAAGATTGTCGGAGCGTGGGACATTCTGCCCGCACGCGCGGAGCTCCTGATTCAAGAGCATGGCAGTCGTGAAGGTCTCGGCAGCAAGGCGGCGCCGAGTATTGACGCACTCTTGGCAATGAAAGGCGTCGATGCAGTCGTCGTCGCCGTTCCAAACGATCGCCACTGCGAATGCGCATGCGCCGCCCTCAAGGCGGGAAAACATGTGCTCTTAGAAAAGCCGATGGCGCTCAGCACGGCGCAGTGCGATGAAATTATCGCCGCCGCATCGGCCAGTGCAGGGCGGTTGCAGATTGGATTTGTTTGCCGAGGATCGCCGGCTGCATTAACCGTGAAGCAGTGGATCGACGCAGGACGATTTGGCGAGATCTATCACATCAAAGCAAGTCTCTATCGCCGCCGCGGAATTCCTGGGCTCGGCGGCTGGTTTACCAACAAGAAGCATTCTGGTGGCGGTCCTCTCATCGATCTGGGAGTTCACGTCATCGACCTCGCCCTTCATCTGGCGGGGCACCCCAAAGTAGAACGTGTAAGCGGTGCGACTTGGTCCAAGTTCGGCCATCCCATCGGCGAGTATCGATACACATCGATGTGGGCTGGACCGCCGAAGATCGACGGCATTTTCGATGTCGAAGATGGAGCGACAGCGCTCATTCGATGCGCGGGAGGATTGACCATCGAAGTCAATGTCACATGGGCGGCAAATATTCCAGAAGGATCGATCAAGGACGGGATTTCAATTTGGGGTTCACATGCAGGAACACACTTTGACATCTTTGGCAAGGACGTTGCGATCGCCACGGAAGAGCAGGGGATGTTGGTTGACATCAAGCCGCAATTCGATGCGACGAATCCGATGGATCAAGCATGGGATCAGCAGTACCGACATTTTCAAGCAATGGTGATGCAAGGAAAAACGCCCTTCGCCACGGGGGCGCAAGGGCGTTCTTTACAAGCAGTGATTGATGCGGTGTACGAAAGTTCCAATCTCAACCGTGAAGTCGAAATCGGTTGACGCGTTTCAGATCGCTTTTCCGTTTCCTGGCGATCCTGTTTCGTACTTCTTGAGAGTGACTTTCATCTCATCAAGCATCGGTCCCGCTGGAGTTTTGTCGATCGCCGACTTTTGCGTTTCGATCGCAAGTTTCTGATTTGCCGAGTCCCAATACGCACGGGCAAGTGTGTCGAGAATCGCTCCATCTTTGCCGTCACTTGCCGTCGCAGCAGCTTGCGCAGCATTGAGGGCGAATGCAATGTCTCTGGTCTTGACCGTCTTGGAGTCAAGGACGAACCATGCGACCTGATTCAGGCCCATTGCGTTCTTGTCTGCGATCAGAGCAGCAACTACTTTTTTCCCGACGACGTATGCGGCTTCTGGTTGATCGGCTCCGCCAAGGAGGATCTGAAACTTCTGCAATTCCAGACCCATTGCTTCGTCTGGAGTTGCCTTTGCGATTGCCTCATCGAGCATTCCCAAGAATGGTCCATATTCCTTGGTTGTTTGCGCTTCACGAAGGAGTGCAGACATTCTTCGTTGCACTTTGCTCGCTTGTGCTGCTCCCATGAATGAATCCTTCGCCTTTGCGATATCCCAAGTTCCCGCAACGATCGCTGCAATCGGTTCGTCCATGGTCATCGGATGTCCGATCCACTGAACGACCGAATTTTTCACGATGAACGCACATGGAATTCCATTCTGCATCGCAGGCTTCATGTATTGGTTGTACGACGAGCGATCAGGATCCGCGCAAAGCGTGTACTTCGTCTTCTCGGCCCATTCTGGAGCGTCAAGGAACTTCTTGACGACGTCTAGTTTTTCATCGCTGATGCCGATGACTTGAACACTCTTGTCTGCATACATGTGCTGCACTTCGGAGAGGTGGGGCATTCCAGCCTTGCATGGTCCGCACCATGTCGCCCAGAATTCAACAACATAAACCTTGTTCGGTTCGAATCCAGAAATTGAATCGCCCTTGACGAAATTTTCGATTGCAGGAAATGGTGCTGGAGAACCAGGGAACATCGTTGGCTCTTGCGGTTCTGGCGTAACCTTTTTCGGCGCAGCAGTCCCCTTCGCAGCGGGAACGGCATCGGGTTTCGCAGTTGGGACGGACTGTGGTAGCGCCAGTGTTGTGGCGAGAATGAGAGTGAGCATTGATTTTCTCCTGAAGAATTTGAAATCGAGACCAACAGGAGGATAGCGGACGGGATACCTTTCCCCACATGCCCGCCAAAGTGATCGACGGAAAAGCAATCGGCGCTCAAGTTCGAAGCGAGATTCGAAGTCAAATCGAAAATGCTCGTCGAAGCGTTCGATTGGATGCGGTCTTGGTGGGAGATGATCGTGCCGCTTCGATTTATGCTCAAAATCAAGCCAAGACTTGTGCCGAGGCTGGGATTGAATATCACTTGCACACGCTGCCGTCGTCTTCTGATTACAGCGATATTGCTGGCCGCATACTGCTGATGAACACAGAAGAGTCGATCAAGGCGATGATGCTTCATTTGCCACTGCCGGCGGGAGTTGATACCGAGCGAGTCCAGTCGCTGATCGCACCCGAGAAGGATGTTGAGGGAGTGAATCCCGCCAATATCGGCAATGTGGTGTACGGCCGCCGAAGTCTCGTGCCGTGTACGGCGCTTGCGGTGCTTGAGATGATCGAATCGACGGGGATCGCACTGCGTGGAGCAAAGTGCGTGGTGGTCGGCGCAAGCAACATCGTTGGCAAGCCAATCGCAGTGTTATTGATGCGCTCCGAAGCCACAGTGATTAGTGCAAATAAGTTCACGATGAATCTGTCAGCACTTACGCGAGAAGCGGATGTCGTCGTCGCTGCTGCTGGTGTGCCATCTCTCGTGAAGCCTGACTGGATTAAACCAGGCGCCGTCGTGATCGATGTTGGCATCAATCGAATCGCTGGTGCAGATGGAAAGTCGATTACCGTCGGCGATGTTGATCCGAAAGTTTCAGATGTTGCTGGTTGGATGAGTCCAGTTCCAGGCGGAGTTGGTCCGATGACCGTGGCAATGCTCTTGCGCAACGTGGCTGAAGCTGCGCTGCGCTGAAGTCGCCTTCAATCTCCCATTCAATCTATTTTGAGCGAGGGAATAGTTTTTGCAGCGCTTCTTCATAGCGGGCAAGCGTTCCAGCGATGATGTCGCTTGGAACTTCTGGCCCTGGTGGAGTCTTGTCCCACGCTCCAGAATGCACCAACTGTAAGAGCCAATTGCGCAGGAATTGTTTGTCGAAACTTGGTTGATCCTGCCCCGGCTTATAGTTCGCAAGTGGCCAATATCGGCTTGAATCTGGAGTCAGAACTTCGTCCACGAGCATGAGCTCGTCGGTGACATCGCCATTTCGGTCGAGTGCGAATCCGAATTCAAACTTTGTGTCCGCAAGAATCACGCCACGTTCGAAGGCATATTCTGCGGCGATCGAATAGATGTTCAAGGTTAAATCTCGGAGTCGTCTCATCAAATCCACTCCGACTAACTCGCCTGCTCGCTCGAAAGAAATATTCTCGTCGTGCCCCTCGACTGCTTTCGTTGCAGGTGAGAAGATCGGCGTCGGAAGTCGTTGGCATTGTTCAAGTCCTGGCGGCAGGCTCACGCCGCAGACTGCTGAGCTTGATTGATATTCCGCCCAACCACTTCCAGCGAGATATCCACGAGCGACGCATTCGATCGCAACGACTCGTGCACTGCGGCAGGTCATTGTTCGGCCACGCAGCGAGTTGATCAGCGATTCATCGATGCCCTGAATCGTCGGAAGTTCAGTCGATAGGACATGATCTTTGATGATATTTCGCTTTCGCAAAAAGTCGAACCAACCCGAGGCGATTGAAGTCAGCAATCTGCCTTTGCCTGGAATGGGATTTGGCATGACGACATCAAAGGCTGAGATTCGATCCGAGGCGACAAGCAACAGCCGCGGACCTTTCGAATCTGGCGCAAGGTCATAGACATCTCGAACCTTTCCTTGTCTGCGACCATCGAGAGGCAAGTGCGTTTCAAATACGGCATCGTCGGTTGGCGTTCGCATTGGTCGAAGTGTAAGGAATTGCGTATCGCATGGCACGAAGTCAGTTTGCACACGAGACGCCTTGGCAAGGCGCCATTCTGGCGTGTCTCGTGAACTGGTCGAATTGACCGCTACACTCAAATTCAACCCATGTTGAGATTCGCATTTCGCCAAGTTGAAGGAGCGCCCGTGTCGATCAATATCGCACGTGCATATCTCCTCGGCCCTAATGAAGAGGCGATTGCGGGAGAGATCCGATTGAGTGATGGGCAACTGGAATGTGTTCCTTCGATCAGGCGGGCGGTCGCAGTGAATCTTGAGTGTGAAATGAAAGAGATGGGGCGACTTTCAATTTCGACGTGTCTGCTGGAGCAGCGCAAAGAACCCTATTCGCTCTTGCTCGAATTGGCACGCCACCGCATTAAGCATTTCATTGCCAAATGTGAAGATTGGCAGATTTGGGATCACCCCGCCGCCGTCGATGCGCTCGCCGAGTGGAACGAAGCGCGCTTGCTGTTCACTGGAGCATTGACAACTCAAGATCGCAATCAAGCCGACGATCTCAGTAGTCGTGCTTTGATCAAGGGACTGCAGGCGAGCGAGAAACTTGCGGTGGCGCATTCTGCAGTTTGGTTGCATCGTCGATTCGCCGTGAAGGGTGCATCAAAAATGGTTCTAGGTGTTCGCGTGGATCCGCGCGTTCAGCCGGCGAATACGGCGGATGCCGCCAAGACATTCGACATGATCGCATTGCCACTTTCGTGGGCAAAGATCGAGCGCTCCCCTGGGAAATTTGATTTCAGTTCAATCACGCCATGGTTTGACTGGGCGACCAAGGCAGGCCGCACGATTCTTGCAGGGCCAGTGATCGATTTGAATCCGGCAAATGTTCCAAGTTGGATTGCAGCAAAGCGTGGAGATTATTCCGCGTTGCGAGATGGGATCTGGAATTTTTCCGATGCGATCGGTCGAGAATTCGCGGGGCGAACTGGAATGTGGAATATCGCCTCTGGGATGAACGACAATGATTGGTGGCCACTGAATCTCGAACAGATGGTCGAACTTTCGCGGCGCGCCGTTGTTGGATTGCGGCAGACTCGCAAGACTGTTCCCACGCTCCTGGAGATTCCTCGGCCGTTCGGTCATGAGGTTGCAGTCCGTCCTGGTGCTGTTACGCCTCGTGCGCTTGTCGATGCTCTTGTTACTGATGGAATTCACATCGACTGTCTCATGCTGCAATTCGTGATGGGCGAGACGAGTTCGGGAAGGCTGACGCGAGACTTGTTGGAGATGTCAGCATTGCTTGATGCGTATCGACCACTCCGCAAGTCGATATTTGTCGCTCTCGGTGCGCCGAGCAGTGTTGGTGATTCCACTGCGGGGTATTGGCGAACGACATGGTCCACGAGTTCGCAAGCCGCGTGGGCGAGCCGGATGTTTTCGATTGCGATGTCCAAGCCGCACGTCGGGATGGTGCTGTGGGAATCGTTGATGGACGGCGATGCGAGTCAGCCGACTCATGGCGTGCTCAGCGGTGATCGCAAGGCGAAACCGATCTTGCAAACGCTGGTCTCTTTGCGCAGATCGCTCGACGCTCCCATCGGCGCTTGGAAGAGCACCGAACGAAATAGCGCAGCGAAATGATCGGTCTTTTTTGTTCATGGCTGCGTCACTCTGTCCAACATTGGTGGCGTCTTTCCAGATCATCGGTCACGATCTTGGCGGTGACAGGAATCGTGTTTTCCATCGCAGCGATGACGCAGTTGATCGAGCAACGATCCTCCCAATCCACTCCCGCCATAGCGCCAGTCTTTCAGGTCGATGTCGATTCGGCCGATGAGGCGACGCTGGCGTTGCTGCCGGGCATCGGTCCAGCGCTCGCAGGAAGAATTGTCGAAGATCGAACGCGACTCGGCGCGTTCGGCGGGCCGGCGGGACTTCGACGTGTTCGAGGAATCGGTCCTGCGATCAGCGCTGAGATTGAGCCATTTGTGTTGGTTCGGTCGAGCGAGAAGTGATCGAATGTCACGCGAACGGCTGCTGCCGTAAAGTTGCGAACATGGAGTGGTTCCAACGCATCAGTCATTCGAAGTGCCTCAATCAAATGGTGGCGCTCTTGGCCAAGCCATTGGACACTCCGTCGCATGGCCCTTCTGCCGAGAAGTCCGCACCGAGCGCAAAGTTGCCGATCGCGCTCGTTGGCGCTGCGGGATCAAGCACATCAATCACGGTCGCAGCGATCGCAAGTCGTACGAATGCCCCCATTCTGTTCGTCACGGCGCACCGCGACGAAGCTGACGAAGCAATTGCTGAAATCAGCGGACTTGGAATTTCGTGCGAACTTTTCCCAGCGCTCGAATCCTCGTTCGCCGGACAAGAGGTCGCAGAGCAACTCGGCGAGCGCGTGCGCGTTTTGCGGCGACTCGATGCGAAAGATTCCGTGGCAGTCATCGTCGCACCTGCGACAGCGCTGATGCAAGGCGTTCCCGCACTCGGCGACATGCATGGAGTTGTGACAACGATCAGGAAGGGAGAACGACTTCCTCGTGAAGCGATACTTGCTTGGCTCGCTCAAGGTGGATACGAACGGATGGCAATTGCGGAGACACCTGGAAGCTTTGCGGTCCGAGGCGGAATTGTCGATATTTTTCCAGTCGGAGCGATTACATCGGTGCGAATCGATTTCTTCGGCGACGATGTCGAGCGCATATTTGAGATTGATCTTGCGACTCAAGCGGCGGATCGGCAGATCGAATCCATCGACTTGGTTCGGGCGGGCGGATTGTTTGATGCGGATCGTGTCGAGCCGATTGCATCGCGATTGGATCGTCGAACCATTCTTGTTCTTTGCGAGACATCGGAAATTGCCGAGCAGGCGCGTGGGTATCAGGATCGTTTGAGTGATGGGCGTGGTGTTGTTCCGTGGCCAGACACTTTGCGTGAATTGCATAAAAGATGCGCAAATACAGTGGAAACTGGCTCATTGGTCCGATCCGTGGATGGCCAGCGCCGAGTTGAAATTGCAGTCGCTCCCCTCAACCCATTTCCTGAATCTTTGCCAGCTGCGATCACGGTGCTCGATCAAATGTCGCAGTCGATCGATTCGGTGGTCTTGTGCGACACATCAGGCGATTTATCGCGATCGCGAGAAGTGATCGACCCGAAGAAGCAGGATTCGACGATTCGTATCGAGGAGCGCCATCTCCACCGCGGGTTCATTTGGTCAGATGATTCCGCTCGTCCGCTCGCACTCGTTCCGTGGCACGAAGTCCTGAATCGATTCGGCGTTCGACGTCGTTCGACGGCGATGACACCATCTTCTGGCAGTGCACGATCGCGTGATGCGTTCTTGTTCTTCGAGCCCGGCGATTATGTTGTGCATCGTGATCACGGTATTGCGAAGTATCACGGGCTGAAACAACTTCCAGAACGAGATCGTCCATCCGCCAGCGACGAGGAGTATCTCACCCTCGAATATCACGGTGAATCACTGCTGCATGTGCCGGCGAGCAAGGTCTCGCTCGTGCAGCGATATATCGGAGCGGGATCAATTCGTCCGCAACTCTCCGTGCTGGGTGGTCGTCGATGGAAAAAACAGAAAGACGATGTCGCAGAAGCCGTGCGAGATTTGGCAGGGGAATTGATTCGGGTGCAGGCTGTACGTGAATCCACGGCAGGCATTGCGCATCCGATCGATTCGACATGGCAGCGGGAGTTCGAGGCGGAGTTCCCATTCGTCGAGACCGAGGACCAAGTGACTTCGATCGCAGCGACGAAGCGGGACATGGAAAAAACGCGTCCGATGGATCGCCTCATCTGCGGTGATGTTGGATTTGGAAAGACGGAAATCGCTTTGCGTGCTGCGTTCAAGAGCGTGGATTCAGGGCGGCAGGCCGCGGTCCTTGTCCCGACAACCGTGCTGGCTGAACAGCATGAAAGAACTTTTCGTGAAAGACTGCGTGCCTATCCATTCGTGGTCGAGGGGGTCAGCAGATTCAAGTCGGACCGCGAAGTCCGAGAAATACTCGACCGCGTTGCTCAGGGCAAAGTTGACATCGTGATCGGAACTCATCGACTTCTCTCAGCCGATGTTCGATTTCATGATCTCGGGCTCGTCATCATCGACGAAGAACAGCGATTCGGCGTCGAACACAAACAGCGGCTCTTCGAATTTCGATTGACGGCTGATGTGTTAACTCTCAGCGCAACGCCGATACCGCGCACGCTTCATATGGCGATGCTTGGGCTGCGTGATATTTCCAGTTTGACCACGCCTCCGCCTGATCGTCGTGCGATCGTGACGGAAGTGATGCCATGGAATCAGGAGCGACTTGCCGCTGCGATTGCGCGCGAATTGGCGCGGGAAGGGCAGATTTTCTGGGTGCACAATCGCGTGCACGACATTCAATCCGCTGCCGACGATGTGCGTCGGCTCGCACCGACCGCTCGGATTGTCATCGGCCATGGGCAGATGAATGACGGCGAACTCGAGCAAGTGATGCGCACATTCATGCGCCGCGAAGCTGACATTCTGGTCTCGACCACCATCATCGAAAGTGGCATCGATATTTCCAGCGCAAACACGATGATCATCGACGATGCGCATCGCTTTGGACTTTCCGAGTTGCATCAATTGCGCGGACGTGTTGGTCGATCGAACCACCGCGCATACTGCTATCTCCTTCTTCCTCAAGATCGCCCCGTCGCTCCGGATGCGATGAAACGACTTCGTGCGCTCGAGGATTACTCCATGCTCGGGGCAGGCTTTCGTATTGCTGTTCGGGATCTCGAACTTCGTGGTGCGGGCAACTTGCTTGGGAGCGAACAATCTGGGCATATCGCAGCGGTGGGGTATGAGTTGTATTGCAAGCTTCTGGATCAGTCCGTGCATGAGTTGCGCGCTGAACCGCAGATCGTTCCCATCGACACACTCATCGACATCGGTTTGGTGGGTTCGGTACCCAAGAGCTATGTCCCCAGCGATCGCCGTCGTCTCGAGACGTACCGCAGGCTGAGTGATTCGATGACGCCCGACGACCTCTCCAAGACAATTGCTGACATTGTGAGTGCATATGGAGATGCGCCCGCGGCAACGGCGGATCTTTTCCTTCTTGTGGAAATCAGGCTTCGGTGCACATTGCTTGGGATTCGAACACTTCTGCGGCGGGAGTCCGACATCATTTTCCAGTCAGATTCCCCCGATGCAATCCATAAAATGCTCCGCGGAACGAAGGGTTCCGTTCGAACGGTTGGAGAGCGTGATGTCAAAGGAACGATTGCAGAAGGCTTGAGCGAAGTCTTCTGGCGCTTGCCTGCAGAACTGCAGTCGACTGCGGCGCTAAGCAAGGAAATTCTAAGACGGTTGAAACGGTTGCAGCAGGGCGCATCACCCAAGCCCAGTTGATCGATTGGATGTGGCGCCACAAGGAATGAGGCAAAGCCCGAATCTTCTTTACGCGTGTTCGGTTTTCTCACGCACCCGCTGTGCTAACCCGCTGTGCTAACCCGCTGTGCTAAATATGAGCAAAGAGGTTCAGTTATTGGGTCGAGTCGCAGACCGAGCTTGATTCGCCGCATCGCCAAAGTGCAAGTCGAGGTAACGCGCAACATAATCCAAGATGCTGGAGCATTCAGGAATGTCAGGATTACTTGTTGGACCGAGCGGTTCAAATCTCATCCCGCGAAATCTCTCCGCTGCATCATGCAGCGAAAGTCCGTGTTGGAGTGACAGGCTGAAGGCTCGACAGAATCCTTGAATGAGCCCTGAGAGGGTCGATCCCTCTTTGCTCATCTTGATGAAGATCTCGCCAGGCCGACCATCTGGGAAGAGCCCGACGGTCAGGTATCCCTCGTAGGTTGTGATCGAAAACTTGTGAGTCATGGATCGCCGCGTTTCTGGCAGGACTTCGCGGCGGATTTCAGAAATCGTTCGGCTCATAAATACCAAACCTCCATTCAACCAAGTGAACACCAGCGGATCCGTGCCGATGTAATCGGGGAAGCGCGGATCGTCCGATGAACGTAGATCACGCTGCCGAGATAGTCAATCGTCCAATTCCGTGCGGAACCTGCGGATTTTGTTCAACCAAATGAAGCTATCGGCCTATCAATCTTTCGTTGGCTTCTCGCGAGTCTTTCGGGCGCTCTTGGTTCCGCGGTCAGCCTTCATCTCGTCCGACTTCGCCTTTGGTGCGTCGTCGGAAGCTAGGGCCGAATCCTCGCCATCAGCGGGTTGCTCCGTCGCCTGGCGAGAGTGGGATGGAGTTTCCATTTCAATGATTCGATCAGGCTTGACTGTGACGGTGATTTCGGCGACGAGATCACGTCCGAATTGGATTGTGACCTGTTCGGTTCCAATACGCCGAATCGGATTGTTAAGGCGAACGGCTCGCATGTCGATTCCATACCCTTCGACAATGAGTTGGTCGCTGATGTCGCGTTGAGTCACAGCGCCATAGAGGACGCCTTGGTCGTTGCAGGCGCGGACAAGCGTGAGTGTCATGCCACCGAGGCGGGCAATCACAGCCTCTCGTTCGGCGCGTTGCTTGAAAACATGAGCCTCTGCGATGGCGCGCGCTGCCTTGAGCGATTCGATTTTTTCTGGAGTTGGTGCTTCTGCCATTGCATTTGGCAGGAGATAATTTCGTGCGAAGCCAGGGCGAACCTTGACGACATCGCCGACCAATCCGAGGTTTTCGATCGTTTCGAGAAGCAGAAGTTCGTAATTACGTGCCATGAGTCGCTGTCCTTTCGGGGGGAGAGTTAGAAGCGCCGCCAGACTTCAGCGATTTTCTCGTCGCACACGCGGGAGAAGGCGGCTTGGATGTGACCGCTCTTGGCGAGCGGGGGGCAAAGTATCGCAGAATCCAGCCCGCCTTGCAAGTGCATGGCGAAAAGGTGTTTACGACGCCACTTGGAGTCGCAAGTGGTGAATCATGTCAATCTTGGTGATCAGGCCGTAAAAGTTCTTGCCATCATGAACTACTGCGACGCGGTCCGCTCGAAAAATCGGCATCAAGTCGTCAGCGGATTTCGATGGATGGATCGTCTCGACTCGGCTGGTCATGTGCGCGCTCACTTGGTCTGTGCTCGCGTGAGGATTGCGAGCGAGGGCTAAGAGGACATCGCTCTCATCCAATATTCCCACCAGTGCCTCTTTCGAATCAAGCACCGCCATCTGGCTCACGCCAAACATTCGCATCTTGCGGATCGCCAAACTCAGCGGAAGTGTCGGCTGCAAAACGAAATCCTCTCCACGGTCATGGCGGCGCGTAATCAGATCGCGCAGGTCGCCGTTCTTTTCACGGTGAAGAAATCCCTGATCGCGCATCCAGAAATCGTTGTACATCTTCGAGAGATATTTTGCGCCACTATCGCAGATCAGCGTGACGACTCGCTTGGGGGTTTTCTGTGCTCGACAATATTGAAGTGCAGCATGCATCAGCACGCCGACACTCGATCCCGCCAAGATCCCTTCCTTGCGCAGTAGTTCGCGCACGGCAGCAAATGCTTCCGCATCCGTCACGGTGTATGCGTGATGGATCACCTTCAGATCAAGGATGGATGGAACAAAGTCTTCGCCGATTCCTTCGACGAGCCACGATCCAGCTTCAACTGTTTTTCCCTCGTTTACGAGCGGTGCGAGAATAGATCCGCGTGGGTCGGCAAGAATGATTTCGCAGTTTGGGTTGTGCGATTTCAAGAATGCGCCAACGCCCGCGATTGTGCCGCCCGAGCCCACTCCTGCAACAAACGCATCAATTTTTCCGCCCATCTGTTCCCAGATTTCTGGTCCCGTGGTTTCGAAGTGAGCGCGCGTGTTGTCCTCGTTGGCAAATTGATTGACATAGAACGAATTGGGATCTTCATCCGCCATTCGCTGAGCCATGTCTTGGTAATACTCAGGATGTCCCTTGGCAACATCGGATCGCGTCAAGACGACTTCAGCGCCCATGGCTCGAAGGTGCGCCATCTTTTCATCGCTCATCTTGTCTGGCATCACGACGGTCAATTTGTATCCCTTGAGTGCGCCGATCAGTGCGAGAGCGATACCAGTATTGCCTGCGGTCGCTTCGATGATCCGTCCACCAGGCTTCAACTTTCCTGAACGCTCGGCGGAATCAATGATGGCAACTGCGATGCGATCTTTGATTGATTGGCCTGGGTTGAGATTTTCCAGCTTGACAAAGAGTCTGCAAAGCCCCGTGTCGATCTTGGTGATTTCCAGCATCGGCGTATTGCCGATCATGTCGAGGAGGCTAGAAAAGACTGGAGCGATCGTGGCGGTGTGCATCCGTCGAGTGTAATACTCCTGCCATGAGTGGTTCGAAACAGACAATTGCGGCGGAAGTCGATCCGGATGGACGGATGGAATTGATCGCCGTCGGTGAGCAAGCCGGCCACGGTGCTTCCGTTGACTTTCGGCGCGTCACGCTGCGGGGAATCTCTTCGCAGCCGCTCGTCCGCGCGTGTGGGGACCGAGGACGTTTGCTCGACGCAACCGCTGGACTTGGCGGTGATAGTTGGATTCTCGCAGCGGCTGGTTTTTCAGTCACAGCGGTCGAACGATCGCCTTTGGTCTTTCGTGTTCTCAGTGACGGCGTTGATCGAGCGAAAGCAGATTCGCGATTACTTGCAATCGCAAGTAGAATTGAACTTCGTCAAGCAAATGCGTGGGATGTTTTGCAATCATCGTCCGAATCGTGGGCGACCATCTATCTTGATCCGATGTATCCCCCCAAACCAGGAAGTGCGCTCGCACCAAAGCCGATTCGCTTAGTGCGCGATGCGGTTGGCGATGATCTGGATTCGTCAGCGCTCTTTCTTGCCGCCGTCGCTGCGAAGTGGGACCGAATCGTCGTGAAGCGGCCGCATCATGCAGAGCCTCTTTACGCAGAGCCCGATGTTGTTTTCAAGAGCAAGCTTGTTCGGTACGACGTGTATGTCCGAGAAGGCTCAAGCCTTCGAGCATTTCGTCCAAAGGCGAATTCGTGAGTGCTCCTTGGGTATTTGTGCCGCAATTGCCGCAGAGTGCGCCGTCAACCTGCCGCATTGATGCGGATGAAGCGAAACATGCGGCGGGAAGTCGACGTTTGCGCACAGGTGATCGCATGCATCTCTTTGATGGACGGGGAGTCATCGCAGATGCATCGATGGGCATTGCAAATCGCGATGGTTCAATTGATGCAGAGATCGACGCGCTGCGTGCGCAACCTGCGCTTTCGCCGTCAATCGAAATAGCGAGCGCGGTCCCCAAAGGGGATCGGCTGGGAACATTGCTCGAATCGATCGGTCCACTCGGCGCTGCACGTTGGACGCCGCTGGACTGTGCGCATTCCGTGGTGAAATGGTCCGTCTCGCACGAACCCCGCGCTCGCAGAGTGCTCGTTTCGTCCTGCAAACAATCGCATCAGTCGTGGTTGCCGCAAATCGCCGCAGCATCCGCTCCCGATGTTGCAGTGCGTGACGCCATTGCTCGTGGATTGCAAGTATTCATCGCACATCCAGGCGGCGAATTAATTTGCAGTGCGGGTCGCACCTCTTCGCCGACGGCTTTTCTGATTGGCCCAGAAGGCGGATTCACTGAGAGCGAACTGAGTGCGGCCGAAGCGCTCGGCGCGCGCAGAGTTTCTCTTGGCAGTGCAATACTTCGAATTGAATTAGCTGTCTCGTGCGTGTTGGCGAATGTTCGCCTCGCATGAATGCGCAAATGATTTCGCGCTGGTCTCGCACTGATCTCGCTCCGCGCTAGTCCACCTTGCGGCGAACAATTGCGCGGAGCGAGTCGAAATGGAGCGTATCGGGGTCGAACCGATAACCTCCGCCTTGCAAAGGCGGCGCTCTCCCAATTGAGCTAACGCCCCAGTGGAAACAAATCACTAGGCATCGCCATAGTAACGAACATTTGCCGATGGTGTTGTGCCCATCAAGCGGGGGCGTATGGCGGGGGGCACGCCGGCCATGGGGATCGCATCGTTCCCCTCGCCACATTTCAAATGGCGTCTTGTGCACTGGGAGGAATAAAAAAAGCGGTCCTTCGCGAAACGCGAAGAACCGCTTGGGATTCGAGTGTTTTCGCTCAGCCGCCGGAATGCGGTGACAAGAAGTCGATCGTCTTCGGGGTGATCGTGTCCAACTTGAGCGAGTCGTCGTACGCCTTTTCTCCCTTGATCCCCAAGAGGGTTCCCAGCATCGTTGAAAGTTGGAAGCCGTCGCCTGGAACAACATAGGCCACGGTCTGACCCGTCGATGAATCTTGCAAACGGAAGAGCAGTGGCAGGTTTACGCCATCATAAATAATTGATGCGTTCAGTACTCCGACCGCTGTGTATTCGCTGCGAGCTTCGATCGCAACTGCGACGCCATTGATCTGATCGCACTCGCCGGTGAGGCGAGCCTTGGTTGCTTGCAGTTCGAGAATCTTGTTCTGGACTTCTTGTTGAACTTCAAGTTGTGCAATGCGTGCTGCGATGCGTGACGCCAGCGATGGATCGTTGGCGACATCGACTGAAAACGCAACATAGCGGGCGTAGAGCGCTCCTACTTCGGCAGTCGCAACTGATTGGCCTTTGACTTTCAACCAAGCTGCTTCAAGTTCGGCGAAAGTTGTTCGGCGAAGATCAGCTGCGATTCTTTCAGGACTCTTCGTGGGCTTTGCGGGTTTCGTTTCGATCGCAATACTTTCACTAGCGACTGTTCCAGGTTCGGTTGGGTTCGCTGTCGCCCCTTCGGTTGTAAGTTCTGCGACGACTTCAGCCACAACAGCCTTGTCGAACGCTGCGGCCTCGGCAGTCGTTGATCGCCGAAGGAAATTGGAATTGATCCAGCCTTCACCCATTTCTGGAAGCCGAACGCACCAGACTGATCCGCGCTCGCCGTCGATGCGGTTGACCACAGTCAGGGTTGCACCCGCTTCGATGCGACCAATCTGCTTCCAAGAACTATCTGGCGTGGATTCCGTGCCAATATTTGGCGCACGCAATTCGGTGACAGCCGTTGCCGTAATCGATGTGCCATCGGTGGAGAGCTGAATGCGTTCATCAAGAGGAACGAATCCATTGATCTCTGCAAATGCGCGGCCCGCAGTTTGCACGCGAGCCCAGCCGAAGTTTTCCTCGGCGACGCGAACAACTGCGCCTCGATTCAACTTTCCAAACGGATACGAACTCTGGACGCTTGGCCCAGAGCGCACATAGACGTTGTCAGCCGTCACTGTTGCGAAGTATGTCGAAGATTGTGTTTCCGCGGGAGACGATGCACCTTGCTGCGCATGCACACTTCCAGTGTGTGCTACGAATGCGGCAAAAAAGGCGAACGCGACCAGGGGACCGGCTATCCTTGCTCTGTCCATGATGCTCTTATATCGAGTATTATCGCCCTCGTGCAAGAGTCGAATTTGAAATTTTTTTCGGGAGTGATCGCGGGATCGCTCATCTCGCTCATCTCGCTCCTGTCGCTCGTCGGCTGTCAGGCTCCACTCTCTTCGGGCTCTGGCGAGACCCAACTTCGGGAGGCGATCGACGCCGCAGTTGCGCGACAAGGTGCTTCCCCGGCTCCCCAATATTCAGGTGCATCAAAGGGGGCGACGCAATCGGATGGCGCGGAACTTCGGACGGTTCAAAGCGCGCCAAATGGCCTATTTGAGGCACTTGCAGGCAGGATTCCAGAACTCGATGCAATCGGCCCGCAAGGGGTTGATGGCGGAATCGGACTTGATTTAGGGCCAGATATCTCGGGTCGAAGTGATCCAGAGGTGCAATTGAGCCTCAAGTCGGCGATCACTGCCGCAGTCCGGAACAATCTCTCTGTACAAGAAGCTCGGATCGAACAGTCCGTCGCCGAAACCGATGTCGTCAAGGCTGAAGCAGCCTTTGATGCGGTCTTGCTGGCAGGATCCGGCTATCAGACGAATAGTGCTCCGCCGCCACCGATCAATATCCCTGGGGGATTGAACACCGCCTTCGCTCCCGACAATAGCCAGACGACACTTTCGACGGGCATTCAGAAGCGGCTCATTTCTGGTGGAACCGTTGGCGCAAGCGTCAATATGAATTACACCCAGCAGTCTGCGAGCATTTATGACCCTGGGAACTACTGGACGAACTCCGTCAATTTCAACTTGAGCCAACCACTTCTGCAGGGATTTGGCAGCGATGTCAACGAAGCGCAAATTCGGCTCGCTCGTAATCGGGACCGAGCCTCGCTCGTCAACCTTCGTCAAACATTGCTGAATATTGTTCAGCAGACCGAGATTCAGTATTGGACAGTCGTCTCGGCTCGACAGCAGGTGGTCGCAGCAGCGTGGTTGTTGAAGGTGGGATCTGATGTTCGAGATGTGCTGAAGAAGCGTCTCAACTTTGATGCAACAGTTGCAGATTATTCGTTGGCGGTCGCAATCGTCGAGCAACGCAAGGCGAACCTGATTCGAGCATGGTTGAAGTCACGCGACGAAAGCGATCGATTGAAACTGCTGATGAACGACCCCAAGGCATCAGTTGGATCCGATTCGGTCATGATTCCGATCGACCATCTTTCTCAGCAGCCAATCAAATACAACCTCCGAGATGCGGTTGTAACGGCGGTCGAACAAAATCCATCGATCGCAATCGCGGTGCTGAGGATCGACGATGCGGCGATCGGGATGATCGTTGCCGACAATGGGAGACTGCCACAACTTGGATTGCTCGCTGGGGTATCGCTTGCTGGACAAGACACCGACGGTGGTGCCGACGGGTCAATGACTGGCGCTTTCAGTGAAGTCGCCGATGCGAATTACGTCTCATGGCTCGCAAAGTTAGCGTTCAGTCAGCCGATCGGAAATCGTGCGGCTGAAGCCGAATATCGAAGGGCGCGACTGCAGCGATCTGCCGCGGTGATTTCATATCAGAGCGCAATCGAGAACGCTGTCTTCGCCGTCAAGACATCTCTACGCGGAGTGACGACAAGTTATGAATTGATCGAACAGTCGCGCGCGAGCCGGCTTGCTGCTGCCGAAAGTCTTCGATCGCTTGCAGTCCTCGAGCAGACTTTGGCCGCTCTGACACCCGAATTCCTTCAGACTAAATTTCAGGCACAAGATCGACTCGCAACTTCCTATCTCGCTGAGGTCGATTCAAAGGTCAATTACAGCAATGCGATGGCTCGACTTTATAACGCAATGGGAACTGGTTTGACGATGAATCGAATCGAAATCGAAGTGGGCGAGTCAGCACCTCGATAATCTCCAGATAGTCATGGCAGCAATTCTCCCTTATTCCGATGCGAGTATCGACCTCGCTGCCGCTGAATTACGAAGTGGATCCGTCGTCGCATTTGCGACCGAGACGGTGTACGGTTTGGGAGCAGATACGTTCAATCCAGATGCCATTGCGAAGATTTATGAGCTGAAGCGCCGCCCGATGGGAAATCCGTTGATCGCCCACGTGATCGATCTCGCGTCGGCAAAGCGAGTTTCGTCGGGTTGGACGAGAAGGTCGATGAATCTCATCAGCGCATGTTGGCCAGGTCCATTGACAATCATTCTTCCTAGGCGCCCCGAAGTTCCCGCCATCGCAGCTGGGGGATACGACACGATCGCGGTGCGAAGTCCGCGACATCGTCTCGCACGCAGTCTGCTGTACGCCTGCGGCGGTGCGATCAGCGCTCCAAGTGCAAATCGCAGCGGTGGAGTTTCGCCGACGACCGCGCAGCACGTCGCGCAGGATTATGCTGATCAGTCGGAATTGATCGTTCTCGACGGCGGGCCATGCACTCTTGGAATCGAATCGACGGTTGTGGATCTTTCCGAGTCAAAGCCAGTCGTGCGCAGACTTGGTGCTGTGACGATTGAACGATTGTCGGAATTGCTCGGTCCGATTGAAGTCGATATGGCTGTCGCACAGAGCATGAGCCCCGGAAGTTCGATTCGGCATTACGCGCCGAAGCTCCCAGCAGCGATCGTTGATCGTGAAGCGCTCGCACAGAACTTGGCGAGCGGCGGTCGAGCCGCGGTCATTTGCTTTGCAAACTCAGATGTTCCTTCGAATCATGTTCGGCTTGAAATGCCGCAAGATTCAGACGGTTATGCCGCTGGAATGTATGACGCTCTTCGGCGAGCTGATGAATCAGGATGTGAACGCATTGTGATTGAACGACCGCTGAGCCAGCATGGACTGTGGTCGGCGATTCACGATCGACTCCGTCGCGCGACGACGATGTGAACAGTCTTGGGGGCCACGCTGGAGTTACCAGTTACGCATTGGAATCGGGACGCCAAGTTGATCAGCGCACTGCTGCGCAAGTTCATACCCAGCATCGGCATGACGGAAGACTCCCATCATTGGATCATTCGTCAGCACGCGCTCTAATCGTTTCGCCGCTTCAGGTGTTCCGTCTGCGACCGTGACCTGTCCAGCGTGCTGACTGAATCCGATTCCGACTCCGCCACCGTGATGAAAACTTGTCCATGATGCGCCGCTGGCGATGTTGACTGCAAAGTTGAGTAGCGCCCAGTCGCTGATCGCATCGCTCCCGTCCATCATTCCTTCAGTCTCTCGGTTGGGACTCGCAACGGATCCGCAGTCCAAATGATCGCGACCTATCACGATGGGCGCTTTCACTTCGCCGCTTGCGACCATCTCATTGAATCGCAAGCCTGCGCGGTGTCGCTCGCCCAAGCCAAGCCAGCAGATGCGTGCTGGAAGACCTTGGAAGGCGACGCGATCCTGCGCAGCACGAATCCATCGATGAAGCGGTTTATCAGCGGGGAAAAGCGCCAAGATCGCTTCGTCGGTCGCTCGAATGTCAGCGGGATCTCCAGAAAGTGCGACCCACCGAAATGGACCGCGACCCACGCAAAATTGTGGGCGAATGTATGCAGGAACAAAGCCTGGGAACGAGAATGCATCGGCGTATCCGTGGTCGAGTGCACGCTGACGAATGTTGTTTCCATAATCAAAAACTTTCGTGCCTTTGTTTTTGAACTCGACCATCAGTCGAACATGTTGATCCATCGATGCCATTGATCGCTTCGTGTATTCGGCAGGATTATCGCAACGCAAAGTATCCGCGGCTTCGCGAGTGAGTCCGTCTGGGTAGTAACCTTCGAGTGGATCATGCGCACTTGTTTGATCGGTCAGTGTGTCTGGAACAATGTTGCGCTGCTTCAATCTTTCGAGCAAGTCAACGGCATTGGCAACAACTCCAACGCTGACAGCCTTGCGATCTCGGGCGAGTTCTACTGCTCGCGTGATTGCGGTATCGAGATCTTCGTGAATCTCGTCGAGATATCGATCGTGCACGCGCTTTTTCAATCGTTCGCGGCAGACGTCAGCGATCAAACATGTTCCTTCATTCATCGTGATGGCAAGTGGCTGCGCTCCACCCATTCCGCCACATCCCGCAGTGACATTGAGCGTTCCACGAAGTGAAGCACCGAAATGTTGGCGAGCGCATTCGGCGTACGTTTCGTACGTTCCCTGCAGGATTCCTTGCGTTCCGATATAGATCCAACTTCCCGCAGTCATCTGTCCAAACATGATGAGGCCACGTGCAGCAAGATCATCGAAGTGGGACTGGGTCGCCCAGTGCGGTACCAAATTGGAATTGGCAATCAGCACTCGCGGTGCATCAATATGTGTACGCACGATGCCGACAGGTTTACCGCTCTGCACTAAGAGCGTCTCATCAGTTCCAAGCGAACGCAAACTCGCCACGATCGCATCGAAAGCTTCCCAAGAGCGCGCCGCTTGACCACGTCCTCCATACACAATGAGGTCCTGCGGTCGCTCCGCGACTTCGGGATCGAGATTATTCATCAGCATCCGCATCGCAGCTTCGGCGGCCCACGTCTTGCAGGTCATCGTCGTTCCGCGCGGCGCACGCACGATGCGGTCGGATCCGGTCATCGGGAGGGAGGTCATGGTTTTGAGTTTATGCGAGGTTGCGCAGTGCGAAAGAAAATGTTCCTTCAGCAATCAAGGTGGATATCGCCGCAATATCAGGGGAAGGTGAACGGTCGTTCGTCAGTCGAGCCACAACCGTTCGGATTGCACGGTGCGCTTGCTCGACGCCGGCGCCGCTCGCCAGCGGCCGTTGATATTCGATCGCCTCTGCCATCACGAGTAATTCGGATGCGACAACATCACGAGCGAGTTGAATCGAGTCACGCGTATGCAGCGCACTTGTTGCACCCATGCTGTTGTAATCCTCGATGCCAGCGCAAGTTGAAATATTCCCGACGCTCGATGGATACGCCAGAGTTCTCAGTTCGTTGCAACACGCTGCGGCCGCATATTGAACGATCATGTGTCCACTTCGCATTCCAGGTTGTGCTGACAAGTGCGCCGGAAGTTTGTTTTCCTTGTCGTGACTTGCAAGCGCCCAGTAGATGCGGCGTTCGGCAATTCCAGCAAGATGGCACAGTGCAATGCGCAGGACATCCAGCGAAATCGCAAGAGGCATGCCATGGAAGTTCGCTCCAGACACGACGTCCCAACCGTGATTGCCTTTGAATACGAGCGGATTGTCAGTGACCGCACCAAGTTCATTTTCAATGGTTCGCTTTGTTGACTGCATCGCATCGAAGACCGCTCCAAGAACCTGTGCAGATGCACGGAGTGAATAAGGATCTTGGACGCGCGGATCGTTCGTTGCATGCGCAGGACCGATCTGTGAATTCTCCAGGAGATGCCGTAATGCAGACGCAATCCAAATTTGCCCAGATTGATTGCGCGCAAGATGGATTCGGTTATCAAAGACCGACGACGCCGCGCGACATCCGTCGATCGCCATCGCAGTAGCGACGATCGCGGCGTCCATGAGATTGCCCGCATCACGAACTGCCAGAGCTCCAAGCGCAGCCATCAAATGCGTGCCGTTGATCAACGCAAGGCCTTCTTTTTCTGCCAGACGAATCGGCGTGATGCCTGCAGCCTGATGGGCTTCTTTCGCACTTATCACGCGTCCACGGAAGTTCATCGGTCCTTCGCCGATCAGTCCCTGTGCAACATGAGCGAGCGGGGCGAGATCCCCCGAGGCTCCGACTGAACCACGCGATGGAACAATCGGCGTCGCGCCGTGATTCAGGTGCGCCATGATCGAATCGACCAACTCAGGACGCACACCCGAAACCCCTCGTGCCAGACTTGCTGCGAGCACGAGCATCATCGCACGAACGTCAGAAGAATCCAGCGGTGCGCCAACTCCTGCTGCGTGCGAACGAATGAGGTTGGTTTGAAGTTCCGCAAGTTGATTTGCGGGCAATTTCACGTGGGCGAAACTTCCAAACCCCGTATTGATCCCATAGAGCGGCTCACCCGTTGAAGCGCGTTCGAGCATCCCGTTTCGTGCCTCCGTCATCCGCCGTCGACTGTCCACGCTCAATTCCACCCGTGCGCCACGGCGAGCGATGTCGTACACGGCATCTATTGAAAGAGTTTGTCCATCAAGCACGACTGGCGGGGGAGTGTTTGGCACGGCGCCGAGGATACTTCGACAATGCGCAGTGACGAGCGTGCGGATACAACACACATCATGACCACCTCTTCGGCAAATTCGCCCACATCCGATGCTGCGACTGGTTCGATGGAACGAACGTGGCTGCGTGGACTTGTGTTGACGTTCACGATCGTTGGCGCACTCTGGCTGGGAATGACGGCTTCGAGTCGAATGATCGATGCGTGCGGCGAACCTGCAGGTTGCGTCACGCTTGCGATATCGAAATCAAGCGCAATCATTACTTTTGGTGCGCTCATGGTTTTGTTGACCATCTTGGCGATGGTTGCTGGCCGACTCGTCAATGCAGTGGTTGGAGTCTTCGTCTTGGGTGCCGGACTTACGGGGTTGACTTTGACAAGCTCAGCGATTTCGGTGGCAATTTTTAGTGGCGCATCACTTGCATCGCTCGCAGTCGAGACATGGGTTTGGACTTTGCCATCGGCACTTGCTGTCGTACTCGTCTTCCGCTTTTCAGGGTCACCCCCTGATATCGCCCCGCGCTATCCGGGCGAGTCGATGTGGCGGGAATATTTTGACGTCGAAGCGCTCCGCTCGGGAATCGTTGGCGTACTCCTTCCACTGGTCGCATGGCTCGTTGTCCGAACAATGCTTAAAGGTCAAGCATTCGGTGGCGCATGCCTGGGCGGCGTGGCCGTTGGAATCGCCTTTCGACTCTTTGCGCCGACCATTCAGCCGGTCTTCGCTTTCATTTCGCCAATCTTGTTGACCGGCGCATACCAACTTTTTGTGTCGAGTCGAATGACGGGTGACCTCGGCGTGCTCTTTGCGGCAAATGCAATTTCTCCAGAATTAAGGTTGATGCCGATGGATGTCGTGGCGGGATCGCTGACTGGGGTTGCGATCGGAATCGGTTGGGCACGAAGTTTTCGACGAAGCGATACGATCACGTCGTGAAACTCGTCGTAACAGGAACTATCGGAATTGACACCGTTGAGACACCTCGCGCAAAGCGTGTGGGAGTTTCTGGGGGAAGCGCAGCATATTTCGCAGCAGCGGCAAGCCAACTCTGCCCCGTTCGGCTTGTTGCGGTCGTCGGCGGTGATTGGCCGACCGAACATCAATCGATTCTGAAGAGCTTTTCAGGAGTCTGTTTGGATGGGCTGGAGTCGCGTGCAAATTCAAGAACCTTCGCATGGGGCGGAAAATACTTTGAAGATGTGAATCGCCGCGAAACACTTTTTACGGAAGTCGGCGTTCTGCAAGAAGAGCCGCCGCGCGTACCAGCGGCGTATGCCGATAGTGAATTCGTCTTCCTCGGCAATACGCATCCTTCTGTACAACTCGGATTCATCGATCAATTTCCACAGCGAAAGGTCGTCGTTGCTGACACGATGGATTTATGGATCCGCACTGCGCATCCTGAATTAACTGCGCTATTGCGTCGAGTCGACGGATTGATCGTGAATGACAGTGAGGCAGGAGAATTGACTGGCTTCCGCAATGCGATCAGCGCTGGCCGAAAGATTCTGGATATGGGTCCGAAATTTGTCGTCGTGAAAAAGGGCGAACATGGCGCGATCCTGATTCATCCAGAGGGAACGTCGGTCATCCCCGCCTTTCCGATCGAGGAACCGCAGGTGATCGATCCGACTGGTGCGGGCGACAGTTTCGCAGGCGGATTTATGGGATATCTCGCACGCGAAGGTCGAAGTGATTTCTCGTCTTTGCAAACGGCCATGGCGTATGGAACGGTGGTCGCCAGTTTCGCACTCGAGTCATTTGGCCTTGATCGAATGCGCACGCTGAAAGCGAGCGAAATAATAAAGCGACTTGCGCAGTTTCAGCAGATGGCTCGTGTGGGCTGAAGAATGCCACGCTGTGCCGACGATCGACGCACTTCAATGATGGGATCGCTCGGCATGTTTGCTTTGACATTCATGCTCTGCGCAATTGCATGCGCTGATTGGATTCCATTTGATCAACTCCCTGGAGCGACCCGCAGCGCGTCGATCGTGGAAAATTTCAGCCGCGCTCCAACCGAAGCTATTCGCGATGTGCGGTGGGATATGGCGAAGAGTGCGCTTTGGTTTCGCAAGGATGGAAGTTGGTCAATCGTCGATTTGAAGTCAGGGGCGATCACTCCAGCAATCGAAGGTGATGGCACTGCACCAGCATCGAGTCGTCCGCGGCCAACTCGACGAACAGTGATGGCGCCATCACGTGGTCGACAGCAACCAATCGCCCTCTCTGCAGATGGGACAATGAGCCTGGAGTCGCATGATGGAAATCTCTTCTTGAAATGCGATGGAGGTACGAAACGCGCCGTCACCACGGACGGAACGGCCACGCTGAGATACGGCACTGCAAGTTGGGTCTATGGTGAAGAACTCGATCAAACCACAGGAATGTGGTGGAGTCCCAACGGCGAGCAATGCGCGTTCTACCGATTTGATGACTCAAAAGTTCCTGCATACATGCTTCTTTCTGGATTGACGAAATTGCGTACGGAAGTCCAGACGGAGCGCTATCCAAAGCCGGGCGATCCCAATCCAGTCGCTGGATTGTGTGTGCTGGATGTCAAGGGGTTTTGCGCCGATCCCCAGGGCGATCCATCGACGCACATTCGAACAATCGATGTTGGGACGAATGATCAATACATCTATGGAGTGGAATATTCCGCGACCGGCGATCAGTTGATTTTTCACAGATTGAATCGCCATCATGATGTGCTCGAGCTTTGCTCTGCGGATTCCAAGAGTGGCGTTGTGCGTGTCCTCGTCCGCGAAGAACAGCCGCACTGGAATCAGCATCTGCCCGAAATGGATTTCCTTGCCGATGGCCGGCGGTTTATCTGGGCAACCGAGCGGTCGGGTTTCAAGCAGTACGAATTGCGATCGCTCGACTCGCCAACGGTCGTCGCGCTCACAACGGGATCATTTCCTGCAGGCCGAATTGTCGAGGTCAACGAAGATGCTGGCCTGCTCTTTTATTCCGCATTCCCAGCACAAACGCAAATCAACCCCCAGTTGATGAGTGTCCATCTCGACGGAACAGAGCAGCGCAGGCTTACCCCTGATGATGTGACATACGCCCGATTTCGAATTTCGCCCGACGGCAAATTCTTCGTCGCCAGTGACGAGACGATCTCTCGCCCGCCGGCGACGAAACTCTATGGATCAGACGGCAAGGTCATCGCGGCGCTCGCGCAATCTCCCGAGGATGTCTGGTCGTCTCGCAAGCTTCCGCCCCCCGAACTGGTCAAGCTGAAAGCCGCCGACGGCGTGACGGATATCTACGGGACGCTGCACTTTCCAAGCACTTTTGATCCAGAGAAATCATGGCCCCTGATCGTCGATGTGTACGGCGGGCCGTACTTTGAAAACATCTTCAATCGTTTTTCTGCCCCGCGAGCTGAATGCGAACTTGGATTCGTCATCTTGCGAATCGACAATCGCGGCACGCCTGGACGTGGCAAGGAATTCGAGGACGCGACGTATCTCAAGCTCGGTGGCCCAGACATGGACGATCAAGCGGCAGCCGTTCGGCAAATTGCGACTCGCCCTGGAATTGACGGATCGCGCGTCGGAATCACGGGGATGTCGTATGGTGGATATATGTCTGCACTTGCGTTGGTGCGATACCCCGATGTTTTCAAGGCTGCTGTTGCGCGATCTGGTCCGATGGATTGGCGGCAGTATGACTCGATATATACCGAACGTTTCATGCGGACACCGGAAGAAAACAAAGCGGGGTACGACGATGGAAGCGTGCTCGTCCACGCAGACAAGTTGGCTGGGAAATTTATGTTGATCCATGGAATGCAAGATGACAATGTTCATCCATCGAACGGTTGGGCGATTGCGCAGAAGTTGTATGACCGTGATTTTTCATTCGATATGCTTTTCTTTCCCAAGGCTGGTCACGGTGGATACGGTCAATCCGAAGAGAGTGCGATGTGGACATTCTTCGTGCGAGAGTTGAAGGCATCTCCAAATGGCGCAGTTGGGACACCATAAGTGCACGAGCCTTTGATGAGCGAATCCGCACTCCCTCCCGATCGAAGCCATGTTGCGACTGAGCAGCGGCATGCTGGCTCAGGCGACTTTGATTTACTGACGACACTCGAGCAAGTTCAAGCGATGGCGCAAGATCACGCTGTTGTTCACGCAGCAGTCGCACGTGCGGCGCCGATGATTGCCAGTTTCGTCGATGCACTCGTTCCTCGCATTCGCAGCGGTGGCAGATTGTTTTATTGCGGCGCCGGCACGTCGGGTCGTCTTGGAGTGCTTGATGCAAGCGAGTGCCCTCCTACGTTTTGTAGCGACCCTCGACAAGTGATCGGCCTGATTGCCGGTGGCGATACAGCGCTTCGCAAAAGTAGTGAACGTCGTGAAGATGAGTTCGGCGGGATTGCTGAAGAATTTGTCGCGCATTCGCTTGGATCCAATGACGCATTGCTCGCAATTGCAGCGGGGGGGACGACACCATATGCACTTGGTGCGATTTCGCTGGCGAAAGCGCGTGGAGCCCTGACGGGATTTCTAGTCTGTTCACCGCTCAAAACTCCTGCAGATTCCGATCATTTAATCGTTCTCGAAACTGGAGCTGAATTGCTCACGGGTTCAACGCGGCTGAAGGCTGGATCTGCAACGAAGCTCGCACTGAATTGCATCTCGACAATCCTCTTCACGCAGTTAGGCAAGGTCCATGGAAATCTCATGGTCGATCTCGCGGCGACGAACGATAAGTTGGTCGATCGGGCAATTCGCACACTCTGTATGTTCGATCCGTCGCTCACGCGGAATTCCGCTGCGGGATTGCTTGCGGAATCGGGTGGGCGAGTGAAAGTCGCAATCGTGATGCGCGCACTTCATCTCTCGTTGGAACAAGCGCAACGAGCGCTAGAAACATCGCATGGAAACCTGCGAAAAGTTCTCGCAGATTCCTAAACGTCATCGAAACAATTCGTGTGATGCAAATCAAAAAGAACGCGACCCCGCCGAAACGGGGTCGCGTGATCAAATCATTTTTCAAACACACGTGGCATGCGATTGCATGCCATGCATGTCAGATGATTCAGCTGACGAGCGAGTTGAGAGTCTTCGTTGGACGAACGCGAACCTTCTTACTTGCTGGCTTCGCCTTGAAAATCTGCGAAAGACCAGTGAATGGGTTGACGCCTTCGCGTGACTTGGTCGCTGGCTTCTTGACAGTCTTCATCTTCATGAGACCCATGAAACTGAATACGCCTGGACCACGACCGCCGAGATCGCAACCGATCATCGCGCCGAGATTTTCGAACACTTCCTTCACGACCGTCTTCTTGATGTCAGAAGCGGTTGCGAGTTCAGCGATGATTTGGCTGCGGGTACGAGCCTTGGTTGTTGGTGTTGGCTTGTAAGCCTTCTTCACAACCTTTGCTGTTTTTGCGGACTTTGTCGACTTCTTTGCTGCCGACTTCTTGGTCATTGTTGCCATCTTGAGATGTCCTTTCTATTGACAATCTTGCCGAGAAAATGGTCTCGCTCCCATCCGCACTAGTTATGCGGCAGGCGAAATGTACGGGGAATGCGGCATCATTCGCAAGCCCAAAGGACAAAAAATTGCTATTTTTTACGACAATTTTGACTATGCCAAATTGTCAGTGTGGTCGAACAGTGGCGCGTCCAACTGATGCATAGGTGAATCCCGCATCAACCATTTGCGACAAGCGATAGAGATTTCGACCGTCGAAGATGATTGGCTTGACCAGTCGGCGACGAATTTCGGTGAAGTCTGGAGCCCTAAATTCAGCCCATTCGGTGCAGATGATCAGGGCGTCCGCTCCGTCGAGCGCTGAGTAAAGGTCCGTCGATCGCTCGACCGAAGGCATCTCGTGAGCCAAATGTTCCAACGCAACGGGGTCGTATGCACGCACCTTGGCACCAGCCGCCAAGGCTTTTTCCATCAAGGCAATGCTTGGTGCTTCGCGGATGTCGTCGGTCTTAGGTTTGAACGCAACCCCCCAAAAAACCAGTGATTTACCGCTCAAGTCCTTGCCAAGTTCTGTCTCGATTTTTGTCCAAAAGTGGCCACGCTGGTCCTGATTCACCTCGTGTACGGCGGCGTTGAGTTTGCAGTCGAAGCCGATCTCGCGGCCCATCGACACAACGGCTTGGGTGTCCTTTGGAAAGCAGGAGCCACCGTATCCAAGCCCAGGGTGGAGGAATTGATTCCCGATGCGCTTGTCGGCGCACATGCCTTCCCGAACCGCGCTGATGTCGGCGCCATAGCGCTCACAGAGGTTGGCGATTTCGTTGATGAAGGAGATCTTGCAGGCCAGCATGGCATTGCTGGCGTACTTGACCATCTCAGCGCTCCGGACGTCCAAGATGAAAATCGGGTTTCCCTGCCGCACAAATGGGTCGTAAAGCGTCCGCATGACTTCCCCAGTTTGGGGATTGTCGACACCGCAGACGACGCGGTCGGGTTTCATGAAATCCATAATCGCATCGCCTTCCTTCAGAAACTCTGGGTTGTCAGCGATTTGGAATGGCACTTTGGTCTGAGCGCGAATGGCATCTCGCACCTTATGGCTGGTTCCAACTGGGACGGTGCTCTTGACGACGATGGTCTTCAACGGCGCCTTGGGACCAAGTCGTTCCAATTCAACGGCGATGTCATCGGCAACCCTGAGTACATATTTCAAGTCCGCACTTCCGTCATCGCGACTCGGTGTGCCGACGCAGATAAAGATGATGGCCGCATTGCTGTAGGCAGTCTGGCGATCTGTTGTAAAAGCCAACCGACCAGCATGGGCATTGCGCTGAATCATTTCGGTCAGTCCCGGCTCGTAGATCGGGCTTTCGCCTTTGCGCAGAGTCGCGATCTTTGTTTCATCGATGTCCAAGCATGTCACATGGTTTCCCATGTCAGCAAAGCACGCGCCTGTGACCAGTCCGACGTATCCAGTTCCAACCATCGTGATGTTCATAGTTTTTTCCTTGAGATTGCTGAAGCCCTTCCTTGAGGGGCAGGAGTGTAGGAAACATAATTGGACTTTGATTCCACCTCGAGCAGTCGTGCTTTCAGTCGCGCAGCCCAGTGGGTTGCTTGAGTGTCGAGCGTGGAGTGTTTGAATCCACAAAATCCACCCGCGTCATTCATCCCAACGACTCGGTGGCACGGCACCAGAAGGGGAAGCGGGTTGCGCGCCATCGCTTGGGCCGCAGCTCGATGTGCTGTCGGTCGCCCTGCTGCGTGCGCAAGCCAGGCATAGGTTCGTGTTTCTCCTCGAGGAATCGCCAAGGCAGCCCGCCAACAGGCTGCGAGAAATGGGGGGGTGTTCGGGAGCCACGCTTCGATTTGCTTGCGATTCAGTTTTTCCGCGCGTTCCCATGTTCGAACGAGTGTTAAGAAATCTTTGGCCCAGAGTGCAGTCGGCGGCGAGCTCTTCTGGCGTGGCGCATGCGGTACCCATCGAGCCACAGGTCGCACGTCGTGCCATTCAACCACCAGAGCGGCGTCTGCGATAAGAAGTGAGAGCTGTTCCAATATCGGAACAATACATCGATGGGCAAGGGGTACATTGTGCGGATGCCAACAGCACCCGCACAATCCAAAGAGTCAGTTCGCAGCGCCACCAACATGTCGGATGATTTGCTCAAACTCCTCCAGCAAGCAGATCCAGATGTCGCGCGCATTCTTGCCAGCGAGCGTGACCGCCAAGAGACAACTCTCGAACTGATAGCCAGCGAAAATCATGTCAGCAATGCGGTGATGCATGCGGCGGGATCGTGGATGACCAACAAATACGCCGAGGGATATCCCGGCAAGCGCTATTACGGCGGCTGCGAGTTTCACGATCAAATCGAAAATCTCGCACGAGATCGCGCAAAGAAACTCTTTGGTTGCAACTTCGCCAATGTGCAACCGCACTGCGGAGCAAATGCCAATATCGCTGCGTTTATGGCAGTCCTGAATCCTGGCGACACTGTTCTCAGTCTGCCGATCAAGTCGGGCGGTCATCTCAGCCACGGTTTGAAGGTCAACTTCAGCGGAACTTTTTATCAAATCGTTGACTATGGACTCGATCCAAAGTCTGAAATGTTGGACTATGACGAGATCGAGCGGCTTGCTCTCGAGCACAAACCAAAGTTGATCATTTGCGGATATTCCGCTTATTCGCGTGTCATCGACTTCGCGCGCTTTCGTGCGATTGCCGACAAAGTTGGCGCGCTCTTGATGGCGGACATCGCGCACATTGCGGGACTCTGCGCAACTGGCGTTCATCCTTCTCCGTTTCCTCATGCGCAGCTCGTCACGACCACGACTCACAAGACGCTGCGCGGTCCACGTGGCGGACTGATCATGACCAATGATGCAGACATCGCAACAAAGATTGATCGCAAGGTTTTCCCTGGAGTGCAAGGCGGTCCGCTGATGCACATTATTGCGGCCAAAGCACTCGCTTTCGGCGAAGCATTACAGCCATCGTTCAAGACATATTGCCAGCAGGTTGTAAAGAATGCGCAGGCACTCGCCGCGGATTTGCAAAGCCGTGGATATCGATTGTGCTCGGGTGGGACGGATAATCACCTGATGCTTGTTGATCTTCGCCCGCGCGATGCAGAACTGACCGGAGCTGATGCAGAGAAGTGGCTCGAGACGGCTGGCATCATTTGCAACAAGAATGGAATTCCAAATGATCCACGTTCGCCCGTCTTGACGAGCGGGTTGCGGCTTGGAACTCCAGCGCTCACGACGCGCGGACTTGGCGAAGGTGACATGAAGCGCGTGGGCGAATGGCTCGACCGTGTGATGGGATCGAAAGGTGACACAGCGACATGCGCAAAGGTCCGCGAAGAAATCCGCGGATTCTGTCAGGCATTTCCGCTACCTCATTGAACGCTCATTGAACGAACTTCCGGCAACCATTGCGGTGATCGACCTTCCCCCAAGGTTTTTGCAGAGGGGGACGATCGCATATCTTTGGCCCGTTGCCGTTGTGATCTTGGGGACACCAATCGGGCTTGTCGTTGTTCTCATGTCAGTGAAAAATCCGACCATTGGAACCAACCTCGTTGGACCGATGCTTTGGTTTGGTGCGATCGTGATTGGAGCTGCACTTGGAGCGATCCTTTGGATGAAAGCCCTTCGAAGACGCGCAGCAGATAGGCAGCGAGAGAAAGATTCGAAACTCGAAAGCGAGGCACCACAAAACGCGATGCTTCGAAAGAACTTTGAGCCAGCAAGCAGGTGGCTCTTGAAACCGATGGAGACTTTCCCCAAAGATGCGGCGGAGAATCTGCGGACGAATTTTCCTGGTCGAATCGCATTCGTTCCATCGTCGATCACTGCGAAGTTGATAGCGAACGTAGCGCCCCCAGGCCTGCTCGAGCCGGAAGAAATCGGCAACACATTCAATTGGGTGGAGTTGTTCTCGATAGGTATGCCTTTCTACTTACTTGGTAATTATCCCATCAGAGGGATCACAACTCTTGCCACAGGTGCGCCACTTGGTTGGCTGGGAGTCTTCAACCTCATCATATTTTTGATCTGGATCCCGTTTGTTCTCGTCGCGATTTTCTGGATCGTCTCATTGCTCGGCGAAAGATTTGCACTGCTCAAGACAACGCGCGGAATTGTTCGCGCTGGACCTGGGTGGGTCGATCATCCCGATGGCCGCCTCTGGACCGTCGAAGATTCCGTACTCGTCATCCGGGAAGAGTGGCCAGGGAAAAGGCCTGGATATTCAGTGACTCTTCTTGGTCCAACAAGTGCGTTCACAATTCAAATTGGCAAAGGGAGGAGCCTTGCCTTCATCAATCTCTGGCAAAGGTGGACTACGCCAGTGCCACGAATCGACTTGTTCACAGCGCGTGATGGCGTCAATGTCCGCCCGCGTGGCATCGTTCGCGGCGGACTACGGCGAATGCTCAAGTTCTATCGACATAAGAAGCTCGGGTGAGTCGACCGCGCTCTACTCGGCTTGTCGCAGAGATGGCGTCGCATGATGTAGCCTCTGATTGCGTTGTACGAAACAAATAAAGAAGCGCTTGCGAGCAACATTACGGTGTTGCCGATTCCCCCAGTCGCTTCGCGCAGCGGCATTCGCGCGATCTGGCCAATGTTCCTTGCAATACTTGCCATGCCGATCTTTATTACTCCTTTCATCATTTTAATGATTTCCAACTCAATCAAGGCGCAGAACACAGGACTCACTCCGAGTTCAATTCTTTCGCTCTTTAAGTTTGCAGCGTTTGTCCCCTTGATCCTCATGCTTGGTGCTTTCGTGTGGGCCTTTCGCCGCAACTACGCACACAGCGCGAGACAGTGGAATGCCTTCGTCGAGAGTGAGGGCAACGCACCATGGGCTTCGCTCCTCAAGGATGGCCTCGGTTCCAAAGCAACGAGATGGCGTTTCTGGCGCAAGAACTCTCAGGAGGCCAAAGCCGCCGTTGCAGCGACAGCAATTCGCGCCGCGCAGCCTTCTCGCATTGCTCTCGTGGTGCCATCGATTGCGCCAACTCTCGACAAACACCGCGCGCCACCGGGCCTGCTCGAACTCGAAGAGATCGGGCACAGTTTCAGTAAGAGCCAGGCGTTTGCCATGTTCTTCCCACTCTTCTGGGTTGGCGGAAATATCTTTAATCACCTCATCTCAGGTGCCCCTTGGAGAATCTACGAAGTTTTGTCGCTTGTCGCATGGGGGGTCTTCGCGCTCTTTGCGATCGCTTGGTTCACTTCAGCACTAGGTGAACGATTTTCAATTCTAAAAACCACGCGTGGCATTGTGCGTGCGGGACCAGGATTTGTTGATGATCGCAACGGTCGTCGCTGGACCGTTGAAGACTCGGTGCTGATCGTGCGCGAACTGGCGCCACGCAAGAAGCCTCTCTATCAAGCGGTGCTGCTTGGTCCACAAGGTTCGATTATTATTCCAATTGGCCGTGCGGATGGTCAGGCATTCATCAATCTTTGGCAGCGCTGGACAACGCCGAACCCTCGCCTGGATCTCATGCAACGGATCGTTGCGCAGCGAGAGTCGAGGTTGATCTCAAGACTGTGGAAAGGGAAGTGGGTTGATCCAAGCGCAAGCGGTTCGTCAGGCGCGGCTGGCGTATGAACCGTCAGTCGTGTTGATTCGAATCATCTCGCCAATCGTGATGAACGGTGGAACGCGGGTCTTCAATCCCGTTTCGCACGTTGCTTCTTTCAACTGGTTGGTCGCAGTTGCGCCCTTGATTCCTGGAGCAGTATCAGTCACTTGCAATTCGACGACGTTCGGCAACTCGATCGAGATTGGTCGGCCGTCGCACCACAGGACAACGAGTTCGGTGTTTGGCTTTGCATAGAGAGCCATATTGCCGACAACCTTCTCGTCAAACTCACTCTGCTCGTAATTGGCTGAATCCATAAACACAAAGTTCTTACCGTTGGCGTACAGATATTCCATCGGTCTGCGGTCGAGTTCGACTTGTTCGACATTTTCCCCAGACCGCAGTCGCTTTTCCAGAAGCGTTCCCTTTTCGATGTCCTGAATCTTGATCTGGACGAAGGCGCGCAGATTGCCAGGAGTGACGTGTGCGTACTCAGTGACTTTGTACATGCGTCCGTCAAGTTTGATTGCGATGCCAGGTCGAATGTCGTTGGAATTCATAGGGGTCCTTTGGGGAAAGAGCCGATCATAGCCAAGCGCCCGTAAATCACTTGGTGAGCAATCACTTGTGCCAATGCGTCTGGCCCACGCATTTGGGAGAGGGCGAAAAAAAACCCCCGAGCACAAGGCTCGGGGGCGGAGGGAGGGAAAAGGGCGTTGTTGATCAGTCTGGCCGAATCCGAGGTGGTTTACACATCTTCTCAGTCAGACCGATGCGGACTCTCATCCGCACTTTCAACATATCCCCAAATCAGCGCTTGTAAAATCAGGTTGCGAAAAAATCAAAATATTTTTGTAGTACTTTGAAGAGGACTTGCGCCGAATAGAGAGTCGGTGTCCACTATCGGCGCACCGATTATGAGCAAAAAAACAAGTTATCGGAATCGATTGGTGTCGCATCTTGCACCAATCTTTCTCATTTTATCGCCTGTATTTGCGTCAGTTTGTGCGACTTGTGCGGATGCGCAATCTCCAGCTCAACCACCATCGACGCCAGCGCCGGCAACTGTTCCGCCTCCAACGGTGGAGAGTCCCCGGCAAGCCAAATCCACCCCCGAACGGTCGGTGCCCCCCGAACGCCGAGGGTCGGTTGCAGATGCCCCTCCGATGGTGGCGGAGCCTGCGAGCCTCGATTTCGGTTTTCTTGCTCCAAACACTCCAGGCGAGGGAACGGTTGTCCTTCGCAACACTGGCGACAAATCACTCACGATCAACTTGGTTCAGCCTTCGTGCAAGTGCACGACCACGACCGACCTTGTTGGAAAGCAGATTCCGCCTGGCGGAACCGTCGAGCTTCAGGTCAAGCTTGAAGGGGCTCCGGCGATGGGAATTCGTCGATCATCGGTCAAGGTGATGGTGGATGGATACGGTCGCGCGCTTGAAGTCGCTGTGAAGGGCGAGGTCTCGCTTGCGGTGCGGATCGTGCCGCCGTACATCAATACGGTTGAACAAATGAATTTGACTGGGCGGATCATCGTCGAGTCAATCGACAAGAAACCGTTTCGAATCTTGTCTTCGTGTGGCGGGCCGATTTCAATTCAGGGACTTGATGGTGCGACCGATGTTCCGCGCAGTTCGTATGTGGTGGGCTATGACCTCACGTCGCTCGCATCCGATCTGCCGTCGTACATTTTCTTCGAGACCGATGCGCCTGGAGCTGGAGTCGTCGATGTACGTGTTCGTCAAGAAAAGGCTCCGAAGAAACCGTTGATTCCTGTTTTTGATGTTCGCTGCAATGTGGGATTGATTCCCGCAAAGACTTCCAAAGAGGCTGTGTTTACGCTGATTGATCGAGCTACCGTCGTGGAATCTGTCAGTACGCCGAGCAAGGATGCAACTGTGTCGCTCGTGCGAATGGAACCAGCAAAGGGCGGTGGGCTCAATGCGATTCTGAATGTGACGCCACGCGAAGGATTCTCTGGAATTCTTCTGCTCCCCGTCATTTTCAAGACGGCGACGCAGACTGCGGAGTTCCAAGTGATCGCAAGTGTGCGGCCATAAAAATATGACGACGGCAAAAACACATCTCAACAAAGCCGAATCCACACCAACCATTCACCTGGTCGTCGGTTCCCATCCGTCTGCGGAACAGGATGATCGACCGACGGTGTATCGATTGCAAGTTGAAGTTGATCGAGCAATCAAAGAACGATGCACTTCGAACGATCATGGAGCACGAGCGCTGCGGTCGCAGATTCTTACTGATCTTTGGTTTATGAACGATGCCTCGCTTGTCGCGGGTCCTGCGATCGCAGTAGGGACGGCAACGACCAATGCGGCCGTTGCCCACTTTGCGCTGCGCCTGCCGCAGGCAATGGTGGTCGACGGTGGATTCGAGATTCTGTTGGACCGCACTGGCGGTGATCATCGGGTCTGCCTGCGTGGAATCGATGGGAAATCCACGGCAAATGCGGTCGATGTCTTCGTTGAGAAATTTCTTGCGGAGTGGATCGAATCCGCGGCTGATTCGCTTCGAAGTTGATTCGCAGCGCTTGAAGATTCCGCTCGCACTCGGATTCGCAGTCAGAGTTGCTGAATCCGATCGGCAATGTCCTTCAAAGCCAATGCATCAAGAAGAGGTTGCATTCGGCCCGCAAGTATTTCTGTCAGATTAAAACTCTCGTCGATGCGGTGATCAACTGCGACATTTTCTTTCGCTCGGTATGTGCGAATTTTTTCCGCACGACTTCCAGATCCAATCATTGCGCTTCGCTGGTCGGCGCGGCGTTCGGCGGCTTCGGCTTGACGCCGTTCGTAGACTCGCGCACGCAGCAGTCGCCACGCTTTTTCTCGGTTCTGAAGTTGACTGCGTGTCTCCTGCATTCGCACTTCGATGCCAGTGGGGAGATGGATCAAGTGCACTGCCGTGGCAACTTTATTGACATTCTGCCCGCCAGGTCCTTGCGCGGTCGTCATGATTTCCTTGACCTCTTCTGGATCAACGGCGTTGGCGACTTCCTCTGGTTCCGCAAGAACCGCTACGGTCGCAGTCGAAGTGTGCACTCGACCTTGCGCTTCTGTCGTCGGTACGCGCTTCACCTGATGGGTGCCACCCTCATACCCGAGTGAACTCCAGACTCCAACGCCAGAAATTTCAAACACACCGTGGCTGATGCCGCCGACATCTCCTGGTTTCAATTCGAGTTCTTCCCATTTCCAGCCGCGATTCTGGCAGTATCGCTGGTACATCGCAACGAGATCACCGGCCCATAAACTCGCTTCGTCTCCGCCAACACCAGATCGGACTTCCAAGATGATCTCACCAACGGCGCGGTCATCGGCGGTTACTAAATCGCGAATGAGTGATTCGATGATTTCTTGTCGCTCGGTTTCCAGTTGCGCGCGTTCTGCGCGAGCCATCGCCGCCATCGACGCGTCTGAATCGAGTGTGAGTTCAATTGCTGATGCAAGTTCTGTTCCCGCTGCATTCCATCGTCGCCAGCGCATCACCATTTCATTCAGCGCTGATCTGCGAATCACGATCCCGCGCAAACGTCGATGATCAGCCATCACGATGGGATCGAGCATCGCAGCAGTCAGCGATTCGAACTCGTTATCGATTTCGACGAGTTTGCGAATGAGATTGTCAGGAGGGTTGGACATTTCGAGTGGGTATAAAAAGAAGACACCGTGCCTGAAAAAGCACGGTGTCGAAAAATTCAGAATGGAAGTTGCTACTTCTTTGCTTCAGGCGTTTTCGCTTCAGCGCCGTCTTTGCCTTTGGCGAAATATCCGCCCGCAAATTTGCGCTGGAAGCGTTCGACGCGACCGGCAGTGTCGACGAAGGTTTTCTGACCCGTGTAGAACGGGTGAGAGCCCGACCAGACTTCGACGTTCAGCTCGGGAACGGTTGCTCCCACAGTCATGACGACTGCGCCGCGGAAGTTGACTTTGCACTCGGGGTAGTACTTTGGATGGATATCAGGCTTCATAATGTTGTCTCCAGATCGAGCCGAACAGTCTACGCACAAATCATTGAAGCGCAAGTGGCGTGGTGTTGAGGCGCCGTTATGTGAGAAAAAGGTGGACTAAAGTCCGCTGAAAGTTGACGGATTCCACGGCAATGCTATCTTTGAGGCTCACGATCCCTCGTAGCTCAATTGGTAGAGCGGGCGGCTGTTAACCGCCAGGTCACTGGTTCGAGTCCAGTCGGGGGAGCTTACTCAAAGCCCAGACGGCCCAAACGCCGGCTGGGCTTTTCAATTGGGCTTTTCAATTGGGCTTTTATCTCGCACACCCGCGTGATCGCAGTCGGGCATGCGTCCAAGTAATCGGGCATGCGTCCAAGTAATCGGGCATGCGTCCAAGTAATCCACAAACAAAAAGCCCCCGAGTTTTAAGACTCGAGGGCTTGGGAGTTTGAGCGTCATGTGCATTCACACGGCAATGCACGCAAATCGGTTTAGATCCGTCGACGGCGACCAACGAGAAGGCCACTCAGTCCGATCAAAGCGACTGCGCCAGGAGCGGGCACCACATCGCCAATCAATGTCATATGAATAGTTGGGTCTTGCCCTTCGTTTGGAACGCCAGAAGTCGACACGTATGCGCTGGTGCCAATCTGGAAGGTGGTGTTGGTTCCGTCAAAGGTGAAGTCTTTCAGAACGCTGTAATAAGCGCTGTTATATGAGTACTCCACGCTGCCCGCACCTGTTCCCGTTGCGCCCCACAAACCCGCCAGCACAACGGTACTGCTGAAGATTCCGCCTTCTGAAACGCCACCAGCTCCACCACCATTGAACATCAACGCCCAGTGTAATTGTCCATCGCGCATGACTTGGGTTTGTGAAATGAATGACTCATTGCCGCCAGTCTCACCTTGTGCCACGCCACCGTCGTAGGCAAATCTCCACGTCGCATCTAAATTCGAATCTCCAAATGTAAGAGTGAATGGTGATTCATAGAGATCATCTGCAGCGACATAACTTGGCGTGGCGAAATTGAGTGTGGCAGTACCAGATGTGACAGCTGCCGAGTAAGTGTCAAAGTTGTTGCGAAATGAGAAGAAGTCACTTTGGACATCACCCACTGCCGATGCTTGGACACTTAAGGAATTTTCATAAACGTAATGGGCGCTGTTGAACTGTCCATTCGTGCCAGTCAGGGTCGTTGTGGTCAGTCGCTGGGGCATGGTGGTCGCAGCGAAGGTGTTGGTGGCGCTCAGCAGAGCCAATGAGACGGTCGCCAATGGAACAAAGCGGGCGATGGAGTGACGCAACGACTCAGTGCGTACGGGGGCAAAAATATTCATGGACGATGTTGCGATCATTACAAACTCCTGAGTCGTGATGACTCGAAAGCGACCCGTCATTCAAGATGGGGCAATTCAGACGGCAGAAAACGACTGCCAACGGTGTCATGCTTATCGCTCAACAGTGAGCGGCAAGAATGACTCCCTTTATCCTTCCGTCCTACTGAAGAAACTCAAAGATAACTCGAAAGGACGACTTGTCAAGGATTTTATTGTTCGCCAATTGCATTGAGTCGCCCAATTGGGATCCGCTTGGACTGCGTCGTAGAGCAGTTAAAGCAGCTGTATGACCGTGAGTTCACGAAGGCTGCAATTATTCACTGTCGATCGGTCGGCGGCATAGTCCAAACACCAACGCATGCGCGCGATGCGTATTCTTGACGAGTCTCCAATGAAGCAGAATCAACCTGATCACGCAAATGAAAGTGCGCTCGAAGTATTGCACGAGAGATTTGCGCCGGGATTATTGCGCTTTTTTCAGCGCAAAGTGAGTGGGGGTGGCGTATCGAACCAATCGTACAGCGACCGTGCGGAGGAGCTCGCTCAGCGAACATGGATCGAATTCTGGAAAGCGCTTCAGTCTGGCAGTTACGACCCAGCACGCGCCAAACATTCCACTTTTTTGTATGCCGTCGCTTCGATCATTTGGCTTCGAAGCGTGCGAGAAGAAGGACGCAACAGCCGAATAGGCGTACTTCCCGAGGGCGACGAATGGCTGCCAACAAGTCAGGCTGATGACCCCTCGCACGCTGCCGATCTGGCAAGTGCCATCGAGGTGATTCGGCGAGTGGTCGCAGGGAGTGAACCGACAGCTCCCTTGAGCGATGTCGATAGAGAAATCCTGCGTGCCGTTGCTGACGAGCGATCGGAGCGAGAAATTGCTGCCCAACTGGGAGTCTCTCCGAGCACGGCGCACGAGCGAAAGAGGGCGGTCTTGGCACGCGTTGCCGATTTTCTTCGAGGAAAAGGAGTCGATTTTCCCCCGAATCGCCGAGCGGAGGGGGCTCCGGCAGCGAAGAATCAATGAACATGCACCAGTGAGTTTGCCCAAATGAACGAACGAAACATGAACGAGCGAGAAATAGAACAACTTCTGAAAATGTCCCGCGGCCTTGAGCAGTTCGAGCGTGACTGTGAACTGGATGCTGTGCCGAGCGGTGATCCGACAGCAAATTTATTGTCGAGCCTCGCTGCGGCGCGCGCAAAATCTGCTGCTCGCATGAGATGGGCTTCCGTCGCAATTGCTGCGTGCATTGTGATCGCAGTGATTGCGAAGATGCAGTCCGCGCCCACGCCGAGCGCTGCACCAGTCTCCGAAATGATCGCTTCCCAACGAACTGAGAAGCCGACGGCAGTCCAAGTTATTCAATCGACGCCAATTGTTCCAGATGTGCAACCAGATGTGCAACCAGATGTGCAAGTAGTCGTGGCGCTTTATCGCAGTGACTCTTCGCAGACAGAGCGATGTCCAGAGTGTTGGTGCGTTGCGCGCTGGACTGCTGATTGGGGCGAAGGTCGTTCGGTGAATGAGTTGCAAGATCATGAACTCGTCGATGACTCGATGATGCACGCATGCGTCACAGATCCCAAGCGTGTCGTTGTACTTGGTCTTTCAGGTCCTGCATCGTCGATGCCCAAGACCGATCAACAAGCGCTCGATCTGTCGCTGTGTTTGATGGGTTTGCAGGGAAGCGCATCTCCACAGGCACGTGTTGATGATCCCAACTGTATGCCGAAGGGGCTGGATTATTGTTTGACGACGTGGGGCCAATGACCGTCGGCGAATCTCTTTACGTTGCCGTCGCAAGCGCCATTTGATTTTTCAATTCTTCGAGTTCTTCGCGGCTGATCACTCCACCGCGGCGACACGACGCGTGGAGATGTGGCGAGACCCGCATAAAGTCGCGCGCATTCGTAGCGCGTACGCCTCCTCCGGGAACGATCTCAACAGCGGTCTGGTTTGAACCCAAACATTGAATAGCGTTTCGAGTGTCATCTGCGAGTACCGCAATTCGTTGGGCGAGCGTTGCGACCGATGCGTCCCATCCGAGTACTCCAGCAGTCACGACACGTTTCATGCACAGTGCGGAGATGTCGCGCATTCCACGCCTTCGATCAGTCAGTAAGTCGAAGGTTCTCAGAAATGCGACTTCAAGACCCGCAGTGCGGGCGACATCAGCAATTTTTCCGCAGGCATCCATATCGACAAAGCCATCGGCAGTCAGCAAGCCGATCGCAACAGAGTGAGCGCCCGCCGCAGCCGCCAGTTCGATTTCGCGAATCGATGCGTCGACGATTCGCGGCGTCGCAGTGAATCCGGCAACGGTCATCGTGGCGATTGATCCTTGCAGTCGAGGTCGAATCATGGCAACGAGCGAAGCGCCCGTTGCAGCACGCGCTTCGCGCACGAGTTCCATTGTTGGGGTCCATCCTTCGCTTGGAAGGTCATCGCAGAGTTCGAGTCGATCAGCGAACGGCGCAGCCATGATCGCCCCCGCAATCGAGTCAACAGGAACTTCAAGTGTCGGCTTCATGATGAGGCAACGGATTCAAGCGCACGATCAAGAACCGCCAAGAGGAATTCCGCATCAGCCGATGTAATGCACATTGGAGGCTTGATTCGAAGCGTATTGCCAGCGAGTCCGCCTTTGCCAATCAGGAGTCCCAGTTCCTTGCACTTTTCGAAGACCGCGGCGCATTCGGCGCTCGCAGGTTCCTTTGTTGTGCGATCCTTCACAAGTTCGACGCCGAGCATCAATCCAAGCCCGCGAATATCGCCAATCAGCTTGTGCTTCTTGGCGAGCACCGCAAATCCCGCCTTCAGTTGAGCGCCAATCTTCAGGGAATTCGCCTGAAGTTTTTCCTTCTCGATGACTCGCAACACCGCGCGACCTTGTGCGCACGAAACTGGATTCCCGCCGAATGTGTTGAAGTGAATTCGGTTTGCGATGGACTTTGCGATCGCTGGGGTGGTGACGACTGCTGCAAGGGGACATCCGTTGCCGATTCCCTTGGCCATCGTGACGATGTCTGGAATGACGCCTTGGTTTTCAAATCCCCAGAAATGCGTTCCAGTACGCCCGAATCCCGATTGCACTTCGTCGGCAATACAGAGACCGCCGGCAGCGCGTACATGGGCATATGCGTTGCGTAAATAATCATCTGGCATCACGACTGCGCCGCCAACTCCTTGGATCGTCTCTGCGATAAATGCCGCAACTTGTCCAGACGTTCCAAACTGGATCAAACTCTTGACATCCGCTGCGTACTTGCTTCCCGCATGCGCATCATCTGCGCCATAGATGCCGCGGTATAAATCGGGCATCATGGCATGCTGCACGCCGAATGAATGTGGAACGTTAAATTTCCACGTGTGATGGGATGTCAACGCCATCGCGCCTGGACTTCCGCCGTGATAGGCGTTGCGCAGAGCGATCACGTCATAATTTCCAGTCGCCGCTCGAGCCATGGTGATCGCCAAATCATTCGCTTCCGAGCCTGAATTGACGAAATAGCACGCCTTCAAGTCGCCTGGCATCTTGGCCGCAAGTTCCTTCGCAAAGAGTGCGATCTGTGGATTCAAATAGAGCGTCGTTGTGTGGACAATCGTTTCGTTTTGTGCATTGGCCGCCGCAGTGACTTCGGGATGACAATGGCCAACGCTTACGGTCACAATGCCGCCGATTCCATCGAGGTAGCGCCGGCCAGTTTCATCGAAGAGATACTGACCCTTTCCCTCAACGATCATGATTGGATTCTTGTAATAGTGAAAAATCGATGGCGAGAGATATTCCTTGCGCATCGCAAGCACCTCCGCTGGCGAAGGGCCTGTGTATGGTTTCGGTGAATACGCGAATGGCGGTAGTGGAATTTGGTTTGTCATTTTCGTGTTGGTGCGAGTGTTCGTCCAAGAAGATACGCCACGAACGAAATTCCAAATCCAACAAACCAAGAATAGTCATACAGATGTCGCCAGAAGTCGCCGACGGATTCTGCAGGAACGAGTTTGATCGCAACCAGGAATCCTGGCACATTTGGCGCAATTCCTGCAAGAAGCGCAAAGATTGCGATGAAGCTGAATCCGCCGTGATATCGATATTCGCCGTGCGATCTATAGAGGTCGCGAAGGTTGAGTGTCTTGTGACGAACGACAAAATAATCGCAGATCAGAATTCCGCCGATGGGTCCAAGGAGGGCGCTGTATCCCACGAGCCAGACGAAGATGTACCCCGTCGGATCTGCAATCAGCTTCCAAGGCATAATTACAATCCCAATAATCCCAGTGATGATCCCGCCGGTGCGAAATGAAATGTGCTTCGGTGCCAAGTTGGCAAAGTCATTTGCTGGGCTGACGACATTCGCCGCAAGATTCGTCGCGAGCGTTGCGATACAGAGCGCGAACATTGCAACGATCAAGAGTGCGGGATTCGTGAATTTCGTGAGGACATCGACAGGATCCCAAATCGTTGTTCCATAAATAATGGTTGTTGCCGATGTCACGGCGACGCCGATGAAGGCATACAGCGCCATGGTCAACGGCAGTCCGAGCACTTGCCCGAGCATTTGATCTTTCTGTGTGTGGGCATAACGCGAAAAGTCAGGGATATTGAGCGAAAGAGTTGCCCAGAATCCGATCATCCCAGTGAGTGATGGGAAGAAAAATACCCAGAACTGGCCTGCCTTTGGCTGGCCGACATCGAAGAGCGAAGGCTGGGCAAGAATTGGTCCGAATCCGCCCGCCGCACGATATGCCCATGCAAGCAGCAAGAGGCCAAGAAGGATCAGCAGCGGTGCTTTTATTTGAAGCAAGATGCGAATGGAGTCGATGCCGCGAACGACGACGAACATGTTGATGATCCAGAAAAACATAAAGCATCCGAATTGTGCAGATGAAATCCCCAAGAAATGATGCGCCGCAGGATCATTGATGGACGGAAAAAATATTGCTGCAATTTTAAAAATCGCCATTCCGCCGATCCATGTTTGAATTCCAAACCATCCGCACGCGACGACCGCCCGCATCAACGCAGGGATGTTTGCACCATTCGTTCCAAACGACGCGCGGCAGAAGACGGGGAAGGGGATCCCGTACTTCGTTCCAGCGTGCGCATTGAGGATCATCGGCACCAAGACGATTGCGTTGCCAAGAAAAACGGTCAAGATCGCCTGCCACCAATTCATTCCGCCTTCGATCAGCGAAGACGCCAGCATGTATGTCGGCACGCACGCTGCCATCGAAATCCACAGGGCTGCCATGCTCCACACTCCCCATTTGCGATCCGCCTTCGAAACTGGCGCAAGATCAACGCTGTAGAGGTGCGGATCTTCGATACCAGTTTCTACATCGAGGGGGTGTGGTGTCATCATGGGTCCTGCTTGTATCGGTCGATCTGGCTGATTGAATGCAAAGTCCGCCATCGGATCGATGGAACGTTCTCAACAAATTTAGGAAGACACTAAAAATGGCTTGGCTTGCGCTTAAGAAACTCGCCTCGGCCAATTTCGCCGACGAATTCGCCTCTGCGAACTGTGAGTTGTCCACGGACGCTGACGTCGGTCACGCGTCCTTGGACCGCCCATCCTTCAAATGCGCTGTAATCCACGCTCATCGAGTGTGTTGCGGCAGAAATTGTTGTGCGATATTGGGGGTCGAACACGACCAAGTCTGCGTCGGCGCCGATTTCAATCGCTCCCTTGCGGGGATACAAATCAAAGCACTTTGCAACATTCGTGCTTGCAACACGGACCATCGTGCAGAGATCCATTTTCCCTTTGCAGACTCCATAGGTGTACAGCAACTTGATTCGCTCTTCGAGCGATGGAATGCCGTTTGGAATTCGCGTGAAATCTTCGCGGCCCATTTGTTTTTGGGTCGCGAAATCAAATGGCGCATGGTCTGTGGCGACTGTGTCGATCTCCCCATCCTGAAGCGCCTTCCACAAGACCGCCTGATTGCGAGCATCTCGCAGCGGGGGAGACATGACATATTTCGCGCCTTCGAAGTTCGGCTGCTCGGCATCACTCTTGGAAAGTGTTAGATATTGAATGAGCGTTTCAATGTTGACTCGCACGCCGCGAGCTCTCGCGGCAAGCGCACGCTCGAGCGCTTCTGCGCAGCTGAGATGCACGATGTATGTCGCAGCGCCAGTCAATTGTGCAAACGACATCAAGTGATGAACTCCATCCGCTTCAACCTGCGGCGGGCGGCTCTCGTGATGCTGCGCGGGATCCCTTTTCCCAGCGGCAAGAAGTTCGCGCGACCTTTCAGCGACAAGTGTTTCGTTTTCGCAGTGTGCCGTGACGATTACGCCGAGCTTTTTCGCCAATTGCAGCGTCCGATAGAGCTCGCCATCGTCGATGCCGAATGCGCCTTTGTACGCAAGGAAAATCTTGAACGATGCAATGCCACGCGTGACGATTTCGGTCAGCTTCGCCTCGGCAGCGTCATCAAACTTGGTGACCCCCATGTGAAAAGAAAAATCACACGCAGATTTTCCGACGGCCTTTGACATCCACAGATCAAACGCTTCGATGGGGTCATCGCTTCGGGCCGGGCAACACATCTCAATCATCGTCGTAGTGCCGCCCATGAGTGCCGCGCGGCTCGCACTTTCGTACGTGTCCTTCGCAAACGTCCCCATAAACGGAAGATAGATATGGACGTGTGGATCAATGAATCCTGGAAAAACAAACTTTCCCTTTGCATCAACGATCGTCGCGCCTGCGGGCGCAACGAGGTTTTCGCCAATCCGCGAAATCACGTCGCCTTCGCACAGGACATCCCCGTGAAAGCGTTTCGTGTCGGTGACGATTTCGCCGCCTTGGATCAGGAGCGATGTCATTTTCGCCAGACATCCGCCGCGTTTCCACCAAACCAACGGGTCGAGACAACCTTTTGCTGGGTGAAGAACTGCACGCCTTCTCGCCCTTGAATGTGCAAGTCGCCATAAAACGAATCGTCCCATCCCGTGAAAGGAAACATCGCCATTGTTGCGGGAACTCCGACGTTGATTCCCACCATGCCCGCTTTCACGCGGTATCGGAATTCTCGTGCGGCGCCGCCAGAATTTGTAAAGATCGCAGCGCCATTTCCAAAGCTCGAGCGATTCGCCATTTCAATCGCTTGTTCAAGATTGTCCATGCGCATCACGTTCAGTACTGGACCAAAGACTTCCTCGCGGGCGAGTGTCATTTCTGCGGCGACTTGATCGACGATCGTCGCTCCAACGTAAAAGCCCTGAGGGGCATCAGGAACTTTGACCCCTCGTCCGTCGCAAATGATTTTCGCGCCTTCTTGTTCGCCCTTGGAAACGAGTTCGATGACTCGATCTCGGTGTTGAGCAGTGATCACTGGTCCCATGTCTGGTTGAGCCGTGCGATCCGTCGGGCCGACGCGGATATTCTTCGCAGCTTCGACCAATGATGGCAACAGTCGTTCAGCAGCAGCGCCGACAGTCAACGCAGTAGACCCTGCCATACATCTTTCTCCCGCACACCCGAATGCGGCGGTTGAAAGCGCTTCGACAGTTTTGGGGACATCTGCGTCAGGCATGATGACGATGTAATTCTTCGCTCCGCCATTCGCTTGGACGCGCTTGCCATGCTTTGTTCCAGTTTCATAGATGTACTTGGCAATTGGTGTGGAACCGACAAATGAAATCGCTTTGACCTTTGGGTGAGTCAAGAGCGCATCAACACTCTCGCGCCCGCCGTGAACAATATTGAGAACTCCCTTTGGCAGGCCAGCTTCCATAAGAAGTTCCGCAAGCATCACAGAACCAAGCGGCACTTTCTCGCTCGGCTTCAAGACATATGTATTCCCACACGCGATCGCGACGGGGAACATCCAGAGCGGCACCATCATGGGGAAGTTGAACGGCGTGATTCCAACGCAGACTCCAAGGGGTTGATGCGATGTTTCGCAATCGACGCCTCGCGCAATCTCAAGAGTGTCGCCCATCAAGAGCGATGGAATTCCGCACGCATACTCGATGTTCTCGAGACCGCGGTACACGCTTCCCCGCGCTTCGGCCATCGTCTTGCCGTGTTCGCGGCAGACTGCGATACAGAGCCGATCGAAATTCTGTTCGATCAACTGCCGATATCGAAAAAAGACACGCGCACGCTCGGCGGCTGGGGTTTCAGCCCACGCTGGGAATGCCGCTGCGGCGGCTTCAACTGCTGCGTCGGCTTCAGCCTTTCCGCCTGCAGGGCACTGAGCGATCAACTCGCCGGTTGATGGGTTGAAGACGGGTGTCGTTGCGATGTTTGGCTCGAGCCATTCGCCGCCGATCAAGAGCGGACAGGGTGAGAGAGTTGTGGTTGTTTGCATGAGTGGGTGCTCGTCGCGGAAATGCATCGAGAGTCTATCGAAGCATCGAACTCCGACGGGTCTCACGTGACTGTTACTATCTTGATTCGACCGACTATGAGCCAAGAAATGCCAACTGTGGATGTACTGATTGTCGGCGCGGGTTCGGCTGGACTCTTTCTTCTTGGCGCACTTGTTCGCAAGGGGATTTCCGCACTATTACTCGAGTCGAAAGCGCTTGGTTTCGGGCAGACGACATCGAGTCAAGGCATCCTGCATGCTGGGGTCAAATATTCACTCGGCGGTCTTGCGGGTGATGATGCGACAGAGGCGGCCGCTGCGGCAGCGTTATGGTCGAAGATGCTTTCTGGAGAAGGGACGGACTTGCGCGAGGTTTGCACGATGGCAGATCACTGCTATCTCTGGCGGACGGCTGGTATCGCAGGCGCAGCGGGGATGCTCGGCGCAAAGGTTGCGCTACGCACGCGTCCCGAGCCAGTGTCCCTTGCAGCGCGTCCAGCGTGGCTGAAACATGTTGCCGGCGAAGTGCTCACGCTTGCGGAGTCGGTGATCGATCCCCGTTCACTATTGCATGTTCTTGCTCAGCGCCATGTCGGGCGAATCGCACTCGGCGAAGTGCGAAGCGTTACTCAAAGAGATGGACTTCAGCGAATCGAAATCGCTGGCGCTCATCCGGTGACGATCCATGCAAGACAACTGATCTTGACCGCAGGTGCTGGAAATCAAGCTCTTTCGCAGTTAGCCGGCAGCGCATGCGAAATGCAGAGGCGTCCACTGCGTCAAGCGATGATTCGAGGTCCTCTTGAAATGGCATTCGGTCACTGCATCGACGGCGCAAAGACTCGCATCACGATGACGAGCGACCGCATGCCATCGGGGGATGTTGTCTGGCATATTGGTGGTCAAGTTGCAGAAGACGGTCCCAGCATGTCGCCGGAAAAATTCCAAGCGCATGTGATCGCAGAACTTCGAAGCGTCCTTCCAAAGGTCAATTTGGAAAGATGCTCATTTGCAAGTTATGCCGTGGACCGAGCAGAGCCCCGAACAGTGGACGGTCGTCGACCACCCCGAGCGTTTTCGCATACGAGTGGCGGCGTTACAACGGTCTGGCCAGTCAAACTTGTCTTGTCGCCAGTGATCGCAGCTGAAATCGCTGCGTCCATAGCGGCCAACGAAGATCCTGCTGTACGGTGGCCTCGCGAAATGCCACTGCCGGAACTGGCGCAAAGACCATGGGAAGCGGCGACGACTTCATGGAGTTCAATCGCATGAGTGCGCTGAATATTCCACTTCGAACGGCATCGCGCTTGGGTCGCTCGGTCACTGCGATCGGCTGGGGTGCATTCAAGATCGGCCGCAATCAAGGTGCGAAGTATCCCAATCCATATGAACTTCCAAGCGAAGCCGATTCGGTTGCTCTCGTGCGCGAAGTGATTGCGCTTGGCGTTCATGCGATTGATACGGCACCCGCATATGGATTGAGTGAGGTGCGCGTGGGGCTCGCGCTAGCTGGTCTGGATCCTGCAGTGCGCCGCAAGATCTTCCTCTCGACCAAAGCGGGGGAGCAATTTGCCGATGGCATTTCGCAGTATGACTTTTCACGTTCCGCAATTTTCAATAGCGTGCACGAGAGTCTCGCACGCCTGCAAAGCGAGTCAGTCGACCTTGTGTGGATTCACTCAGATGGATCCGACCTCGCCATTCTGCGCGGAGGTGGCGCGATGACTGCGCTCGAATCACTGAAGTCAACTGGCAAAATTAGAGCGATCGGATTTTCGCCGAAGTCCCCAGACGGTGCGGCGGCCGCGTTGCTCGATCCTCGAGTCGACGCATTGATGCTCGAATTTCATCCCAAGGCACAAGAGATGGAACCGATTCTGGCAAGCGCTCAAAAGTGCGGCAAGGCTGTCTTTGTCAAAAAACCTCTTGCAAGCGGAACGCTCGATCCCGCTGTGGCAATCCCGTGGATTTTGGCTCATTCTGCGGTGACTTGCGTCGTCGTTGGCGGACTCTCGATTGAACGATTGCGGATGAACGCTTCGCTGGCGGTTTGAATTTCTTTCCCCCGACCTCTAGCCCGTCTCGGATCGTTTGGTTTCTTAAGGATGGGGTGGCAGAGGCTTCATCTCTGCGCTAGCAACTTTCGCCTGGTACTCATTCCAACTCATCGGAGATTTGCCTGACGGAATTTCCACCATCGTGATGCATTTATCGACTGGACAGACGAGTGAGCAAAGATTGCATCCAACGCAATCGGCTTCGCGCACTTTGGGTACATGCTTGTTTGGAACTCGTCCAGGTCCCAGATCGAGTCCCAGCGAATCAGGATGCAAGAGGTCAATGCATTGATGCGCGCCATCCTCGCATGCGATGTAACAGAGATTGCATCCGATGCAGGTGTCGTGATTGATTCGTGCGACTCGTTGATAGTTCAAGTCGAGTTTTTCCCACGTGGTCACATTGGCAACCGCTCTTCCGCAGAGGTCATCGACGCTGCGCATTTTCTTTTCGTCGAGATACGCATTGAGTCCTTCGATCATGTCATCGACGATTCGAAAACCATGATGCATGATCGCCGTACAGGCTTGTACGGTTCCAGCGCCAAACGCCATAAATTCCGCGGCATCGCGCCAGTTTGAGATCCCGCCGATCCCAGAGATTGGCATGCGAACTTCGGGATCCGCCGCGCAGCTTTGCACCATATTCAAGGCGATTGGCTTCACCGCGGGGCCGCAATATCCGGCATGAGAACTCATCCCTCGAACTGTGGGCTCCGATGCGAACGTGTCTAGGTTGACGTTCGTGATGGAATTGATGGTGTTGATCAGCGAGATGGCGTTGGCACCTGCTCGCTTCGCCGCGCGCGCGGCGGCAGTGATGTCTGTGATATTGGGTGTCAGCTTCACGATGACGGGGATTTTTGCGACCTCCATCACCCAACCCGTGATGCGCTCGGCAACGAGTGGTTGCTGTCCAACGGCAGACCCCATGCCGCGCTCACACATGCCGTGTGGGCATCCATAATTCAATTCGATTCCATCTGCGCCAGCATCGTGCGACCGACGCACGAATTCATGCCATTGCTCGCGTGATTCGCACATGAGCGACGCGATGACCGCATGATTTGGCCAGCGTTTCTTCACCTCGGCAATTTCTTGGAAGTTCACCTCGGGAGAACGATCTGAAATAAGTTCAATGTTGTTAAATCCAACCATTCGCTGACGGCCGATATCAAGCGCGGAATATCGTGATGACACATTTACGATCGGGGTCCCAATTGTTTTCCAGACCACGCCTCCCCATCCCGACTCGAACGCACGGTGTGCTTGGTATGCAGTGTTTGATGGCGGACCCGATGCAACCCAGAAGGGGTTTGGCGATCGAATCCCGGCAAAATTGATCGAGAGATCAGCCACGAGTGACTCCTCCATCCTCTGCGGCTCGAGCCCTTTTCCACTGCTCTTCCAATTCATGGGCTCTTATAGGGTGGTGCAATCCGCAACCAGATGCGCCACTCGCAACACCGAGTCGTGAAGGTTGGGTCGGCAGTGACGCACGCTCGCCTGTGAGAAAGGTGTGGATTCCGTGTGCAGCGTTTTTGCCCTCGCCGACAGCGTTGACAACTTCGCGGCCTCCGTTGGCGCAGTCTCCGCCGACGAAGACATGTGCGATGTTCGTTGCGCCGGTCAGTGAGTCGCGCACGGCAACGCCATCGGCTCCGATTTGGAGTGATGGGAAAATCGTGCGCAATATGTCAGCCTGTTTTTCCTGTCCAACCGCCTTGAGAATCATGTCGCATTCTTCGGTCAATTCGGAACCAGCGATCATTTCGAGTTTTCCGCTTTTCGCCGTGTGCGTTCGTCCCAGGCGAATCCCTGCGACATGGCCTTCAACATCAACGAATGCGATCGGCACTGCGTTGAAAAGAAAATGAACGCTGTCATTCTTTGCCTTCTCGAATTCAAATTCATACGCAGACATTTCCGCCTCACTTCGGCGATAGACGATCGTCACGCGCTTGGCTCCCAATCGAACGGACTGCATCGCAGCGTCGATTGCAGTGTTTCCGCCGCCAATGACGACGACTTGATTTCCAATTGGAATCTGATGCAGCGGATTCGTATGGATTTGCTCGATGAACTCCAGTGCATCGAGTATCTCGGGAAGTTTCTCCCCTGGAATCCCAAGTTGATTTCCATTTCCAAGGCCAAGACCTAGGAAGACCGCATTGAAATCGCGTTGCAAATCCGCACCACTGATATCGCGTCCGACCTCGACGCCGCAGCGAATTTCAACGCCGAGATCTTGAACAAGTTCTGCCTCTTCGAGACTCAACTGTGGCTTCAGCTTGTAATAAGCGATGCCATATGTATTGAGTCCACCTGGCAACTTGGACTTCTCGAAAATCGTCACTTCATATCCAAGTTGAGCGAGTTCTGCCGCACATCCAAGACCAGCAGGTCCGGATCCCACAACGGCAACTCGTTTGCCATTCTTTTTTTGAGGTGGTTTGAGCACATGAATGCCACGCTCGTTGACGAAATCAGTCGCGTGCCGCTGCAGACGTCCAATTTCAATCGGCTTTTCGTCGCGGTCGTGCAAGACGCATGCTCCTTCGCAGAGCACCTTCGTCGGACAAATTCGGGCGCAAGACGCTCCCAAGATATTTGCCTCGAGAATTTTTTTCGCCGCACCAATTTCGTTTCCGTCAGCGATCTTTCGGATGAATGCCGGCACATCAATTCCTGTGGGGCAAGCATGAATGCATGGAGCGTCAAAACAGTAGAGACACCGATTCGCCTCAACGTGCGCTTCCATCGGGCGCATCGGTAACTGAATGTCCGCCATCTTTGCGTCGGCTTCGCTTGCAGTGAGTATTGGCTTGATGGTCAATCTTTACGAATAGTAACCGTAGGTTCAACGGGAGATCAATAGTGGGGGTTTCTAAGTTTCGAGTCGCATTGTGGAGCAGCCGTGGCGAGTCCTCTCGAGGCTCGAACAGTCCTCGGCGTCCGCATGAATCTTCCACACTCGTCTCCCAGTTTCCTCAATATCGCCCTCGACGGATGCATGAAAGCGGGGGACACTATGCCGATGACGTCACCTCTCAATCCTGCGCGAGTGATCAGAGACTTAAAGGAGCTCCGCCAACTCACTGGCGACCAAGATGGAGCGCAGCGCATTGCATTCACGCCGCTCTGGTCAACCGCCCGTTCGTGGCTCGCAGCGAAATGTGACGAAATTCCCCTTCATGCACACCGTGATGCCGCGGGGAATTTTTGGGCGACTCTCCCAGGTGATTCGCCGCGCGAACTTCTCATCGGCGGGCATATCGATTCGGTTCCAAATGGTGGGTGGCTCGATGGTTGTTTGAATCTCTTGGCTGGCCTAGAAATTCTTCGCAGAATTCATCATCAGTACAAGGGCAAGCCTCCAGTGACGATTCGACTCGTCGACTGGGCCGATGAGGAGGGTGCTCGATTTGGGAAGAGTTTGTTCGGTTCATCTGCGTGCGCCGGCACATTGGATATGGACGAGGCTCGCGCCCTCAAAGACAAGGATGGGATTGAACTTCCTGCGGCGCTGCGAGCAGTCGGCATTGATTTTGAGAGGGTGAAAGATTCTGGTGTCGAATTGAAGAATGCTGCGGCGTACCTCGAACTGCATATTGAGCAGGGGCCAGTGCTCCTCGATAAAGGACTTGCGCTCGGTGCCGTCTTGGGGACATTTGGTGTTGAGCGCCATGCAATCACATTTACTGGACAAGCGGCGCATTCTGGGAGCACTCCAATGAATCGTCGGCGAGATGCGTTTCTCGCAGCATCGCTCATGAGTCCTGAAATTTACGAAATCGCAAAGCGCCACGGCGGAGTTTGCACGATCGGATCTTGCATGACCAAGCCTGGAATTGTGACAAGCGTCGTTGAAGAATGTCGAATCACCCTCGACCAACGGCATCTTGATGCAACAGCTCTTGCAGCAATGCTTGCGGATGCGAAATCCGCGAGCGAACGATTCGCACGCGACTGCAATGTGAATCTTCACTGGGAACGACTCTGGCAGATTGATCCCATTTTGTTCGATCCGCAACTCATCAATTGGTGCGATGAAGTTATTCAAGAAACGTGCGCAACAACAATGCGTTTGCCATCGGGCCCACTTCACGATGCAGCGGAAGTTTCGCTTTCAGGTATTCCGACCGTCATGATGTTTGTTCAAAGTCTCCATGGAATCAGTCACAACAAGATTGAAGACACCAAAGAAGAACACATCGAACTTTCGGTCGTTGCCCTCGATCGACTCGCCGAAAAGACGATGCGTTGGATCGCATCGATGAAGTGATGCGATCCCCCATGTACGCTCAAATTCAAGCAGTTTTCCAAGCGATTCCAAAGACTCTTCCATGACACAAAGATCAAGCGGCCATTCGGATCACTCTGGATTTCCCTTCCAAATGGATGGGCTACTCGTTCGCCTCGCAGGCGTCTGGGTATTGGCTGGCGCAGTCACGAAAGCATTCGTTGGGTTACCTGGTGATTTGCCGGCGCCGATTCTCGCGTTTGACGTTGATCCGATTTTGATCTTGGTGATGGCCGTCGGAGTCGAAACCGCAGTCGGACTGTTTGCTGTACTCGCGCCACGCCGCGGATGGATTCCCATGTCGGCACTGCTCGGTCTCTTCGCTTTGATTCTCGGTTTGCATATTCGTAGTGGTGCTGAAAGTTGTGGCTGCTTTGGAGGTGCGCTTCCAGTCCCGCCCGTATTGATGTTGGCGGTTGACGGAGGACTGCTCGTTGGCGTGCTCCTCACCGTACTGCGGGGAAAGCCATGGCGGGCTCAGCGGTCGATCGGAGTAAGCGCAATTCTCGTACTGATCGCGGCTGGCATACTCGCCGTCTCGACGCAGTCCCGCTTGGAAGCATTGCAGCCGAAGGAGTCGACGAAGAATCCGGCTGTGCTTCCATCGTCGACTCTTTCGACGCCTCTCAGTTTGACGACGCCAGTGATCTGGAAAATGCCCGAAGAGATTCCGGCACAAGTTCTTCTGCGGCCATCTCAGTGGATTGGAAAGCCGCTCGCGCAAACGGAACTCGGCCGTTGGACAGACACGTCGCTTTTTCCGCCCGATGCGACTGTTGTCATTTACTATCTCTCATGCAATCACTGCGCAGCGCATCTCAAGGACCTTGCGCAGAAGCAGTCTGCTGATCCGCAGCATGCTCCGAAGTATGTGCTTGTTCAACTTCCAACTCCCTCGGGATACAAAGGGAAGATCTTCGTCAACGAACTTCCGACGGGGCTTCGTGTCGAACTTCCGTCACAGGTCAAGACCTGGGTCATCACCCCTCCATGGAATGTTTTCTTGAAGGATGGCCTTGTTGTGCAAGTCGATCGGACAAAGTGGGCGGGCGAGAAGTAGCGATTCGTCGCTGGAGGGCTGTTCTCAGCATTGTTGACACCGTTTGGAGTCAGAATTATCATCAAACCCTCACACATCTGTGATCTCCTCCAACAAGAATTTGAGCTGCTCTCCAATGCAAACACGATCCATATCCGTTCTCAAGTCGATCTCGTCCTTGCTTGGTTATGGCGTTGCCGGAATCTGCGCGTTTGCGATCTTGGGATCAACTGCCTGCCAAACACCAAATCAGCCCAATCCCGTGCCACTGGAAAAAGTGACCAGAGAACTGCCGCCGGATTGGACAACGCTTCCGCCGAGTGACTGGCGAATGGCGTATCTCGACAAGCCGACCCGTGACAGTTTGTTCGAATTCAAGAAGGAACTCTCCAATCAAGCGGCAAATTCGGATGGATCGCACGCATATTCCGATGCAACCTATGAGAAGCTCAAAGAGTTGAATGATGCGTGCAACAAGTCCTATTGCGCCAACGCAGTGGTCATCGGGCGAGATCAGACTCCCGAACTCGCTGGAACATCGCTTTCGGTCAATGAGGCTTACATGAATTCCACAACAGTCGGCGACGTCGATCTGCGACAAGTTCAAGATGACTGGGCGCGGTTCTGGTTGATGAATAAGCCTTCGAGCCTCAGCCCGTATCCGATTGTGAATACTGGCGGTCGACCTTAAGCGTCGTCTGTTCAACGTCCTCGAAGTCAATCACTTGTGATTTGAAGTTCACGAACCCTTTGGTTCGATTCGTTCTCGTCCGCCCATATGGCAGCGCAGCGGGGCTGGAATCGTCACGGATCCATCGGCATTTTGGTGGATTTCAAGCAGCGGAATCAGAATTCGCGGGCTTGCGACGACCGTGTTGTTGAGGGCATATGCAAACGTCGGCCGTCCTTGCTCGTCCTTGTATCGCAAGTTCAATCGGCGACATTGAAAATCCGCAAGTCTGCTCGCCGAGTGAGTCTCTCCGTATGCGCCGGTCGGACTTCCATCTGATCCAATTTCGCCGCGACCCGGCATCCATGATTCAACATCAATCATGTCTTCGTTCTTTACGCCCAAATCGCCAGTGCAGCATTGCAGTAATCGATAGGGCAATCCAAGTGACTGCAAGATCATTTCAACAGATTCAAGCATCGTCTTATGCCACCCGCGACTCTCGGCATCGTCCGCTCGGCAGACGACAACTTGCTCGACCTTATCGAACTGATGAATGCGGTAGAGCCCCGCAGTGTCTTTGCCCGCGGCGCCTGCTTCGCGGCGAAAGCATGTCGATGCTGTGACATACTTCAGTGGCAAGGATTCAAGTGGAATGATTTCGTCAGCGTGAAGTCCCATCAATCCGACTTCGCCGGTTCCCGTGAGAAACAAATCATGATTGCTTCCACGCTTTGATTCCTCAAGGTGATAAGCCTGCTCTCTGCCTGCGGGGAAGAATCCAGTTCCAACCATGCACTCTTCGCGCACGATGACGGGAACTCCCATCGGTTGAAAGCCGCGCTGTTCCGCCATGAAATCAAGTGCATATCGAATGACAGCCTGATGCAGGCGCATTCCCAGACCCGTCAGGACGTAGTGCCTCGTGCCCGACATCTTCACGCCACGTTCAAAGTCCACCAGGCCGAGTGAGCGAACCAACTCTTGATGGGTCCGAGGCTTGAATCCACGGTTTTTCACAAACGGAACCGCCGCATCAAATCCGGTCGGATTCCACCTGCGGATTTCCACGTTGTCTTCGCTGCCAGCGCCCTTTGGCACATCGGCGGCCGGTGGTTGCGGAACCGTTAAGAGCAATTCCTGCCATGCAGGTTCAACGTCGGCCAGTAAACGCTCGAGCACGATGACTTCATTTTTGAGTTTGACAGGAGTCGCTTCTAATTCAGCGAGCTGCGCTTGGATCTTCGCGCGATCCTCTTCAGCGATCGACTTCAGTTGGCCTTTCAATTTCCCCATCAGCGGACCGGTCTCTTTGCTGAGGCGATTTTGTTCCGCGCGCTTCACTTCAAGCTCGGTCAAGATGTTCCGACGTTGTTCATCGAGTGCGGTTAAGCGGGAGAAGTCGATGTTCATTCGCTTCTCAGTCGCACCACGCACAAATCGTTCTGGATTCTCTCGGAATGCCTTGATGTCAATCATCCTGAAAATGTAGCGGGAAACGACACATTGGGCTTCCTCGGCGAATCCCACCATGAATCCCACCGTGAATCCCAGACCTGATACTTTTGAATCGATGATTGGAATTGCAGCGATGAATTCAGCATTCACTCGGCGATCATTCGGTCCACTGTTGGCAACAACCGTCTGCGTCGCACTCGCATGGTCAGCTTTTCACCCCATCGATTGGTTGACATGGTGGATGGAAGTCTGGTGGGTGATGATCGGTTTGCCCGTCATTGCGTGGGTCAACCACCGATATGGAATCACCCGCCTTTTGCTCGTACTACTTACAGTGCATGCGGTCATCTTGGTCATCGGCGGGCATTACACATACGAGCGAGTACCGCTTGGACTTTGGGTGCAGGAGTGGTTCGGCCTTGCACGCAATAACTATGACCGACTCGGGCATTTCATTCAGGGATTCGTACCAGCACTGATCGCACGCGAACTCCTCCGACGAACATCGCCCCTTCAACCGAGTCGGTGGCTTGCAATCCTGTGCGTCGCAATGGCATTGGCGTTCAGCGCCATCTTTGAAATGATCGAGTGGGGCTCGTCCGTAGCGCTTGGCGCATCAGCGGATGCTTTCCTGGGATCGCAGGGGGATCCATGGGATGCCCAGTGGGACATGCTGTGTGCTCTGATCGGCAGCGTGTGTTCTGTGGTCACACTGTCTCGCGCCCACGAGAGAGGGCTTGCGAGTCTGCATTGCGCGTAACGGCATATTCCGTTCACCGACGAAAACACTTCGATTTATGCGCCGCGATCTCGGTACGTTGGCGGCGCCGCCCAGCGCATCTTTGAGAGTAATTGTTGCCAATATGTCACATCGGGATTGCCGACCAATCGAGCCATTGATTGGTGACGCCCGACTTGAATCATGTCTCCGGCGGCCAATCGAATGTTGGTCTGTCCATCGAGCATCAATGTCGTTCCATCGTTTGCTCGTTCAACATGAACAGCAATATCCAAATGGCTCGGCACAACGATTGGGCGGAATCCAAGACTATGGGGACAGACTGGAGTGACGATGAGAGCTTCGACATCGGGATGGACGATCGGACCACCAGCTGAAACGCTGTAGGCAGTCGATCCAACGGGGCTCGCAATGATGATTCCATCGCCAGCAACATCTGGTCCAACATTGCCTGAAAATTCAAGTCGCAATTCGATCATGCGAAATGGAAACCCTGCGCTGACCACGGCATCGTTGACTGCAACTCCATGAAAAACCACGGTGCGGTCTTTGCGCTTCACCATTACATCCATCACCATTCGTTGTCGTACGAGAGGGTTCGGTCCGAAGATTGATTCGGCCTGCGCCTCCAACGACACGGGATCAAATTCAGCGAGAAATCCAAGTCGGCCGGAATTCACTCCCACCAATGGCACTCCGCGATCCAGAATGCGGCGCACTTGTGCGATCAGTGTTCCGTCGCCTCCAACGGCGACCATTCGATCGAACACGAGATTTTCGGAAAGCGCAGCGCTATCGGCTTGAATTTCGGCAACGATCTCCGCATGCTGAGCAACGACTCGCCGAACTTCGTCCAAGATCGAAGCGGTTGCGGGGCGGTCAGGGCTAGCGGCGAGTAGGACTTTCATAGGTTCCTCGAAAGTTTACGACACAAGTCCCTTCGTCAAGCGCATAAAAGCGGTCTCGAGATTCATCGGTTCATGCGAGAAGCGTGCGACTCGAAACCCTTGGGCAATGAGTCGACTGGGAATGTCGCTGATTGGAATGCCACTCTTCAGGTCAATCGTTACGTCAATTCGGATTGCTCGTTCTTCTCGTTCCAATGTCACTTTTAATATTCCTTTGACTTCTTTCAGGAGCGCCGCCGCTTCTTGTGGCCGCTCGTCGACAACGATGTGCACGAGACTGCCGCTTCCAGCGCGCGCCATCATGTCAGATATTCCCCCAGAAAAAAGCAGTTTTCCTTGTTCGACAACTCCGACTGCAGTGCAGAGTTCGGCCAGTTCGAAAAGAATGTGTGACGAGATAAGAATCGTTTTCCCCATTCGCCGAAGTTCTTTCAGCAGTTCGCGCATTTCGATACGCGCCCGTGGATCCAAGCCGCTCGATGGTTCATCCATGAGGAGCACCTTGGGATCGTGCAGAAGCACGCGAGCAACGGAGAGTCGTTGTTGCATTCCGCGCGAGAGTCCGTTGACATCAGCCGAACGCTTCGAAGTGAGGTCGGTCAACTCGAGCGCTTCTCCGACGACGCGCATGCGTTTGTCTCCGTGGATCCCATAGCACGCAGCGAAGAACTCGAGGTATTCACAGACCAACATGTCGTCGTATGCGCCCAGAAAATCTGGCACATATCCGATGATTGGTCGAATGAGATGATTCTGATATCCGACGACATGGCCGTCGACGCGCGCTTCGCCCCACGTTGGTTTGAGAAGTGTTGCCAGGATCTTGATCGTCGTCGTCTTGCCAGCACCGTTTGGGCCAATGAAACCGAAACATGTTCCCTCTTCGATGGTGAGGTTCAAATTATCCAGTGCGGTCAGTTCGCCGTACTTTCTGGTGAGGTTGACCGTCTCGATCATCGACATGGTGCCACTTTAGTCGCTCGCAGGAGCCGCGAATCTTTCATCAAGAGGGAGCGGAAATATGACCCGTACGAGCACGGTTCCAACGCTTGGAACTTTTTCGCCATCAATCTCGATCGGAATAGGACATTCTGCTGCGTCCAAATAGCCCCAAACGATCAGGCATGGAGTTGTAAACCAAGAGGAGATATCGATCGAGCGCCCTAAGACTCGTTGCACTCGAACGGTGGCTGCATCAGTCGGTGGATCTGTGACGTAATTGGGGGGCTGCAGCATGTTGTACATGCCGAGCATGTCGAGAAAGAGGCGTCGGCGATCAGCGCTGATCGTGCCTCCAATACCACCTTGACCGAGATTATTCATCGTGACACGCAGGGTGTCGTCGACAAATGGTTCTTCAAATCTCTTGGTGATGGCATTCTCAAGGTCGCCAATTTTTTCATCCACTCCCATCGCTCCGCCGGGATAGAGGACTTGACTCAGTTCGATTGGCTGATTCGGTTGCCACGTTGTCATGATTGCAAAGCGACCGATATTGGGAAGTGCATCAGATGGATTGTTGATCTGCGCATTCGCCGCATTTGGAATTGGCGGATGATTTCGAATTGGCGTGATGTGAATGATTCCCACATCGTGAAGCGGACCAGGCAATGTGTGTTCGATCATTCCAGTCAGAAGGATGCGAATTGGATCGCCAGGCATGACAGTCTGTTCAAGAGCCCGCTTGGGATCGGGAACGAATGGAACTTTCCCCCAGTCCTTTGGAACAGTTCCCATCCAGTGCGCTTCGAAACTTGCCGAAGTTGCTCGTGCGGATACTTGCAGAGTCGCCGGCGTTTCAAGCGGCATGGCTGATCGCGCAGGGTTGGGGAACGTGCTCGTCATGCCGCCAGGCGCCGACCATCCGCTGAGGACATTTCGGCGGTCGCTTCTCGGATCGATCGATACCGTCGTTTGTCCGTATCCAGGCAGATACGCGCTGAACCACGTCGTCGCACGTGACAACAACGGTTCGTCAGTTGGTTGAGGGACAGATGAACGTGCGACGAAATCGAGCACCGTCAAATGTTGGATCCGAACGCGGCTTGAATAGACGAGTCCGCCGATCATCCAGACTCCAATTCCAAAGCAGATGGCCGTTGCCGCGAAGAAAGCCCAAGAATGGCGTTCGCGTTTCATCCATTTCAAGATCCCAAATCCGCCAGGACCAGCAATCACCCAGTACACGACAAAGAGCAGAAATGCCCCCAAAATCCCAACCGCCGCCTCGCCGCGCATGCCGATGACGTCAGAGATCAACTCGCCTCGCCCGAGGTCGACGAAAGTGGGTGTCTTGATCGCCAATCTCTTGAGCTGACCAAGCTGTTGATATTCACCGCTCGACGGCGTATCTGCACGCCGCGCAAGAATCCGATTCCAAAAGATGTCGCCTTGGGGGAGCCCGCTCGTCTGCAGAGCACGCCGTGAAAGCCCATCAACATCGAGCCCAATGACGGTGATCCTTCCGTGCCCAAATTCTCTCGTGAGCGCAAGAATTTTTCCGTCTAGCGTGTCGCGACGAGGGCTTGGAAATCCCGTTTGTGCCACTCGCGGAACTGGAAGAAGGGTGAGTGGTTCGAATGTTTTATCTTTGCCAGGCTCGGAAAAGAAAGTGACAGGCATTGTCGCATTTGGATTGAGCAGGCGATCAGATTGGCTGAGTACTGGAAGGAGACTGCGAATCGGAACCGCTTCGATTCGTTCAACTTTCCATGTCGGCATCAGGTCCGTCAATGGATGGCGAGTTGGTGCTGAAATTCCCCACGGATCGGCAGATTCTGGCAGAACGATAATGAAGAGACCCCCTCGTTGAATCCATTCGCGCAGCGCACGTGCGGAGTCGCCAGTCAGCGCTTGTGGACTCCCTTCGGTCCAAATCAAAGCGGAGAATTGGGAGAGTCCCTCCCAACGATCTGGCAAATCTTGCGGTCGAATTCCACGAGCGAGATTCGTCTTCGTGTTCATCGATCGAATGACAGTGCTCCCAGGAGACGGTGTTGCGTAGGAATCGAGTCCCATGCGCCCACTGCCGACGACGCCAAAGATGTCATCGGTTAAGTCGACCGAAACAGTCGGATTCACGCTGTTTGCAGGCGAAATTCGCGCTGAGCCAAGTTCACGAGTGCGTCGGCCATCTGTTTGAGCCCACACCCGCACTGTATAAATTTCATTGAGCGCCACCGTCGGATCTTGCTGCGGTGGAATGCGCGCATAGAGCCACGTGCTGACTGGTTGACCAGGATCAAGCACGAGCCGCCGAGTGACTTGGGCGATATCGCCGTTTCCGTCAGGGAGTTCCCACGCAATTTCAATCGGTGTTGGAAGATCGATTTGTCCTTGAAGAAGAAAGCGCGCTCCAATGATGTCTCCGCTTCGAAAGTGACCCCCGACTCCAAAGTGTTCAAGCGAGATTGTGACTGGTCCATCTGCACGGCTTGGTGCAGATGCGATCGCAAATGCAAACATCACCGCGCAGAAGAGATGTTGTGTCAGATGAACCAGCCGCACGAGATGGAGTTCCTATTTTCGCATTCGTCCGACTTCGGACAGCAGAGCCGCATGACTCTTCTGTGCTCCTTCGAAGCAGCCGACTTCAAATTTCTCATTGGGCGAATGCACGCAGTCGTCATCAAGACCAAACCCCATCAACAGCGCCGGCGCACCCAGGATGCGCTGAATCGCTCCGACGGCGGGAATGCTGCCACCAGATCCGATCAGAACGGCGGGGCGACTATAAACCTGGTTCAGCGCTCGCTCTGCTGCGGCGAGGAAGATGGATCCATCTGGCACATGAAATGCACGATTCACGCCGAATTCCGTGAATTCTGCGCGGCAGTCTTTCGGAAGCATCGCTTGCACGAATGTACGAACAGAGTCGATGACTTTGCGTGGATCTTGGTCGGCGACCAACCGGAATGAAATTTTCGCTGTCGCATGTGATGCGATGACCGTCTTCGCTCCCTTGCCCGTATAGCCACCGAAGATGCCGTTGACGTCGCAGGTTGGGCGGCTCCATGTGCGTTCAATGGTCGTTCGATCCATTTCTCCAAAGGACTCCGTCAGTCCGACACTTCCCAAAAATTCGACATCGTCAAATCCCATCTTCTGCCACTGTTGACGAATTCGAGGAGAAATTTCTACGACGTCATCATAAAAGTGCGGGATCGTGATTCGTCGATCCGAATCGTGCATCGCGGCGATGATTGATGAAAGGACATTGATCGGATTTGGAACCGCTCCTCCGAAGAGACCCGAGTGAAGATCCTTATTCGGTCCGTGAACCGTGATCTCCAAATACACCAACCCTCGAAGGCTTGTTGTGATCGCAGGGGTCTCGATATCCCACATTCCCGTGTCAGAAACAACGCAGGCATCAGCTTTCAATTCGGCCTTGTTTTGCTCGAGAAATGGCTCGAGGCTCTCGCTGCCGGATTCTTCTTCGCCTTCAAGCAGAACTGTCACCGCACAGGGAAGTGTTCCGTGAGTCTTAATCCATGCGCGAAAAGCTTCGATGAATGACATGACTTGACCCTTGTCATCGCATGCACCTCGTGCCACAACACGCTTTCCGCGTGGGCCATCCACGATGACTGGCTCAAATGCGCCACTGTTCCATAAATCGATCGGATCTGCGGGCTGAACGTCGTAATGACCGTAATACAAGAGTCGCGGGCCGTCATATCCAGGAGGTCCCTCATGTTTGGCAACGACCATCGGATGCCCCTTTGTTTGTCGAACGGCTGCATTGAGTCCCGCCGATCGCAATTCGCCACAGACCCAATCTGCAGCACGAGCGACATCGCCCTTGAATGCCGGATCGGCGCTCACGCTTGGAATGCGAAGAAAATCACAGAGTCGCTCAAGAGCGCCCGCACTGTCTTTTTTGAGGCGATCGAGCACTGGAAGAAGTTCATTGTTCATGGAAACTCGATGGTACTACTCACATTCCGTGGCAGGGAATTTGCCTCCTTCCAAATTGGCGCTAGACTTTTGGTGCGGGTCGCAACACTTGATTAAGCATCCTCCAACTTCGTGGATTCATCTTCCGCAGTGCACATCTTGCGGACGACGTGGCGAAGACCTCTTAACGACAAAAAACTGTCCTGGATGCACTTGTGATTTTTCTGAACGTCCGCCCCGTTCATACGCACAGATGGAAGGTCTCGATTCTCCCGCAGCGCAGCGCCCTCTGTCGGAATTCGTCAAAGTCAATCGGCGATGGACTCTGGAGCAGCGTCTGCTCGTCGCCTTTCTCATGACCTTGGCGGCGGTGGGGTTGGCAGGCATGGTCGTCACGTTTATGGCATGATGCGCATTCATGCCATCCAGAATGACGCCCAATTCGTCCGTCCCCCCGATGTGTCGTCCACAAAATAAAGTGGACTTGGTTGATTGGAAGAGCATTCTTCCATTCCTAAATATTTTTGGGGCGGTTCCAGCGGGTCTTCGACCGACCCGTATTGCGCTTGCTTTCGTTCTCTTGCTCACCGTCGTCGCAGTTGGAAGAATCTGGGACGGATTCGCTCCACCAACTTCTTCGCCCGATGGATTGTTTGCCGGTCCAATTCGCGAGAAACAATTGGTGGATGCGCAAGAATCAGTGCGAGCAGTCTTGATTCCAGTCTTACTCCAAGAGCAACGTGCGCAGGCACAAACTGCATCGCTCGATCAGCTCGAAACTCTTTTGGGAGATGCGATTCGCGTGAGTACGGCGAATCCGATTGAACCAGCTCGATACTCATCGTTGATGAGAATGATCGATGCGGCGCGTCCACGATCGTCATTCGAGGCTTTGAACGAAGCGGTTCGAACATCGTTTTATGGGCTGATCTCAAGCGTTTCTCGCGCAGATTTCCCGACTGCTCTGGGTGCAGCGAAAGCACTCATGATTGGTGTCCCAATTGAATCGTGGGCTTGCGCACCATATTTCACCATCTTTTATGCAGTCGTTTGCATTGTGGTCTTTGGATGGGGCGGCGGAATTCTTTGCCGCTTGAGCGCGGGCGACTTGTCGTCGCACGGTTGGTCTTTCAACCAAGCAAGTGATTTTATTCGGCCTCGGTTTTCATCGCTCGTCTGCGCTCCACTCTTCGCCCTTGCGCTTGGATTTGCGCTGTGGATCCCCGCATGGTTGATCGGAGTCTTGACCAATCTGCCAATCTTCGATGTGGTCGGTGGGGCTCTCTTTGGAGTCGCGTTGATCTCTGCTGCACTTTCCGCACTCGTCATCGTGGTGTTGCTCTTGGGCTTGCCACTTATCGCACCAGCAGTGGCGTGTGATGGATGTGATGCAGTGGAGAGTATTCAGCGAGCGGGCGCATACATCATTGCGCGCCCATTGCATCTGCTTTGGTACGCATGTATTTCTTTGATTGTGATTGCGCTGGGGACACTCGTTGCAGATTTCGCCGCAACAGCTGCGTGGTCATTCACAGTTGCAGCGTATGGCTCTGCGAGTAGCTCGTCGGTGCTGTCCAACGTTGGAATCCTTCGTTTTCTCGAGCCATATCAATCGGCTCCGCCTGCGATTCTTGGATTGAGTCAATCTCTCACGGCGTTGCTCATCGATATGTGGCGAACGGTTCTTTGTTTGACGATCGGCGCGTGCGCGCTCTCAATCGGATTCTCATGCGCGACTCGTTCGTATCTCTTCGTTCGTTTCAATAGCGATGGCCAAGACGTCTGCGATCTCTGGGAAGATTCATCCTCAGACCCGACGACACGTCAGCCTAAAACGACAGATTGATTTTACAGACGTGATCAGCGAAGTTCTGCGGACCGAATCAACTCAAGCCGCCCTTGAGATTTTTTCCGATGCCTCCGAATTTCGAGAGCAGTTTGCGCATGGAAGGATCGGATTCACGCGGTTGAACTGCATCCGCACGATCCCGACCTCCATCTCGACCGCCATCTCTTCCGCGTGATTCTTGCCGAATCGGGGCATCTGTGAGTGCTTTGATGGACAGACTGATTCGTCGTCGCTGCGGGTCCAGTGCCAAGATCTTGGCTTGGACAGCTTCGCCGATTTTCAAAGCCTTGTCAGTGCTAAAAACTCGATCGTGCGAAATCTCGGAGATATGCACGAGTCCTTCGACGCCTGGCGCAATTTCCACGAATGCACCAAACTCCATCAATCGTTGCACAACTCCAGAAATGGTGGCGCCAACCTCAAGTCCATTCAGTGCAGCTGCAACTGGATCCGCCATCAACTGACGGCGACTCAGCGTGATTCGTGGTGGAACTGCCGTGAGGTCGACTCGAATGACCTTGACTTCGACGACATCGCCAACCGACACCGCATCTGAGGCTTGCTGCAACATTCCGTGCGCAAGCTCGCCCATCGGGATGAGGCCGTCAACGCCACCAATATCGGCGAAGGCGCCGAAGGGTTGCAGCGCAACAATTGTCGCAGTTCGTTGTGAACCGACTTCAATTTCACCCAACAGAACATCACGTTTTTCCTTGCGTTCCTTCTCGAGAACGCGCCGTCGACTCAACAGCATTCGCTCACGATTTCGGCGCAATTCAACGATTTCGCATTCCATTTTCTGGCCAAGGAAAATGGAGATGTCTTCAATATGCCTCAGATCAACTTGCGCTGCAGGCATGAATGCGTGGTGATGGGCGACTTCCATATCAAGGCCGCCCACATTCATTCCCACGCAACGTGCTTCGACGATCTGGCCAACTTTGAGATCTCCCCATTGAGCTTTGGTGACCATTCCCTCTCGAGCGAGAATGAGGACGCCTTCGAAGGGATCCAAGCGTTCCACAACGAATTCGAGTTTCTCGCCGATGGCAGGAGGAGTTTCGAAGTGGCTCAGCGGGCAAATTCCGTGGCTCTTGGGTCCAAACTCCACAAAGACATCCTTGTTACGAACATCCATCACTTGGCCTGTTCGAAGTTGTCGACCTCCAGAAGTGCGGCGAATCGGGTTGGTCCCGACGGATCTGGCCGCTGGTCGCGGAGTATTGGTCGCATTGAGAATCTCTTCCATGTTCATTCCACCGAGTGCCCTCTCGATCTCCGCATTGAGTGCGGCGTTGATGTCGACGGAGGGGGTGGGAGTCGGTCGCCCGGAGGCGTCGCTATCGGGTTGGTTGGAATCGGGATGCATATTGGGAAGCGTATCGCATCCACGGCTATGCGACAGCGTATAAGATAGTGAAACGGTAACGAAGCCGTTCGCGCCAGGTCCCCAACCCCTAGAGATTTGAGGAGTCATTCGACATGGAATCGAGCAAAGTCGCATGGGGGATCGAGGTTGGGGAATTCGCACTGAAGGCCATTCGCCTCCAAGTTGTTGATGGTGCGATCAATGTCACTGATTTTGCGGTCATTCCTCATCCCAAAGTGTTGTGCGACCCAAGTGTTTCGGACCGCGCTGGAATGATTCGCATGACTCTGGGCGCCTTCGTTCAGGCTCATGCCGAGCAGATCGCCACTGAACCAATCATCATGAGCCTTCCGAGCAATGTCGGATTTGCGCGATTCGCATCGATTCCAGCGGTCGATGCCAAGACATTGCGCAGCATGATCGAGTACGAAGCGAAGCAGCAGATCCCATTTCCGATCGAGGAAGTCGAGTGGGACAGTCACGTTCTTCCTGCAGATGAGATCGGTCAGTGTGCCATCGGCATCTTTGCGGTGACCAAGGAACGCCTCCAGGAACTCCTCACTTTGTATGCAGAGTGCGGAATCGAACCCGATGTTCTGACACTCAGTTCAGTTGCTGTCTACAACGCCCTCAATTACGACCTCGAATTAGACGAGAAGCCAGAACCCGTCGCATGCCTCGATATCGGCACGAATTCTTCTGATTTGGTTGTTATTGCAGGCGGAAAATTTTGGATCCGAACCTTTCCAATTGGCGGTTCCCAATTCACTTCGGCGATTGCTGATGCTTTTTCCGGCCAGAATGTCAATTACACGCGTGCGGAGAGAATAAAAGTCGATCGCACTCCCAACGAGAAGATCTTGCGTGCACGGACGATGGCGATGCGCCGAGTGACTGGTCAGTTGGTCGATGAAATCGGCCGTTCACGCGAGTTCTATCAAGCTGCCAATGAAGGGGTAGAGCTCAAGCGAGCCTTCGGTGTCGGCTCCACCCTCAAGATTTCTGGGCTTCGTACAAAGATTGCAGGTGACCTTCAAATGTCTCTCGACCGACTTGAAGATTTCAAGCGCGTGCACCTGAACGGCCCAGATGCGGCTGACTTTGCGGCTCATTCAATCAATCTTTTGACCGCTCTTGGACTCGCCCTTCAGGGGGTTGGGCTTGCGAAGGTTGACCTCAATCTCTCGCCGATGGCACGAATAAGAAAAAAGGTTTGGGCTGCCAAAACCCCTTGGTTTGTCGCTGCCGCAGCTCTTTTGTTCCTCAGTTCGATTGCGATGTTTCTGCGCTATGAGTTAGACCAGATCGAGCTTTCCAAGATGTCCGGAGTCGTTATGCAGGCGGACAAGACGATCAATCAAGGCAAGAGCCTCGTGAACCAACTCACGCAGGCCCAGCAAGCCGCGGAGCAGGGGAGTGCCGACAACAACTTGTTGGCGCTGTTGAACTCCAGAGATGTTTGGCCGTTTCTTGTCAACGACACCTACGCAGCACTGGGTGCGGCAAAGCCTGCATCTGCCGAAATTGGATCTGATTCCAATGCGATTGGAAAAATTCCAGTTGAAGAGCGTCGACTCGTTCGGCTCGAGGACTTTTCAGGAGTCCCTTCATACAACCCAGAGACGAACGAACGAAAGATTGTCGTCTCGGTGCGAGTTACGCTCACCAACAAGGATCCGACCCGATTTATCAATGAAGCCAACGGAGTTCTTGATTGGCTGAAGGCCCACAAGGATCGTCCTGAAGCTCCTTACACAATCGATGCCGATTCCGTCAAAATGCCAAGATGGACGGTGATTCAAGGTGGAATTCGTACGCAGGAACCTGCTACTTCTGGATCTGGTTCGGAGGAATCAACTGGTGGAGGGTTGGCTGTCTCTGGAGAATCTGGCGCGGCAGAAGCAGCGGGAAGTGGTGGTTCGGCATTGCGCAAAACGCACCGCGATGGGCCGCTCGAGGATAAAGGCGGCGGATTTCGAGGTGGCATCGGAGCTGGAGGCGACGCGCCAGCTGGCGATCCAGCGGGAGACGACGCGAACCCGAACGATGGATCGGCGAGTTCCTCAACAGCGGTCGGCGGAGCTGGGAAACGTCGGACAAAGACGATCGTTGTTTCGCCTGATGAGAAGTTGCCAGCGGTTGACCTCGCAAAGGAAGCGCCATTGCCACAGGCTCCGATTTTGGTCGGTCCTAATGACAAGCAGTACGAAGGGATCTTGACATTCTCAGTTGTCCTTAAATTCCCTTTGCGTGTTGCGGCAGCTCCTGCTGAAACGCAATAACAATCAAAGAAAACCAGTCAGAAAATGAGAATCCCCCAACAATGAATTTGAAGTTTGATATCAAGAGCCTGTTGAAATCGAAGAAGGCGGTCGATGCCGAAGTCTTCGAGTCAACCCCGAGCGATGGCAATAAGAAATGGAAGGCGATAGCGATTTGGGGCAAGTCGAACGCTTTGGTGCTCATCCTCGGAGTCACTTCCGTCTCGGCATTGATCGCAGCAACCATCATCAGTTCAGATTTTTTTACCGCGAATCAAAATACGGCGGAAGAGATCAGCAAGAAATGGGCTGAAGTCGCAAAATTAGAGCGAACGCCTGTTTCGATAGTGATCCCTGGAAACGAGCCAACGACTGGAGCCGTATTGGTCAACCGAAAATTGGTGGATGCGGTGAAAACGCGCATGTCACACAATGTTTCGAGTGGAACTGAAATCCTCCAAAGCGCACTCAAGCACAATCAGGGCAACCATAGCAAGATCATGTCGTTGCGACTCCCAGCTGGCGACGCAAAATTGCAGCAGATTCACCTTGATATGCACGACCGGCTCATGGAACGCTATGCCGACCTGCTCAAGAAATGTCGTGCAGTGCTTCCGCCGGCGGAAGAAGATATTTTGGTCGAGCTGCAGCGATCCAAGCTCAGATTTGTGCAAGCCGAATTGAGCAAGAGTATCGAGATGAAGTTGACGCCAGACGAGCAATTAAAACTCGTCTCTGATCTGACCAATCGACGGCTTGCCGCTTATCGAGAAGTGGCTGTCAATGGGGGGCTCTATTTGGATGCGCAAAGTATTGGCGCCCCAAGCAAGCATCTTGATGATCCGAATCTTTTACAGCTTTGGATGATGCAGTGGAAATTTTGGATCGCCGAAGACATCATCGAAGCATGCACAAAGGTGAATGAGCAAGGTTCGATCGCTGCGAGTCCAGTGAAGCGGATTGTTGCGATTCAGTTTGTGGGTCCAGTGAAGGGCGGGGCGGCACCAAGTGCTGCGGCCGAGGCAAGTGCTGAAACAGCAGATGCTTCGCAGAGCCCAGAGGGTGGAACCTCTGCGGTAATGGGAGCCCCAATCGACCCAAATGCGCCAGTTTCCCTTGCAAATTACGCCAATTCTTTCCAAGGATGGGGAAGCAATCAACTCTACGACGTTTATAAAACGACCGTGACTTTGGTGGTCGAAACAGCGAAGATTCCTGCTGTTACAAATTCATTTGCACAACAGAATTTTATCGCAATCACCAACATTCGCATTGTTCCACTTGATCCATTCGCCGCAATTCAATCGGGGTACTTCTATGGCGAAAATCCAGTCTCGTCCGTGACGCTGACTCTCGAATCAGTTTGGTTACGTCAATGGACGGGGCCGCTGATGCCAGACGAAGTCCGATTGAAATTTGGGACGACAGGTCAAGTTCAGAGTGCGCTTGCGCCGGATGCGAATGCCCCGGCAGTTGCAAGCCCTACCCAGGAGTAAAGCATGTCTTCAAAAAAAACAAATTTCATTGAATTGCACTGTGAGAAGGTCCTTGTCGTGATCGCCGGATTGTTGCTCGCCGTCATTGCGGTCTGGCAACTTGCCGTCTTGAGTATCGACGTGAAGGTTGGAAGTGAGACCGTGTCACTCCAAACACTGCAGGAGAAACTGGTAAGAAAAGAGCGTGAAGTTGCAGCAAAGCTGGAGTCCGACTCTCCGTCAGCGCTCGAACTTCCCGAACCCAAGAAAGTCTCCACTTCAGACGTTTTTGAACATCAACGAACGGGACAGATTGCTCCAAGCGTCGCATTGATCCCCAATCAGCCGTCCTTCGGAAAATTATTGGCTGGCGAAACTCTTGCAGCAAATCAATGGTTTTACATCCCTGTTTTTCCTGCCGGAAAGATGCAGGGAACTGTGGTCACGACTGACGCATTTGATGTCAGCGCAATCGTCGGTGAGACGCTCGCTGTGATTCAAAAAGAGAGCCCAGGATTTGCCGCACGGTATCTCTCAATGAACTCTGCCGATGTGACATGGGCGACGCCATGGGCGGTCATTGATCTCGACGTTCTACGGAGCGAACTGGCGAAAGAGGATCATTCGAAAACTCCGCGCCTCGATGCAATTCCGCGTCCTTGGTTCAATGACACGCTCTACATCGTTGATGTCCTCTTTGAGCGACAGGAAAAACAGGCGGATGGAACTTGGAGCAAGCCGACAGTTGTTTCGCCAGTTCCTGGTCAAGAATCTTGGCGTCCTGCGGTTCAGTCTGAGACTTCCAACGCAACAAACCGCGACACAGTCTTTGCCAATCTTTCTGATTATGACATGCAGAACGATGTATTGCAGCCAGCGCTATTGCCGATGAAGAAGCAGAATTTCCACGCACCTGATTTGTCACCGCAAGGCGACGAATCAAAGGTCGATCCCGCGGAAATTGAGCATGAACGAGCGGAAAAGAAAATCAAAAAGAGCGAAGCCGACCTTGAGCGGTTAGATGCAGCGTTAAAGGCTGCTGGTGGACCGCTCGCGCCGCCTCCAAGTACGGGTGGCGGAACTGGCGACAAAGACTCCGGCGGAGGCAAAGGCGGTAAAGGAGACAAGGGGGGCGGTGGCGGTGGGTTTGGTGGCGGATTCAGCGGCGGTGGAAGTATGAAGAAGAATGATTCAGGAACGGATCTTGACGGCCAAACACAAGCTTCCAAGGACAAGCGCATAAGCCTGACGAAAAAGGTCGGGCAAGCGAAAAAGGCGCTCGAAAAGCTCGAGGCAGAATTCGCAAAGAAGTACCCCGTTGCCGCCAAGAACGCCAAGGCAGCAGATAAAGTGAAAGGGCCGAAGAAGGTGTTTCGCGATCTCCAGAGCGTTGTTGCGTGGACTCACGATTTCGATGTACGTGAGGGTGCTACCTATCAGTATCGAACAACAGTCAAGATCTACAACCCATTCTTTACACGCAAAATTCTGCTTGTTCCTGATCAACAGAAATTGGCGGCAGGCCTTGCGGTCAGTTCCATGACTTCTCAATGGGGAGCCGATGTAACAATCCCCTTGGCAACGTCGTTCTTCCTGACTCGTGGATCATCTCGCGACGGAATTGGCGGCCGCAGATTGTCGATCGATCTCTTTCGATATTCAAACGGCGAGTTGCGGACGACATCAGAAGATCTTGCGCCTGGCGATCCCGTGGGCAAGATGGCAGGATCCAAAGAAGACGGAGTAGATTTTTCAACTCCGTGGTACCTCTCCGACATTTTCGATGACGGCGGAAATGATGCAAACGCAAGCCTTTTTGCAGTATTTCAGCAACGCAATAAGTCCGGCGAAATCGTCCAAGAAGTTCGGACGCTCGCAGACAAGGATTCAGAAAAGTACAAAGAATTTAAGCAGATGATCCCGACTGCTGCGCCGAAAAAGGCTCCACCGCCGACTCCAAAGGGATAGTTTGCGTGAAATGACCGAAAGGTTGTCCACGCTTGCGCACTAGCGCTCGATTTGGCGATGTCTCGAACCGCCAGATTTTTTCTTCAGATCTAAATTTTTTACGCAAACCAACTCCTGCTGTAATGCTTTGTGTTTTAAGCACTTACAAAAAGTAGTTGCCGCTTATAGGACGGGTTGGCCTACTTAAAACCCCACTTGCCAGATCTCTTTTGTGCAAGCCACTTGACAATATTCTTTGGACGGCTATCCTTGCTGTTCTGCGCAGTCGTTGACTGTGCAGCGGGTTTCGGCCCGTTCTTTGACAATTGAGGATCAGATGTCGCATGCTGAAATGACTGGTTTTCCAGTGGTTTCAGCAAGCAAGTGAAGTAACTAAAATGAATTGAGTCAAGAATCATCTCGAGTGTTTAAAGTTTTTTGTTTCAAAGTTTTTAAGTTTGAAATGAGCAGCCTGAGGGCTGGTTGCGTTTTCCGTTTCGGCGAAAGCCGGAATCCGGTAGGCGTGGCCAAGCTCGGAAGGGCACACGGTGGATGCCTTGGCGTCGAGAGGCGATGAAGGACGTAGGAACCTGCGATAAGCCTAGGGGAGCTGGTAACCAAGCACCGATCCTAGGATCTCCGAATGGGACAACCCAACCCGCAAGGGTTACCTGCACCTGAATGTATAGGGTGTAGGAGCGAACGCAGTGAACTGAAACATCTCAGTAGCTGTAGGAAAGGAAAGCAATTGCGACTCCGCAAGTAGCGCCGAGCGAACGCGGATCTAAGCAGAAGTGTGATGAAATGTCTGGAAAGACACACCAAAGAAGGTGATAGTCCTGTATTCACGCAACTGCCTAATGGCCTAGAGTAAGGTGAGACTCGTGAAATCTCGCCTGAACATGGGGGGACCACCCTCCAAGCCTGAGTACTCCTCGACGACCGATAGTGAACCAGTAAGGCGACTGAACGGTGAAAAGAACCCCGATAAGGGGAGTTAAAAGCACCTGAAACCGTGTGCTTACACAGCGGTCACGGCCCGTAAGGGTTGTGGCGTGCCTTTTGCATAATGAGCTGGCGAGTTACTCTATACGGCAAGGCTAAGCGGTACCACCGCGAAGCCGAAGGGAAACCGAGTCTGACAAGGGCGTCAAGTCGTATGGGGTAGGCGCGAAACCGGTTGATCTACCCATGGGCAGGTTGAAGGAGGGGTAATACCCTCTGGAGGACCGAAGCCGTGAACGTTGAAAAGTTCTGGCATGACCTGTGGGGAGGGCTTACAGTGCAATCATAACCGGAGATATCTCGTTCTCCTCGAAATAGTTTTGGGACTAGCCTCGGTGAGCAACACGTGGAGGTAGAGCTACTGAATGGATTTTGAGGGCCTACCCGGCTACTCGGTCCAATCAAACTCCGAATGCCACGTGCCAAGTCCCGGGAGTAAGTCTGCGGGCGATAATGTCCGCGGTCAAAAGGGAAACAACCCAGACCATCGGTTAAGGTCCCCAAATTAATCTAAGTTCTTAAGGTAGTCGAATTGCTATGACAGCCAGGATGTTGGCTTAGAAGCAGCCACCATTTAAAAAATGCGTAACAGCTTACTGGTCGAGGAATTTGGCGCCGATAATTATCGGGAATAAGATTAATACCGAAACCATGGACCGTCTTTGACGGTGGTAGAGGAGCGTCGCTGTCAGCGTTGAAGCTTTCCCGTGAGGGTTGGTGGAGCGACAGCAAGTGAATATGCCAGCTTGAGTAACGATAAAGGGAGTGAGAATCTCCCTCGCCGAAAACCTAAGGTTTCCTGGGCAAGGTAAATCCGCCCAGGGTTAGGCGGATCCTAAGGCGAGGCCGAAAGGCGTAGTCGATGGACACACGGTTAATATTCCGTGCCCGATGTATAAGGTTCGAAGCGTGCATGACGAATTCCAAAGTTCCACGGGACTGTAAAGCGTCCAGGCCGTATGGCCGAAGTGGGGTGGCGGAGTTTCAAGAAAAGCTGCAACGCTACAAGTGCATCGTCCGTACCAAAACTGACACAGGTGGGTGTGGCGAATAGCCTCAGGCGCTCGAGAAAACGGTCGTGAAGGAACTAGGCAATTTAACCCCGTAAGTTCGCGATAAGGGGGCCCTACTCGCAAGAGAGGGCGCAGAGAAAAGGCTCTGGGAACTGTTTATCAAAAACACAGCACTGTGCTAACTCGCAAGAGGACGTATACAGTGTGACGCCTGCCCGGTGCTGGAATGTCAAGGAAGCCGGTTAGCGAAAGCGAAGCTGGCGACCGAAGCACCAGTAAACGGCGGCCGTAACTATGACGGTCCTAAGGTAGCGAAATTCCTTGTCGGGTAAGTTCCGACGCGCATCAATGGCGTAATCACTGGAGCCCTGTCTCCACGACCGACTCGGTGAAATAGT
>CAIXJC010000074.1 GCA_903919715.1 uncultured bacterium | reverse complement strand
ACACATCCGTGCGAATTCTGGCTCGCACTTCGACCCAGAAGTGGTCTCGCTTTTTCTTCAAATGATGTCCAGCCCTGAGTGATCAAGGCTGAACCGTTTTGCGTGGACTAATTACTTGGACTAATTACTTGGGCTTATTACTTGGGCTTATTACTTGGGCTTATTACTTGGGCTTATTCGTGTTTGCGATTGCAATCACTTTTGCCGAGTCGCCCGACCCTTGAAAAACAGCGAGAAACGGTGCGGGATCCGCAGGAAGCGTGTTGAATGCGATGCTTTGTCCCATCGTCAAATTGCAGGTGACAATCGTCAGATCTCCGCAGCGTGTGGTACGCGCATCAGCGACGACCGCAGGCTGCGTCTTTGCCATCGATGCCCCCTTCACCATATCAGCGCGTAATTTCTGACCTTTAAAGTTCACAACCTGCATTCCATCAGCAAGCATCCCATCGAATGCATCCATATTTTTTGTCTGTTGTGCTGTCAAGAACTTCGTCAGCATTGCCGCGCCCTCAGCATTCAGCGTCGCATCGCCAGCAAATGTTGGAGCACTTGGCGCAGGACGAACTTCGGGCATATGCAGTGACCCCCATGCTGCCATCTGCCAAGAACCGTTGACGATTTGCCAAACACCAATTCGTGCCGCTGCACTGGATGGGAGTTTCTTGCCGTCGACGGTTTGCTCTACCGCAATGAGGCATGTCGTCACGAGCGAATCACCGACTCGCGTGGCAACCACATCACTCGCTTTACTTGGCGACTTTGAAGCAAGCCCTTTGATCTTTTCCAAAGACTGAGCGAGATCTGCGCACCCTTGAAAATCTACAACCTGCACGTGTGGCTGCATATATTGAGCGATTCCGGCGGGGTCATTGGCTGCAATTTTTGCAAACCAACCATTGATCAGCGTCGAGGCGAGCTTCGTCAGTCCCGCTTGATCGGTCGGCCATGTGGCTTGTGCTGTTGGAGTTGCTAGGGCGACTGACGCCTGCGCAAAAATCTGCGCTACGAGAACGAACGGGGCGATGAACGATAGCGAAGAGAGTTTCATAAGTTTCCTTTGATGATTGTTGCGTTAATTCTGAGTCGTTGTACGAAGTTCCTGACAAGTTGAATGAACCGCAATACTTAACTGCGGATTCCTTTATCGCGGTGCACTTTCACCTTTCGCCCACGAAGCGTCGCGCCACGGAGCGCTTCGATCACGTGATCAACATCAGCTTCGGGCAACTCCACGATTGAAAAGGCTTCGGCAATTTCGATGTCGCCGATCCCTCGCGGATTGACTTGGGCTTCATTGGCGATCGCACCGACGATGTCTGCTGGACGAATTCCCATTCGTGTTCCGCCAGAAATATAAATCCGCACCATGTCGCGCGGGTTACTTTCTCGGCTTCGCTCGCCGCCTCGCTCGCCACCACCAGCCCCACCACCGGGAGGTCCGCTATTGGTATCCCAACTACGCGGTTTTTTACCGCTGCCTTTGCCCTCAAATTTGCGCGGCGCAAAGTCTTGTCGAGGTCCACGCTGTGACGACTGCGGTCTCGAGAAACTTTCAATTGCTGGGATGTGCACGTCGTCTTCGTTAGCACTTTCGCCAGCCGTCGCCTCGTGAGCCATCCGCACAGCCGCCGCAGCAATTTCCATCGGATCAAATTCCGCAGCGAGTGTCTCGACGACGACGCGAAATCCATCCAGTTCTCCTGCGAGAAGAATCTCACGAATCGCACCTTTGGTGATATCGAGTCGCCGCGCCTTCACGTCGAGCGGCGTTGGAACGGTCGAAACGCCGATCTTCTGCTTGGTCATCGATTCGATATTGCGCAGGAGGCGAAGTTCGCGTGGTTCTGCCAGTGTGATCGCCACACCTTCGCGGCCTGCACGACCCGTGCGACCAATTCGATGCACGTATGAATCAGGCGATGAGGGAACATCAAAATTGACAACATGCGTCAGATGATCAATATCGATGCCGCGAGCAGCGACATCAGTCGCAACCACTAAATCCACCATGGCGCCGCGGGCTTTTTTCATCACGCGGTCGCGCTCGACCTGCGACATTCCACCGTGCAGGGCCTCGACTCGGTAACCACGGCCGACGAGTCGATCTGCGAGTTCGTCAACTTCAATACGGGTTCGACAGAAAATCAGTGCGAGCTTCGGCGATTCCAAATCGAGAACGCGCCCGAGTGCTGCGATCTTATGAGAGCGCGGAACGATGTATGCAGTCTGACGAACCTTCGGCACTGACCCCTTCGTGCCCTTATCGCGCGGAATCAGAATGCGCGAAGGATTCCTGAGATGTCGCTCCGCGATCGAAGCGATGCGTGGAGGAAGCGTTGCAGAAAAGAGTGCGGTTTGGCGGGTCTTTGGAGTTGCCTCCATGATCAGCTCGAGATCTTCCGCAAATCCCATATCGAGCATTTCGTCGGCCTCGTCAAGCACGAGTGTTTGCAGCCCGCTCAAATCGAGCGTCTCTCGGCGCAAGTGATCTAGCGCCCGTCCTGGAGTTGCGACAACGATGTGCGCACCTCGGTCAAGCCCGATGATCTGTCGACGAAACTCCTGTCCGCCATAAATCGGCACCACGGAGATACCAAGCCCTTTGCTGTATTTATGGAACGCCTCCGAAACTTGCACAGCAAGTTCGCGAGTAGGCACCAAGACCAATGCAAACGGCTTGTTTGCGACGGCCTTTGTTCGGCCGATGCGCTGCAAGATCGGCAACGCAAATGCCGCTGTCTTTCCCGTACCCGTCGCTGCTTGACCGAGCAAATCTCGGCCTTCCATCAACGGGACGATCGCTGCCTTCTGAATCGGTGTCGGTTCTTCATATCCAAGAACGGCGAGCTCGGCAAGCAGTTCTTTTCCCAAGCCCAACTCTGCAAATGTTTCCTTCATCATCGCAGGGTACAGCTCATAACGAAAAGGGTCTCGAATCGAGTTTTCACGCCGCGTGGGGATCTGCTACATGCGCCAAGAGTTGCTCGACAAGAACAAGGAAGTCCTTCAACTTCACTGGTTTGCTCACATACTCCGTCGCTCCCGCCGCCAAACATCGCTCGCGGTCGCCAGCCATCGCCAACGCCGTGAGTGCGATAATGGGCGTCTCCTTCAACGCTGCGTCCAGGCGAATCTCCTTGATCGCCGCCAAACCATCCATGACGGGCATCTGAATATCCATCAGAATGAGAGCTGGGTGCAATTCCTGCGCCATCATGACCGCCACTTGGCCGTTGTATGCATAACGCATCGTGTACCCCTTCGCTTCGAGGTAGCCGCCAACGGTTTGAATGTTCGCTTCGTTGTCTTCCGCCATCAGAATCAACGGACCACTTGGTGGCTCAATCGACGGATCAACAGTCGACACCTTCGAGCCACGCTGCGTTAGATCGTGATTGCCCGAGGGACGCAGCACTGTTGCCAATTGCTCCCGAGTGACTGGCTTCGTGAAGTGGGCGACCGCTCCAAGTGCGCGCGACTTGACTGGCTCATCAATGACGGACACAACGACGACTGGAATGTCCCGCGTCTCGACATTCTCCTTCAACCGAGTCAAGACAACCCACCCGCTGTCATTCGGCAACTGAATATCAAGGAAAATAACATCTGGCTTCTCGCGCAACACCATTTCCACAGAATTCTCGCCGTGAGGGTGCGCCACACTTGTCACCCCGAGTTCCTTGAGATGGCGAACGATCAAGTCCGCCGATGTCGGATCGTCTTCAATCAGTAACGCACGGCGAAAGGATTTTGAAATCACCGAATTGTTGCCCTGAGCCAATACCGCTTGCGAGACAATCGCATCATTGTTTATCACTGAACGAACAAGCGGCAACGTCACGACAAATCGACTGCCTTTTCCAAATTCGCTTTCGAGAGTCACGCTCCCGCCGTGCAACTCGACCAACTTCGCAACTAAAGCCAAACCCAACCCCGTTCCCTCTTGAGTCCGAGTCAATCCTGTTTCGACTTGGGTGAAGGCGCGGAACAACTTCGAAGCGTCCTCTGCAGTGATACCGATCCCTGTGTCCCACACAACAAAACGAACCAATTCGTCATCCTCAAATGCGTCCACAGTCAATCCAATACTGCCACCGCCTGGCGTGAATTTCACTGCATTTGTCAGCAAATTGACAAGGATTTGTTTCAGTCTGCGCGAATCGGCGCAGAACTGCGCAAGTTTTTCATCGTGCTCAAACACGATACGAATTCTCTTTTGGATCGCCTGCGAGCGCACGAAACCAAGGCAACTTTCGCAAAACTCCCGAGCGCTCAGCATCTCTCGATTCAACTCCAATTTCCCAGCCTCGACCTTTGAGAGATCAAGGATGTCATTGATCAACGAGAGCAAGTGTTCCCCACTGTTATAAATGGTTTCGATCGGCTTGATTTGTCGAGGCGTCAATGCGCCGTATGTTTGTTCGATCATCGCCTCGCTCAACCCCAGAATCGCATTGAGCGGCGTGCGTAACTCGTGGCTCATGTTTGCCAAGAACTCCGTCTTCAAGCGAGTCGCCTGCAATTCAGCGTTGGCCGCGCTCAGTTCTTCAAGTGTTCGGCGCAAGCCGTCTTCCGCTAATTTTCTTTCTGTGATATCGGCGCGAATCGCGATGAATTGGACAGGCTTACCGCTGTCGCCCAAAAAGGGAATGATCGTTGTGTCAACCCAGTAAAACGACCCATCTTTTGCTCGATTCTTGATCTCGCCTTTCCATATGTTGCCACTGCTGATTGCGCGCCAAATCTCGCGGATAAAACTTTTGGGGTGATACCCAGAGTTAATGATTCGATGGTCTTTACCGATCAATTCGTCGCGTGAATATTGAGAGATCGCACAGAACTTTTCGTTGACGTATGTGATCCGCCCTTGCGCATCGGTCGTTGCGACAATGGCGTGCGCATCGAGCGCAGCTTTGAAATCGACCAACGCCTTGTTGCTCTGCGACATCTGCGCTTCGATCGAAGGCGTGTTCGCGATTGAATCGTCTTTACTTCGATCACCACTTGGCGTATTTGATTGCGTCATAAAATTCCGTTTGGCGCAGCATGTCAAGGCCGGGCAAACTAAAGGGGTTGAGTTGAACCAGCACAAATCCAGCGGTATCCAAGGTCAGTCCCGGAAGGTTTCGATCTTATGCGATAGCAACAGCGAAAAGAATAATCTTATTCTGAAATGCATTAATTCCGTCTTGCTTTCACGATAATCAGCCTCGGAGTCAAGCGAAAACTCGTTCACTCGCCGACAAGTTCGACATTCGCCCGAGGCACAATCACCCGCTGCCCACTTTCAAGAGCAACTTCGAGCACGCGAGCTTTCGATCCTGAACCCAACACTGCGGGTTGTTCTGGAAGAGCGCTCACCGATCCCAACAGACCGAAATGAGGATCGCGAATAATGCGAACAGCTGTGCCGATATCCAAAATTCCTGCCGTTGCGCCGCCAGTAAAGATTTCGCCTGAACTCGCTTCGCCCAGTGGAACTGCAATTTCTGGACGCATCACGCCAGCGCGAATCTGTGTTGCGCCGTTGACGCTCGCCGTCTTGCCTACGTGCGCAAGCAGCAACTGAAATGTGCGCTTCGCCATTGCAATGTCGCCAAAGCCTTCGGTCACAAGCAGCGTAATGCCTATCTTTTCGCTCCCAGTGACAGCAACGCCCAAGTCGTATCCAAGCACGTCGCGAAGATCAGCGTCATCGATTCCGCCACTGATCAAGGCTGCGACTCCGACCTCGCGCGCGCGGCGGATTCCGCCAGCAGTCATGCGCGCGCCACCCACCACGATTGCGCCTTTCATCGATGCATCGATATGTTCTTCACGCAGATCTTCGGCGTGCGATTTCCCAGCGACCATCAGCGGACCCCATGTCTCGCCGCCCACTCCGAAAATTCCCTGCACAAAGAGTGCGTCCGTTTCGACTACGACGCCTTCATTGGCGATCACTTCGATTATTTTTCCAGCGACATAGGCGCGAACTTGTACTGGAGTCTTTGCGCCACGAATGATGACCATGCCTGTGGATTCCGAAACGCTTTCGAGTGTTCCTGCGGCAGTCGATTTCGCTTCGGTCTTCATCATGCCGAAAATGCCTTTGCTTCGCGCAAGCGCGTCGCCAACTTGAACAGTATCGCCCGCACGCTTCAGCATCAACGGCATCAATTCAGTCGGATTGACACTCAGCATCCCAGCGACTTTGATTGGAAAAACATCGCCTTCAAGAAAGGTTTCAGCGACAACAGTTTCCGCCGAAACGCGATCGCCAACTTTCACGCGCACTTCGCCCGTCACAGGCAAGAGTCGCCGTACGCGGTATGTCGTGCGTGCCGTCACTTTCAATCCTGGTGTAAATGCCTTGGCCATTGGGAAATTACTCTGGGGAATTACTTTTGAAGAGATTATTCGTAAATTTCGAGCGCTTTCAACCACTGCTCGACGCACGCACGCCGTTCGTTCGCAGATGTCGGCAACTTCAGTGGACGACCTCGTGCATCAAGCACGATTCCAACTGAACCGCCACGCACTTCGCGAGTGACGGCTTTTCCAGGACCAGCTCCCATATCAAGCCCACGCTCTGGGCGAACCTCGAGCATGCCAACCTCACCATGACCGAAACGAACGAGTCGCATCTCACCACCGATGAGTTGGCCTTGCGCAGCAACTTCATTTCCCTGCCGCAGTGTGAATTCGAATGCAAGTCGACCTGCGCGCACATCGCCGCGCGGAGCGATGCACCAACCCAGAACAACCAAGCAGTCCTTCTCAAATACTTCCATCGCCGCTCGAGGATTCACAGATGCGAGCACTCCAAGGTGCGGCATCATGAAGATCGAATCCTTCGCAATTTCAGTAAAGCCTTCGGGCTCAAATGCGTCGATCATCATCAGTGCGGTTTGTTCCATCCGTGGCGCGTGACTGAGAACACCGCCAGATGCGACCATCAAATCGAGCGCCATATTGTCGACGAGCGATCCGCCTGCCTCCTTCTGACTGAACGCGTCGCCGACTGTGCGCTGTTGCTGAACACCTTTGAGCGTTGTCGCGAATGATTTGTGTTGGATGTACGCCAGTCGCAGTGCCTCGCGCGAGACCGCCTGCTCGAAGACGAGCGCTTCAAGTGTTTGCGGAATCGTCGTTGGACGAATCATCTTGTTTTTCACTCGATTGCGAAGCTCTCGTTCGTCCATATCGAGATGCACCCACCGCAGGACGCTGTCCATCCCAGCTTCTGCGCAAACATTGGAAATGGAATAACTCATTCCTAAGTTCGCACTGACCGTCCGATTGAACACGCCGCCAAAGACGCTGAACATATCCGTGGTTGCGCCGCCGATATCGACTCCCACCACATTGATACCGCGACCTTTCGCGATGGTTTGCAAGATGTCTCCCACCGCACCAGGAGTTGGCATGATTGGGGCATTGGCCCAAGTCATCAGTTTGTCATACCCCGGCGCATGCGCCATCACGTGCTCGAGAAAGACATCGTGAATTCGCTCGCGGGCGGGACCGAGATTTTCGCGCTCGAGCGTCGGGCGCAAATTGTCGACGACAGAAAGCGCAAAGCCCTCGCCAGAGAAAACGCGCTCAATCGTCGAACGTGCTTCCTTGTTGCCAGCAAAGATGAGTGGCAGTTTGTATTCCCCACCAAAGCGTGGACGTGGACGAGCTGGCGCAATGAGCTCAGCAATCTCAACAACCTTCTTTGTATCGCCGCCGTCTGTTCCACCTGAAACAAGAACCATATCTGGACGGAGTTCGCGAATGCGCTGGATTTGTTCGTGCGGCTTGCGACGATCGTTGCTTGCAATCGTATCCATCACAATTGCGCCTGCGCCGAGTGCAGCGCGCTTTGCACTCTCAGCGGTCATCTCGCGCACAACTCCTGCAACCATCATTTGCAATCCACCGCCTGCGCTGGATGTTGATATATAAAGATCGCATCCGTCTGGATCTGACGCGCTCTTCCGACGGATGATCGTTCCATCATCGGCGATCAATTTGTATCCAGAAAGCTCCTGAAGTTCGGTGACCGAATTTGCAACGCCCAGCGTGACGTCCGCGAATGGCTCTTCGACGGTGGTCGGAGCCTCGCCGCGGAAAGTCTGGCGAAAAACGCCGTCTTTTTCCTCGATGAGGATGGCCTTTGTTGTAGTGCTTCCGCAGTCAGTGGCGACGATTCGCATAAGAAGGACAAGGTTAGAGACTCACAGCGACTTTGTCGCTGAGCCCGCGTGCGGAATTACACTGCCAACATGCCCTCAACAAACAGTCATGCACCAGCGCCGAAATCCAACGGTGGACTTGCGCGAATCTTCAGCGCATCGAAACACAGTTGGCAGGGACTTGTCGCCGCTGCGAAAAATGAGCAGGCATTCCGCCAGGAGTTGATGGCTGTCATTCCACTTTCAATCGGGGCATGGTTCGTTCCGGTGCCGCCACTCCAGCGCGCACTCCTCTTTTCAGTCCTGCAGATCATTTTGATCGCCGAACTCCTCAACTCTGCGATCGAAGCAAACACGGATCACATTTCGCTCGAACTTCATCCACTCGCCAAACGTGCGAAAGACATGGGAAGCGCAGCGGTCTTGCTCTCCATCATTCTTTCTGCAGCCGTCTGGGGAGCAGTGCTCTGGCAGAGATATGCTCCACCACAATGAAGTCAACATTTCTATCGTGCATTCTCGCCGCAGCATTTTGTTGCATTTGCTCCGGCGCATCCCCTGCAGACACGATTGATCCAAAAGCGAAATCAATCTATGACGCATCGATCGCTGCTGCGAAAAAGGTCACTTCATTTGATGCTGTCGCAGAAGTGAAAATGACTCTGCCCGCGAATCAAATTCGGCCAGCCTACCTAGACAGGCCTGCACATCTTGTAATGACCTTTGATTCTGCGGACGGCAGCTCGATGAAATTCCGTATCGAAACCTTGAAGGATGGCAAGCCGACACGCGTGATCACAAACAACGACGAAACAACTCTTGTGGTGGATCTCGCCACGAAGGAATATATGGACCTTGGCAATACCATTGATCCGATCCTTGCGGAAGTGCTTCAACAGTTCCCGCATTGGATCATGGAACAAAAGCGCAGCAGCGATGAAGACGAACATTCCCCGAAACCTGTCTCAATCACGCTCGCTCCTGAGGAGACCCTCGATGGAACTCCGTGCGATGTTGTGCGAATCGCACGAAAGATGACCCTGATAGAAGGAGGGCCAGAAGGAGAAGCCAATCCGGCGCCTCAACAGTCGATTCGCATGGTCACCACAATTGCGATTGCTCGCACCGACATGATTCCGAGGCGCTTGACCGAATCAATCACTCAAGAGGATGGAACTCTCGTTGGTCCACCATCAACAACCATGCTGTATTCCAAAGTGAAAGTGAATGCGCCGATTGACTCCATGCTCTTCACTCAAAAAATCCCCGAGGGATTTGCGAAAGCAGCCATTCCAAAGCAAGAAGAAAACGGTGTTAAGCAAGGCCGCATGGTGTTCAAAGACGGCGGACCAATGCCCGAAGGCACGACCGTAAAGCAGTCAGAACAACCCAGGAATGGTCTTGCAATACAAGTTGGTGACAAGGCGCCAGACTTTCAATTGAAGGCGCTCGATGGTTCGGATGTGACACTTGCATCTCTCAAGGGAAAAGTCGTACTGCTTGATTTCTGGGCAACATGGTGCGGTCCATGCAAGCAAGTGATGCCGACGATTCAGAAACTCAATGATGACTTCAAGGACAAAGGAGTTGTCGTCATGGGAGTCAATACTTTCGAGCGAGGCGAAGGTGCTGCCAAGAAATATATGGATTCGAAGAAGTACACATATGGATGCTTGTTGAAGGGCGATGAACTTGCAAAGACATATGGCATCAATGCCATTCCAACGCTCATCATTATCAATAAAGATGGAACCATTGCCAAAGCCGAAGTTGGCGTGAGCGGCAACCCAGAGAAAGACCTTCGCGAGGCGATCACGCAGGCGTTGGCGAAATAAGCGAGCGATTCACTTCTTGGTATCGCTCGATTTGGTATCGCTTGGTTTGGTATCACTCGACATGCGCTGCGCGTCGAGCGCTTCAATGCGAAGGCATAGATATTCCACCGAGCCAGACCGCTCCAAGAATGTCGCGAGCGTCGACCATGTTGTTGGATGAATGACTACCGCAACAAATGGCTGAAGGAAATGCATCGCCGCTGCTCCAACTCCTGCAAGAGGCCGGCTGGATTCCAAGAAAAGCAGCGCAGGCTGAGCCATTCTTCGCTTCACGATTTCCTGCGCAACACGTTCAACAAGTTCTGCTTCAGGAGCAGTCGGCTTCGCAGGTCCTGGTGGCTCGATATGAAATGCCTTTGCCCACGCTTCGCCCCATGCGCTACGAAATTGCTTCCACGAATTCGTCTTGCCAGTCATTGCCACACCTCTGGCGAAGTATGGGCAAGTACGAATTCTCGAAGTTGATTCCTTGTCTCAACCGAGAGATTCGTGAAATCAAAGACCAAGCCACGCATCTGCCCACGGCGTGAGAGTGATCGCGCCACGAGCGCGCGGCGGTCCTGCCAGCGAACGCATCCAACTTCATCCCAGCGCAGTCGGCTCGTTGAAAGTGGATAGATCACCTCAGCACCTTCAACGTCGATGCGATATCGAGTTGTAAGAAAGAAGCGTGACAGCGACACAAAAAGCCCAAGTGCGCTGATCGCACCCCAGAACCAATCGCCCGCCAGTTGTGCAATCAATGTCGCAACCACGGCGATCGCCACCACCGCCCATATTGCTGCGACTGGGCGCACGCGCGCTGGATGGACCGTCCACTGCATCGGGGTCATAAGCACAATGATCGCAGAATATGCGCACATTTGTCGCAAATGGACACGTCAGCTTATTTTGCCAAACGAGCGCATTCGGTACGCTGTTGGCATGAGCACAATTAATCCAACGGCCGTTGTGAACGCTCCATTTCCTGCCAATGATTCGCTCGGCGATCCAACCGGATGGGACGGTGTCGGTGGCGTCGCAAGCGCGATTAATTTGTCTGCGTGGACCGCTGCGAATCGCCACTTGATGGTGCCGCCAGTCTCAAACAAATATCTCTTCAGTGGTCAGGATTTCTTTGTGATGTTGATCGCTGGCCCAAATGCGCGCAACGACTACCACATGACGAATTCCGAGGAATACTTCATGCAACTCCAAGGAGACGTCTCGATTCGCGTGCGCGACGCCCATGGAGTACGCGACATCATTCTGCGTGAAGGCGAAGCAATTTTCATTCCCAGCGGAGTGCCACACAGACCGCAGCGCGGACCAAACACGCTTGGACTTGTCGTCGAACGTCGGCGACCACCGACCGAAACTGAACACCTGATCTTTTTCTGCGAGAAGTGTGACGCTTTGGTCTACGACCAAGAATTTGCATGCTCCGACATCGTCAATCATTTTCGCAAGGCGATGGAAGCATTCTGGGCTGATCCGAAACTGTGCACATGTCCATCGTGTGGAACTCGTGTTCCAAAGCCTGCGCCTCGAACGGCGTGAGGCTTCGCCAAGATTATTTGCTGCGCTCCAAATCTTTTGAGTACTGCAGAACTGTCGTTGTGACAGTTGGAAAGTCGCCAGTCCGAGTGACAACATATGAATACGTCCAAGTCAACTTCCCGATTTCATTTGGACTATTTGCCAAGACTTCATATATATCAAGGTTGTAATCTTGCTTTGGATCTGATGTTCCGGGGTCACTCCCATCTCTTTTCGTAAAGATATAGAGCACGTTTCCCTTGGTGATTTGGGTGCCGCACGCTCCCATATTTGTCAGTGTGGCCCCAGCCAATTGACACAGTACTGATTTCGGATCTTTGATTGAGTCTCCCATCAATGCATGCCCTTCCCAACAGAGCAGCGTTGACCCTCCACCTTCGGCCTCCGCTGGCAAGAGCGACTGCGTATCCAACATCGCTTGAAATCCATCAGCCACATACCCTGAAGTCTTTGGGCTTTGGTTATCAATCAGCAACAATTTCCCTTTGTCTTTGACATTGTTTGCACCGGTAAATGTCGGATCATTTTTGAGAAATGGATAAATCGTATCGAATGGATTGGGAGAGGCGGCATCTGGACACGGGTTGAGCGTGATCGCTCGCTTGACTTGCGAAAACCCTCTCGTTGCCAGGATCCCCGAAAGTTCCTTTGACAATCGTTCAGCTTGCAATTCGCCCACGGCCGTCAAGCCATGCTGAAAAACTGTGACCGATGTGTGGGGAGTGAACGTCGTCAGAAATCCATTCTCAATTCCCTGATTCGCTTCGGTCGTCTGCTTGTTGTGAATGTTTGTGTATTGCGGCCACGAAGGACAAATTGCACGCCACTTTGCAGAGAGTCTCTCGCCATCTTTCTGGACATACGGGGTGTCCGATACTCCGTTGCGATCTGCCGCCGGATCATCTGCATGCCGAATGACGATGATCGCCTGCTTCAGATCTTCGGCAGGAACGGACTTGCTATTCGCCGTCATTGCGAATTGAGTTGCGCCAAGCATCAGGCGCACGATGCGATCGACACGCCTCACTTCTCAGCGCGCGCGGTCGGTTGAACCTTGGACCCCTCGGGCAACTGCCGACTCAAATTCACTGCCACACGTGCGCCGAGTGCGAGGCCATCGGGCAATTCAACCATCGTTCCGGTATCACGACCAACTTGAACCTGAACGTAATGAAGCGTGTCTTGCTCATCGATCAACGCAACGTGGGTCTTGCCGTCGCGAATCACGATCGCCTCGCCTGGAATCATTACCATAGGTTTTACGCGCGGCAACTCAAGCACGGCTTCGGCGAACATGCCGGGAAGTAGTGTGCCATCATTGTTTTGAATGCGCGCTTCCACCAACCGAGTGCGCGAGGTGCCTTCCAATACTGGCGAAACACGTGTGATTGGAGCAGTGATGATGCGGCCTGGCAATTCCTTCAATTTGAACTGCACCAATACGCCGACCTGAACGCTTGCCGCCAATGCCTCGGGAACATCAACAAAGCCACGTATTTCATCGCGCCATGTCACTCGGAAGATCGGCTTGCTGCCCTCGGTGCGATCAGCCACCACCAATGCGCCAGCGTCGAAATTGCGCTCGGTGACTTCGCCATCAAACGGCGCCACAATATGCGCGAGTTTTTTCTGTGCGGCGAATTTGCGACCCTCGGCCTCGGCAGCTGCCAATGCTGCACGCGCCGCGGAAAGACCAGCAACATCAGCCTTCTCGTTTGCCGAAGCTTCATCGATGGCTTGCTGACTAATCGCTCGTGCATCACCAACACTGCGAAGCCGTGCAAGCGTGGCCTTCGCCAGATCAAGTCGCGACTGCGCTAAATCTATTTTTGCCTGCTCAAGCGAGCGTGAACTTTCATTCTGCTCAATCATCCGATCGAGAATTGGGACTTCGATCTCTGCCAACAACTGCCCCGCTTTGACGCGGTCGCCCATCTCAACCTTGGTAGGAATGAGATAGCCACCTACCTGCGGATAAAGCGCAGTCTCCAATCCCGCCTGCATTCGTGCGGGAAGACTGATCCGCTGAACCTCGGGAGCACTGCCAGCGAGTACGAAGACCACGCGCGGTATTTCTGCGACACGTCGAGCTGTGCTCTGCGCCAATCCCTCGCGCCGCGATAGTGCTGGAATCACTCCAAACACGACGACAACAACCCCGATGAGAATCAACATTGCGCCAAGCGCCAACGGGACAGCACGTGATCGACTGCTCATGTAATTATTCCTTGATGAGGTTCTTGACCTGTCTTTGAATCTTGATACTGAAGCGCATCGTGCTGACGATTCGCACGCAATTCATGCGGGATTTCTTTACGCCGATCCTTTCCACGAAGGGCGGCATAAATCGCGGGAACCACTAACACCGTCACGAGTGTGGCGAGAATCAATCCTCCGATGACCGCACGACCGAGTGGCGCATTCTGCTCGCCACCTTCGCCCAGACCAAGCGACATCGGCACCATGCCCGCGACCATGGCGGCAGCGGTCATCAACACGGGGCGAAGCCGAGTCGTCCCAGCTTTGTACGCCGCAGTGCGCGCATCATCACCCGCCAACCGTTGATCATTTGCGAATGTCACAACCAAAATACTGTTCGCTGTTCCAACTCCCACGCACATGATCGCACCCATAAGGCTTGGAACATTGAAAGTCGTGTTCGTGCATAACAACATGAAGACAACACCAGCGAGTGCGCCAGGCACCGCGAAAATAATCACAAACGGATCCATCCAACCCTGGAAGTTGATCACCATCAAGAAGTACACCAACAAGATCGCAGCGACGAGCCCAATGGCGAGTCCAATGAAACTCGTGCGCATGTTGTCGTACTGTCCACGCAGCGTTATTGTTGTTCCGCGCGGCAAGTCTTTGCGTGACGCGGCGACGAGCTGTTCGACGCTTGCCCCAAGCGAGCCAAGGTCGGTGCCCCGAGGCGAAACCAAGACGTCAAAGACTGGTTGTACGTTGTAATGGCTCACTGCAACTGGAGTGAGTCCGCGCGAGACGCTGGCAACGCTTTGCAATTGACGCCCCGTGTCGGCGCCGCGCAAACTCGGAAGCGGCGTGTTCGATAAATCGTCCATGTCGTCGAAGTGCGACATCGGAGTCTGGACTGTGATTGAATAGTTCACGCCGTTCTTCGGATTGAGCCAGTAATTCGGCGCAGTTTGCGCGCTCCCACTCAAACTGGTGAGCAAACTGCTCGCGACATCGCGCTGGGTCACGCCCATCTGCAATGCACGGGTGCGATCAACATTGACACGGAGTTCTGGAGCGAAGGGAACCTGCTGCAAGTGAACATCGGCGGCGCCTGGAAGTGCGCGCAGTTTTTCCGAGAGTTCTTGTGCGATTCGCAAACTGTCGGGCTTGCTGGGACCACTCACTTGCACATCGATCGGCGCTGCTGATCCAAAGTTCAAAATTTGGCTCACGATGTCGGCGGGCTGAAAATAAAACTCGAGGTCTGGAAATCGCTTCGGCAATTCGTCCCGCAATATTCCCGCGTATCCATCAGCAGTGCGCTTTCGTGCTGCGGTAAGCGAGATCAGAATTTCGCCATCGGCCGTTCCAACTGAACTGCTATCGCTGAACGCTAAGTTCACGCCGCCAGCAGGAACGCCGATATTGTCGAGCAGAAGTTGCAATTCATTTGGGGGAATTAATTCACGGATGACTTCTTGCACTTGCTGAAAACGTTGCTCGGTAGCCTCGATGCGAGTACCAGGAGGGCAACGCACATGCAGTCGCAATTGTCCTGCATCAACCGTCGGGAAAAAATCCTGGCCGACCAACGGCGATACGCCTATCGCCATCAATAGCAATGCCATGAATCCTGCCATAGTGATCTTGCGATGATCTAAGGTCCAGTCAAGCGCACGCCGATGAAGCGATGCCAACGCCATGAAGCCGTGATTGAATACTCGGTGCACCGCCCACACTGGCCCATGTCCACCTTCGTGCATCTCGCTGGCATACACCTTGATCTCGGCGCCCAAAAGAAATCGCGCCAACGTTGGCACGAGCGTGCGGCTGATCAGATAACTGGCCAACATGGCGAAGATCACCGCCATCGCAAGCGGAACAAACAGAAACCGCGCTGCGCCGGAAATCAAAAAGACTGGCACAAACACAATGCAAATGCTCAGTGTGGCAACAAATGCCGGCAAAGCAATTTGTTGCGCACCATCCAGAATGCTTTGCAGCAGTGATTTGCGCATCCCCATATTGCGGTGAATGTTTTCGATCTCGACAGTCGCATCGTCCACCAAAATTCCAACCGCAAGGCCAAGTCCGCCAAGGGTCATTGTGTTCATCGTCTGACCCAGCGCCCAAAGACAGAGGATGGAGACCAACATCGAGAGAGGGATACTTATAAAAATAATGAGCGTGCTACGCCAGGAGCCCAAAAACAAGAGGATCATCGCACCCGTGAGCAAACCAGCCACCAGTGCCTCCCATGCCACGCCTTCAATGGCAGCGCGCACGAAAAGTGATTGATCAACAAGTGGCGTCACATCCAGCTTGGCAGGCAGCGTGGACAAAATCACGGGCAGCGCATCCTTCACGCGCTGCACGATGTCGAGCGTGCTGTATCCGCTGGACTTCAAAATAGTCAGAAGCGCACTGCGAGCTCCATCGACATGCACCATGCTGGTTTGATTGGCGAATCCGTCACGCACATTTGCCACATCGCGCAAATAGACCGTGGCGTTTCCATCTTGCTTTATTGGAAGATCGGCGAGCTCCTCCACAAGTTCGGGACTGCTGTTTGACCGCACCGTGTATTCAGTCGATCCGAAGCGAACTGTGCCGGCAGGCAAGATCACATTCTGCGAGTTCAGCGCAAGACTCACCTCTGCCGGACTGATTCCATGCGCGTTCAATAACGATGGATCAAGATCCACCATCACTTGGCGCGGCTTACCGCCCGAAGGAAGTGGCACCTGCGCTCCTTGCACGGTGGCAAGACGAGTGCGAATGAAGTTGAGCCCCATGTCATAGACCGCCTGCTCGCCAAGAGTTTCACTGCGCAAAGCCATCTGCAAAATCGGAACGGTGCTCGCGCTGTACCGAATGACGAAGGGCGGCGTAGTCCCTGGCGGCATAATGCGAAGCAACGTCTGGTTAATCGCCGTGATTTGTGCGACCGCCGCTTCGATCTTGGTTCCAGGCTGAAAATACACACGAATTGCGGCAACTCCAGAGAGGGAAATGCTTTCGATATGTTCGATGCCATTCACGGTGGTGGTCATGGCGCGCTCACTGATCGTGACCATGCGCCGCTCCATCTCCTCGGGGCTAATCCCTCCATAACTCCAAATGACACTCACTACCGGAATATCGACCTCTGGAAAAATATCAGTCGGCATCCGCAGAACAGCGAATACACCGGCCATGGCGATGACCAATGCTGCCACCGTGAAGGTGTATGGGCGCCGAAGCGCAAGAACGACAATCCACATCGTGTAGGCTTTCCTTACTTACGGTGTAAGGCTACACTGCAAAGTATGGCGAAGCAAGTCCGATCGAAAGACAGTGCTGCACGACGAAGCCGCACCGGCGCTGGAACGCTGACGCCCGAGCACCTCGTACAAGCTGCTGTGCGAATTGCTGAGACCAAAGGACTTGAGGTACTCTCGATGCGGACGCTTGCCGCCGAAGTTGGTGTCGAGGCCATGTCGATCTACTCGCACTTACCGAACAAACAGGAACTGCTTGGACGGATGGCATCGTTGGTTGTGAATTCCGTAAAGACACCACGCGCCACATTGCCACCACGTGATCGCCTCTGTCAGCTTGCGCGTTCCATCCGAGGGGCAGGACGTGAATTCCCTCATGTTTTCCCGCTTGTTGTGCTCATGCCGCTGGAAATCCACAGTGCAGCGCGCTTTACCGAAATCGCCTTGCAGGCCTTTCTTGATGCGGGGCTTTCCGATCACCAAGCGATTTGCAGTATGCGCGTTTTCCTGAGTTATGTTCGCGGAGCGGTGCTGTGGGAAATTGGCGGTTTCGTCGCAGGCCGAAGAAGTTCGCCAATGCGGCGCGTTCACCCGCGCGTACTCGCAGACATCGACTCGCTCGAAGAGAAACACTTTCCGCAAACTCGCAGACTGGCACGCACGTTGATCAGCATTGATCCAGCCCGTGCATACCGCGAAGGCTATGACCACATTCTTGACACGCTGATGCCAAAACAAAAGAAACGATCATGAATCAACGACTCCTCCTGCCGATTCGCATCCTTTTTATGCTGACGGCATCGACGTTTGTTCTGTACGGGTGCATGGTTGGACCCGACTATGAACGACCCAAGATGCCCGACGAAACGAAATGGGCAGGCCTAGATCCCGCCATCACAAATGCGGCAACAAAGAGCAAGCCAGTCGATGGTGCGGTTGTGTTGACACAGTGGTGGACCACATTCAATGATCCGCTTCTCACGCAACTTATCGAACGTGCGGCAACTGGAAACTTTGACATGGCAGCAGCAGAGGCGCGAATTCGGCAGGCGCGTGCGCGGCGAGGCATTGTCTTTGGCGGTTTAGTACCCAACGTGGACGCTTTCGGCAGCGCCGCAAAAAATCCTGATTTCTCCAACAGTAACGGCGGCATGGTCGGCACTGGCGACCTGTTCACCGCCGGTTTCGATGCGAGCTGGGAACTCGATATTTTTGGCCGCGTTCGCCGCAATTTAGAAGCCACCGATGCGGGCATCGATCGCGCCATCGCCGATCGACGAGACGTTTGGGTTTCACTCGCCGCTGAAGTTGCGAGCACATATGCGCAAGTGCGGGCAGCACAGGAACAGTTGCGCACCGCACACGGCAATCTCGACGCGCAGCGTGATACGCAATCACTCACGCGCAAACTTTTCGACGCTGGAATCGTTGGCGCGCTTGATGTCGCGAATTCAACGGCACAAGTCGAATCCACCACAAGCCGAATCCCTGCGTTTGAATCGAGCGTGCGCGAGGGCATCTATACATTGTCCGTACTACTTGGCCAACCACCGGCAACGCTGCTGCAAGAGTTGAGTACACCAGCACCGATTCCGACGCCGCCTGCTCAGATTCCCGTTGGACTACCTTCGGAACTTTTGCAACGACGACCGGACTTGCGCAGAGCTGAAGCCGACTTGCATATGGCAACCGCACGTGTCGGCGCCGCGGTCGCCGAACAATATCCACGCATTTCATTGACGGGCGGAGTAGGCACGCAAACCACGAGCACCACTGACCTCGTCGGACTTGCCACTCAATATTGGAGCGTCGGTGCTGGCGCAACTCTGCCACTGTTTGAGGGCGGCCGCATACAAAGCAATATTGCGCTGCAGAAGGCGACGACAGACGAGGCAGTGGCCAACTACCGCAAAGCAGTCCTTATTGCGCTGAAAGAAGTTGAAGTAGCGCTCATCAGTTTCTCGCAACAACAAACGCGCCGCGCCGCACTGAACCGCACAGTGGATGCCAACCGTGATGCCGTTGGATTTGCCACAGAACTCTACGCAGCGGGTCGTACTGATTTCCTCAATGTGCTTGCTGCTCAACGATCGCTGCTTGACAGTATGGAGTCGCTGGCCATGAGCGACCGCGCGGTGGTCGATCAATCCATCGCTTTGTACAAGGCGCTTGGCGGTGGCTGGGACACACAACTTCCAACGATTGATGAAGAGCCAGTGACGGAGGCTCCACAATCTGCGCCAGCTTCGGATGCAAAGAAGACAGAATCAGCGGCTGCGACTCTCTAATTTTCGGCGACTTCGCGAGTTCCCAGCTTGATCGCCACTGGATGTGAGAGCGTCAATGCTCGTGCGAGCCCCACCGCTAAACTCCGCCAATGCGGACCCCGCGCACCATCGACCTTCATACACACATGCTCCCCGAGCGATGGCCGGATCTGCGTGAGCGATATGGGTCAGGAGGCTGGGTCTCGCTCGATCACTGTGCGCATTGCCGCGCGCGAATGATGATCGACGGCGAGCTTTTTCGCGAAATCGAATCAAATTGCTGGGATCCGTCACGGCGCGCCTTGGAATGCGATGCCACTGGTGTCGACATGCAAGTGCTTTCCACTGTGCCTGTGATGTTTTCGTATGGCGCAAAGGCCGCAGACGCCCACGACTTATCGCAGTTGCTCAACGATCACTTTGCGGAAGTTGTGCGTGCGATGCCAGATCGATTCATTGCGCTGGGGACAGTCCCAATGCAGGATGCTGCGCTTGCCACGCGCGAGTTGGAGCGCTGCGTGAAACAACTTCGATTTCCAGGCGTGCAAATCGGAACAAACATCAACGGTCGTGACTTGGACGATCCAACATTTGCTCCATTCTTCGCCGCAGCAGAATCGCTCGGCGCGGCGATTTTCGTTCATCCGTGGGATGTCCTTGGTCGAAAAGAAATCCCGCGCTACTGGATGCCGTGGCTGGTTGGAATGCCAGCAGAAACTTCTCGTGCGATTTGTGCACTCGCATTCGGCGGCGTACTCGACCGACATCCCACACTTCGGATTTGCTTTGCGCATGGCGGCGGATCGTTTCCGTACACACTCGGTCGCATCGAACACGGGTTCGAAGCGCGCCCAGACTTATGCGCGACACATTCGAAGACGCCACCGCGCGATCATCTCAAGCGACTCTTCTTCGACAGCATTGTGCACGACGACGAAGCGCTGCGATTTCTCGTTCGAACTGTTGGCGCAGAGCGCATCGCGATGGGATCGGACTACCCATTCCCCCTCGGCGAAATCCCTCCTGGCAAATTGCTGCGCGCCGCAGATTGGATCACCGACGCACAGCGTGCGCGCATGCTCGCAGGGACAGCGACTGAATTCCTTGCACTGAATTTCTTGAAATAACCACCACATGACGCACACTGCTCCTGAAACAATATTTGATCTCGCCGCTTCAGACATGAAACCCACGCGCGAATTTGCGCTGTGGTGCGATGCGCACGACCCGCTTGCGTCTTTTCGAAATGCGTTTGAGATTCCCTGCGACGCAAAAGGCGAACCACTGGCGTATCTCGTTGGTAATTCGCTTGGCTTAATGGCGTGCGCAACGCGTGACCGTGTGAACGAAGAACTCAACGACTGGTCGACGATGGGTGCGGAGGCTCATGTACACGGTCAGCGTCCGTGGATCAAATATCACGAATTTTTTCGGGAACATCTTGCGGAATTGACGGGTGCGTTGACGCACGAAGTGGTCGCGATGAATTCGCTGACGGTCAATCTGCATTTTCTCTTGATGAGTTTTTATCGCCCGCAAGCTTCTTCGGCAGGCGCACGCCGACGAATCGTGATGGAACGCGGGGCATTTCCAAGCGATCGATTTGCCGTGCACTCGTTTGTGCGTGCAGTCGGCGGCGATCCAAGCGTCGACGTGATCGAAGTTGCACCACGTGACGGCGAAGAATGCCTGCGTCACGAAGACATCGAGGCAACGATTGCGCGTGTCGGAAACGAACTCGCGCTCGTGATATTGGGAGGCGTTCAGTACTACACAGGGCAAGTGTTGGATATGGCTCGCATCACACGCGCCGCACACGCCGTCGGCGCGAAGTGCGGATGGGATCTTGCGCATGCTGTTGGTAATGTGGCGCTTTCGCTGCACGACTGGAACGCTGACTTTGCATGTTGGTGCTCATACAAATATCTCAACGGTGGACCTGGCGCGGTCGCTGGCGCATTCATCCACGAACGCCATCATAAAAATCCGCCGCCACGACTTGAAGGTTGGTGGGGAACAAATCCTGCAACTCGGTTTCAAATGGGACCGAACTTCGATCCAGGTCCAGGCGCAGATGCGTGGCAGGTTTCCAATCCGCCAATTCTTTCACTTGCTCCACTGCTGGCGAGCTTTGACCAATTTCATCAGGCGAAGATGCCGCGACTGATTGCAAAGGCTCGAGCAATGACTGGATTCATCGAACTCTCACTGCGCGCGCGCGATGCCGAACATATTCGCGTCATCACGCCAAGTTCCACGAGTGAGCGAGGGTGTCAGCTGTCGCTCTGTATCAATCGCGACCCAGTCGCCGCTCGAAAGCTTTTCGATTCGCTCCTGCCGCGCGGCATCGTCTGCGACTTCCGCCATCCAAGTGTCATTCGAGTTGCGCCTGCCCCGCTCTATACCCGCTTCATCGATTGCTGGCGCTTGATCGAAGCGCTCAGTTGAACGAGCGAATCGCCGTCGCGTCCTACACTCACCCCAATGTCTAAATGTGTCATCATCGTTGGTGCAGGACTTGCTGGATGCTTACTCGCGGTCTATCTCGCTCGTGCAGGATGGGATGTTGATCTTCGCGAACGCCGCGGTGATCCACGCGACCGAGGGCATGTCGCGGGAAGATCGATCAATCTTGCAATCAGCGCACGCGGCCTGAAGGCTTTGCGCCGCGCTGGTCTTGAAGATGTCATTTTGCGAGATGCAATCCGAATGCCTGGGCGGATGATCCATTCTCGCGCTGGAGCCCTTGCATTTCAGAACTACAGCAGTGATCCAACACACGCAATCCAAAGCGTCTCGCGCAGTGCGCTCAACTTAGCGCTCCTGAATGCGGCAGCGGCAGAGTCGCGTGTCACCATGAAATTTCATCAACGCTGCGTTCACCTCGATGCCGCGCGCGGCAGCGTTTCATTCATCGATGACAACACAGCGCAGGAAAGTTCAGCCAGTGCCGACCTGATCGTGGGATCCGATGGGGCATACAGCGCGCTGCGTGGAATCATGCAGAAGAATGAAGGATTCGATTATGGCCAGTCGTGGCTCAGTCACGGCTATAAAGAGATGTGTATTCCAGCGGTGACTTCTGGCAAACACGCGCCATTTGCGATGGAGCCAAAGGCGCTGCATATCTGGCCACGTGGCGGATCGATGATGATTGCCCTTCCTAATCCTGATGGCTCGTTCACGTGCACGCTTTTTTGGCCGAACAAATCGACGGCGATCAATCCAAACGGATTCGATTCAATTCGTGACCCAGTGACTGCTCGAGAACATTTCCAGCGCGAATATCCAGATGCACTTGCGATAATGCCGACGTTCGACAATGATTTCGCAACGAACCCAGTCGGAGCGATGCTGACGATTCGCTGCCAGCCTTGGTCCATGCACGGTCGAGCCGTTTTGCTCGGAGACGCCGCCCATGCGATCGTCCCATTCTTTGGCCAAGGGGCGAATGCAAGTTTCGAAGATTGTGAATCGCTGACCGACGCGCTTGAAGCGCACCCAGATGACATCCCACGCGCACTCGCCGCATATGAACATGATCGCAAGCGCAATGCAGATGCGATCGCCGAAATGGCGCTTACGAATTTCGTAGAGATGCGCGACAAGACTGGATTGCGGTCCTTTCGCATACGCAAAAAGTTCGAGCACCTTCTGCACGATGTCGCCCCTCGTCTTTATACGCCCCGCTACGACATGGTCAGTTTCAGCACGATCCCTTATGCCGATGCGCTCGCACGATCACGCAACCAAGACCGTGTGCTTGCCCTGCTTGCTTTAGCGCTTGCGATTGTGATTGTCATTCTCGCGGCGTTTGTCGCCTGGAGAGTGATGCGGTGACCACCGGAACTATCACACCTCGCGCTCGCATGGGCATTTCGACTGGTGCTGCATGTCTCTTTCTCACACTCTTGAGTTGGTCAACGGTGCCGCTTTTCTTGCGACACCTTTCTGACCACGTTGATTTCTGGACGAACAACGGTTGGCGTTACGGTGCCAGCGCACTCTTCTGGCTCCCTGCAATTGCGTGGGCACTTTGGCGTCGCCGCCTCCCCGCAACCATTTGGCGAGATGCGCTCATTCCTACGATTGCAAACATTTGGGGGCAAGCAGCATTCACGGCGGCATTTCACGAAATGAATCCCGGGCTTGTGACATTTGGACTTCGCACGCAGCTCATTTGGGTTGCCGTCGGTGCGTACCTCTTAGTACCAAGCGAACGACCGATCATCACGAGTCGGCGATATCTCGTCGGCGCATCCATCCTCGTGCTGGGACTCTTCCCGATATTGCTTGGCGGTGATGCCGCGCTTGGCGGACTCAACATCAAAGGGACAACACTCGCAATTCTCAGTGCGCTTGGATATGGAATGTATGGACTCAGCGTTCGACGGTGGATGGGGAAGTATCACCCCGTGATCGCATTCGCCGTGATTTGCCAACTGACTGCGGCGGGACTCATTGCACTCATGCTGATCTACGGACGTGATCACGGCTTCTATGTCCCGCAACTGCCTGCAGACATTCTGGGCGAGTTAGCGATCAGCGCATTCATCGGAATTGCGATCGGCCATATTTTTTACTACATCAGCATCGCCCGCATCGGCGTCGTGATCACGAGTGGAGTGCTGCAGTTGCAACCATTCATCGTCAGCGCATGCAGTTTCTTCGTCTTTGGAGAAACTTTTCGGTGGTGGCAGTGGATGGCCGGTGCCGTCGCCATTGGTGGTGCGTTTTTAATGCTGACCTCCCGAGGAAGCGGAGCAAAGCAAATTTCAATGGCGTCATCAGAAGGTTCGGATTGATGGCCATCCTGATCCACCGAGGTAAACCGCCTCGATCGGGCTCCACCCTATCCTTTGCCGCATGACCACATTTGCCGCAGACATTTCCGATGTGCAGCTTGCCGCACAGCGAATCGCGCCATGGGTGCACCACACTCCAGTAATGACTTGCGGGCATATTGATGGGTTGGCGAATCGATCACTTCATTTCAAGTGTGAGATTTTTCAGCGCACGGGATCGTTTAAGTTCCGCGGCGCATGCAACGCCGTCATGTCGTTGACGGACGACGAGGCTCGACATGGCGTTGTCACTCATTCGTCTGGCAATCATGCGCAAGCGCTTGCGCTCGCTGCGAAGTTGCGCGGCATCGCGGCACATGTTGTTATGCCACATGATTCGGCGCGAACGAAAGTCGCAGCGGTTGAGGGATACGGCGGCCGCGTGATCTTCTGCGAGCCAACTGTCGCGGCACGAGCTGCTGCCGCACAGGAAGTGCTTGCACAAACGGGCGGAGCTTTCATTCCGCCGTACGACCATCCAAAGGTGATCGCTGGGCAAGGAACAATCGCGCTCGAGTTGATCGATCAAGTCAGGAAGGTGACTCGCGGAGATTTGGATGCGATCATTGTTCCACTTGGCGGAGGCGGCTTGATTTCTGGGATAACAATTGCGGCACGAGCGATTCACCCTGGTATTCGCGTCATCGGAGCAGAGCCTGAAACCGTCGGCGATGCTGCTGAATCAAAGCGACTCGGCGTCCGACAACAAGCCACCGGCGCAGTGACCATTGCCGATGGGCTGCGCACATCACTCGGCGATCTCACATGGCCTGTCGTGCGAGATCTCGTCGATTCCGTTGTCACTGTTTCAGAAGCTGAAATCAAATCGGCGCTGCGACTCGTGTACGAACGCATGAAACTCGTAATCGAACCAAGTGCGGCAGTTGGCATTGCGGCCGCACTCGGGCCACTTCGAAATCGCAGCGACTTTGGATCCGCGGGAGTGATCTTTTGCGGTGGAAATATTGACCTTGATTCGCTAAGCCAACTGATTTCCTGACAACAAGGCACTCTTGCGGGCAAATTTCGACCACTTGCGGTCGAAATTTGCCCGCAACCAAGGGGGTTCATCAGCGTGATGCAACTGGCACTGCGACTGGAGCCTCAGGGCTTTCAGACGCCGTCTGTTGGGATGACTCACTCTGTGCCTCACTTGCCTTTTCTTCTTCCTTGAGATCGTCGGAGTTTCCGAAGAATCCAATCGGTGGAAGAATCGACATGGGCGGTGCGATAATGTTGGCTGGATTTTGAATAAAGAAAGTAGCGGTGTTGATCGCAGTGAGATCCAACACTTGGCCGCTCACGCCCGTGAGCAATGCTGTGGTGATGGCGGTTGGATACAACGATTTTACATATGCGTTGAGCGTTCCAAGCGCGTCCACATTGCCGGTTGGATTGCCGAACTCGGCACGGTTGGATTGATGTGTTCCGCCCATACTTGGGGCAACACTGAAATACACCCTGCCTCCAACCACATAATCCAAATGTGAATCGTTCACAACGCCACCCGTGTTGGTGACAATGAGACCACCAGCGCGACCGAGCAACGTGATGTTGTTCGCATTCACAAACAAATCGCCGACCGCGTTGACATCGCCAAGAGCAACCGTTGCAGCGTTGGCGCTTGTAAGTCCGCCAATGACTACGTCACCGAATGAAGTGAGTTTGTGATTTTGACCCATGGCAAATTCATCCGTCACGAATTGGATGTCACCATCACTAAAGATGGTGGCTCTGGTTGCCGGAGTCGCAAGCGCGCTGCTGGCGCCGGTGTTCAACATCACAGCATGAGCCCGAACTGTTGAGGCAAGAGCTCCAAACGTAATTGTGTTGCCAAGACTGTTGCCGCTGTTCACTGTCAACGTGCCAAGTTGAGTGGCCGCAGTTGTTCCGCCAATCGTGCCAAGCAACCTCACGTTTGCACTGGCGGTGATGGTCAAACTTTCCCCACCCACCAGACCAATGATCGCGCCATCAATCACAACATCGCCCGCGGTCGCAATCAGGGTGACAAGTGCCGCGTTGACTTCAACCGCATCTGTAATGTGAATTGCGTTCTGAACAATATCCGCCGCTAATGTTGTTGTGTTTCCTGAACCGTTGATCGTCAAACTGCCGCTGCCCGTGATCGGAGCGTCGACGGTGAAGTGACCAGCGCCGCCTAGCATGAAGTCAATGGTGACGGTTCGATCGTTGGTCCAAGCGCCATTCACCGTGACTACGCCCGTGTAGTTGGCGCCGCCAAGAACAACATTCACGCCCGCACCAATAAAATTCCAATCGGTTTGATCAATACTTAATCCACCAGGACCCATCAGAGTGATCGCGCCAGTTGGATCGCTGTTCTGAATTGTAAACGTGGTGACATTTGTGATTGGCGCCGTGAGAACCAAATCAACTGTTGAAATGGTCACGGCAAAACCACCGCCGTTAATGCTGCCCACGGTCAGACTTCCATTACTCTCAATGATCGTGTCGTTGATGATGGTGATATCGCCCGCAGTCGTATTACCAGCGACATAAATGTTGCCAATGATTATGGTGTTCGCCGCTGCCAACGTTAGGTCTGAAAGCATGAACGTAGGCGATCCCACATCGCCTGTCAGGGTGATGTCGCCACTCGTGCCCGCATTGAGATTGAGCGCTTGGCTGTTGTCAATTCCAACCTTGACCGCGGCGCCAAAGAAAATATCTGCACCCGTGAGAACACCACCGTTGGTTGTATCAATGTTCACACTGTAACCGTCCGTCATGGTGGTTTGAGAATTCAATGTGACGCGGTCACCTGTTGTCGTGATATTGCCCGCAATAAAGATTCCATCCGTGCCAGTGAGTTCCACTGCGCCATCGGCAACGATGTTCGCTCCAGGGGCGATGGCCACTTCACGCGTTGAGTTCAGCGTCACAGTTCCGCCATTATGAGTTGTTAATGTCGTGCCGACGATGGTTGAAATTCCCGCTGCCACAATGTTCACATTGCGCAGAGATAACGATGGCAACGAAGGAAGCCCATAGAACGCGTTGTCATAAATAATGGTGAAGTCGCGCAGGTTGGTGGCGTCGCTTAGGTTTGCGATCACGCCTGGCGTCGCGTTGATGTTGCGCAACTTAAAGTCGCGCACATTGCTTGCCGTACCGGCCGTGTTATCAATGGTCACCGTGCCAGCAAAATTATTCGCGCTGCCCGCAAGAGAAATGTCCGTGCTGGCTGCGTTTGCGGTAATGGTGGTCGCGCCAACAACTGTGATCGTTCCACCAACTTGATTGATCGCTCCACGATTTGAAATCAGCGTCAATGCTCCTGGCGCAACAACTACTGAGTCGAGGCCCATGAAAATTGCGTCGTTGTCACTTCCACCTGTTCCGCTCGTGCCTGTCACTGTCATAGCACCGCCGACAGATGTGATTGTGCCTTCGTAGTTGTAGACACCGTAGTTTGATCCACCAGCACCCGTTCCGCCAATGCCTGTCACTGCCACGTCGCCGCCACCAGATGTGATTGTGCCGGCGTCGTTAACGACGCCGCAGTTCAAGCCGTCATCACCACTTCCGCCGGTGCCTATCACCGTCACACTGCCCGTACCGCCAGATGTGATTATGCCGCCGTCGTTGAAGACGCCAGAGTTTTGATAACCCACACTTCCGGCCACGCCCGTCACCAATACATTGCCGCCGCCGGATGAAATGGTGCCATAAGTCAAGATGCCAATGTTGTAGGCGCCACCACTACCACCCGTGCCCGTCACTGTCACAGCGCCGCTGCCAGATGTGATCGTGCCAAAGCTGTTCACGCCCTGGTTTGAGCCACCATCACTCGTTCCGCCAAAGCCAACCACGGTCACATCACCACCACTAGATTTGATTGTGCCGCCGGCGTTGTAGACGCCGTAGTTTGCACCACTCGAAGCACTTCCGCCAGTGCCCGTGATGTTGAGATTGCCGTTGGTGGTTTGAATGGTGACGTTGTCGTTCACGGCTACGCCAAACTTGCTGCGCAAACTTATGTTGGCATTCGTGTTGCCCGTGATATTGATTTCGCCCGTGCCGCCCGCAGTGATATTGCCCGCAACAACAACGCCGCCACCGGCCGTCGCCGTAAAATTATTCGCAACCGTTGATTCGCCCAGCGTGAGCGCATTTGCATCAGCCAGCGAAACATTGTTCGCGCTTACAACTGTCACCGCGCCGCCAAAGTTGTTGGTTGATTGCGCAAGCGTTACGTCGTTGGCTCCCGCCGTAATAGTTGTTAGACCAACAACCGTGATCGTTCCACCTGTTTGATTGATCGCGCCGCCGTTTGAAATCAATGTCAACGCGCCTGGCGCGGTGATGAAATCAGCTTCCATGAAAATCGCATAATTGTTGCTGCCACCACTTCCGCCCGTGCCTGTCACTGTCACACTGCCCGTTCCACCAGCCGTGATTGTGCCGGTGGTTCCGTGGTAAAGGCGGTTGTAGACACCATAGTTGTTGCCGCTAAGACCGGATCCCGCTACGCCCGTAACTTCTACGGTGCCGCCACCAGATGTGATTGTTCCGACCTGGTTCAAGACTCCGTAATTGTCACCAGCACCACTTCCGCCCGTGCCCGTCACTGTCACACTGCCCGCACCGCCAGATGTGATTGTGTTGTAAATGTTCAAGACTCCCACGTTGTAACTGCCACCACTTCCGCCCGTGCCTGTCACTGTCACAGCGCCACTGCCGCCAGATGTGATTGTGTTGAAGTTGTAGACACCGTAGTTTCTGCCACCATTACCACTTCCGCCCGTGCCCGTCACTATCACAGCGCCGCCGCCAGATGTGATGGTTCCGACGAAGTTGTCGACGCCGATATTTTGGCCACCATCACCACTTCCGCCAGTGCCTGTCACCGTCGTGTTGCCCGCACCACCAGATGTGATAGTGCCAGAGTTGTCCACGCCGAAGTTGTGGCCACCAGCATCAGACCCACCCGTGCCCGTGATGTT
>CAIXJC010000073.1 GCA_903919715.1 uncultured bacterium | reverse complement strand
CGACGACCAACATCACTGCCGATCTGATCATCGACGGACCGCCACAGGGTCTGCCATGCCCAGGTGATTACAACGGCGACGGACTCCGAGACGGATCCGATTTGGCGACCCTCCTTTCATCGTGGGGTACATCAGGTGGCGACATCACTGGCGACGGCGTCACTGATGGCGCAGATCTCTCGACGCTGCTCAGCGGTTGGGGAACTTGCCCACATTGAGTTTCTGCCTCTTGCGTCGCTCGATTCCAAAGTGAATCGAGTTACAAGTTGAATCCAAAACCCCTCGGTCAAATGGCCGAGGGGTTTTTCTATTGAAACGAATCGGTACGATTCCACCCGATGATCAATCGTCGCGTGAAGAAACTACTGGTCATTGGTTGGGACGCGGCGGACTGGATCATCATTGATCGACTCTTTGCGCAGGGGAAAATGCCCCATCTGCGCAGACTCGTCGACAACGGAGTGCGCGCGGATCTTTCGACTCTTGACCCCAAACTTTCGCCGCTGCTTTGGTCGTCGATCGCAACTGGCAAGACAGCGGACAAACATGGAATCTTGAACTTTGTCGAGCCCAATCCGGCAGGCGATGGGCTTCGCATCAGCGCAAGCACCACGAGGCGAACGAAGGCGCTCTGGAACATCATCACGCAATCACAAATGAAGGTCAATGCTGTTTCTTGGTACGCATCACATCCTGCTGAACCCATTTCGGGAACTTGCGTGACGAATCTGTTTCAAGAAGGCGAACCCACCGCAATTGGTGCGCCATGGCCGATGCAAAGTGGCACTGTCCATCCGCCATCGTGGCAGGAGAAGTTGGCTCCCCAAAGAACCGCGGCGAAGGAGATCACTAAAGCGGAACTCCTCTCCATGATCCCCCGCCTCCATGAAACAAAGCCAAAGGATGACCGACCGCGAACGCTCGCGAAGCAACTTGCTCGAATGTCTTCGGTGCATCACGCTGCGACATCCATCTTGAAAGAGTCGCAGCAGTGGGATTGCACGATGGTCTTTTATGAAACCATCGACACCATCGGCCATCACTTCATGCAGTTTCTGCCTCCGCGAATGCCGCATGTTTCCAAAGATGAACTTCGGCTCTACGGAGATGTGATGCTGAATGTCTATGAGCATCACGACCGCACGCTTGGAGAATTGCTGCAGAATGCTGGACCGGACACGACGGTGATCTTGCTCTCAGATCATGGTTTTCACTCTGGAGATCAGCGGCCTGTGATCACGCAGACCAATCCCGACGATCGTGCGGCAGTCGAAGCGAGTTGGCACCGACAGTTCGGCGTGCTGGTGATGTCGGGCACTGCCATCAAGTGCGGCGAGAGAATTACCGCGGCAAGTCTCTTGGATATCACGCCGACTGCGCTCGCGTTGCTCGGTCTGCCCGTGGGCGCAGATATGGACGGACGTGTGCTCGCCGAAGCGTTTACAGAACCGTATGTGGTGGAGTCGATCGAGAGTTGGGACACAAAGCCAGGCGAAGCGGGAATGCATCCCGACGATCTACGCAATAATCCATTCGAATCCCAGGATGCGCTCAATCAATTGATCGACTTGGGATATATGCCAGCGCTCGGCGATGACATCAAAGCGCGGCTCGATCTTGTGCGTCGCGAAAGCGATTTCAATCTTGCCGTTGTGTATATGTCGACTGGGCGTGCGCAATTAGCAGAGCCAATATTCGCTGAACTTTCTCAGCAGAAACCAGATGAAAGCCGATTCACAACGAATTTAGCGAACTGCCAATTCAGTGCGCGCAACTTTGCTGGATGCGCACAGACTGCCACGGCATACCTTCAGAAGCATCCGACGAATCCAGAAGCAGGAATTCTGCTTGCTGGGTCGCTCGCCAATCTTGGCAAGAACGACGAAGCGAAGGCACTGCTGACGCGACTTGAACGCGACTTTGCTGGTCGACCAGAACTTGCGATGTCGCTTGGCGACATGCATGGAATTCTCGGCGAATGGGATGATGCGCAGCGACTCTATCGCCGCAGCGCACAGCATGATCCACAGAACCCAAGGGCTCAGGTCGCGCTTGCTCGAGCATCGCTTGCGACTTCCAAGTGGGAAGATGCCGTGGAGTTCTGCCTGAACGCCGTCGAGATTCGACAGATCACTCCTGAGGCACACGATTCGCTGGGAATCGCACTCGCATGGCTCGGCGATTATCCCCACGCCATTCAGTCATTTGAAAACGCAATCCACCTGCAGCCAGGCTTGATCGATGCGCACCGATTCATGGCGATCTTGGGAGAACTCGTCGGCGACGAAGCGAAGGCACAGAAGCACCGAGAATCGGTAAACCAACTTCTTGCCACTTTGAAGTCGCCTGAGGAATCGGGCGCAACGCCGCAGAATTCTTGGGGACCGCGAGCGTGGGCGAAGAGCATCGGACGCACGATTGCGGAGTGATTTATTCGAAGAACGCCTATGACTTACTGCGATGCAGCGGACTTATTGCGATGCAGCGAAGGATCGACTGCTTTGACCATCGCAGATTCATCCAGCGTGCCACCGAGAAATGCGTTGATCGACTTCGCTTGCTGGGCTGGATTGGCGATGAAGTCCGCGTGATCCAATTGCAAGACTTGAAAGTTCGGACGTGCGGCGAGCCACAACTCGATTGACTTCAACTGACCTTCGAACAATGCAATGAGCCGTTCTGGCGGTATCGCAGCCCCCTTGCGCCCACTGCGTTCGAGCATCACAGCTTGAGATCGGACGACCTCGCTCAAATTTCTGCGCAGAAAGACGATGCGATATTCACGGTCGGTCGGCAACTCCATCAAGAGCAAATGAATGATCTTGACTGCCTTTCCCGCAGCATCGTCGAGCCACGACTTATCTGTTTTCAATTGTTTGACTCGTTCGAACTCCAGATATCCGTGGGGATTATCTGCGTCGGCGGTGCGAATTGCGTCAGTCATGACGGACATTCCACCAGCATGCAGCATTTGCATCGCCATACTGGTTCCAGAACGCGGGAGTCCAGAGACGATGACGATTGGTGCGCGCGCGGTCATTGCACCGTGAAGTCTAACGGTTCGTACTTCGTCGACGTATTCCGCAGAATCGATTTGCAGAATCGATCCGCAGAATCGATCCGCAGAATCGATCCGCAGAATCGATTTGCAGAATCGATTTGCAGAATCGATTTGCAGAATCGATCCGCAGATGGCGACAGCCGTAAAAAGATCCTTCCGGGCTCAGACAGTCCTCGGCGACCGACACGATCTGTTTGTTCGATGCTCGACCGCAAGTCCAGTCGGCCGCCTGCGGAACTCGCCCGGCAGAATTTTTTAACGGCTGAGACGGTTTGAGTGATTCGTGTACGCCGTCGGGACCATGTCCTGCGCGAGTTTGCAAGCCGAGCAAGCCTGCGCAGCATGTTTGAGCGCTAGGACATGAGTCCCGCGGCGCGCTCTGCTGCTTGCATTTCTATCGCCACGACAGAATCACTACATCGCCACGAACATCATGCGTCGTCGGCGCTGGGACTCCTGGAGCTGCGATCAACTTGGACGCAACTGCCGGGATTGTCACGACAGCGATACCCCCTGCCGTCGAGGATCGAATCCGAGCGATCACATCATCCAATGACACGAGCCGCGCATCATCTTGGGGCAATTTCAATTCGTTGTCGAACTCGCTTGCGTAGCCGACGATCAGCATGTCGCGACGACCAGTCACCCAACTCACACAGTGTCCCAACTGCGATGTTGTAAAGAGCTGCGAACTTTCGCACAACACTTGTTTGTTTGCTTCGAGCGCCTGCCAAGGTATTTGAGTCTGCAAAACGATCCCATCAGGAAACAGGAATGGAATCGCAGCAAGAAGTGCGACCGGCGCAGTGGCGCTGCGCATTAACCATGTTGGGGCATCCACCGCACGCCAACTCCACCGATCGATCTGCGCCCAAAGCAGAAGTGCGATGGCGATCACAATCCAGTGCAGGTTTGGACTCGTTGTCCAGATCACGGGTGCGCCAATCCATGCGGTGCCCGTAAAAATTGCAGCGATCGCCGCGAGCGCAAGAATTCGCAATATCCAGCGGCCGATTCGACGAGCTGTGACTGGCGCCGTGATCTGCCGTTCGTGTGCGCTCACCAAACCGAGCGTCACCAATACTGCGATCGGCACGAAGAGTGGCGCAATATATGAAGGCATCTTGCCCGCACTCATCGAGAGTAAAACCAGTGGCGCGATAATCCAAGCGACTGCGAAGCGAACGCCTCCGCGCAAGTTGAATCGAGTCGCCAGGGAAAGGCCTCGAATTGCACGGGGCCAAATCAGTGTCCACATCACGCCACCAACGGGCAGCAACACGATCAAGAACCACCAAGGCTCGCCGTGTTGGTTGGAATCTGGATTCACAAATCGACGAAAATGTTCGACGACGATAAAATAGTTCCAGAAGCCTGGCTCGGAGTGGTGCAAGAGAATCGCGCTTGGCGCAACGATCATGGTGGCACCAGCAAGCGGAATCAACGGCATGCGCAACATGTCCCACCATCGGCGTTCCCACGCGAGGAATGCAAGCGCTGTCACTGCGGGAATTGCAAATCCAAGAAGTCCCTTCGTCAAGAAAGCGAATCCAGAAGTAGCCCCAGCGAGTGCGAGCCATCCGATTCGTGCGCGGGAGGTTGATGTGCATGCGGCGTAAAACGAAACCATGCAGAGTGCGACCCATGCGCTGAACATTGAGTCAAGATTTGCGATCGACCCCATGACCAATGGCCCGATCGTTGTTGCTTGAACGATGAATGCGAGCGGTCCCATTTCGCGGCGACCAGTGATTCGCACCGCAAGCAACCATGCAGCGAGTGCTGAGATTCCCGCGGCGAGCGCACTTGGAAGTCGAATCGCATATGTGTTTTCGCCAAACGCTTCAATGCTGGCGGCCATCATCCAATATCCCATCGGAGGTTTTTCGTAATAATGAAATCCCGCCATACGCAGAGCAAACCACTGACCTGTCTCAGCCATTTCCGCAGCAATGATTCCATACCGCGGCTCGTCAGGTTGAATCATTGGTCGCACGCCAACCACCAGAACGCTGACGATCAGAAAGACCACGACGGACCAGATCGCTTGGCGCTTCAATGACATTGCGGGGGCAATCCTAACGGCGAAGTGAATCGCTCACGCATAACCATCCCTCGCGACCTGCCACTCGACCCTTGCGAATCGTCGAAGGTGCGGCGGCAGGCTGTCGATCAAGCCATTCGCAGAGCGGTTCGAACGTGTGTCCCTTTGCGATTGCTTGATCGAGAAAACGCTCGAAGAGCTGCGACTTAGATCCACCTTCACTCTCGGCGTGAATCGTCAAAACGTGTGGCTGACCATCGTCGATGCGCTGCATGAGTTCGTCATTCCACCTCTCATCCGCACCACGGCCGCGACCAACGCCTTCGTCATAGGTAGGCAAGTCAACCGGCACTTGCGGTTGATGAATCGGTGCGCCCGCAATGATTGGTAAGAACGGCGCAGCAGCACCACGGCAATCGCTGCGATACCGAAACAACTTTGACGATGGCAACGCCAAGACTCGCTCGGTGCAGCGCCAACCAGGACATGCGGCAGTTGTGGGCATTCGGCCGATGATCGTGGCAAGCGCATCGGTCGCGCGCGCGATCTGCGCATCAAGCTCCGCATTGCTGAGCGAATCGATTGCCATCTGCCACCGGTGATGATCCCACGCATGAACTCCCATCTCATGCCCTTCACGATCGGGCATTCGCAGCGTGTCTGCAAGTCGCGCACTGATGATTGGTCCTGGCCAGATCGTCCCGCGCAAAAGGATTTCCCATCCATACAAATTCGGCGCGCCTGACCGAAGCATCTTGATCGCAAAACTGGGGCGCAACATTCGGCGAATGTGTCGCCCCATATTGTCCGGGCCAAGCACGACATACCACGTGCCGCGAATCTTTCGCTCTTTCAGAATGCCGAGTAATCGTGGCAAACCATCGCGCGTGCCGCGAAAGGTGTCAACATCAATACGCAGTCCAATGCTCACGACGTGAGCATCAAGCGCGAACGGTCTTGGAGTCCTTCGTCGATCGCACGGAGGCGACTGGAGAAGGTGGAGTCAAACCGTTTTCGCGTGCGTGTTGTTGCAAGAACCAATCAAGCGTGCGTTCAACACTGACTGCAGTACGGATCTTGGGCGTCCAACCAATGATCGTCTGTGCATTACGAATGCTCGGACGGCGATGTTGGACATCCTCATAACCGGCACCGTAGTAGGCCGAACTCTCGATCTGTTGAAAGCCAGCGAAGGGTGGGTAGCACGATCGAAGCGGATGGCGATCGAACGATTCGACGAGCGACTCTGCGAGTTCTTTAATACTCGCTTCGTTATCCGGATTTCCGATGTTGAAGATGCGACCATCGCAGACTGCGTTCTTGTTCTCGATGACTCGGAAGAGGCATTCGATTCCTTCGTCCACATCAGTGAAGCAACGACGTTGGGTTCCACCATCGACCAAGAGAATCGGCGTTCCCTCCACGAGATTCAAGATCAATTGCGTAATCGCACGCGAACTTCCAATCCGTGCGGAGTCGAGCGTGTCCAGCCGCGGACCGATCCAATTGAATGGTCGGAAGAGACTAAAGCGAAGCCCGCGCTGCATCCCATACGCCCAGATGACGCGGTCGAGCAACTGCTTACTTGCAGAATAAATCCAGCGCTGACGGTGAATCGGGCCAGTCACCAAAGGACTGGTCTCTTCGTCAAAGAGTTCGTCAGTGCACATGCCATAGACCTCGGACGTACTTGGAAAGACAAGGCGCTTTCCATATCGAACGCAATCACGAATGACGCGAAGATTTTCTTCAAAGTCCAATTCGAAGACTCGAAGTGGATTGCGGACATATTCAATCGGCGTGGCGATTGCGACAAGTGGCAGAATCACATCGCACTTGCGAACGTGATATTCGACCCAGTCGCGATTGATCGAAATGTCACCTTCGACAAAGTGAAATCGTGGATGTTGCATCAACCCGCCCAAATTGTCAGAGTTGAGATCCATTCCATACACGTCGAAGCCTTCGTCATTCAAAATTCGCTCTGAAAGCTGACTGCCGATGAAACCATTCACGCCAAGAATGAGCACAGACGTTCGCTTGCGCTTGCTTGCAGTCGCGCGAGCGCCCAAGCGCATGCGTGGAAGAAGATTCATGTCCTGCGCCAACTGGATACCAGAACTCCAGACGCCGTCTGGGCCCTGCCCTTCCTGAATTTCAAGCGCACCTTGGCCACATGCGATGACCAGTGGCGACGACGAAAGGATTTCACCGGGCTGCCCAGCTCCTTCAACGACGCGTGATCTCCACACCATGATCTTGCGTGTTCCTGCAAATGTGAATGCGCCAGGCCACGGATGCGTGACAGCACGCACAAGATTGCGAACTTCTTTGGCTGGCTTCGACCATTGCAATTGACCATCTGCCGGCGTGCGCTTGCCCATCACGGTCGCCTTCGTTTCATCTTGTGGCGTGCGCGAAGCCTTTCCAGACTTGATTAGCGGAATCACTTCTGCCAGTATTGCTGCGGATTCCTTCGCCATTCGTGCGGTCAACGAACGCGCGTCATCGTCCGCGCCAATTGCGACTTTGCGCTGCGCAATGATGTCGCCAGCGTCCGACTTGTCGACCATGTGGTGGATCGTGACGCCAGTTTCGGTTTCGCCGTTGACCAAGACCCAATTGATCGGAGCCCGTCCACGGTACTTCGGAAGCAAGGCTGAATGAAGATTGATGCAGCCCGCTGGAAAGAGTGCGCGAATCTTGGCGCCAACCATGTTGCGATAATGAAAGGACATCAATAATTCTGGGTTCATCGCACGGATGCGTTCAACCCAAATCGGATGATCAATCTTCTCGGGAGCATGGACTGGGATTCCGTGTTCCGCCGCAATGCGCGCAACATTCGCGTACCAACCGCCTTCGGATGGATCGTCACGATGCGTGAAGACCGCAACCACATTCAATCCACTGCGGATTGCCTCCTGCAAAGATGCGGCGCCAATTTCGTGATAAGCAAGAACAACAGTTCGCATTGGAAACTCCTTTATTTCAACCCTGATTTATTTCAACCCTGTTTTATTTCAACCCTGTTTTATTTCAACCCTG
>CAIXJC010000072.1 GCA_903919715.1 uncultured bacterium | reverse complement strand
TCCAACGGATTCTCCAAGGTTTTCGCCCGCGGCAGGCGCAACGGTGCGGCAGGGGCGTCACGAAAAATTGTTGCCGATATCCTGCGCCCTCGCAATCGCATTTCTCGGTGGAATTGTCGGGCATTCGCCCGCGACACTGGGTATGCGAATTCCTCTTAAGCTGGGAATCATGGTTGCCAAGCTCCCATCATAATCGCGAGATCCAGCCCCGACACGATTCCATCTCGGTTGAGATCTGCGACGGCAGTTCCAGTCGACCAATAAACCAAGATGTACGCCAAGTCGATACCGTTGACATGTCCATCGTCATTGATGTCGGGATTTGGCTTATATGGCAACTCACAAATGTTCGATGGATCATCGACGCTTCCTTGAATATTCGCATTGCTGGTGTAGACCTTGTGCCCATTGGTCATCAATGTCGCTCCTGGAAAGACATGCAGGCCTTTCGCATACAGCACTTCTGATCCCTTGCCCGCGGTGTTGTGAAACGCATCAACAAGTGCGACGGTGGATCCGGTATGGATCGCGATTTCACCGAAGAGAGAGACGTCCGCCGCACCGCCTTCGAATGGACCTGCAACGCAACCGAAGTCGCGGCTGGTCACTTCGAACGATTGAGTTGTGCTGTCGCATCCATCAAACGAAAGTTCTGCTCCCTGAAATTGAATTTTGCTTGCGGGGCATGCGATCGTCATATCTCCGCAAAGCGAAAACTTCCAGAGTTCTTCGATGAATCGCAGTTCGCCACCTATTCCAACTGAAACAGATCCTGCAACGCGAATGCCGTCGCCGGGTTGAGTTCCGCCAGTTCCGCCACCCGCAAATCCTGGTGTCGTGATGACATTGCCGATCACGATTCCTTCGTTCATCAATTGGCCAGTGACATACAGCACGCCAACTTGTGCCAAGATTGTTCCAGTTGTCTTGTTATGAATATTGCCGATGACAACGAGGTCGTCGGTTGTCAGGATTCTGCCAGAATTGTCGATGGCGCCGATGATCTGTCCCGACGCTGCGAGTTGCGAAGATGCAGAAACTGCGACATCCGCAACGATGGTGGAATCGAGACAAGAAGCATCGCCACCCATCGTCAGGAGTCCAACATCGATTGTTCCACCAACGGAAACGAAAGTGGATTCTGAAGCGGTTGAGAAATTGTCTGCGATCAAGATGCCGCCGAGCAAATCAAGTGATCCATTCAGCGAGATGGGTGCAAGCGCATTGAAGACAGCATTCGTTGCAAGAATCATCGAGCCATCAAGTTGGACGGGCGATCCATCATTCTGCGCCATGACCGATCCACCAAGAGAAACAAATGTGTTTCCTGCAAACGCAAGAGTCGAACTAGTCGTGATGGTGATGCCAACATTGGTTGGAATATTGACAACGCCATCAATTTTGATCGACTCAGGCGCAGTCATTCGTGCGCCATTTGCAAATAGCGTTGTCGAAATCGCGGGGCGGACGATGGCATGAGCCGATTTCAGTTCGATGGATTTCCCGCGGTAATCCACGCTATCTTCACCCAAAGTCGAAGCGTCGACCAATAAGATGTCGCCATTTTCTGCATTCGATATGCCTGGGATGAGTTGAGAATAATATTGGGCTGTACGAGTATTCAAGACAAACTTTGTGTTGATTGCGAGGGCGTTATTCGAAGCAGTAGCGATTTGCGTGCAAACTCCAAGGTCGCTTGGGATACTGCACTGACCCTCGGTGTTGTATCCCCACGCACGCACGACACCTTCCTGTGTGAGTGCAATCGAGTGGTATCGACCACCTGCGATTTGCGTGCAAGGTCCAAGGTTGCTTGGGATGTCTATGTTGCCATAACTGTTGGAACCCCACGCACGCACGATGCCATCTTCTCTGATTGCGATGGAGTGGTAAGCGCCACTCGCGATTTGTGTGCAAGGTCCAAGGTCGCTGGGGATATCACACTGACCTTCGCCGTTGTATCCCCACGCGCGCACGATGCCATCTTCTCTGATTGCGATGGACTGGAAGAACCCCCCCGCAATTTTCCTGCAAGGACCAAGGTCACTTGGTACGGTGCACTGGCCATAATAGTTGTATCCCCACGCACGCACGACACCTTCTTGTGTGAGTGCAATGGTGTGGTATTGGCCACTCGCGATTTGTGTGCAAACTCCAAGGTCACTTGGAATGCTGCATTGACCTTCGACGTCGCTTCCCCACGCACGCACGATGCCATCTTCTCTGAGTGCGACAGTGTGTCTTTCGCCCGCCGCGATTTGAGTGCAAGCCCCCAGACCAGTGGGAACATCGGTCTGTCCGTGGGAGTTGTATCCCCACGCTTTCACATTTCCGACCAATTGAATCACGGCGGTGTGGTAGCCACCCGCAGCGATTTGTGTGCATGGTCCGAGATCGGTTGGAGCGATGGTTTGTCCATATCCGTCAGCGCCCCACCCAACAACAATGCCCTCCTGCGCAATTGCCGTCGCGTCAATCCCGACGAATACAAAGACACAAGAGATCGCAGCGAAAGCACGTGGAAAGTTCATATCTGACTCCTTTGGAGAAACAACCCAGAACACCCGGAAACCCCGAACAAACGAAATTTGGAAACCCCGAACATGGGAAACCCAAATCACCCGAAACCCCACTGTGCATGGAAGGTACTCCTATACCGCACGAAGTCCAAC
>CAIXJC010000071.1 GCA_903919715.1 uncultured bacterium | reverse complement strand
GCATCGCAGACACAACGGAAATTGCTATCGAAATGAAGGGCACGAGTAAGCCTGGCGTGATCAAGATTGGCGAAGACTTCACGTATGTCATCATGCCCGTGAGTTTGCCGACCTAAATCAACCCTCATCTACAAATTGAAAAACCCCGGCGCATTTGCCGGGGTTTCTTTTTGGATTCGATACAAGCCGCTGCGGATTCTTTTTATGCCGCCGCTTTTTCAGGCGCTTTCGGCGAGGCATACTTCACGCCACATCCACTGTTCTTGGTCGTCGCTGGCGTGACTGGCTTGCCAGCCTTGATCGCCGTCACCGCATCAACGATGTAGCTCGTCTTGCCGTCATCGCTCATTGGCGCGCCGATATAAACAACGTTGCCAGTTCCATCAACGATGAAAATGTGTGGAGTCGTCTTCGCTCCATATGCGTGACCGGTCTTTCCATCGGTGTCCATAAGCACGGGGATCGATTGCCCAGCCTTGGTGATCACATCGGTGCTACTGGCGCCTTCTTCCGCAACCGACTTTCCTTGGTTTGTCGAATTGATCGCCAAATAAACCGCATTGGAATCTGCGGCTTTCACAGCAGTGACCGTCTTGCTCGCATCTCCACTGCCCCAATAGGAACGCGCACCCTTGCCGCTGGCTGGGCACGTTGGGCAGAACCATTCCAGGACTACGGTTTTGCCTTTGTAATCGGCAAGGTTGTATGTCTTTCCGTCCGCGCCAGTCAGCGTGAACGCCGGTGCAGCGTGACCAATGGTCGCAGCATCGTGCTGTTGGTGCTGCTTCTCCTCGTCATCACGAGGAGAAGCTGCGAAAAGAAATGCTGTTGAGGCAACGATTGTCGCCGCCAAGAATGAATGAGTCATACGCATGTTGAAACCTCCATAATGTCTCGCCAGCTCATTGCTGACGACTTTTTACTTTGCGCTCGCCGGAACACCCGGCGCCGCGATGTCAATTCGATATGCGGGATCTGTCTCCCGCTCGCCCGTCAATATCAACCCACGAATTCTTGGAGGTCCGTCTACCGCATCCTCCAACTTGATTTCGAATGGAATTTGTAATGTCACCGATTTTCCAATTTGCTTTGCAAGGAACGGACCCGTTCCATACGAAAATTCGACTCCTCCCATTGAATCTGGGATGAACCTCACGGGAGTTGCGCCGAACGATTCAGCGGAACCCGCGATCACGAGCGTCCCCTTCGACGGCGATCCTTCAAGGGTCGTATGAATTCCCGGCGGAAGTTTTGATGGATATGCCCGCGGATTTACTGGATCAAGTTTTCGATTCGGCTCCATCGTCAAATCCGCAGAGAGGTTCGCCCGTCCCATCTGACAACTCGTCTTGCACACGAGCCAATCGACCGTCGCCGTCACAGCGATTGTTCGAGGAGCATCACCCACAGGCGCAACAACTGGAATCATCAAGTCCATCGACTCTTCGTACCCATAGTTTCGCTCTTCGGCATTGCCGAGAACCTGCGGACGGGGAAACTCCATTTGACCTCGGGTCCACCCCGCGGGCAGTGAAAGTTTGACCGTCGGCGCCGAACCATTGTCGCCTGGGTTCGACCAATACACATGCCACTTCGGTTGAATCTTGAATCGAATCACGACGCACTTAACGCCATCCGCATCCGCAACGAGATAAGGAATCATCGAGGCAACCGCTGGCGCCGGGGCAGGATCGGGCGATGCTTGCTGAACAACGCATGCAAGCCCCACACTTGCACAGGCACCGTAAACTGCAACCATCGTTTGGAATCGGATCATCGCGGAGGTGCAGAGTACATGACACCGCTGCGAAATCCAATATTGGAGAGCGTCGAAGTGCGGACTAAGAAACATCATTTGCCGACGAAAACATTGATTCTTGCACTGCTTGCGACCTGTGCAATTGCAGCATGCGACCCAAACACGAGCGATCGAGATTTGGTCTATCTCGATTCGTACAGCGTGCTCAAGACAATCAATCAACCTGCAGGAACCTTTCAATCCGCCAAGACATCAGCATTCATCGATCCACGCCGACGCGAGGAGTATGCGAAGAAGCACATTGCTGGCGCGATTAGTTTGCCATTCGAAGACATGACATTAGAGGCGCAAGGATTACTCGAGTCGTATGACATTCTGGTCGTCTATGACACTGACTATGACGACGTTCTTGCCAAAGCCGCCAGCAAGCGATTGCTCGAGCTGGGATACAAGACTGTCTACACGCTTGAAGGCGGATTGAAAGCGTGGGAGAAGGCAGGCAACGAAGTTCAAACGGGCGTGCCAGCGAATGCGCCAGAGTTGCCCAATAAACCAGTGATCTGAACGAGTTCGAAATCACTCCAGCGCAGCGGCGCCCGAAATGATTTCGGTCAATTCGGTCGTGATCTTTGCTTGACGCGCGCGATTGAAATTGCGCTTGAGCGTTCGACCAAGTCCACTTGCATTATCAGTGGCGGCTTTCATCGCAACCATGCGCATCACATTTTCGCTCACAACTGAATCGTTGAGAGCCTGAAAAAGCGAGACTTTCACGGACTTCGGCAACAAATCGTTCAAGAGCACTTCGGCGCTCGGGCGGAAATCATAGACCGTTGCGGTCCCCTTCGATGCAGGTTGCGCTGCGGATTGGGCGGCAAGCTTGCTTGCGGCGGATGCTTCGATTGTCAACGGAAGCAACTGCATCACTTCAGGGACTTGCCGCGAAGTTGAGATAAACCGCATGTATGCGACGTGCACGGAATCGATTTTCCCAGCAATGAAATCCGCCATGTATCGATCGGCGAGTGCCGCGACATCGACAAACACTGGCTTATCTCCAAAGGAATGGCGCTCAGCGATATCAATCTTCTGAAAGCGAAAGAAGGAAACTGCTTTCTTTCCAGCGGTTTCGACGACGACTTCGCGTTTATCGACGCGCCGCTTGCGAATCTCACTCATCGCGGTTCGAAGCACGCTTCCGTTGTATGCGCCGCAGAGACCTCGATCAGAGCTGACGACGAGGAGAATTTCCTTCCCGACGGACTTGCCCCGACCACCAAGCAGTGCATTATCAACATCGCCAGCAGCGGCGGAAACTTCTGCGACAAGCGCACGAATGCGTTGCGTGTATGGGCGCGTGGCCTTCGACCGCTGCAGCGCAGCGGTGAACTTCGCGGTTGCGATCATCTGCATCGTCTTCGTGATGCGCTGAATGGTTCGCACTGCGACCATACGCTTCTTGATTTCGCGGATTTGAGCCATAAGGAGTTTGGGATATTAGCAAGGCGAACGGGGCAGTCGCAGCCCGTCATATCCCAGGGCCATTCCTGGCGGCAATCGGGGGTCGAGTTCCCCATGAAGAATGTCATGGGTCATATGGACAAAGACCGTGGTTTCCGCAGCGATTTCCCCTGCTTTCTGCACGGCTTGGTCGACGGTCATATGGGTCGGATGAGCCCGAAATCGCAGCATGTCCAGGACCAAAGTCCGAACTCCTTGCAGCTGCGAGTACGCCTGAGGCGGAAAAGCCGATACATCGGTGCAATACGCCATCGGAAAGAGCCCGCCTCCGTCGCCGCCGTCGATCGCTTCGATCCGCCATCCCAGAACTGGTACGCGTCCATGAAGAAGCGTGAACGGCGTCATCCGAATTCCGTGACGATCGATTGGCGTACCAGGCGTCGCTCGATGTGGAATCAAATCTGCGACAAATGAATTGTTGACATTCTGATGCCGCTGAAAAATGTATTGATAGACACGCTGCAGATCGATCAGAGTCTCCTCATCCGCAAAGAGATCGATGGGCACTTGCATGATTGCGTTGTATCGCCGCACTTCATCGAGTCCCCACACATGGTCCATATGCGCATGCGTGATCAATATTCCGTCGCAGCGCACGATGCGACTCTTCAGCGCTTGCTCGCGGTGATCGGGCGATACATCAAGAAGCCACACACGATCGATACCGTGCGGATCGCGATATCGAAGGACCGCGCTTGTGCGCAGACGCTGATCGCGCGGATCATCCGAAGTGCATGTCGCACAATCGCAACCAATCACTGGCACACCAGAACTTGTTCCTGTTCCCAGCAACTCGAGTTGTGCATTCGTAACTGCGCCAGTGCCGGTTGCGCCAGTGCCCGTCACTCGAAGATCTCACGAAGTGCGGCGACTTGAGATCCTGGATCATCTGATGCGCAAACGCACGATGACACTGCCACGCCACGGCAACCGACTGCGCGCAGTTGCGGCGCATTTTGGGGAGTAATGCCGCCAATCGCCAGATGCGCAACCTTCGGCCACATCGCAGCGAATTCGCGCATCCATTCAGGTCCCGCAGGCGCTTGGTTTGGTTTCACGGTTGAGGCGAACATTGCTCCAACGCCGCAACAATCAGCGCCTGCATCAATTGCCGCACGCGCCTCTGCGTGATCGTGCGCCGTTGCACCAACAAGCAGCGTGCGACCGGAAATACGCCGAGCGTCACTGACTACCAAATCGCTCGCGCCCAAATGCACGCCATCGGCACCCGATGCGAGAGCGACATCGATTCGATCATTCACGATGACTGACGCACCACAGCGGTGCGCATCGTCCACGACCGCACGAACATGCGCTACAAGATTTTTCGTCGACCATTCTTTTTCGCGAACCTGAATGCAATCCACGCCAGCTTCAAGAGCGGCGCGCAACACATCTCTCCAAGGTCGTTTGCAGATCGACTCGGTCAAGAGCAAACAAACCTTCCACTGTCGCGCTTCGGATGAGCGCAGCAACAGAGTCAATTGCGCGTTCAAGTCATACGCGCGGTATCGAAGCGATTCGATCGACGACCAATGCGCAGTGCCCGTTGGCAATACTTTGATTCCTTCCTCGATGCTTCGCAGGGCTTCGGTCAAGCGAGACCCGTTGGCAGCAACGATCGCCGCCACACTTTCGCGCGATCCTTCGTTGGCACCTTCAATCGTTGTGCCCACGTCGCCCACAAGGTCACGATTCGCTTCGCGCCATCCAGTTGGCAGCGAAGCAAGCGCAGAAACTAATTCATGCCGAAGCGCTTTATATCCCTCAGTCAGCGCGGCATCGTCGGCGCAGAAACGTGCGAGGTCTTCGAGAACTCGCGCCGCTTCGATCGCTCGATTGGCCGCCGCATCAACCAGACGAATCGGATGTCGCATTCCGCAAGGTTAGTCCGCAAGACCGCTTCGCATGGCTATCCTTGCACCCCTGCCTGAACTTCAACGTCCAGACGACCTATGCCAGATTCTTCACGCTCCATCGAATCGACCTCCCCATCCCGCCGAGAATTTCTCGCTGGAGTTGCGGCGATCGCTGTGGCTGCAACGAGTCGAACATCAATGTCTGCAACAACAACTTCAATTTATCAATCCACCACGGAGAAACACATGCCATTCACATTGCCAGAACTTCCATACGCAGAGAACGCCCTCGAACCAACCATCGATGCAAAGACGATGGTGATTCATCGCACCAAACATCATCAGGCATATGTTGACAATCTCAACAAAGCCCTCGATGGACAAACTGCGTATTCATCATGGACGCTCGATCAAATTTGCGAACAGTTGGGATCGATTCCAGAAACGATTCGCGCTGCAATTCGAAACAACGGCGGCGGACATTGGAATCATTCGATGTTCTGGCAAATCATGGCTCCAAAGGGTCAAGGCGGTGCACCGAGTGCGGAACTCGTAGCGGCGATCGATGCGGGATTCGGCTCGATGGATGCCTTTAAGAAAGGCCTCGCCGAGGCTGGGATGAAACGGTTCGGATCTGGATGGGCTTGGCTCGTCGTCAAGAGCGATGGATCGCTCGTGATCAGTTCAACTCCAAATCAAGACAATCCGCTGATGAAAGGTTTCGTAGACGTCGCCGGAACGCCGATCCTGGGCATTGATGTTTGGGAGCATGCGTATTACTTGAACTATCAGAATCGCCGCGCCGATTACTTGGGCGCATGGTGGGATGTCGTCAACTGGAACGAAGTCAGTCGTCGATTCGCTGCTGCGAAAAAATAATTTCCGATGCGGTTTATTCGCTCGCGCGGACTCCGTTGACCAATGCTTCGAATTCTTTTCGTGCGGCTTCGACTGTTTCCGATTGGCCGACGAGTCGAACAAAAACTGTTCGCCCAGGCGCTTGAATGATTGCACCAAGTTGCATCATTCCTGGTCGTGGCGCTGCTTGTCCCATTCCTTGATATCTGCCTGCAAGTTCGAGCAGCTTCACAGGAATTCCGTTGATCGTTCGATCTTCGATTTTTGCCTTCGCCTCGTCACCATCCTCGTCGCGAAATTGGCTCACCCACCGCTTCACGTTCATATCGATTGGACCACCATCACCTGCAGCGAAAACGCTGATGACCAACTCTGCATCGCTGATTCCAGAAGTGGTTGTTGGCACAGAATATTGAAGCGCACGAAATTGAACTGTTGGTGATTGCCACTGCCAAGTGACGGGCTTAGGCATTACAAGTCCAGCGACTTCAATGATCTTCGCATCGGATGTGGAAGATGAAATCTTTTGCGCCGCAGCGTCAGCGCGTGGGGTTGCAGTCGGAGTTGCAGAAGCGGTTGCACTCGAAGTTGCAGAAGGGTTTGTCGCAGATGCGGTCCCTGCAGCAGATGTTGCCGCTGGCGCTGGACCTTGCGGTGCGCGTGCGCTTGGCGCGACCTTCGTGATCGCGGTGGGCGGCTTTGGTGATGGAGCTGAATCGCTACAACCAACGATCCAGATTCCGGCGCACAAGAGACAAGCGGCGGAAGTTCCAACGCGCAACGCGAATGCATTTGATTTCATCGCCCAAGCATAGTCCTTCACGCGCACCTCGGTTGCAAAGTTCGGGTGTGCCTCGGTCATCGGGGCGCGAAATTTCAGCAGTAAAATCAGCCAATACCGAACTATTCGATCGCCGTACACTTTGCTTCGCGTTACTCGTATTGAAACATTCTAAAGCTTGATTAGGAGATTCCTTGCCATGACATTCCTCGCAACATCCGTTCTTCTCGTTCACGCATTGCTCGGTCAAGCTGCCAAGGACCCTCCAAAGAGTGTCGCAACGCCTCTCACTCCGTTTCATGTCATCCAAACCTTTACGATCGGCGGCGACGGCATGTGGGACTGCATCGAGGTCGATCCCGATGCGCATCGCCTTTACATCTCGCGTTCGACGCATCTGATGGTGCTGGACACCCAGACTGGTCAGACCGTAGGTGATGTCGCCGACACCGCTGGAGTGCACGATGTTGCACTCGCACCCGCGCTCGGCAAAGGGTTCACGAGCAACGGCAAATCTGATGACATCACGGTATTCGACCTCAAAACACTCAAGCCCATAAAAACAATCAAGGCCGGCAAGAACCCAGACGCCATCGTGTTTGAGCCGATCACCAAACGAGTCTTCTGCTTCAATGCCAAGGGCAACAACGTGACCGTGGTCGCCGCGGAAGATCTCACGGTTGTCGGCACGATAGAACTCGGCGGAAATCCAGAGCTCACCACGATCGATGGCAAAGGACATGTCTTCGTGAACGTCGAGAACACGAGCGAGCTCCTGCGCATCGACGCCAAGACCATGAAGATCGAGCAGCGCATCGCGCTCGCTCCTGGCGAAGAACCAACTGGTATTGCAATCGATACCACAAACAATCGCCTGTTCTGCGCATGCGCGAACAACAAGATGGTTGTGGTCGATGCGGTGACTGGCAAGATTCTTGCGACGCCTGCGATCGGCGGCGGCGTTGACGGTGCTGGATTCGACGAGAAGGGCAAGTTTGCGCTGAGTTCGAACGGCGAAGGAACTATGACCGTGGTTGCGACCTCAGGGGACAAGCCCTTCGATGTCGTTCAGACGCTTGTGACTGCCAAGGGAGCACGGACGATGACAGTCGATCCAAAGTCTCACCTGATCTACATGCCAACTGCAGATTTCGAAACGCCCTCAGAACCCACAAAGGAAGGCGCGAAGGCGAAGCGCCCAAAGATGAAGCCTGGATCCTTCAAAGTCCTCGTCGTCGGCTCTTGATCGGAGTCCTGAGCATCGAGATTAGTTCGCTGCATTCAAGGATCCACGCTTGAGCGCACACGACACAAACGACGGAAGTTCCAACGCTCAACGCGAATAAATTTAATTTCGTCAGCCAAGCAGAATCGTTCACGCCCCATTCGGCTATGGGCAAAAATCGCCCGCAAGCCCCCACCATTCCCAAACTTTAGTACGCAAGCACAACGACACCAGGAAGATTTGCGAAGTCGCGAACATTTCGCGTTACAAGTGGGCGAGCATGTCTCGCTGCGGTGGCGGCAATCCACAAATCGTTGTCGCCGATCGACCGCCCTTCAGTTCGGGCTTGTCGACTGAGACGACTCCAAATCCACGCCGTTTCCGAATC
>CAIXJC010000070.1 GCA_903919715.1 uncultured bacterium | reverse complement strand
CGACTCCAGCAGTCGCTTGAAGAATGCGTTGAACCTCGCTGCGGTCGCGTTCGTGTGCAACATAGATGTGCGCAACTTGATGATCGCACACAGCAAATGCGCGCGACGCACCAGCATCGAGCATCTCGCGGCCGAGTTCATCGCGCAGAGTCAAGAATCCAGCATCGCGCAGCACTCGGTTGAGATACACCGCACCTGCAACGGGAGAAATACCGTATTCACTGATCACACTCACACGAATGCCACGGTCATCGAAGAATTTCAAGAGCGCCGCGAAAACTCCATCGATCTCGCGCAATTCACTGCGAATGCGCGGGTCAGCCGGACCAAATTTTTGAAGGGCATAATCTAGGTGAGGCAGATAGACAAGCGTGAGTGTCGGATCGAACTTCGCAACAGTCATCATTGTGGCGCGTGCGATCCAATCAGTCGATCGAATATCTGCGGCGGGTCCCCAGAAATGAAAGAGCGGAAATTCGCCGATCTCGCTGCGAAGTTCGTCGCGCCAATTGGATGGGTTCGTCCAGACATCGGGCAGTTTGCGACCGTCGGCGCAGTAGATCGGCCTCGGTGTGACTGTGATGTCTGCGGTTGAGTACATCGCATTCCACCAAAAAAGATTCGCAGTTGTCACCGATGGATCGCGCTTGCGTGCGAGATCCCAAATGCGTTCGCCGCCCACGAGCGCACTCGACTGCTTCCAGAATTGCACTTCATTCTGCGTGCGATCGAACCATCCATTGCCAACGATGCCGTGATGCGCAGGGGTCGTGCCAGTCAAGATGCTCGATTGCACCGTGCATGTCACCGCAGGCAGATCTGGAATGAGCGATCGAATGCCACCACAGCGTCTCGCGAAATCAACAAGGTTTGGCGTCGCATCTCCCAATAGATTTGGCGTCAGCCCGACGATATTGAGTAGTGCAAGACGTTGTGGCACTTGAGAAGTTTAGGTGCAAAGCAAACTGACGGGCACGGGTTATTCAGCTTCCTGCAATACGGCGCTGAAGCCAGCGGGTGAAGAACCAAAGCACCATACAGAGAACGCTGATGAGTGTTGCCTGCAACATTGCAGCGCTTGCGGCGTCGAGCAGTGCGAGAGCTGCAATCAAGCCAGCGATCCCAGCAGGCCGGCGAGACGGATGTGAAACAGCTGCACGGAAGGCGCGTGTTGCCGCAATAACAAACCACACAGCGGCCAGAGTTGCGAGGGAAATATTGATAGTTCCCACTGCCCAATAAGGCAATGCCATATATCCAGAAAGCCCAAAGAATTTGTAACTCGTGAGTGAGGATGCGAATCCAGTATTAAAATTCTTCAAAGTGATGCTGGCTACAAGTTGCGAAATAGTGATCGCGATGATCAGTACAAGTGGCACAATCGCCATCGCAGCAAGAATTGGCGAAGCTCGCCGCATGCGTTTCGAGAGAGGACGATCACCAAGCGGTTGGTTCTGTGCGAAATTACATCCGCATTCTGGGCAGACTCTTGGGGCGATCGTTTTCAGCGGATAGCTGCAGCGACCGCATCGATATTCAGCACCATCGCCAGATATCTCTCGGCGAGCAACGATCGAGAGCATGACCGTATGAATAGCGATCATGAATGGAGGGACGAACAAGATGAGTGCGCTTTCAACAAATGGAACGCGACCGCTGGTCCAAAGTGACCCGAGTGTTCCGCTTGGCACCAGGATCGACATCGCAACAGCAACTGGAACAAGCAATCGACACAGCGCCATAAATACAATCGCAAACGCAGTGCGCTTGTGAAGCAAGTTGTATGTGACGAGCGAAAGCGCAATAAGAAGAACAGGCGCATTCAGCGCAAAGTGTCCGATCCGAATGGACTCCTTGGCAATCGGATCGAATCCAGAAGCAGTCAAGTCGAAAGGATCCTTGATCATCATGTCGACCGCCCACCAGATTGCGGCGATAATCGCAATTGCGCACCAAGCTTTGGCGAGACGGCGAAGCATGAATGATCGCATTCCATCCGCGAGAGCGAGAAGCCAGACTCCGATCAATGCCGCGACCGCGACGGGGATCGGAGTCGCAGCGAATGTTGGCCGCAAGAAAAATCCGAGCAGCATGAGAACAATGAACGCGGTCCACGCCCATGGCAGACGAATTCGACCGGCAGCGATCGGGCGATTCGGTCGTTCAACCGCATCAATATCGCGATCAACAATTCCGTTGAGAACCATCCCCGCGGTATAGAGCGCACACATTCCAAAAATGACCGCAATGGTGGCGCTCTGAAAGGTGAATCCCGTCGTTGTGGCAGCTTCAATTGAGAGGCCAATCGCAACTCCAACCAGCGAGTCAGTCACGATCGTTGGCAAGTTGGAGATGCGTGCAAGGTCGAGCCAGTCACGAACGAGAGAGTTTTTATTGAGGAGGGTCATTTGTTCATTCCGTGAACAGCCATCAGAGCGCGTGTCCAGATCAATTCATCGGCAATTCCACGCGCCAAACTATCGCGGCGAAGGTTCATCGGCAAAACATTCCACGCATATGTTTCAACTTCGTAGTGGCGGATGCCATCTTCGGGCTTGACCGCAGCAAGGAACTCGCCAATTTCGCGGCGAGTTGTGCCGAGGGGGCCTAAGAATTCAGTATCAACAGGAACATGAAAGTGAACTCGCCAGACGCCATTTGGCGCTTCGTCAAAGGCACGTTCAAGGTCATCAAAGAAATGCACTTCGCCCGCTCCATCGAGGACACAGGTCTGATGCAGAAACTTTGGTTCGTCGAAGGCGCGAAGTGCTCGGAAGGCGCGCTCTGATCCGTCACATGTGATCGCACTCGAAACCTGCACTTTGCCGATTCGTACTCCGCCACGTCGATATGTTTCGAGCGCCTCTGCCTGCGGCTCAAACATCACAGCACTGTGGCAGATGTCGTGGCAGATGCGCAGGTATTTGCGAGGATCTTGGAGGGCGGCACTTGGACGAATGCACTGATCAAAGAAATCGACCATCTGTTTCGCACGGTCGATCACGCATCCTGGTTCCGGTTCGAGGTCGAGATGAATACACACGCCTGTGGAGTCTTCGATTCGCTTGAGATGTCGCGCGACTTGTTCTAATTGCGCAGATGCCAAGCCGACACTCGCGCCGCATCCTTCTTGTGTGAATGTCGATCTCCATCCAAGCGGTAATGTCGAGATCGAGCCTTCGCCCGCAATGTCAGGAGCGATTGCGGCGTCTGGCAGAAGTCCAGCGAGAATGTCGGCGAGTGCGATTGTGTAGAGCGCACGGCGAACATCCGCCCAGTGCGGTTCATAGACGGCTTTCTTTCCTCTGCCTGCGTGAAAATCGCCGTATGGAAATCCATTCATCGTGAAGACGACAAGCCCGCGATTGAAAAGCCAATCTCGCAATCGACTGATGCCGTCTGGATCGTCGCGAACTTCTTGCGCTGCGCGCGCACTGAGCCAAAGTCCGATGGGCATCAGCCCAATTGGTTTTACAAATTGACGAACGGCAGTTGCATGGCGATCGAGCGCTTCGAGCGTGGTCGTAAGCGTGCTGCCGCTATGGACATTTGTGCAGTAACCAAGAACAGGAGCGCTCATCGGGTGAGCGTAGCCAACTTATAAGTGCGTGCGGCGTCGACCAATCGTGCGATGATCCCATCACCCATCGCTGAATCTTTCGTGCGCTCTGGATGCCACTGAACACCAATGTAAAAAGGTTTGTTTGAATCGCGAATGGCTTCAAGCACGCCGTCGTCACTCCATCCGATTGCCTCGAATGGTCCACAATCTTCGAGTGCCTGATGATGCCAACTTGCGACAGGGCCGCAGCCAATTTCACTTTCGACCAAGTGTGGATAATCAAATTTGTGTCGATCAGCGTCAGGCTTCAGATCATGCAAATGCTGAATCAGCGGACAGCCTGCATGAAAACCCATCATCTGCATGCCGAGGCAAATACCAAGAACGGGTTTGTCGGGTCGCGATTTGAGGGCGTCAAGCAGCGCAATTTCTGCAGCTTGTCGATCGCTTTCCATTATCTCAGCCTTCGGATGCAAAGCAATTCCAGATGGACGCGTGTCAATGTCATCGCCGCCTGTCATGATGATGCCATCAACGCAATCAAGCATCGCAGCGCGCATGCTGGCAATCGCCGGCATAATGATTGGCGTACCTCCCACGCGCAAGACAGCTTCGATATACGTTCCTTTGACCTCGTGTCGAAGTCGACCCTGGTCGTCACGCACAAGATTTGCGGTCAAGCCGATGATTGGATTCGTCATTGGCACATTATGATCGAAGGATGCTCGCTTTGGGAATCGTTCTCCTACTGCAATCTGCAACGCCCGCCGGAGCGAATGCACGAGCGTTGACTGCGGCGATCAAATTGGTCGATGGATTGTCGCAATCGGAGCGCGAAAGCGCATGTGCGGGGTTTGATGATCCTCGGCGTATCACATGGAATTATCTTCCAGGCGAGCGATTTGGTGTGAGGTTGGATCAACTTGATGAGGGTTCGCGGGTTGATGTCGATGAGCTGCTTCGTGCCGTTATTTCAGCGAAGGGGATCGCGAAGTTGGATGACATTCGTGCGCTCGAAGCCTTTCTTGGAAAGGCTCAGCCCGAGCGATATAACGAAGGCGCATACAAGGTTGCTGTCTTTGGAACGCCAAGCGATGTAGACCCTTGGGGGTTTCGGTTGGAGGGGCATCATCTATCTCTGAATTTTACCGCACCGATCGACGCGTTCATCGTGACGCCAATGTTTATGGGGTCTTCGCCATTTCAAGTTCCCAGCGGAAGTCATGCGGGAGATCAACCGCTTCGCGACGAGCGAGCGCTCGCATTTGCTCTGCTGCGATCGCTGACGCCAGAACAGAATGCAGATGCAATCATCGGTACGAATGTGCCAGGGGATATCATCGCTCATCCGGCGACGACAAAAATAGATCCTCCGCAGGGAATCGCTGTTGCGGAGATGAACAAGGATCAGCAGGTTCTGCTGATGTCTTTGCTTCGATCCTTCGCTGATCGACTTCGCGGCGATCTAGCCGACGCTGAGATAAAACGCATCAGTGACGCAGGTCTCGCAGCAGTCCACTTTGTTTGGATTGGTTCCTCGGACGAATCAAAGCCGCATTATTACCGCCTCCAAGGTCCAACATTCATCATGGAATTTGATTGCACGAGTGGATCGGTGGATCATGTTCACACCGTTTGGCGCGATGTAAAACACGACTTTGGTGGCGATCGAATGATCGAACACTTGAAGCTTCACGAACACACGCCGACGAAAGAACAATGATCGGAGTGAGTCACTGTTTCGGTCGCTCATTGAGCGTGTAATAAGCATCGGAGTGCAAGAGCGTTTCTCCTTTGGAGTTGCGCAAGCCATCGAGATGAAACTCATGCACAAAGCCGTCACGCATTCCATCAACGGCGATTTCAACAGATATTCCATCTGCGCTGACGCTGAGTGGTCGCATCACGAGCTTCTGTGTATCTGTTTCAGGACTTCCATACGGTGCATGCAAGAGGTATGTGTACGAGGACATGTGATATGAATCAGGATTCATTGCTGTCGCAGGATCGACTGGCTCGGTGAACTCAAAGCGAAAGCCCATTGGTTGCGCGCGGATGTGCAGGATTTCAAATGGAGTCTTGCCCGTCCAACGCATTCGTTGTAGTCCCTGCCGTTCAGAACCAAGCGATGCCCATCCACGATCTGTCTCGCCACAGAGCAGCGATCCATCGCGATCCCATGCGAGTCGAATGATTCCGCAGTTGAATTCACTGCGAAATGGAAAACAGGTTCCTTGCCATGCGCCATTGACTCTCTCCAGGTCAACGCGCATCAGGCACGCGGAATATTGATCGCAGATTAAAATTTGTCCATCAAACGGCCCGAACTTGCCGCGTGTTGTGTCCCACACGAATTCACACGCACTTCGCCCCATCTTGTCGTACGGAAACCACACGGCGGGTAAGACGAGCGTTGGCATCAACTTCTTTGCTTCGATCATGCGGATTTCATCTGGATAATCCATCGGCGAATCATCTGGACGTAGCGGTCGCTTCGCGCCGAGTGGATCAACACTTCCATCCTTCGTCGGCAGGGGATACGCAACTTTGGAGAGTGGATTGAATGTGTCGAGAATCCCAAACGGATGCCCGTGCCAACTTCCTTCCACGAGTGGAGACAACTTATTTGTTGGGCACCACTCGCCTTGATTATCGCTGTAGAAAAATTCACCAGTTGGACTGCGTCCAATTCCGCATGGTGATCTCAAACCGCCGGCAACAGGAGTGAATGATCCATCTGGGGCGATCTTGAGAGCCCAACCTCGCCACGCAGGGGCGCCGAAAGGTTGCGATCCAAATGCTCGATTGAGAGTGACCCATGCATTTCCATCATCATCAAAGACGGGGCCGAAGCAATACTCGTGATAGTTGCCAGAAATTGCCCAGCCGTCACTCACCGTTTCAATGCGGTCAGCGCGACCGTTGTGGTCTTCATCACGCATGCGCGAAAGTTCTCCACGCTGCGTGATATAGATCCATCCGTCACTCTCACTCCGATTCTTGTCGGTGAATTTTCGTGCGAGTCCAAGGGGTTCTTGCAGACCATCAACAAAGAGTGTCCATTTGGGATCGGTCGTCGAGGCACCATCGATCATCCAGACTTCACCGCGGCGAGTGCAAATCATCACTCGATCGCCATCCATTGCAAGGATGCCGGTGACTTCGGCAACGATTCCCTTGGGAACTGGAATCGTTTCGAGTGCCCAGTATTTCGCTTCTCGCTCTGGAAATCTCTCTGGAACAACCGATGCGACGCGTTCTGCGGTGATGGGTTCGTTCTGCGCAGTTGATGGAGACGAGAAGGTTGCGATCGCCGAAATCAGCGCGATAGAAATTATGGAGAGCATTTTTTTCACCAGACGTACTCCAAGCGAATGTGCGCTTCATAGGGACGTTCAGGGTCTGATCCCGTTTGAAAGCCAATTGGGACGAGCAGTTCTTGTTCGTTGGTTGCTGCACTTGTCCGCACAAATGCCAGACCACCAGTTACAAAGATGGTTGGACCATTTTCAGCTTTCCAACCAGTAACGCCGTTTAGTAAATCACTGGACGAAATGCTTGGAGACGTCCATGCGCGCAGCATTGCGCCGATAGGTTCGGTCTTCGCTCGAATGATGAAATTGCGGACGAGGTGCGCTCCGCCGACTGCTGGAGCAGGGGCAAGTCGCTCTTCTATAGAGAGAGCACCATCGGAGGTGCGAAACGTGGGAACTCCCGCCGAGTCGCGGTCGCTTCCGAGGAAGCGCCAGCCCGCATCGCGGCCAGCTCTTGTCGGCCACGGGTTTTGTGAATTTGTTAGTACTGCAACTGGATCGCCGGCGGGAAAGTCAATCACGTCAATTCCCGCAGGCTTACAAAGCAAACCCGCACGACCAAACCACGTCCCCGCAGCATCCATAAATTGTCCACGCCACGCCTTCGCGGTTCGACGATGATCCCCGTCGTATACATAGTGAACTTGCTCTGGAAATCCGACTGCAAAGCAGCGAGCTGAAAGTCCATCCATAAATGTGCCGAGCACGATGGGGCGCGATTGCGGCATGAGTGCATACTCGCCACCGGCAATCATCCCCTTTGGAAGCGGCATAGATGAACCGAGTGAGAGATAAGTCCACAGCGCATCGATTTGCTTTGTTGGATCGCCGCCGAGGAAATCAGGATGAACGTGTTGACCTTGTTGCCAGAAGGTTGGCATGCGAGTCCCTGCGTAAACTGCCGATGGATTTCGCATGTATCGATCGAACCACGCATGCCTCAACCGTCCGTAGGTGTGTGAAAGATCGACCGCTGGCACACCGAGTGACGGATAGCCAGAAATTCCGTGACAACTGATGCACGCAAGTCCATCGACACCAGCGAGAGCGGTGCCAGCGGCGATAGCTTCGGGAGTCATTACAGGTTGCGCCGCTTCGTGCGCTGGATGATCGGCTGCTTCGAGTAACGACGGCAGTAGCGCGGATGAGTTCTGACCAAAGAGTGGCATTCGAGTCAGCAAGTATGGGCGGACGCGACCACTGCCCGCAAGAATTTCTGCGATCGCTGTCGTTCGCAACTTTGCACCAGCACCATCAAGAGTTGGTGGGACTCGACCCTGCTCACCCAAGTCCGCCGTGCCCGCGAAAATCGTCATTGCATCAGCGCGTGGCTGTCCAGCATCTTGGCGTGAGTGACACCCGGTGCAATTGAGTGCCTGCAAATGCAGCGATAACGATTCTGTTGCAGGGAGCGAGCTCGTCGGGGATTGCACGCTCGAAAGGAGCGTACGAAGCGCATCGATATCGGCTGGTTGAAAGTTGTAATCAGGATGATCAGCAGAATGATCGCCCGCCAAACAACCACGCCGTAAATTCATGTTTGAAAGCGGTGTTTGCGCTTTGGCGACCAATGGATTTGATCCACCATCCGCAGGAGCGCCGTGGCAATTCACACAGCCAAGCTGCGCAAAGAGTCTCCGACCGTTTTCAATTTCAACTGAACGAGGCGTTTCTTCACCCAAATTTGGTGAACGCAGCGGAATCGTCTCGCGTGTGTAAGCCGACGCAGGAATTCTCTGCCGTCGTTGATTTGGTCCGACCCACTGAACTTCAAGATCGTTGTTGCCAGCGCCCTCGAAGTAGGTCACCAAAATTTCGTGAGGACCCGCAGAGAGCGTGCGAGTCGCCTTCTTCCAGTCTGTGCCGTGAATGCCTGGCGATTCGACAAGCAACTCACCATCAATCGAAAGCGAGGATCCATCGTCGCTCCCAATCCAAAATGTCCAGGACCCATCAATTGGAATTGTGAGGGTCGCGTGAAATCGAGTTCCCCATTTATCTGGCCGTGCAAATTTTGGAAGTCCGATTTCAGCCATCGTCTCGGAACGAGTTGATGTGTCGCTCTCACTCGGCCCGACTCCGTCAAACGAACCCTCGTAGTAATCAACAGCGACTCCAGGTTCCTTTGAGAGTGCAACGGATCCATCCTTGTTTTTCCCTTGACCCCGTAGGAGCCACGCAGTCAACGACCGTGCCTCTTCATCCGACAGCATCGTCGTAGGCATCTGACCATCGGGCCAGACCGTTGTTGGATTCTTTAAGAATGCAGCAAGT
>CAIXJC010000069.1 GCA_903919715.1 uncultured bacterium | reverse complement strand
CGATGTCGGCTCTTCGCATCCTGGGGCTGAAGGCGGTCCCAAGGGTTGGGCTGTTCGCCCATTAAAGCGGAACGCGAGCTGGGTTCAGACCGGCGTGAGCCAGGTCGGTCCCTATCTGCCATGGGCGTAGGAATATTGACGGGATACAACCCTAGTACGAGAGGATTGGGTTGGACGTACCCCTGGTGTGCCAATTGGACCGCTCGGTCCATAGTTGGGTAGCTAAGTACGGCAGGGATAACCGCTGAAAGCATCTAAGCGGGAAGCCCCCCTGAAGATAATTATTCCATGTCGCAAGACGTAAGACCCCCGGTAGACCACCGGGTTGATAGGCCGCATGTGTAAGCGAAGTAATTCGTTGAGCTAAGCGGTACTAACGGTCGAGTGCTTGGCCTTGTCTACCAGCTTCCGTCGAATTTAGTTCAAATATAAAGTTTGAAACTGGACTCGCGGGAATGGAGCAATGCAAACCAGCACGAAGGTTGTTTGTTTCAAACTGTATCTTTAAAAGTAATTCACTAGTCTTGTTCGGTCGAAAGACCGTTCATGCGACATCGATCTTCGATTTGTCATCCTCCTTGAGGGTCCGAAAGGATGTTTGAGGATTTGTCGGTGACGATAAGCGAAAGGAAACACCTGTTCCCATCCCGAACACAGAAGTGAAATTTTCGCTGCCGATGATACTGCTCAGCGGGAAAGTAGGTCATCGCCGACTTCATGAGCCCTGCTTGGGAAACCAGGCAGGGCTCTTTTTATTTGTCTCGCTTTGTTTTTTTGTTTTTCTGTTTCTAACATTGTTTCGATTATTCCCGTTTGCACATTTGTGCGTTGGTTCGCTACCATTGTTGGTCAGTTCATCAAAACTGGGGGAGTTTGAAGTGTTAAAAAATGTTCAAAATTTACATAGGTAATCTCGAAAATGGCGTCACGCTTGATCAACTCAAAGAGTTGATGAAACCTTTTCCAGATCTCGAAGATCTTGTTCTTGTGATGGATCCTGAGACTGGCGAGAGCCGTTGTTTTGCGATTGCGATGTTTCGCGAAAAGGAACGTGCCCAACTTTTGATTGAGACGCTGTCGGGTCGAATTCTCAATGGACGTCCAATGGTGGTCAACGAAGCGGTTAAAAAAGGCAAGGCGTTGCCACCCAAAAAAGATCTTCGTCGACCAACTCGCGGCCCAGGCGGGGCAGGCGGTGGTATGCGTGGCGAGATGGGTGGAAGTATTGGAAGCGCCGGAATGAGTGGACCTCCGCGCATCCCAGTTCGTCCGCCGTCAGGTCGACCATCAAGTAGACCATTCGCTCGTGGTAATTCTCGCCGAGACTTCGGCAGCGCAGCAGGTGGTGGCCAAGGCGGATTTTCTCGCGGACCTGGCGATGGTGCTCCTGAACGCCCTCGTGGTTCCTCTGGATTTGTTCGACCTCAACCGCCGCCAGCAGTTGGACCAGGTAATCCTGCGACGCCGCCTGCGCCTCGTGAACTATCTCAAGTAAATCCTCAGCAAACTGGCGGCGTTGTTCCGCCGCTTCGCCCAGCAGCTCCGAAACCTCCTGTGGTTCGACGCTTGGATACTCCTCCAGAAGAAGGCACTCCCCGCGGAGCATGAATGTCGGCTCCGTCGGATGTCAGCGGGTGTTTTACGGTCGATGACCCATTCGCTCTTCTTGGTTTTTTGCCAAAATTCGATTTGAAATTGGGGGATATTGCCAATGCACAAGTGCGCGCATTGGCGAAGTTTCATCCTGATCGTCATCCTGAGGGAGTGGGGCGCGAACTCGCAGTCATGCAGAGTGCACGCATTAACGCTGCAACAATCATTCTGATGAATCCACTCTTGCGCGTTGAGGCTTTGGTTTTGTTGGGAGATCCCTCTGGAAAATACGCGCCACTTTCCCCAGCACAACTATGCGAGTTACTTGAGCGCCGTGAGTCAATGGAAGCTTGTGCAACTCTTTCGTCGGTCGAGAAAGTTGAGTGCGATGAGTGGCTGAGATCAACGAATCAGTCGTCGCTCGAGCAGCTTCGGAGTGCGTTTTCTTCTTCGACTGTTGATTGGGTGCGAGTTCGCTCGTTGATTACATACTTTCGTGCGCTGATTCGATTGTCGAACGAGTGGGCAAGATTGTGCACTGGACGATCCACGGAGAACGATTGATGTCGATTGGAATCGAATCGATGATCGTTTTCTTGCCGATCTTTATTTGCTTGTCGGCAATATTTTCTGCTTCCGAGACTGTGTTCTTTGGATTGTCCGCCGACGATCGATGGCGATTGCAACGCGAGCGACCGAGGATTGGGCAAGTCGTCGAGAAATTACTTGCACATCCGCGCCGTCTCTTGTTGACGGTGGTTCTTGGCAATATGACTGTCAATTCGCTCTACTTCGCAATTGCAACGGTCGCACTTTCTGGAACTCATTTATCTGTCGTCTCCCGCATCGGCGTCGGTATCTGCGAGGTCATTTGCCTGATTGTATTTGGCGAAGTATTGCCAAAGATGGTTGGGAATTCGATGCGCAATCAGATGGCGCCGCTCCTGGCTCGACCATTGCTCATCATGTATCGAATCATCACGCCGATTCGGGCTGTGATCGAGCGAATCGTGTTCGTGCCGCTCCATCGTTTGACGGCTCCATCAGTGCCAGCATCGGGTCCGACGGTCGAGGAACTGAGGGAGTTTGTAGCAGCGGCGCGGGTGCAGGGTGATATCTCGACTGAAGAGGAAGCGCTTCTTGGGCGACTACTCATTCTTCGCCGTGCGAGGGTTCGCGATGTCATGACCCACAGAACCGAAATGGTTTCGCTGCCGCGTCGTGCACAGCGGAGCGACGTTGTGCGGCTTGCGCTTGGGAGTCGATTGAAAAGACTTCCCATCGTTGACGGAAGTCACGATCGAATAATCGGCATTCTCGATGTTCGCCGGTATCTACTCGATCCAAGAGGATCCGAGGCCTCATTTGATTCGCATATGCAAACACCCGTCATCGTTCCAGAGATTGCGATGCTTGAGCAACTCTTTGAGCTTTTTCGTACGCAGAAAACAAGTCTCGCAATCGTCGTTGACGAGTTTGGCGGAACTGCTGGAGTCGTCGCTCTCGAAGATGCGATTGAGGAAATCATTGGTGACATTGTTGCGCAGGATGAGGTCACGCCGATGGCGCCGCAGCAAATTGACGAGCAAAGTTCGCGCGTGGATGGCAAGATGTCTGCACGAGCATTTTGCGCACATTTCGGAGTGCCGATTCAATCGACGCGGGCCTCGACCGTTGGTGGAATTGCTTTAGAAGTGCTTGGAAATCTCCCCAAAGCGGGGCAGATACTGACATTTGGTTCTCTCGAACTTCGGGTGGAAGAAATCGAACGAGGCCGAGCGCGAACGCTCATCGTGCGTCGAGTTGAAGGGGCAACTGATGACCAAGATGAGGGTATTTCGTCGTGACCATCTCACTGATCATCGGTCTTGTTTCTCTCATTATCTGCGGACTTCTTGCGGGTATGGAAACGGGTATCTACACGCTCAATCGAGTTCGGCTTGCTGCGCGAGCAGCTCAGCAATCTCGAGCGGCGAAGCGACTTCGGACAGAATTACAACATCCCAATCGATTGCTTGCCACATTGTTGGTTGGAATGAATATCGCACACGCGGGATTGAGTGCGGCAACGACTTCAGTTGTGGAGGCGGTGACGAGCGATCCGGTGCGGGTCGCGATGCTGAACACGGTCATAGTTCTGCCGCTAGTGTTTTTGTTTGGCGACGCACTTCCCAAAGAACTCTTCCGTGTATTCACAAATTCATGGACGTACGGATGTTCTGGAATCTTGTGGGCACTTCGCGTCTTGCTGACGTGGACTGGGCTTGTCCCTGTTGTCCGTTTTCTTGGCGATACAGTTTCATACCTACTGGGATTCCGAGCCGATCAGGAGGCGCCGAATCGCCAGCGTATTTTGCAGTCGTTGCGCGACGGGATTGAGGGCGATCTCATCAAGCCCGTTCACCTGGAAATGGCAGATCGAGTCTTTGGTCTCGCAGAACGATCTGTGGCTGACTGCACAGTTCCATGGAGTCGCGTGGTGACACTCTCTGTGGATGCATCGGAAGCCGCGCGTACGGCGACCTTCAGCCAGTACGCCTTCAGCAGACTTCCGATTACGGGAATCGAGAATGGGAAATTGTCGGTCATCGGTGTGGTCTCTGCGCTCGATGCGATTCTTCAACCGTCGACGGCGTTGGCATCGCTCGCACAAGCCCCATTGATCATTGAGCCCAAGACGCTGGTGATGGAAGCGGCGCGAAGACTCCGAGCTTCCCGCAGAACGATGGCAATCGTCGCCGAAGGACCTGGATTGCCGCCAATTGGCATTATCACTCTCAAGGATGTCGTCGAGCCAATATTTGGGCCAACGCCCGAGTGGTGAATTGTCGCGGCGACGCCGCATCATTCTGCTTCGCCGCAAGCAGTGGAGCGAATGAAGTGGCATTCGCTATACTTGTTCCCCCTTGCGCCAGTAGCTCAGCTGGCTAGAGCACACCGCTGATAACGGTGAGGTCGAAGGTTCGAGTCCTTTCTGGCGCATTGATGGCGGCGGACCCTCTTTGGGGGATCCGCCGCCTTTGTTTTTGCGGGCATCATGGTGTGCAGGGATCACATGCAAGTGCACTTTTGCTCGCTATGATCCTTGCCCCTTCCATTCGCATCTCTTAAGGAGAACTCACAATCATGCGTCGCGCCAAGATCTCAATCATCGGAGCTGGAAATGTCGGATCAACATGTGCACACTGGGCTGCTGCGAAGGAGTTGGGAGATATTGTTCTCCTCGACATTCCCGATCGTGCGGGCGTCGCAAAGGGAAAGGCCCTTGATCTTGCGTGTTGCGGTCCAATCGAAGAATTTGATTCGCGAGTGACTGGAACATCCGATTATGCGCAGACTGCAAACAGCGACGTCGTTGTTGTAACCGCTGGAATTCCGCGCAAGCCTGGAATGAGTCGCGATGATTTGATCGCAACCAACGTCAAGATCGTCAAGGAAGTCGCCGAACAAGTTGCGCAACATTCTCCAAACGCCGTCATGATTGTCGTCAGCAATCCGCTTGATGCGATGGTCTACACCGCTTGGAAGGCATCGAAGTTTCCGACTAATCGGATTCTCGGTCAAGCAGGATGCTTGGACGTTGCACGCTTTCGCACATTTATTGCGATGGAACTGGGATGTTCAGTCGAGGACATTCAAGCACTCCTGTTGGGTGGACATGGCGACGATATGGTCCCTCTTGCTCGATTCACCAGCGTCCATGGAATTCCGCTCGACATGCTGTTGCCTGCGGAAAAGATTGAAGCGTGCATTCAGCGAGCAAAGGCTGGTGGCGGCGAGATCGTGCAACTGATGGGCACGAGCGCTTATTTCGCACCCGCATCTGGAACGATTCAGATGGTCGAGGCGATCATCAAGGACAAGAAGCGCATCTTGCCTTGTGCTGCGTACTGCGAAGATGAACTCGGAGTTGCTCCAGGGCAGAAAGGCGCCGGTTACTTCATCGGAGTCCCATGCGTCTTGGGCAGCAACGGTATGGAACGCGTGGTGGAGATCAAATTCAATCCAGCCGAGCGGAAACTTTTCGATGAATCAGTCTCTCATGTCAAGGATCTCGTCGCCATCGTGCGAAAGACCTTCCCAGAATTGGCTTGATTCATTCACCCCATTTTCGATCGATTCAGCTTTAACGAAACCGTTTTATTCAGACTCATGCACCGAATCACCGAGGACCTTTCCAATGAATAGTTTTCAATCTTCGATTCTTTTCACCGCAGGTGGTCCATGGAGTTTGGGTTCTGGAGGCGCCAAGCCGAGCGATCCGAAACCACCGGCGCCAGCGGGGAGTGGAGCTCCAAGCGCAGAGGCCAATCAGGCAGGGCAGATACAGTTGACCCGCCACGAGAAGCGATCATTTGTAGCGCAGACGATCCATTTGGCTGGTCATGCTTTCGTTGACTGCTCGTTCGATTCTTGCACGCTCGTGCTGACAAATGCCCCTTTCGTGTTTTCGGGGCAGTGTCGGGTTCAGCGGTGCAATTGGCGGATTGAGTACGACCTGCTCTGGGGAGCACCAGCAATGAGAACCCAACTTCGGCAGATTCTTGATTCGATGGATTCGGTCGCCGAACCGCCGCCAACGGCTTAAGCCCAGACTCGGCGGATCTCAATTTTGCCGGACTCTTTGTTCCGGCGTTTTCTTCAACCGTTTTCTTCAACACGGAAAGGACAATGTGCCGATCCGTCTATTGTGCGCGTTTCGCTTCCATTCTTCAATCCAGACCCCGGCTGGCTTTTTCTTGTCGCCGGCCTTGCGCTGATCGTCTGCGCAGCTGTGATTCCTGAAGCAGAAAAGGTGCACTCGATGAGAAATCAATTGCAGACGATCCGATTTGCGGAGCAGCATAATTTTGCACGGATGGCTGCTTGCTCCCGATTTCTGGATGATCTCAAGGCTGGGGATCAGGGACTTGTACGCCGATTGGCGGCGAGCCAACTCAATCTCATGCCGCGCGGAGAAACGGCGCTCTTGATCGCAACATCGATCGACGCAACTCCAAGCGATTGGATTGAAGCGAGCGTGATACCTCCAGTCTATGAACCCGATCCCTATCCAGACACGCTGCTTGCACGTTGGACGCTGGGGCCGCAGAAACTGTGGGTGATTGCGGCGGGTGCTTTCTGCGTATTTCTTGGTTTGATTTTCGGACCAGCAGTCAAGCCTCAAGAAAAACCGATCTGATTTCAAGAAGAACGCGGCGCTGACCTAAGTTTGCACTTGGAGGTCAGGTATGCCAAGAACGCTTCATGAATTGAATGACGCAACGCTGCGCGCAGCGGAAGCGCTCGATCGCGCTCCTCGGGTATGGCGAATTGCAGTGGCGCGTGCCGGTGGGTTGGACGCACTCGCACAAGAGGCGACGAGCGGTGATCGTCGCCTCGAGTCACTGTTGGATTCGATTGAACTCGGCGCGGCAAGTGGCGCAATGCTCCTGCGGGAGCGACTTGGGCGAAGTGATCCCGACGGGCAGCGGCGGATGATGGAGCCCCTGGGGACTGCGCTTGTGGTTCTGGGTGACAGCGACTATCCAGCGATGCTTGCGTCGAGCCCAGATCCTCCAGTCGCATTATGGATTCGCGGGGTGTTTCTCCCAAACGATGCATGGTCTGTCGCAGTCGTTGGTGCGCGTCGGTCGAGCACCTACGGGATAGAGCAGGCGGGGCGATTCGCAAGCGGCCTTGCTGGCGGCGAAGTTGCAGTCGTGTCGGGAGCTGCTCGTGGGATCGATGCTGAGGCGCATCGAGGAGCGCTGCGAGCAGAAGGGCGGACGATCGCAGTGATCGGCGGAGGTTTGAGCGATCCATATCCACCAGAACATATTGAATTACTTGATGAGATTGTCGCTGCTGGGGGAGCGGTGGTCAGCGAGTGCCCGATGCAAGCGGCGGCGACCCCCGATCGATTCCCAAGTCGCAATCGCATTCTGGCAGGGCTCAGTCTTGGAACGCTTGTTATCGAAGCGGCGACGAGATCAGGTGCGATCATCACCGCAAACATCGCATGCGACATCAATCGAATTTGCATGGCGCTTCCAGGGCCGGTCCATTCGGGAAGATCTGCGGGATGCCATAAGTTGATTCAATCCATGCAGGCATGTCTTGTGGAGACACCCGATGATGTCTTCAATCATCTCGTAACCCACGCGACGACGATTGAGGGAGCGTATTTGCTGGGATTGGCAGGATTCGCATCACCGCGAATTCGGCGGGAATGATCGCTGATCTCACGAGGGCAGGCCGTGCTGCTTTTAGTTCAGCCCGAGGCTGTAAAAGAGCGCGGAAAACAAGAGGTCGCAGATCACGATCGCAACAGTGGTTTGCACCACCGTATTCGTCGTTGCGCGACCGACACCTGCTGCGCCACCGGTCACGCGCAATCCATTCGTGCAAGCGATCAGGCCAAGGAGCGTTCCGAATACGGCAGCCTTGATAAGCCCCGTATTGAAATCGACAGGTCGGAGTTGATTGAGCGTGTTCATCTTGTATACCTCGTATGGAATATCCAAGACGAAGACTCCGACGACGCCACCGAATACAACAGAGCAGATATCTGCGAATACAGAAAGCACGATGAGGCTTCCTGCGGTTGCGATCACTCGTGGCATCACTAGAAAGCGAATTGGATTGAGAGCCATCGCCTCAAGAGCTTCGATCTCTTCGCCGACTTTCATCGTTCCCAGTTCTGCGGCAATTGAGGCTCCGGCGAATCCCGTTAATACGATCGCTGCGATGAGTGGCCCAAGTTCTCGAAAGACAGCAACTCCAACAAGATTGGCGACTTTGTCTACTTGTCCGAAGTCTCGGAGGCTTGGCGCAGTCTGAAGTGCCAAGATGATTCCAATGCAGCCCGAGACAAGCAGGACGATTCCGATGGACCGTGTTCCAACTCGGACAATTTGCCCCGCAAGTGCTTGCGCACCAAATCTCGCACGGCGTTGGATAAGTGAACGCACCACCCATACCAAGACATCGAAGAGCAGATTTGCCCACGACCCGATGAGCGCAAGAACGTCGGCCCAGATTTCCCAGTATCGATCGATTACTCGGGCGATGAGTGAGGGGCTTGATGTGGTGCTCATGGGGTTCATGGTGTTCGTGGTCTTCGATGGAATTCAGATCAGATTTTTGCCGCGTCGTCGATGTTTGCGCAAATCGTAAACATTCCAATCAACTTGGTGATTTCAAATGCGCTGCGTACTTTCGGCGTGACGCCGACGAGCACGAACTTCATTTTATTGCGCATCGAACTTTGAAGCCCTTCGATGAGCGTCGCAATGCCAGACGAATCCATGTACTCGACGCTTGTGAGATCCATCACAAGCTTTGCAGGTCGAACTCGAACGACTTCCGACACCGCTTTTCGAACCGTGGATGACCGAGCCATGTCGATATCGCCAGCCGGGCGAAGGACGACCATGTCGCCGATTGTCTGTTGATCAATAACGATTTCGTGATTCACGAGGTTGTGTTCTCCGGTTGGGATGGTGATACGTTCTGCAGTTCTTCTGGGGAGAGCCATTTGACAAGAGTCAGCCTCATGCCGCCCCCGGGACGATTCTCCCAACACGATTCATCCATTGTTTCTTTGATGATATGGACGCCCAGTCCGCCGGGTCTTACATCATCAAGATCTCGGCCTTTGATCTTTGCAGGATCGACGGATCGGCCGAGATCATCAAGAACGATTCGAATTCCGCGGGGCTCACGAACGCGCCAGAGGTTGATCCAAATCATCTCGTCGGTTCGTTCCTGATATCCATGTCGTATGACATTCGCAAGCGCTTCATCTACCGCAAGGGTGAGAAGCCCTCGCGACCTTTCAGCGAATCCGACAAGCTTCGCCAGCGCATCCACAGCGGCTCGAATTGTCGAGAGCAGATGAGGGTCGCTGAAGAGTCGAATGCTGATTTCTGGTTCACGTTCCATTGGTGTCACCACTGCGGTCGAGGTCGAGTTGGCGGATAAATCGTCGATGAATACGCCTGCTCGGGTGGCGCAAGATGTTGATCAATCGTCCACTGTCGCCATCGTTGATATGCAGCAAATCGAAGCGGTTCGGAATCGTCAAATTGGTATCCCAAATCTTGTCCAGTCATTCGCTGAAGTGCTCCGATCGCCATGAACCGCAGCAGATCGTCATCGGAGCAAAGGCATTCAACAATTTGTGGAATCTGGTCGCGGCGATTGAATTTGACCGCGTCTTCGATTGCATAAACGCGAGCGCCCGGAGCAGGATTGGCAAAGCCGCCTTCCGTTGCGCTGGGGGCGCATCCCAACGATGCAAACAATGTTGCAATCCCTAACAGAGCAAGGGTCGTCGAGAGGCTGGCGGCGGGGGGGGTGGCCCCACGCCGATTGATCTCAAATGAAAACGGGCGCACGAGGCGAGGATAGCGTAAACGCCGTTACTATTCCCTCCCCTTCAGCCACCGAGATTCCACCATGAGTTCTTCCACTGTCAATTCAACTCCGTCGCAAGCAGAAACCGTTCTCATCTTGGATTTCGGTAGTCAATATGCGCAGTTGATCGCGCGGCGGGTTCGTGAAGCGGGTGTCTATAGCTTGCTCGTGCGGCCTGACGCCTCGGTCGCCGAATTGATGGCACACAATCCAATTGGAATCATTCTCTCGGGAGGTCCGTCGAGTGTTTCAGATCGCGGAGCGCCGCGATGTGATCCTGCACTCTTCCAACTCGGGATTCCGATCCTCGGGATTTGTTACGGGATGCAGCTGACGTCCCAAATCATGGGCGCCCGAGTCGAAGGCGCACCGAGTCGCGAGTATGGGCGTGCCAATCTTGAAGTGCACGACGCAACGGGGCTCTTGATGGGAGTCCCAACGAACTCAACAGTTTGGATGAGCCACGGCGATCAAGTGCTTGATCTTCCCAGTGGATTTCAAGTCTTGGCTTCGACCCCCACTTGCCCATTCGCAGCGGTAGGCGATCCGAAGCGGAAAATTTTCGGCGTGCAGTTTCATCCTGAGGTCACGCATACACCGCATGGGATGGACATCATTCGCAATTTCCTTTTTCGGTCGTGCGGCTGCCATGGAAATTGGCGCATGGCGGATTTTGTTACGGCGGAAAGTGAGCGCATTCGCAAACGCGTTGGATCTGCGCGGGTTCTCTGCGGACTTTCGGGAGGTGTCGATAGTTCGGTCGTTGCAGCATTGTTGGCAAAGGCGATTGGTCGACAACTCGTTTGTATTTTTGTGGACAACGGACTTCTGCGCAAGAACGAGCGCACCCTCGTTGAATCCACTTTTCGAGACCACTTCGATGTTGATCTGCGAGTCATCGATGCAAGCAAGGAATTTCTCGGTGACCTCGACGGGATCACCGATCCCCAGGAAAAACGTCGATTGATCGGCCACCGTTTTATCGATGTCTTTCGTGAGGCGGCAAAGACGATTGAAGGGGACGTGAAATTTCTAGCGCAAGGAACGCTTTATCCAGATGTCATCGAAAGTGGACATGGGCATGCGGGAACTGCGGCAAACATAAAGTTGCATCACAATGTCGGGGGGTTGCCGGCAGATTTGGGATTCGAACTCGTCGAACCCCTGCGACATTTATTCAAAGATGAAGTGAGGACACTGGGCGAAGTCCTCGGCCTGCCAGCACACATTGTTTGGCGCCATCCTTTTCCAGGACCTGGCCTGGCGGTTCGTTGCCTCGGTGCAGTCAGTGAGCCTCAGCTTCGCATTCTGCGAGACTGCGACGAAATCTTGCTGGAGGAAATCGTTGCGGCAGATTTGTATCGCAAGACGGATCAAGTTTTCGCAGTACTCCTTCCCGTTCGAAGTGTCGGAGTCATGGGAGATGGACGAACATACGACTCAGTCGTTGCACTTCGCGCCGTGACCACACAAGATTTCATGACAGCGGATTGGGCTCGCTTGCCGTATGACGTTCTGGCAACCGTATCAAGCCGGCTGATCAACGAAGTGAAGGGTGTGAATCGTGTCGTTTATGACATTTCAAGCAAGCCACCAGCGACGATTGAGTGGGAATAATCCAACGCAATCAATAGATGAGTGCTCGATCCAAATCGAGAGGCCAAATCGAGAGGCCAAATCGAGAGGCCAAATCGAGAGGCCAAATCGAGAGGCCAAATCGAGAGGCCATAACGAGCGCCTCAAACTTAACGCTTATGTCCAGCGTCGCCAGCACCGCCTGGTCCATCGACATGTCCTACACCGCCGGGTCCGCCAACTTGACCTGCACCGCCTCGACCGCCGACTTGTCCTACTCCTCGCGGTCCACTCACTCCACCCATTCCACCCATGCCGTTGGGCAAGCGCGGATTGCCGCGTGAATTTGATCGATTCCAAGCGTTGTTGATTCCCATTGCGTTAAACCCGCCAACTCCCAAATCAGTTCCATCGGGATATCCATAGAGGTCTGGATAGGTGTCAGAGTATGAGTTGTAATTCGATCCGCCGTAGTAACCGCCGCTGAGGTTGTAATTGTTTCCGACGGGAACGCCATTCGCTCCTTGCCCGGCATACGCGCCTGCATACATTCCGCCCTGCGCTCCTGCGTAGTTCCACGGAGTGTTGACGCCGACGACATTTGGCGAATTGACCGAGACTCCACCCGAGTTGGAGGATTCACCTGTTCCACCTTCATCGGGTCCATCTCCTTGGCTGAAATCATAATTGAAATCAAGTCCAGTGCCGTGAGGCTGTTGATCCCATTGTTGGTGGAGTGCGTCCAAGTGTTGGTAATACAATTTGGTCTGTTGATCGACCTGCTGATTTTCAGCGACATAACGATCAGATTGTGCGCTCCGTTGTTGCGCCGCATATGCCGGAGCCCACTGTTGATATCCAACGAGCTCGTTCTTTGACTGTAGATATGCAGAAAGAATGGAAACCTTTTGAAAGAGTTTGTTCTGCGCATTCCATGACTCTTGTGCCAGAGTGGTTGTCGCGGCAACATCGCTCGTCAGTTGGTCGAGGTCTTGCGTTGTGGGCTGAGGAGTTCCGCGCAACTTTTCGTTGGCAAGAGCGATTTGATATCCCTGATTGAACGAGGTTCCAGCAGGGGCGCTCTTTGTCGCAGATGAATAGGTTTGCCATCCTTCGAGCAGATTCTTCTGCTTCATATAGGCATTCATTGCGTTAATTCGATCTTGCGTATTGACGCGCATGTTTCCGATCGAGTGAAGCATGATGTGCAAAGCATTCGACTCAATCGTCAAATTCACGAGCGCCGCTTGCACCTGAGGATGGAGTGGAGTCGCCGCTGGTGGGGAATCATTCTGCGAGTAGACGGGAGTCGAGCAGATGAGAGCGATCGAACTCGCGACGATAAGGAGGCACTTCGTTGGCATTTCATGAGTGTAGCCAATTGCTTCGAGGTAATCTTCTCCTCATTCGATCTGAAATTCCTATTCAAGAAGCCCCCAATGCCACATGACGTTTCCCGCCGATCTATTCTGCAGATGCTCGCTCTGGGCGCAGTTCTGGCGCCCGTAAAAAACTCCTTCGCACAAGTCCAGCCTGCGGCGGCTGTTCCGCCGACGGCACCAACGACAATTCCACCCAATCGCATCAGTGTGGCACAGTGGTCGTTTCACCGGATGATCAAGGCAGGAGACTTGGCGCCGTTGGACTTTCCAGCATTCGCTCATAAGACGTGCGGCGTGATGGGTGTGGAATATGTCAATTCGTTCTATCGAAATTTGCCTCTCGACGGATCGTGGGTCAAGGAGTTGAAGAAGCGCACTGACGATATCGGGGTCAAGAGCGTGCTCATTATGTGTGACGGTGAAGGTGACATCGGAGATCCCGATGATGTAGCTCGGCGCAAGGCGGTCGAAGCGCATCAACGGTGGCTTGATGCTGCGGTGATATTGGGATGTCATTCAATTCGTGTGAACGCAAGAAGTTCTGGGACTCCAGTTGAGCAGCTTGACCGGTGCGCCGACGGGTTACGCCAATTGTGTGCACGTGCGGCGCCGCTCAAACTGGATGTCATCGTTGAAAATCACGGAGGCCTCTCTTGCGACGGCGAGTGGGTTGCATCTCTCATCCGAGCGACGGGTGCAGCAAACAGTGGGACGCTTCCCGACTTTGGCAATTTCAAGTGCGCTGATGGCACGATGGCTGACCGTTATGCCGGAGTGAAGGCGATGATGCCCCTTGCTCGTTCAGTGAGTGCGAAGAGTTATGAATTTGATGCGCTTGGCCAAGAAACGACGATTGATTTTGCCAGAATGCTTGGGATTGTTCGGGATGCTGGATATCGCGGTTGGGTGGGTGCCGAATATGAGGGCGAGAAGGCAAGCGAAGTCGTCGGGACCATCGCAACTCGAGATCTCCTGATGAAACAGGGTTGCATCCTCTGATCGCAGAATTGCGATTGACTGATCCGCATCGATTTGCTTCTTCCATATATCGTTGATCCCAATGTCGCCTATTTCCCATCCCAACTCACATCACGCTTCGCCGACCGGTCAACAACGAACGACAGCCATCTTGGTCACTGGTGCTGGTGGAGAAATGGGACATGGTTTGTTGTCGGCACTCAATGCGGCGCGCGCGAACGATTCGTTGGTGGAGAGCGACGCACGCCCTGCGATCATCGCCGTAGACATTCGCGAACTCGCACCCGAGATTCGTGAACAGTGCGACAACGCATATGTTGGCGATATTTGTGATCACGCGCTTCTTGAGCGACTCTTGGCGATGTATGAAATCACCGAGATCTATCACTTGGCGGCGCTCCTTTCCACGCGCAGCGAATTCGCTCCCGAGACTGCGCATCAAGTCAATGTTGGCGGAACGCTCAACTTGCTCCACCTCGCATCGGAACAGGCGAGATCGCATGGGCGCACCGTGCGGTTCTTTTTTCCAAGTTCGATTGCGGTCTATGGTTTGCCCGACCTCGCGACGAAACGCAAAGCAGGTGCGATTGATGAACGCCACTTCTGCGATCCGCACACGATGTATGGGTGTAATAAATTGGCTGGCGAACATCTCGGTCGCTACTACGACCATCATTACCGCAAACTTGCAAAGGATCGATTCGAACACCCCGTCGACTTTCGATCGATTCGATTTCCAGGAATCATTTCGGCAGAGACGATGCCGTCTGGTGGAACGAGCGATTACGGTCCCGAAATGATTCACGCAGCTGCTGCGGGTCGGGAATATCACTGTTTCGTTCGTCCAGATTCTCGCATTCCATTCATGACGATGCCAGAAGCAATCGATGCAACGATGGGGTTGATGCGTGCGCCCAAAGAAAATCTCGGGCGTTCGGTTTACAACGTCGCGAGTTTCTCGCCTAGTGCGGAGGACTTTGCGGATCTCGTGCGGCGAGCATTTCCGAAGGCTGTGATCAAGTTCGAGCCAGACCTCGGGCGGCAGGCCATCATCGATTCATGGCCAGAGACGTGTGACGATTCTGCGGCGCGCCGCGAATGGAGTTGGAATCCAACTCACTCGCTTGCGACGGCATTCAGCGAGTACCTGCTGCCGAGAATCGCAAGCCGCTATGCGAGCTCGACTTCGGCATGACTTCGGTTGGTAAAGGTTCGTCGGGCGATATGCTGATGGAATGACAACGATGACACCCGCAACATTTTCAACTCGCGCCAATGAAATTCTTGACTCACTTCGCAAGAGCGGGCAACTCAAGCATCTCCAGACGATCGAAGGACCGATGGATGCGACGGTTCGTATCCGTGGACGCGGTGAAGTGGTGTGCCTCTGCTCGAACAACTATTTAGGTTTGGCGAATCATCCAGAAGTTGTCGAAGCTGCAATTGAAGGCGTTCGAAAGTATGGGGCAGGAACTGCGAGCGTTCGTTTTATCTGCGGGACATTCGACTGCCACGAGAGGCTTGAGGACCGCATTGCGCGTTTTTATGGAGTCGAAGCGGCGTACACCTTTACAAGTTGTTGGAATGCAAACGAGGCGATCTTCCCAACACTATGTGAGCCAGGTGACATGATCATCTCCGACGAACTCAATCATGCGTCGATCATCGACGGCATTCGTCTCGCAGTCTCGATCAAGAAGGGTCTTCTTCGCGGGGTGTATCGCCATAACGATCCAGTATCGCTTCGCGAAAAACTCATCGAGGCACGTTCCAACCCTGCGGTGACAGGAACGATTTGGGTTGTGACTGATGGAGTTTTTTCGATGGAAGGCGATATCGCCGACCTGCCAAGTATTCGCAAACTGTGCGATGAATTTGGCGCACTCTTAGTTATGGATGATTCTCATGGCACGGGCGTCATGGGCGCAACGGGTCGTGGAACGCACGAACACTGGGGAATAGCTGCGACGAAGATCGATTATTTCACAGGCACGCTCGGCAAAGCGCTTGGCGGTGCGGCGGGTGGATACATCGCAGGGTCACGCGCTGCAATCGACCTGCTGATTCAGCGAGGACGTCCAACGCTTTTTTCTAATGCGCTCCCGTGTAGCGTCGCATGCAGTGCAGACAAGGCGATCGAAGTCTTGATGCGTGAACCGCAACGCGTGAAAAAGTTGCGAGCCAACGTTGAATATGCGCGCGAAGGAATTTTGCGAACGGGTTTTTCGGTGTTGAATAGTCCGACGGCGATTTGCCCAATTATTGTTCACGACACGGCGAAGGCGATTGCGATGAGTCGGCAATTGCTCGAATTAGGTGTATTTGTAATTGGATTTGGTTATCCCGTCGTGCCAGAAGGTCATGCGAGACTTCGTGTTCAGATTTCAGCAGCGCACGAAACGCATCATCTCGATGCTCTTCACGCGGCACTGAAAAAACTCAAGGGCTGAGCACACGCAAATCTAGTCCAGTCGACGGCGGAAACATCTTTGCGCAGTTCGCCGAGCGAATCGTCGGCAAAGTTGGCTGATGATGACTGCGCTCACGATGAACCAGAGTCCTTCATGGACTTCGGTTTTGATGAATCGACTTCCTTCGAGGAGGAAGAGCACCAACGCAAGCGAAAAGACGTCGAGCATGGACCACTCGTACATGGCGTCGACCAATCGTCTATGTGCAATATGTCGAGCGGGAATTGCGGACCAGAGCCAGAACCACCACTCCAGAAGAATGGTGGCCGCAGGCACCACGAAGAGACCGGCCCATGCCAGCAAAGCGAGCGCGTAATGCTTGTTTTGCCCAAGTTGGACGCAGAGGTCAAAGATGCCAAATGAATTTGAGTTCAAGAGAAATTGGTCGACCTGAAGGAACGGCATCCTCAGAGCGAGAATGAGCGCACCTATTGAGAGCACAAGCATGATGGGCACAAGCGCGCCTTCGAGTCCCCCTTTCGTTGCAATGCGAAATGTCGTGGTCGCAATCGCGGATGGTGGGGGATTGATCTTGCGATCGCAGTGAATCATCATCATCGAGAGAATCATCGATAGAACAATGGCGCAGAGGAAACAGAAAATTCCGACCTGCGTTTCGGCTCCGACTGCCCATTGATCAGACGCGAGCGCGACGAGCAGGATCACGCAAAAAGGATCGATCATCGACCACTTTCCAAGCCTCCCCAGAAGCCCAATCAGGCCGGTCCGCATTCGGCCTGGGGGCAGAACCATCCATGCAAGTAGCAGTCCTGACAGCTTTAAGAACGGAAAGATCACGGAAAAAGTGATGATCAAAATCGCGATCACGTACAGCTCGCTACCCCACATCAAACGAATCGAGGTGAGTAAGCCATAGGTCGTCGATTCGTGCAGAAACATCGACATTTCAATAAATGGCACGCAGAGCGCGATGACTTGCAGCGTGAGCGCAGAGGCCAGCATCACGGGGATCAGCCAGCCATGTCGTCCAAATGAAACCATCAAAGTTTGTTTGGGCTCTGGCACAGCAAGACAAGGATAGTCGTGCGCACTTCGCCGAACCGCTCGGCGGTATTCTCGACCTTGTGATCGTTCGCAGAATTACTGAACCAATGATTGCCCAGTGCGCCTACTTCGTTGCGTGTCCACGGACACGGCAGGCGATTTTGGTCGACCCTGTTCGCGACTCATTGCGATACGGAGAGATTGCCAAGGAAATCGGGATCACAATCAATGCGGTGCTGGAAACTCACGCGCCTTCTGACTATGTTTCTGGCGTAGTCGAAATGCTGACGGCTCATCCTGCGCATGCTTTTCTTTCGGGCGAGACCGATCCTCCCCAGTGGTATGTGCGAGACCAGAGTCGGTGGGAATCTCAGGTCACATTTCTGAAGGATGGCGCGACATTTTCTCTGGGCGATCTGCAGGTGCGGGCACTCTTGACCCCAGGGCACGCTGAGGGCGCATTGAGTATTTCCATCGAACATGAAGTGAGCGGTATGCATGTGTTGTTGACTGGGGACGCGCTCTTGGCCGGTGGTGCTGGCCGCACGAATGCAGAAGATGCTGAGAAACTGCGCGATTCGCTGCAGCGATTTGCGAAATTTTCGGATCAGACGATTGTCTTGGCAGGTCACCGCAGCGGAAGCGCATGTGGTCGCGCACTGAATTTGCCAGGCGAAACGACTTTAGGGATTGAGCGGCGATTCAATCCAGTTCTTCGTGTGGTTGGCAGCGCGGATGAATTCGCCGCAGTGATATGCGCGAGGCAACCAGAACGTCCCGCATATTTTTCTCGAATGGAAGATCTCAATCAACTTGAGAGTCCAACATTGATGCGGGAGTTGTCCGAGCCTCCAGAACTCGAACGCAATCTGTTTCTTCAACGTCTCTCGTTTCCGGGAACCGTCTCGATTGATACGAGGCCGTGGAGTAAATTCACATTTGATGGGGTCGAGGGTGCGCTGCATGTTCCGCTGGATCGAGATTTTGCACCGATTGTCGCAGGTGCAGTTGCGGGTGATGAGCGAGTGGTCTTCATCTGCGCACGTTCGCAAGTTGGCGATATCACGCGCACACTTCATCTCGTCGGCATCGATGCGATTGATGGGTGGATCTCGGATGTTGAATACGCAAAGATCGATCGAGAAGTGATGACACTCAGCGAGATTGATGACATTTCTCAGCACGCAGCTCGTCGCAAACATCAGGAAGGCGAGGCAATTTTTCTTGATGTTCGCACGACCGCTGAATGGTTGAGGGGACGAATTGCAGGAGCGAAGCTGATGACGCTCACTCAGATACCTGAACAGATCAATCAGATTCCGCGCGGGAAATGTGTGATCGCTTACTGCGCTGCTGGCGGACGAAGCGCACGTGCGGGTGCATATCTGCGCCGAAACGGCATTGATTGTGCCACGCTCAAAGGTGGCTACTGGCCGTGGTTTGGACGAGACTTTCCCGTCGATGGCGCGGACCGTCCGTTTCGAACTTAACCAGTGACGGAAAGCGTTGGCTGAAGCAATCCGCCTTGAATGGTCGTGATGGAAATTTGGCTCGCAACCTTTTGGCACACCCCATCGAGTTCGGCAGCGAGCGTTGGGTTCCCGCTCCAGTTTTTGAGCGGCGTTCCTTCATCGCTGTTGCGCCGCAGATCCATATGAATTGGAATGGCGCCGAGGTATGGAAGATTCATCGTTCGAGCCATCGTTTCCGCACCGCCTCGACCGAAGATGTCGTATGTTTTTCCGTCGTCACCGATAAAATACGACATATTTTCGACAACACCAAGAACTGGCACGCCGAGTTGTTGGAACATTCGCACCGCACGGCGAGCATCATCCTGTGCCACTCGCTGTGGAGTACAGACGACTACTGCTCCCGTCAGCGGTAAAAGTTGAGCGAGTGTTAATGGAACATCCCCAGTTCCCGGCGGGAGATCGACGATCAGATAATCGAGAGCTCCCCATTCCGTTTGCAATGCGAGTTGCTTGAATGCGCCGTGCGCCATCGGCCCGCGCCAGATGAGCGCTTTGTCTGGATCAACAAGTTTCCCGATCGTGATCGCACGGATTCCGTGCACTTCGAATGGGATGAGCATCTCATTGCGAATCGCACCTGGCAATTCTTCAAGCCCCAACATTGTCGGTGCGCTTGGTCCATAGATGTCGCCATCGAGCAATCCGACCTTCGCTCCCATTCGGGCGAGACCAACGGCGAGATTGACGCTGACCGTGCTCTTGCCAACGCCGCCTTTGCCCGCACCGACTGCGATCACATGTTTCACATTCGGTAGGGGATTGCTCGCTGACTTGTTGGCGGCGGCTCGAACCTTGGCGGTGTATTCAACCGTCACTTGCACAGCGGGAGCGCCGAGTGCAGCAGCGCGTGCTTGAAGAGCCGCTTCGATATCGTTTCGAATCACCTCTTTCATTGGGCATGCGGGAGTCGTTAATTCAATTCCGATCACGATGGCGGAACCATCGATGCGGACATCCTTGACCATATTGAGTGTGACAAGGTCCTTCCCGAGGTCAGGGTCCTTGACTGTCCGAAGGGCATCGCGAATATCGGCGGAGGAAAGTGACATAGTCCAAAATGGTACGGTATTGTTGTCCCGATCTCACGGCTTGGAGCAAATCCTGTCGAAAGGAAACTTATGACTCACAACACACACGTCAAATCCATGTTCGTCAAATCCATGTTCGCCCTCGTCGCAGCGGTTTCGCTTGCGGGAATCCAGCCAGTCGCTTATTGCGTCGGCGATGATGATCCGATGTCCGCCCCAAGCGGAACGCAGGCTCCGCCTCCAGCAACCCCAAAAGCAAAGCACACGCCACACAGTGGCGACGGCGGCGCCTTGGCGGGGCCAAAGGTTCCTGATGATGCTGGCAAGGGCGATTCCTCGTTCGGTCCGCAAGATGGCAAGAAGGGGCAACGTCAACAAATGCAGGGCGGTGCGATGATGGAAGCGCGGCTATTCATGGATTCCATGAAGTCAGTTGAGAACACGTTCAGCGAAGATCAGCACACGAAGGTTGATGCGATTCGCGATTCATTCCAGAAGGAAATGAGTACATGGCGTGATGCGAACGCTGACAAGATCAAGGCACTCGAAGAAAAAATGGGTGGTGGGCGTGGCGGACCTGGTGCAGGCGGACCTGGTGCAGG
>CAIXJC010000068.1 GCA_903919715.1 uncultured bacterium | reverse complement strand
GCTCAAACAGACGACTGCAGGAAGTCCACCGATGATTAAGGAAAAGGTTTTCACGCGAGGATCGTATCGGCAGAACAAACGACATTGCTTGCGCATTGAAATTTGTATATCCTTGTCGGCGATGAAAAACCGCAGAAAAGCCGCCTTTTATTTGATGCTCCTTGCCATCGTAACACTGGGAGGATTTGCTTTTCTGTCGCCTTCTGCATCTGCGTTACAAGGCGGAGGACAAATCCAAGTCCCGACGACAAAGAACGATTTCTTTTTATTCGGGACTCAGCCCAATACGGACATTAATGCATTTACGCCCGTCTTTGCATCGAGCAGTTGCTCGGGCTGCCATGGAAACTATGACAATAATGTCGCGCCGTTTGATACGTGGATCGTCAGCATGATGGGCCAAGCCGCACGTGATCCAGTTTGGATTGCTGCGCGAAGAGTTGCGATGCAAGACGCAAACTTCGCCGGGGATTTTTGCGTTCGTTGCCACGCGCCTGGATCATGGCTCGCGGGGCGCGGCCACGACACAAGTCCGAATGCGGTGTTCACTGCCTCTGATATGGAAGGAATAAATTGCCACTTCTGTCACCGCGTTGTCAATCCGACCGAAGGTGCATTGAGTGCGGTGGGATATCCAGCAACGAATAATCCCACGCCAGATCCTGCTGTCCTTGATCCACTTTCACAAGTAGGAATCTTGCCAGCCGCGAATCAGGGAAACGCGACATATGTCGTCGATCCAAAAGATGCACGACGCGGCCCTTTCTCCGATGTGCCGACTGTGCCGGTTGCACTCCCCGGCGGCGGGACGACTGGGCCATTCCACCCAACTGTCACCATCTATTCGCCCTATCACTCTGATGGTGCGTTCTGCGGAACATGTCACGACGTCAGTAACCCGGTCTTTACTGCCCAGCCCGATGGGCATCTTGCACTCAACACGATGAATCGCTCTCACCCGACCATGAACAAGAATGACATGTTCGGAGAGCAGCGAACATTTTCCGAGTGGCTCAACAGCACATTTGCGACGACAGGTGTTTATTTTCCAGACCGACGCTTTGGCGGCAATCACGCCACAGGCGTGATGAAGAGTTGCCAAGATTGCCATATGCCTGCTCAACAAGGCCCTGGATGTTGGCAATACACAGGCACAGTCGCAGAACGACCAAATGTCCCGCAGCATTCATTTGCGGGTTCCAATACATGGGTCATTCGCGCAGTCGTAAGTCGGCTCAACGCTGCAAGCCCTAGTCAAGCTGTACAGCTTGGACTGACACCTGACCGCGTTGATGCGTCAGTCGCGCGCAACATGCAAATGCTGCGCGACGCATCTGATATGGAACTGACTCAGAGCGGAAGCCAGCTTCGCGTCAAGATCACCAATCAATCTGGGCACAAGTTGCCGACTGGATATCCAGAAGGACGTCGTGCTTGGATCAATGTGAAGTTCTACGCTGCGAATGATGTGCTCATCGCTGAACGCGGGCACTATGACATGACCACTGCGATACTCAGCGGCAGCGACACGAAGGTCTATGAAACAGAGCAAGTGATCGGCGCAGAAGTTGCAGCGGCAACAAATCTTCCAGTTGGTACACATTTCCATCTTTCACTTGCGAGTGAAACTCTGCGCGACAATCGAATTCCTCCTCGTGGATTCACCAACGCGGCATTTGCAGCAGCGGGTGCGGCTCCTGTTGCCTATACATATGCCGACGGGCAATACTGGGACTTCACGAACTATGCGATTCCAACGACTGCCGTAAAAGCCGCTGTCAGTTTCTATTACCAAACGTCTAGCAAGGAGTACATGGAGTTCCTGAGAGATACTGTTGCGCAAGGAGGACAAACAGGAAACGAGGCGTACGACCTCTGGATTTTACACGGCAAAAGTGCGCCAGCTTTGATGGATTCTGCGGAAATCATGCTCACTGCGGCGGACCACTCTTCAAACCCTGCGGACTTGAACGGCGACGGCGTCGTCAGCGGAATCGATCTCGCAACATTACTCAGCAATTGGGGAGGCAGTGGTGCCGGCGACATCAACGGCGACGGAATCATCAGCGGCCCAGATCTCGCTGCAATTCTGTCCAGTTGGGGACAGTGAATTCACTCCGACCACTTCACGCCAGTTGATTCCCATTGACCGCTCTTCGCACTTTTCAATACGGCATCGCACACCTTGCCCGTTTCGAGTGCTTCACGAAAAGTTGGATGAGCCGCAGTGCCGTCTTCCAATGACTTGAG
>CAIXJC010000067.1 GCA_903919715.1 uncultured bacterium | reverse complement strand
GCTCAAACAGACGACTGCAGGAAGTCCACCGATGATTAAGGAAAAGGTTTTCACGCGAGGATCGTATCGGCAGAACAAACGACATTGCTTGCGCATTGAAATTTGTATATCCTTGTCGGCGATGAAAAACCGCAGAAAAGCGGCCTTTTATTTGATCCTCCTTGCCATCGTCACTCTGGGCGGATTTGCTTTTCTGTCGCCTTCTGCATCTGCGTTACAAGGCGGAGGACAAATCCAAGTCCCGACGACAAAGAACGATTTCTTTTTATTCGGGACGCAGCCTAATACCGACCCGAATGCTTTCGTGCCCATATATTCATCGAGCAGTTGCTCGGGCTGCCATGGCGGCTATAGCGATGATGTCGCGCCGTTTGATACGTGGGTCGTCAGCATGATGGCTCAGGCCGCACGTGATCCTGTTTGGAGTGCTGCGCGAGGAGTTGCAACGCAGGACGCAAACGCCGGCGGGAGTTTTTGCGTTCGTTGCCATGCGCCTGGAGCATGGCTCTCAGGTCGCGGCCACTCCACAAGTCCGAATGTGGTATTGACTGAATCTGATTTGGAAGGAATGAATTGCCACTTCTGTCACCGCGTTGTCAATCCGACCGAAGGTGCGTTGAGTGCGGTGGGATATCCAGCAACGAATAATCCCACGCCAGATCCTGCTGTCCTTGATCCACTTTCACAAGTAGGAATCTTGCCAGCCGCGAATCAGGGAAACGCGACATATGTCGTCGATCCACAAGATGCAAGGCGTGGCCCCTTCTCCGATGTGCCGACCGAGCCGGTTGCACACCCTGGCGGCTGGGAGACTGGACCATTCCACCCAGCTGTCACCATCTATTCACCCTATCACTCTGAAGGAGCGTTCTGCGGAACATGTCACGACGTCAGTAACCCGGTCTTTACTGCCCAGCCCGATGGGCATCTTGCACTCAACCCGATGAATCGCTCTCACCCGACCATGAACAAGAATGACATGTTTGGAGAGCAGCGAACATTTTCCGAGTGGCTCAACAGCACATTCGCGACGGCCGGTGTTTATTTTCCAGACCGACGCTTTGGCGGCAATCACGCGACGGGCGTGATGAAGAGTTGCCAAGATTGCCATATGCCTGCTCAACAAGGCTATGGATGCTCGCCTTACATCGGCACCGATGCAGATCGACCAAATGTCCCGCAGCACTCGTGGGCGGGTTCCAATACCTGGGTCATTCGCGCGGTCGTTACTCAGCTCAACGATGAAAGCCCTGGTCAAGCTGAAGATCTTGGACTGACACCTGAACGCGTTGATGCATCGGTCGCGCGCAACATGCAAATGCTGCGCGATGCATCTGATATGGAACTGACTCAGAGTGGAAGCCAGCTTCGTGTCAAGATCACGAATCAATCTGGGCACAAGTTGCCGACTGGATATCCAGAAGGACGACGTGCTTGGATCAATGTGAAGTTCTACGCTGCGAATGATGTGCTCATCGCTGAACGTGGGCACTATGACATGACCACTGCGATACTCAGCGGTAGCGACACGAAGGTCTATGAAACAGAGCAAGTGGTCGGCGCAGAAGTTGCAGCGGCAACAAATCTTCCACTTCATGCACATTTCCATCTTTCACTTGCCAGTGAGATTCTGCGCGACAATCGAATTCCGCCTCGCGGATTCACCAACGCGGCATTTGCAGCAGCGGGTGCGGCTCCTGTTGGCTATACATATGCCGACGGACAGTACTGGGACAACACGAATTATGTGATTCCAACGAATGCCGTAAAGGCCGCTGTCAGTTTCTATTACCAAACGTCCAGCAAGGAGTACATGGAGTTCCTGAGGGACACTATTTCGCCACCAGGACAAACAGGAATCGAGGCGTACAATCTTTGGGTTTTACACGGCAAAAGCGCACCTGCTTTGATGGATTCTGCGGAAATCATGCTCACTGCTGCGGACCACTCTTCAAACCCTGCGGACTTGAACGGTGACGGGGTCGTCAGCGGAATCGATCTCGCAACATTACTCAGCAATTGGGGCGGCAGTGGTGCCGGTGACATCAACGACGACGGAATCATAAGCGGCCCAGATCTCGCTGCGATTCTGTCCAGTTGGGGACAGTAAATTCACTCCGACCACTTCACGCCAGTTGATTCCCATTGACCGCTCTTCGCACTTTTCAATACGGCATCGCACACCTTGCCCGTTTCGAGTGCTTCACGAAAAGTTGGATGAGCCGCAGTGCCGTCTTCCAATGACTTGAG
>CAIXJC010000066.1 GCA_903919715.1 uncultured bacterium | reverse complement strand
GAGTAAGTCAGGGGAGTAAGTCAGGCGAGTGCGGATGGCGAGTGCGGCTCAGCGAACGAGATAGATTCGCGTTCGCCGCGATCCATCGATGCGCTCGCGCTTCACGCGAAGAGTGAGTTCCAGATTATCGAGTGCGTTTCGCACCTGCGACCGTGAACCACCGCTGCGCTGCGCGAGACAGACCTCGCTCTCGCCCGCATTCTCGTCATACTCAAGTGCAGCAAGTACTGATGCGCGCAAGTCACCACGGAAATCGGCGCGAAGGCGCAGCGACGGATTGTGTTTCATTACCCATGAAGGTGGACGCAGCGCATCCGACTTGAAATCAAACTCCGCGCACCAGAGTCCCCACTTGGATGAGATCGTCGATGCTCGCTGCTTGGCGCGTTCGACGAGATGACTCGTGCTGCGCTCAGCGTCAAAGAGCGGTTGAGCTTTTCGGTTTGGCTTAATCGCCTGAATGATTGAGCGAAACTGCAGCGGTTGCGTGCCCAATTGCGAAATCTCCAAAAGCAGTCCCAGCCGTGCCCGCTCGAGAGGGTCGAGTTCTTCCTGAACGAGCCGCCAAAGTCGCGCGATTGCGACGGCGTCGCCGTATTGGTTCAGCCAAGTCGCTGCCATTATGAAGAGTCGCGACATGCTGGGAGCGAATCGTGCTGTCGCGATAAGCAATCTCTCGACATCAGGTGTTGAGTTCGCACTCGAGCGAGAAAATCCGGCGCCCAACCGAGTCCAGCCCGCAACAGTTGAATCCAAATCAAAGGGAAGACTCTTCAATGGTCGCACATTATACTATTATATCGTACAGTTTTTGCAAATCAAGCTGGCCACTCAAAAATGCGAGAAATACACACCTTTTGTTTGCACAAATCCTCGGCGCAGGCGCGCTATCCCAGCCGCTTCGCCATCTTGAGAAAATTGCCGAGCAACTTTGGACCTTCAGTGGTCAAGAAACTTTCTGGATGAAACTGCACGCCGTCCATCGGCGCGGCGCCATGCGGCGCTTTCCAGCGAAGACCCATGACCTCGTCTCGTTCAGTCCACGCAGAGACTTCGAAGTCATCCGTGACGGTCGCGCGTTCGACAATCAATGAGTGATACCGCGTCGCCGTCGTTGGATTCGTCAAGCCCGCGAAGAGTCCTCGACCATCGTGAAAAATCTTCGACGTCTTGCCGTGGACTGGCTGATCATTTCGCTTGACTGTCATGCCGTGCGCATCACCGATCGTTTGATGACCGAGGCAGACACCAAGAATTGGAATCTCGCCGCGAAAAAGACGGATGAGATCTGCACAGACGCCGCTTTCTTTGGGCGTACAAGGACCCGGCGAAATCACCAACCACTTTGGATTCAGCGCACGCGCTTCATCGCATGTGATCGCATCATTGCGAACCACATGGATCGGCATCGAACCATCGAGCACGCCGAAGGCTTGCACGAGATTCCAGGTGAACGAGTCGTAGTTGTCGATGAGGAGCAGCACTGAGGGACCTGCGATGGAGGATAGAAGGAGATCGCGCGCACGGCGCAAACCCGAATTTTACTTTCAAATTAATACACAGCCGGTTGTTTGAGCCGGCAACAGCCTTCGCAGTCACCATTGCATGGCAGGCGTCAAGGATTGGAGAAGTTAAACAGGAGAAAGGTTAAACGGCACTTCTCGCGACAGGGCAACCGAGAACGTTGAACTGGTCGCCTCGGGCGTAGCTGAGGCGGATCGAAGAACGGCAGCCGTCGAGGTCGTCGCCCCAACCCCCGCCGCGCAGGATGTATGCGCCCATCTTTGTTTCGAGAGCTTCCTGCGTCGTTGACGCTAACTCGCAATAGCCATCCTGGCACCACTCCCAAACATTTCCGTGCATATCTCGAAAACCCCACGGATTCGCGGGCAGGATTCCACACACCACCGTCTTCGCGCGAAACAAACCTTTCGCAGCGCTGGCGTCTGAATTATTTCCGTTGTAATTCACCTGCTGTGGAGTGATCGTCGCGCCAAACGAAAACGGCGTTGTCGTACCCGCTCGGCACGCATACTCCCATTCTGCTTCGCTTGGAAGCCGCAAGCCTGTCGCCCCGCAGAATGCTTGACAGTCGTCCCACGAAATCTGTTCGACTGGATTCTGTGAGCCCCTGAAAAATGATGGATTCGCACCCATTACCTTCTGCCAAACCTCTTGCGGGATCTCGGACTGCGACAGATAGAACGCCTTCGAGATTGTCACACGATGTTGAGTTTCATTGGGGACGTCGATCCTGTTCATTCTCTGGCGACCCCATCACGAACTCTCCTGGCGGCACCAAGAGCATCACGATTCCCGTCGCGTTGTTGCGAACCTTCCACGGCAGCTTTGTCGCCGTCATCCGATCACGCGCTGCGGCATCAGTGACGACCATGGGATCAGGAGTCTGCTGAACCGTTTCCCACACAACATCGCCGCCCCGTGATGAACTGAGTTTCATGTTCGGCAGTGTAACCCACCGCTTTTCCCAAATAAAAAACCCGCCAGCTTTGAAAGCGTGCGGGAAATTTCAGTGGAGTGGATGAGGATCGAACTCACAACCTCTTGAATGCGATTCAAGCGCTCTCCCAATTGAGCTACCACCCCTGCAATCAAACAACAGCGAAAAAGTATAACCAAACGAGTTGAGAATGCACGGCGAATCGAAGTAACCTCCATTCGTGGCATCCGACACGGCGAATCCAGAGAAAGACGCACCAGCGCCCAATCGTGACACGCCCGCGATGCGTCAGTACGACCGATTTCGCCGCGAACATCCTGGGTGCATGCTCTTTTTTCGCATGGGCGACTTTTATGAGATGTTCCATGAAGACGCAGTTCGCGCCCACCGAATTCTCGGCATTACTCTGACCGAACGAACATCCGGCATTGCGATGGCTGGCGTTCCGTATCACGCCGCTGAGGGATATTTGCGAAGGCTTGTAGAACACGGCGAGCGCGTCGCGGTCTGCGAACAAATCCAAGACCCAAAGGATGCGAAAGGCGTTGTTGACCGCGCCGTCGTGCGCGTGGTGACGCCAGGCACACGCGTCGACGAAGCGCTACTGGAATCAGGCGCGCAGAATGTTGTCGCTGCAATCGTCACGGTCGACGCAAGCGCCGCCATCGCACTCGTCGAACTTTCGACTGGATCATTTCGCATCGTGCCATGCGATACACATTCTCTTGCAGACGAATTATCGCGAGCATCGCCCGCAGAGATCGTTGTCGCTGAAGGCGCACGATTTTCCACCGATGTGCCGCTGGCGGATCTTGCTCGCTCGATGCGCGTCGCAGTGACAAGCAGACCTCCGTGGTCGATGGGTGCGGAAGAATCCGCAAACATTCTGCGCCGACATTATGGCGTCGCATCCGTCGCTGCGTGGGGACTCAGCGGCGCATCGCTCTGTGCAGCGGGCGGACTGCTGGGATATCTCATCGAAACTCAAGCGGGTTTCGCTGTCGATGGCGCAGCTGGAACGACCGCTGGCGTGCGAACGCTTTCGCACCTCGAAGCGCCGCGAATTGTCGATCGATCAAAGTCGGTCATTCTGGATGCCTGGACGCTGCGTGCGCTGGAAATCGAGCGAACTTCGCTCGCTGGAACGACCGAATCTTCACTTGTCGCAACGCTTTCCGCCGCACGCACGCCGATGGGTCGACGACTACTTCGTGACTGGCTCTGCTTTCCTCTCCGCGATCGGCATGCCATCGAAAACCGTCTCGGTGCCGTTGCGGCGCTCGTGCAAGATCAGCCACTTCGTGACTCTCTTGGATCGCTCCTCGCACGCATTCAAGATGTTGCTCGTATTCACGGCCGCGTTGCGATGCGCCGCGCAACTCCGCGAGACGTCGTTGCGCTCGGTCGATCGCTTGCTGCGCTTCCGACAGCGACTGAACTTCTGGAAGGCGTTCCCGCTTTCGCAGATTCATACGCTCGATTGATGTCGCTCAGTGATGGGCTTGCTGAACTGGGCCTGCGAATCGTGCGGTCGTGCGTCGATGATCCTCCCACGCATCTTCGCGAAGGCGGACTGCTGCGTGAAGGCGTCGACGCCGAGTTGGATGAAGCGAAGTCGCTTCAACGCGATGCCGGCGAGTGGATCGCGAATTATCAAGCGCAGTTAATCCGCGAGAGCGGTATCGAAAGTCTGCGAACAGGATTCAATCGCGTCTTTGGCTATTACATCGAAGTCACGCATTCACATTCAGCCCGAGTGCCGATCACTTTCACTCGCAAGCAGACGCTACGAAATGTAGAGCGGTACATCACGCCCGAACTGAAGGCGTTTGAGGAACGGGTTCTCACCGCCGAATTCCGTGCATTCGAACGGGAAAAGCAGCTCTTTGAACAACTGCTCGCGCAGGTCAGCGGACACGCAAACGAGATTGCGTCATACGGCGAAGTGATTGCGCAAATCGACTGCCTCGCTTCATTCGCAGAGTGCGCAGTACGCCACGGCTATGTGCGGCCGGAGATTGCGGATCAACCGATTCTGGATATCGAACATGGGAGACATCCTGTTCTTGATCGGTCGCTTGGCGGAAAGTTCGTTCCAAATGATTGCACGCTTGGAAGTACGCGCGCAAATGCCACAGCCACGCTGGCACTCGTGACAGGCCCCAACATGGCTGGCAAGTCGACATTCATTCGCCAGAACGCACTCATCGCACTGATAGCACTCGCGGGAAGTTTCGTCCCTGCGAAGCGCGCCGTGATCGGGCTCTGTGATCGAATCTTCGCACGCATCGGTGCGGGCGACGAACTCCATACTGGGCGTTCAACTTTCATGGTCGAGATGACGGAGACTGCGAACATCCTTCATCACGCCACGGCGCAGAGTCTGGTGGTGCTCGACGAAATCGGACGCGGCACAAGCACACTTGATGGGCTCAGTCTTGCGTGGGCGATCACCGAATGGCTCGCACAACGGCGCACACGGACACTCTTTGCGACGCATTATCACGAACTCACAGCGCTCGCAGATGACGAGCCCGCGATCTGCAATCTGCAAGTCGCAGTGAGAGAATGGAAAGACGAAGTTGTCTTCCTGCACCGAATCGAGCCTGGTCGTGCCGATCGTTCGTATGGAATCCATGTGGCAAAACTGGCTGGATTACCGCCTAAAGTCGTGGACCGTGCGCGGCGAATCTTGGAGACTTTGACGGTTCAGACCGCTGCGCCAGTGCGGCGAAAAAATGGCGATGACCAGCCTTCCCTCTTTGCCCAACAAGAGGATCAGATGAGTGCGCCTATTGCGCCGAGCGTCAACGCAGAACCCACCGTGCATCCAGTGGTGCAAGAGATCAACGAACTCTCACTCGAGACGCTCACCCCGATGGCTGCGTTTGATCTGCTTCGTAAGTGGAAGTCGATGCGAGAATCCTGACAACGTGATCTGCGCTGGGATCTGGGCTGGGATCTGGGCTGGGACAATTACGGTTGAACCGCTTACGGCCGCGTGCCAGAATTCGTTGCACTCATCAGCGTTGTAACCGTCGTCGCAGGCGATGAACCAGTCAGCACGAAGCTTGCTCTGACCGAATAAAGCGCCGTCGCACCGTGTCCAATTGTCGTGTCGTCGAAGAGCAACGTAGTCACAGAACCGATCAGCGTGGCAGGCGCACCACCGATCGAGCGGAATACTTCATATCCAGTTGCACCAGTGACCGCACTCCAAGTGACTCGCACCTTCGCAAGATCTGTATCGGTTGCATTGACCGAAGTTGGTGCGGGTCGATTGCGGTAACCCGTATCGCCACTGCTTGCCTCGCTCATTCCAGTCGTTCCAACAACGGCCTTCACCGTGTATGTGTACAGAACGCCCACAACCGCCGAAGTGTCATTGAATGTCGTGACTGCGCCGACGGTTCCAATCGCCGACACGCTTCCACTTCTGAAAATCTTGTACGCAGTTGCGCCAGTTGATGCCACCCATGTGACCGTCACGCTCGCTGCGCTTGTTCCATCCGATGCAGCGACTGCTGTTGGCGCTGAAATACCGCGAAAACCAGTGTTTCCTGTACTCGCTGCACTAACTCCAACCGCCCCTTTGGCTTTCACGGTGTATGTACAGAGCGTTCCTGCCACCGCGCCAACATCGTTGAATGACGTTCCACTCGACGTACCGATCGCATCAGCTGTACCGCTACGGAAAATCTCATATGCCACGGCCCCAGGCGCTGCCACCCAACTGACACCGACGAACGCGACGGACGTTCCGTCGGTCGCAGCAACACCGGTTGGCGCGGGGAGATTTCGGTATCCACTTTGAGAAGCACTCATCGCCGACAATCCGGCAGTGGATGTCGCCTTCACGAAATATTCGTACGAAGTTCCTGGCGTTGCCGTCGTATCACTGAATGTCAGTGAACTGCTTCCCACCGAGCCAATCGCTGTTTCACTACCAACTCGGAAAATCTTGTATCCCGTTGCGCCAATGACCGGTAGCCATGCCACAACAACTTTGTTTGCAAATGTTCCAGCTGTTGCTGTGACAGCCGACGGCGCTGGCAGATTTTGCCAGCCTGTGTTACTTGCACTTGAGGCGCTCGTTCCGGCGGTGAAGATCGCCTTGACTGAGTACGTGTAAATTTTCCCTGGCAGTGGCGGCGTGTCGGTGTATGACGAGACGAGCCCCACTACAGCAATCGGAGCCGTCGTGCCGCTTCGGAAAACTTGATAGCCAGTCGCACCAACTTGTTCGATCCATGTCACATTCACGCCAGTTGTGATCGTCCCGTCTGTTGCGTCAACACCTGTCGGCGCGACAATCGCAAATCCAACGAAGCCCGTGTCGCTTGAGCTTGGCGCGCTGACGCCAGCAGTGAAGACCGCTTTCACTGTGTATGTGAATGACGTTCCTGGAGTGAGCGATTCATCGACATCGTTGAATGAAACAGTCGCGCCACTTGCGATATCTGCGATCTTGTTCCCGCCGCGGAAGAGTTGATATCCATTTGCATTCG
>CAIXJC010000065.1 GCA_903919715.1 uncultured bacterium | reverse complement strand
TGACACCGACGGCGACGGGACTGCAGACTGCAAGGATGGTTGCCCAGCAGATGCGAACAAGACTGCACCTGGCATTTGTGGTTGCGGTGTTGCAGATACCGATACCGACGGCGACGGCACTGCAGACTGCAACGATGGTTGCCCAGCAGATGCGAACAAGACTGCGCCAGGTATTTGTGGTTGCGGTGTTGCTGATACTGACACCGACGGCGACGGCACTGCAGACTGCAACGATGGTTGCCCAGCAGATGCGAACAAGACTGCGCCAGGTATTTGTGGTTGCGGTGTCGCAGATACTGACACCGACGGCGACGGCGTTGCGGATTGCAAGGATAATTGCGACGACCTCGCAAATCCAAACCAAGCGGATTGCAATGGCAACAGTATTGGTGACGTATGCGATATCGCATCGGGCCAGTCACTCGATTGCAATTCCAATGGGATTCCAGATTCGTGTGATATTGCGTCGGGCTCGAGTTCTGACCGCGATGGCGACGGAATTCCCGGTGAATGTGAGCCAACTCCAGCGATTCAGTTGGTCGTCGCGGGATCGCCATCATGCGTTACAGCTCCCGGATCTGAAATTTGTTACGACCTTCAAGTCATCAACCCACCATTTGGGTTGGTCGCGGGACAGTTCTTCGTCGAGTGGGATACGGCGACATTCGCACTGGTCGGCGTATCCATTGGTGATGCGCCATTCAATTCCATTCCATATTCTTCAGCCAATGCCGAACTTGGACGAGTCTTCCTGGTCGCTTCGGTTGACAACGGAGGAGCGGGTACCTCGGAGAGCCGAACAGTGGCACGTCTGCGCTTTCAAGCGTTGACTGTGAATTGTTCACCAACGGATCCGCAAGTCCGCTTCATGCCAGCGCTTCCTCAGATTCTGACGGATGGACAAGGTGGAGCAGCAACATTGCCGCTCACGAATCCAATTCCAGTGCGCATTGATGGAGTTGCTCCAGTGATCACAGGAACGCCAGCCAGTATCACTGTTGATGCGGATGCTGGTGCTGGTTGCGCCAGTCAACAGACCGTGATCCCGCCAACGGCGAGTGATAACTGTGGAGTTGTGTCATTCACGTTCTCACGAACGGATGGACAGGACATCAGTGCGCCATTCCCATGCGGAACGACGACAATGACTTGGATCGCAACGGATTCGTGTGGATTGTCGACGACTGCAACATCGTCCGTGACGGTCAATCCATTCCAAGCCTTCGATTTCCAAGTCCAAATCCGTGGGGCGAGTGGAAACTTCCAAAGGTGTATCACGTTCACCTTGAGTGGTGAAGCCGTGAATTACACAACCTCCGAGGTCTTAAGCTTCTCATCAGGAATCGCAACTAGTTCATTCCGGGTGCCAGCTGGAGATTACGACTGCGTGATCGCTGATGATCGCCTCCATACGCTTACGCAGCAGAGCGAGATTGGTGAATTGGGCGTTGTGTACGACACATCATTCACTGGCGAAAAGGCGCTCTTCTCGGGCGATCTGAATAACGACAATCACATTGATATTGTTGACTGGGGTGTATTGGTCGTGAGAATCGGCGAGAGCGCATCAGTCAATACGGATTGTTCAACCCCAGAATTCCATGCGGATCTGAATGCGGACGGTCAGGTCACTTCAGTCGATGGTCAGTTGTTGCTAGATGGAATGTTGATGAATGGCGTGACCTGCGCCTCTGGAGTTGCCGATGGCGGAAATGGCGGTCGGCAGTCGATCACTGTGAAGGAACTTGTGTCACTTGGTGTGGCCAATGCCGAAGAGTGTGATCTTGACCATAATGGTCTCGTCGATCTCTTCGACATGTTGTTGTGGCAACAGAACAGCACGAAGCACTAAGACCATCAGAAACGAATGATTGGATTCAAGGGGTCGGGCTCTCGCGAGTTCGACCCCTTTTCTTTTATCCCACCCAGCAAACCGCTTTCACTTCTACGGAAATTGGCGTTGGGAGTCCGACGATTTCGAGCGTCGTGCGTGTGGGATTTGGATTGCCAGCCCCAGCAAAGTATTCGGCATAGATCCGGTTGTATGTCGGGAAGTCGCGTTTCATGTTTGTGAGATAGATCGTGACGTCGACGACAGTTGTCCAGGCAATCCCAGCATCGGCGACGACGAGTTTGACATTGTCAAAGCATGCGCGGCACTGCACTTCGAAATCAAATGGATCGACGCCCGGGATGGTCGCGCTGCCGCGTTGCCGTGGCCCGACTCCACTTAAGAAAACGAAACCGCCGGCGCGCTTGGCGTGCGGGTATGGTCCGACTGGCTCTGGTGCTCGCGTTGAATGAATGTCCTGGCTCATCTATTTTCCTTTTGAGTGCACAACCACAACAGGCTCAGCGAAGAATCGCAGCGCCTCACGTCCCCCTTCACGGCCGAGTCCACTGGAACGCATACCTCCAATCGGCACACGCAAGTCGCGCACCATCCATGAATTGATCCACACCGTGCCGCAGTCGAGTGCGTTTGCAACGCGAGTGGCGCACGAGTCATCGCTCGTCCACACGCTTGCAGAGAGTCCAAAGCGGGTTCCGTTGGCGATCGCAATCGCTTCCGTTTCGCTGCTGAAAGGAATGAGCGTCGCAACTGGTCCGAAGATTTCCTCTTGATTCGCACGAGCACTTGGCGAAAGACCTTCGATGAGAGTCGGGGGATAAAACGCACCAGCGCGCACACGTTCTGGAAGCAGTGCGCCTTCGACTCGTGCGCCACCGCAGAGAAGGCGACCTCCATCGCGCACGGCGCCATCCACAGCCGTCGCCACCTTCAGTAAATGTTGTCCCGAGACGAGCGCGCCGATCTCCGTTAATGGATCAAGTGGATCGCCCACTCGCATCTTCTTCGTGTGCTCGACAAGCGCAGGGACGAACGCGTCCCACGCTTCGCGCGCCACCAGGATGCGCGACCCGCAGTGACAAACTTGTCCTTGATTTGTGAATGCAGCGCGCGCAACACCTTCAACAGTTGCGCGAAGATTCGATGGAGTTGTTGCGTCGGCAAAGACGATCGATGGATTCTTTCCGCCAAGTTCAAGCGCTGTTCGCTTGAAAGTTGGCGCTGCAGCACGCGCAATCAACTCTCCAGTTGCTGTACCTCCAGTGAATGTGATGCAAGCAACACGTGCATGCGAAACAAGTGCTGATCCTGAAAGTGGTCCACGCCCATGCACGATATTGATCACGCCCTTTGGAAATCCAGCTTCAATAGAACGCTCCGCAAGCATCCATGCAGTCAACGGAGTCACCTCGCTCGGTTTGCCTACGACCGTGCAGCCTGCGGCAAGTGCCGGTGCAATTTTCCATGTGAAGAGATAGAGCGGCAGATTCCATGGCGAGATGCACGCAGCAACTCCAAGTGCGCGGTGATGGACAACAGATGTCGCATCACCATGCAAGAAAGTTTCATGGTCGTCCGCCAAGATTGCATCAGCAAAGAAGCGAATATTGGAGATCGCTCTTGGAATATCAAGCGACCGTGCGAGGGCGAGAGGCTTCCCTGTGTCGAGCGATTCAATTCGAGCGAATTCTTCAATGTCGCGTTCGACGATATCGGCGAGTGCGTGCAATTTCTTTGCACGTACCAAAGGCGACAGCGCACTCCATGCGGGGAAGGCATTTGATGCGGCATCGACGGCAGCATCGATGTCATGAGCAGTGCTGTCAGGCGCAGTCGCAATTAATGCGCCAGTCGCTGGGTCATAGACAGAAATGATCGCGCCGCCGTGGGCAGGCGCAAAGCGTCCATCGATGAGATTCGCAATGACGCGGTCGACAGTCATGGGAGCAGGCATAGTTACGGAAGGATATGTTCAGCGCCATGCATCTGTTACCTCACTCCTTTTCTCTCTGGTCTTGCGCCATCGGACTTCACCTTTGGAACGCCTTCGCTTTGCAGTCAAAGGCAATTTTCAATCGGGATCACACGATCGCTTCTCAAGCATGAAATCGATCGCCATCATTTCTTTATTTGTGATCGCTGGCGCAATTGTGTTTGTGCTTCATTGGGCCAGCACGCCGTCGTCAACATTGAAATTATCGCCGACAAATTTATTTGGAGTCAAGCAAGAAAACCAGACAGAGGTCTTTATTGCCTCTGATGTTTCGCAAGCCGTTGAGCAAGGTGTAAAAGAGACGCTTGCGGCGGCGGTGAAAAGTTGGGGTTCATCTGGCCATCTCGAATTTTGGGTCTTGGGGAAAGACCGCACTGCGGCAGAAAAACTGGCCGCCGCTTTTTGCGAACGCCGTGTTGCGAGAGGCGATATGACGGAACGAGATTGTTTGGATGACAGCGATAACAAGGATCATGGATTCCTGATGTACCAAGAACTTGGCGCAGAAGCGCTTTCGTCTGGACAGCCGCGCATGGATGCTGCGAATAATGGAGGCGCAGAGTGGGGCATTCATAGGTTGACGTCTTCGTTGCCGCTTGGATTTTCTGGTTCGCTCGGCATTGCTGGCGAGGGAGATCAACTTACAATTCTGCATGAGTATTGGCATTCCGTGCAGCGATCATTCCTGCAGACGCAAGATCAGAATCTCAGCCAACAATTGATGGGACCAACTTGGTTTGTCGAGGGTTCGGCGGTTGCAATGGCAGAAATCACTTCAGCGAAGCTGTTGGCATCTGGCGAACTTTCGAAGTGGAATAACTCGCCGCGCCCTTGGCCAAGCCTTGAAGAACGTATGACAAACAAGATGAAGCTTGTGCAGCAGTGGAGAAAGAAATGCCAATCATTGCTGCCAGAGTCATATGGCGGTGAATGCACCCAGATGGCGTATGAGAGTGGAGGATGGGCGATTCTTTATTTGATGAAAAAATTCGGCGGCGATGTGCTGCGCAAGTCGTTTTATCCAGATGTCGAACGATTGGGATGGGGAAAATGCTTGTTGCCGCCTCAATCCGTCAACGCAACTGCCACCGCCGAGAGTGCGTAGCGCGTTAAAGCGCGCCGTCTTTTCGAGCAACAATTTCAAGAAGCGTTGGAGGCATGATGAATGCACCAGCGCGACCGTGGGAATTGCTCGCCTCTGCATCATTGACCTCGCAGATCGCTGCTGCGGCATCGGCACTTGAAAGCTGGCCGCGCTCCACGAGTGTCGGGGCATATGTGCGAATGAATCCCGCTGGCCAATGCCAAAGCGGATCGGTCGGACGAAGGGCCTTTCCGATTGAACGAAGCCGCTGAATAGAAAACCCTTTCTCGCACAATAGAGTCGGAAGGCGTCTTCCAATATTCACATTTCCGCCAAACTCTGCGAAGGAGTGCACGGCTGCACGAACGAAAGCGCTGACTCCCTTGCCATTGGGGTGGAGCGCATAGCTTTCGTATTCAACATATTCGTGGAATATTGCGCACCCACCTGTGACGAGTGCGTCGTGCGCAACATCCACGATTAACTCAGGGCGCGATACAAACATCGATACCCAGCGCGACCATGTGAAGTCGAAATGTCCGCGCAGCTCTTGGGGCAATGGAGACTTCATCAAGTCGTGGACATGAACAGAGGACTTGCAATTGCACTGCGAAAGCCGCTTCGCTGCCTCTTCAACATAACGGGGAGAAAGTTCGAGCCCGACAACACGTCCAGACTCGCCAACAATGTTCGCAAGGTCGACCGTCGCTACACCTGGGCCGCATCCGATGTCAAGAACGCGACTGCCGCTTCGAATATCTCCAAATGTCCAAGCGTTCTCGCACTCGTCGCGCCACAAATCATGTTGACGACTCAATCGCGCCATCTCGTCATCGCGAGTGCCTAAGACATAGTCATTGTGTGATGTCATCTTCAATAGGGTACGAGGTGATGGAATTGGGGTGCTCCGCCAAATACTGATGACATATCGGGAAGTCTGCTACATTTAGAACTCGGAGCAAAGATCGCAACGGATTCGATTTAACCGATTTTTAGGTCGAGTTATCCGAATTTATACGATTGCCTCGCACTTTTGCGCCGCATTTCAAAAGAAAAAATACGCCATGAAGAACAACAACAATAACAACATCAACACTCTCAATCGCTCGTTCGGCCTTTCGTGGCTTCGGGCATCTCTGAATGTCGCAGCCTTCGCCTGCGCGAGCTTGTTGGTGATCAC
>CAIXJC010000064.1 GCA_903919715.1 uncultured bacterium | reverse complement strand
CTGCGCTTCGACAGGCACTGCACGTCGCGATCTCGCCATGCGTGAAAGAGCGACTCGGTGGACGAGAAGCAGCACGCCAACTCGGTCTCGACAAGACCCTCGGGTGGAAAGTTTTTCAACTCGCGTTTTCTGTTGATGATGAGGATGCTGTCAAGCACATTCCTGGACCACGCGCATGGGCGAAGATCATCGCGGCTCTGGAGCAAAATGGTACGAGTGCGTCCACGATGGTCGACTTGCGAACGGCGATCGATGCGCTGGAAGCAGTACTCCTTTCGAGCAAGTTGAAGCGTGGCGCAATCGCCGACATCTACTTGAATGGAACTCTCTCGTCTGCTTCAGCGCGGCGTCTGCTGCGAATTCGCAAAGATGCATCGCAGACGGCGAGCAGCATCCTTGGCGTTCGCATCGCCGCACGTGTGGGGTGCTTTCTGGTGGCGCCTTCACAGGCAGCTCACAAAGTAGATGTCGCCGTGATGGCGTTGATCCAGGGACCAGGATTTCTCTCGTCTCGCGCACCGGTGCGCCTGTACGTCCCGATGACTTCTTGGACAGAGTCACGAGCATCGATCGATGACGTTCGCGCTGGCGAGGACGCCAAGCAGCACGCGCTCTACCCTCTCATCCTCGACCTTTCATCGCCAAACATTACTCAGGATGAGTTGCAGCGAGACCCCCTAAACAATCGCAAGTCAGTTGATTTTTTGGGCGCTCGAGCAGACCGTACAGAGCCGCTTTATCTGAGTTTCTCAGAGATTCAGCGAGAAACTGGATCGATGTACTGCGAGTCGGACGACTCTTGGGCGACGCTAGCGCTGCCGATTGAACTGCCGATTGACCTCGTTGTGTTCGATGTATGTGTGCACCGAGAGATTCCAATTGATGACCGAATCGATGCTGGGATCATCGACTCGCGCATACCAAGACGCGACGGCGATCAACTGAGAGTCGACCAACGCATTCGAACTGAAGAGCAAATCGTCGAGATCAATTCGCTCGACCTGCCAGCGCCAATCGCGAGTCACTCAGCGACTTACCACGAACTCGTCCGCCGCGGCGCGGCAGAACTCGGCACGACAATCAATGACTATCGATTTCACCGCTTCGCGATTTCCTATCCGCCAATCAAATCACTCTTGATGGCTCGCTGGAAATTGCCCGAACCGCCATCTCAGTAGCACACGCTTCGCAAGTGCCTCCAGAGGCAAAAGGCGGAAAGGTTGTAGTTAAAATTATTATTTTTTTGAGGAGTGGCTATAGACTCCTTTTGGAGAAAAATTTGCCCCAGCAACCGACCAGTAATATCGTGCCTTTTACTCTTGTCGCATCACTGCTCGCATCTGCAGCGATTTCTTTCGCGCAAGATCCGCCTCCGCCATCGGACACATCGTTCGTAACTCAGGTCGTCACGAATCCTGCGATAAATCCTGCCACAGGTTCCAACGTCACAACAGTCATTGAATTGGATACCTCAAACCTCTCGGGAGTCACGCTTACAGAATTTGTGTTTACTGCAGATGATTGGTCCTTCATGGTCCAACCGGTCGGGGTGGGGAATTTAACAAGGGTTTACAAGGATTCAACATTTTTCTTTGACATCCTCAGTATCACTCCAAGCGCGGATCCATACACATCCCCAATCGCATCCATCCGCAACGAAGATGGAGATGTCATGGACCTAACTCTTTGGGTAACACGTAGCACCTGGGACCTCGAATGGAATTTTCACGAAGCCGTACCTGGTGCAGACGTACCTGATGTTATCCAACCTCTAATTCCCCAAGACGGTGTCAATGGGAGAACCGTTGTATTTACTGGTACCGCTGGTCGTGGCGGACGGTCGGCGGCTTTGTTTTGGAGGCCGACCAACGGCCAAGAGGGTCAAGCTGGACGGGACCTTGTTTTGAACAACAACGTGATTATTTCTGCAACCGACAGAGTCGGCTTTCGAGCGGGCAGCCAAGGCGGCAATGGCGGTTCGGGTGGTGATTCATATTTCAATATCTTTGGGGCAGGCGATGGTGGTAATGGAGGACGCGGCGGAATTATTGTTTTGACGAACAATCAGCAGATTGCAACGGAAAGTTTGACCATAAATGAGCTCCATGGAATTTTTGCTTTTAGCCAAAGCGGATTGGGCGGTCAGGGCGGTACCGGGTATATCGCACCAGTAGGAGGTTCTGGCGGAGCTTCGCCCGATGGCGGCAACGTCACCGTCACAAATAATGCATTTATTAGCACGGACAGTCGTGGAGGAAATGGAATTTATGCCCTGAGCGTCAGCGGCAATGGCGGCGGCGGCGGCAGCAGTTGGGGTCTCGTTGGCGCTGCTGGATCTGGCGGACTGACGGGTAACGGCGGGACCGTGATTGTCAACAATACGTCAACGGGCACTGTGCAAACCTTGCGCGATTTCAGCACGGGGATTGCAGCCCAAAGCATCGGAGGAACGGGAGGCTCTGCGGGAACTTCAGGCAACTTGCTGCTCAACCTTCCATCACAGGGTCAAGCAGGTGGCAACGCTGGCCGAGTGACAGTTGTGAATGATGGCACTGTCTGGACACAAGGAAATTATTCACGGGGTATACAGGCCCAGAGCAATGGCGGAGGCGGCGGCGATCAAGGGGGAACTTTTGGCCTGATCTCACTTGGTGGACAGAGTGGACCAGGTGGCAACGGTGGAGTTGTCACTGTCATAAACACGGGAAGTATTGAAACTCTAGGGATAGGTTCAACTGCGGTGTATGCGCAATCCGTCGGAGGCAGTGGTGGCAGTGCGAGCGATGCATATGGTGTTGTCGCACTTGGTGGAACTGGTGCAGGAGGCGGAAATGGCGGCGCGGTAACGGTTGAAAATTATGGAACGATAAGCACATCTCAAGGAGCGATTTTTCCCATACTTGTCAGAGGTTCAAAAGGCATCTTTGCACAAAGTGTTGGTGGCGGCGGTGGCGAAGGTGGATCGAGTGGAGGAATGGTTTCAGTCGGAGGACGCGGCGGCGCCGGCGGATT
>CAIXJC010000063.1 GCA_903919715.1 uncultured bacterium | reverse complement strand
CCGGTGGATGACATAGTGAAATCCTACATGTGGGGCAGTGGGTTGCTGCGGATTACTTTGGTTTGCCCCCTGTATCAGGCAGCGTGTTGCGGTGAGCGTGTCAGCGTGTTACGGGCAGAACGCAGTGCTGCAGCCTTACGATTTGCCCGTAACACGGGGGGGAGGGGCGAAACGGGTGGGAGTGCGCTGCGCAATCGAATGGCGTCACGCACGCGCTGAACGACCCACTGCGACTCCTTTGTGATCTTCTCCCAAGTAAATCGCAGGACCAACCACCCAGCGACTGCGAGATCGCTATCTCTTACACGGTCGCGTTCAAACGCTTGACGATCACTGTGGAAAGCGTGGCCATCCACCTCGATCGCAATCATCAAGTCAACCTTCGCGAAGTCGATCGACGCAATCGCGCGACCGTTGGCGTCATCGACTCGGTGATTGCCCTTCCATCCATAGAACTTATTTTTGTAAAGCAATTTCCTCATCTGCCGCTCTGCGTGCGACTGGGTGCCGCCGCGCGCGAGCGAATGAAGTCGCGCGAGTGCGCGCACATGCTGCCCGCGCTCGTGTCGAAGGATCAGCGCTGACTCGATGAATCGTGGTGTGATCCACCTCAATTGGAGCGCCGTGTCGAGCAGTCTTTGCGCCTCGCGCACATCACGCACCGAAAGTGCTTCGAGCGTGTCGAGGATGGCCTCTTGGGGATTCGTGAGGCGCAGTGATCCGCAACGGCGAGTCGGGAAAAGCGGTTCTCTTCGCAGGAGTCGTGCGCCAGGCACTCTGGCGTGTCTCTCGACCGGACTGATCGCGAGAATCAAATCGCTATCTATTGGTCGCCCCTGTATGCGCGCCGCAGTAGGACCAGTGATGATCGCACGCTTTCCAATTCGCAGAGCAAGTGCCCACGCATCGCGAAGGTCTGTGCTGGTGACGCACTCGGGTATGACGACTACCCCGAGACGCTCTTGCCATATGCCGCAGGCGATGCGGCTCGCCTTGACTCCCTTTGAGACGCCGCGCATCCGCATTTCGCGAGTCAGCATTACGCCACCTTGGCTCGATGCAATCGCACGCAATGCGATCGGCGTGCGAAGGTGTTTTGGAACGAGAAGTGTGTCAGAGTGCAAGGCGCGAACATATCGCGACGAGAGTGCGTTCTAGAAAATTGGTCTGTTTTTCGTAGGCCCTTGTTACGGGCAGCGTGTTACGGACAGCGTGTTGCTGGCAGCGTGTTGCGGGCAGCGTGTTGCGGGCAGCGTGTTACGGGCAGAACGCATTGCTGCAGCCTTACGATTTGCCCGTAACACGGGGGGGGCAAATCTGCAAAACCCTGCAAAGTGAAACAATGGGCGAAGAAGGATTCGAACCTTCGAAGGCGTAGCCAACAGATTTACAATCTGTCCTCGTTGACCGCTTGAGTATTCGCCCAACTGATGCGAGTTGGTGAGTGTAATGCCACTCGCGATCCCTTGCAATTGCCGTCAAAGTCTATCGCGCGACCGGAGGCTCGCGCCGCACCACCAGCCGTTTGGTGGCGTGGTACAGCCTCAGCCAACTCGCGGGCGCACGAGGCGCGCGTTTCTTGGACTTTCGCGCCGCAAGCCAAAGATGCACGAAGTACATCAACACCACAAATCCAAGCGTGAATGCAACGCCGACGAGCGCTTGATGCGTGATATTTGTAACGCCAGCCTGTCGCGCCGCACGCGCTCCCATCACACCAACCAGCATCTGCAGCGGGACCGTCACGATCACGCAGGTCATCTCGACAAGCAGGAACTTCCACCACGCCATATGCAAGAGCCCGCACATCGTGATCACTGGCGTTCGCGTGCCAGGAATGAAACGTGCAGCAAGCAGCACAAGTGATCCGCGTGCGTCGATCTGGTGTTTCACTTCGAGCAATCGCCTTGGATGCAAAACGCGCTTGAACCATTTCGAATGCAGGAAGCGCGTTCCAAATGTCGAGCACATGAAGAACCAAAGTGAATCGCCTGCGACGATTCCTAAGTACGCCCAAATCCAGAAGTGCACAAACATCTTCCAGTCGTGCGCAGCCAGCCATCCAGCTGGGATCAAGATTAAATCTTCAGAGAGATGCAGGCCGACTCCTGAAATGACAAACGCACCGAAGAGCGAGACCGCACCGTACTTCTCAATATCTTCCTCGAGCCACCTCGGCATCTTGGATCCGCTCTCTTGCGGGGCCGCAGTCGCCGCCGCAGTATCCGTCGCGGTCGTCGTCGCAGTACTCGCGGCAGGGGCGGCATCAACTCCAGCGGCACTTTGCGCTGGAACAGTGATTGATGTCTGCGCAGCAGCGGAGCCCATCCATAACAGCGATGCTGTGCTGAGTATCGCCGAGAGCAAAAGAAAACGCCGCATCATCATTGCTGATGATACGGCGAGTTTGAATCGAGACTTTTGAATCAGCTCTTTGCGTCGGCTGGAATTCGCATGGAATAGAAGGAGCGATAAACGAAGATCAATGCGATCACGAGGAATGTCGTGCCGATTGCAATTTTCGTGTTCTGATCCTTCATCGTGACTGCGATTTCAACGGCAAGCAAGCCGAAGAGGGTGGTGAACTTGATCACGGGATTCAAGCTGACGGAACTGGTGTCCTTGAAGGGATCGCCGACGGTATCGCCGACGACGGTCGCTTCGTGAAGCGGGGTTCCCTTGGCACGCATGTCGACTTCAACGATCTTCTTGGCATTATCCCAAGCGCCACCGGCGTTTGCCATAAAAATGGCTTGGAAGAGGCCGAAGAACGCGATGGCGATCAGATATCCGATGAAGAAGAACGGATCGAAGAAGGGGAGCGCCAACGACAAGCAGAAGACAACGATGAAGATGTTGATCATGCCCTTCTGCGCATAGACAGTGCAGATTCGCACAACTTCCTTGGAATCCTGAATGCTTGCAGTTGCCTTCTCAAGATTGATGTTGTTCTTGATATAGACCACGGCTCCGTACGCGCCCGTCACAACAGCTTGGGTGCTTGCTCCGGTGAACCAATAAATGACGGATCCACCCATGAGGAGTCCCAGCAGAATTGCAGGCTGAACGATCGAGAGTTTTCCGACGACGGTCTGCACACCTTGCGCGAGCGCAACCTTGTATGCAGGGTCAGCCGTATTCACGATTCCACCAAGGAGCGAGGCGGTCTCGACGCCGATGAGCGCCAAGATGATGCCGAAGACCATGGTGGTCGCACCGACGACTGCAGTTCCGATGAGAACTGGCTTTGCAGTTGCCTTGAATGTGTTGCCAGCGCCGTCGCCTTTTTCAAGCTTGTGCTTGGCAGTTTCAAAGTTTGGGGCGAACCCGAACTTCGACTTGATCTCTTCCTTGATGTTTGGAATCTTCTCGATTTGGCTCAGTTCGTAGACGCTTTGAGCGTTGTCCGTGACTGGTCCGAACGAGTCAACAGCGATCGTGACTGGTCCCATTCCAAGGAATCCGAACGCGATCAAACCAAAGGCAAAGATCGGCGCTGCGAATGGATAAACCGCTGGCATGATTCGCATCATGTCGTGTGCTGTGGCGCACCAAACGCCAAGGCCCATCAGCGAGAGAATGACGAGACCATTCCAGAAGGCCGAGAAGTTTCCAGAGACGAAGCCGGAGAGGATGCACAAACTTGCTCCACCTTGCTTGCTGGCGTTGACGACTTCTTTCACATGGCGAGACTTGGTGCTTGTGAAAACCTTTGTGAACTCTGGAATCAGAGCGCCGGCGATTGTGCCAAGCGAGATGATCACAGAAAGAATCCACCAGAGGTCTGGGAGCGCTTTCGTTTGGTCGATGATCGTCGTCGTCTTCTCGACGAGTGTTCCCGCTGCAACTGGTGTTGCAGTGATGACGGATGAGACGGTCTCCGATCCAAGTGAGATGTTTCCAAGCAAGACGTAACTCGCAACGAATGTCACGCCGATCGAGATGATCGAAGTGAGCCAGACGAGCGAAGTAAGTGGTGCTTCTTCATCGAAATCAGCCAATTCGCCGAAGCGAGCCTTGGAAATGACTTCGTTGATCAGATATGAAACGAGACTGGTGATGACCATCAGAATTCGCATGGAGAAGAGCCACACGATGAGTGTTGCGCAGAGTCCAGAATTGACTTCGCCCAGCGAATAAGCCAAGAATGCGATCAGTGCGACGCCGGTCACGCCGTATGTTTCGAAGCCATCGGCGGTTGGTCCGACTGAGTCACCTGCGTTGTCGCCAGTGCAATCAGCGATGACGCCTGGGTTCTTCGGATCATCTTCTGGAAGCTTGAAGACGATCTTCATGAGGTCTGCGCCGATATCCGCGATCTTGGTGAAGATTCCACCGCAGATGCGAAGTGCGCTCGCGCCGAGACTTTCGCCGATTGCGAAACCGATGAAGCACGGTCCAACGAGTGCGGTTGGCAAGAACACAAGGATGCAAATCATGAAGAAGAGTTCGACGGAAACCAGCAAGAGCCCGACGCTCATGCCACTCTTCAGCGGGATTCCAAGCACGGGAAGAGCAGCCGAACGCAAACTTGCGAAGGCGGCGCGGCTATTCGCTGTCGTGTTGATTCGGATGCCGAACCATGCAACTCCGTACGATCCGAGGATTCCAAGAACGCTCGCAGCCAAGATCATGGCGACATCGCCACCTGACTTGTGCTCGAGAATGCCGAAGTAATAGACAATGCAAGCCGCGATCAGAACCCACAGCCATACGAGGAACTTGCCTTGTTGAAAGAGATAACTCTTGCATGTCTCCCAGATGATGTTGGAGACGGAAAGCATGGAATCATGCGCAGGCAGTGCCTTGGTCTGCTTGTATTGCACCAGCCCGAAAAGGGCGGCGGCTACGCATACGAGGAGTCCGAAGTAAAGGATCCCGACGCCCGAAATGGCAGTTCCAAACACATCAAACTGGACCGAGGTCAGGGATGGAACCTTCAAATCAGCCTCGCCAGCGAAAGCGGCGGGGGTCAGAAGACAGAGAGAAAACAGCGCAAGCATGAGTCGAGCCATGTGTTTGGATCCTTATTTAGAGTTGCGAAATTGAGGTCGGGAGTGTACCGATTACAGATAATTTGACAACTCGCAGGAATTATCGACCACATGCTTGACCACCGACTTGAAAAACGAATGCGCCATCTCCAGAAATGGTCTCGAAGAATCGACGCCCCATGCTTTCGCCTCTACGAGCGTGATATTCCAGAGTTTCCCCTCGTCATCGATTGGTACGACGGGGATGTATTGGTCTGGTTTCACCCGCGCACTCGCGATGACACCCCCGAAGCCGAGGCCGCATTTCATCAATTATGCCTCGATCACATTCACCGGGCGCTCCAAGTCGATCCGAGTCGCCTCTTTATAAAGCACCGCCAACGTCAGCGGGGGATCGCGCAGTACGAACGGATAGGTCAAACCGAAGTCATCCGAACGGTCGGTGAGCAGGGGTTGAAGTTCGAGGTCAATGTTTCCGACTATCTCGATGCGGGGCTCTTTCTTGATCATCGCACGACGCGCGCGATGGTGCGCGAGCGGTCGATGGGGCGCCGCGTGTTGAATCTCTTTGCGTACACGGGATCGTTCACGGTCTATGCCGCTGCAGGTGGTGCGGCATCGACGTTGACGGTTGATATGAGCAACACGTATCAAGAATGGTCTCGCCGAAATATGAAGTTGAACGGATTCGAGCTTGACGATGCGCATCAATTTGTTCAAGCGGATTGCTTGCAAATGCTCGAAGCAGGTCCTCGTGCCGGCGATGCGTTTGACATCATCGTTCTTGACCCGCCGACTTTTTCCAATTCGAAGCGAATGGCGGTCGATAGTTTTTCAGTCGAGCGCGATTGGCCGAGGTTGCTGGAAATAACGCTGCCGTGGCTGAGTCCGCAGGGTCAGATTTGGTTCAGCACAAATGCGCGTGGGTTTACTCCCGCACCTGAAATGCTGCCGCAAAATGCGGTCATGCGAGATATCACGAAGTACACAATTCCCGAGGATTTTGCGGGTCGCACGCCACACCACGCATATCTCGTCGCGCACGCAGATGCACTTCGCGCAGTTGATTTGCGGGTGAATCGTTTGAGCGCGAATTCAGATTAGATTTTAGGGAGTACTGCTCGGCTGCAGTTTGCTTGCAGGCGGCATCGGTGTCGATGGAATCATGAACTCCGGAGCATCGGGCAATGATTCTGCGAATGGCTTCTTATCGCATTCACCGTTGGCGATTTTGAAGCGGATAATTTGTTTCTTCTTGCGATCACCGACATAGAGATGTTCATTGTCCATCGCGAGCGAACTTGGAAGGGCAGGGCAACCCGTTGCAGTATTGGCAAACAGAATGATGTTGCCAGTCTTGACATTGATTCGAAAAATCGCGGGCACTCCGTTGTCAGTCAGATAGAGCGTGAATCCATCTGGGGCAAAGAGAAGTTGGATCGGATGCTTCAGCCCATTCGTTGCATCGGCGAGGACGCTCTTGCGAAGTCCAGTCTTGGGATCGAAGACGACGACTTGCGATGCGCCGCGGTCACAGACATAGAGCAAATTATCTGCGCCGATTGCGATGCCGCGAATTTCAGTGATTCCCTGCGGAGAAACTTGAGCTCGAGGGACAATCGTTCCAGCGGGGATTCCAAGTCCCACGATTTCCGCAGGAACAGGAACGGGTTGCCCCGGATGAAGTGTTCCGATGCCTTCATAAGCAGTCACCGTGTTCGTGTCTTGATTCGACGCATAAATCGTTCCATTCGCTCCGACGGCGAGCGCATACGAGTGCACGAGATTGGGATCGCTGAGTTCCTTCGATGCGAAGACGGATAAGAACGGCAGTTCGCCGTCGCTCGTTGGGGCGCCATAACGCAGGAGGCGCGTGTTCTCCATGCTTGCGCTGACGACCATGAGTCCATGCTCACCCGTGTGCAACATTCCGCGAACGCCTTTCGCATTGCCGCCAGCAGATTCAGGCACAGCCTCGAGAATGTTCCCGAGCATTTCGCCTTCACCACTCAGCGCATGCACAGTGTTTCCACCTGGTTCGCCGTGCATCGTGATGTACCACTTTGCAGCAGTTTTTGGTTGATCGTGGCCGTGCGCTCCCTTGCGATTGTCCGCATCACTGCCGGTCTTGTCTGCGGACGTTTTGTCTGCGGACGTTTTGTCTGCGGAGGATTTGTCGGACTTGTCGTCCTTCGTGGTTGTCTCGCCTGAAGTTGTCGCGCCCGAAGTAGTTGGGGAAGTCGCATCGCCACCTTGTTCGTCGTGCTTGTCTTTGTGCTTGCCGTGATGCTTGTCTTGGTCGTTCTTCCCGCCGTCGTATTTCGCCTCATCGGCGGCGTATTGCTGGTCAATTTCGTTCATGGGTCCACAGGAGACGAGCGTCGAAGTCGTCCACGCCATCGTGCAAAGGGTGGCGACTTTGACCGCACTGAAGAAATGTGCGGAAATGAACGTTGCGGAGTTGCGCTCTTTCATGGTTTGTGGGGAGAATACTCGCACGATGCACTTGATGAATTTCGCAACTCCTCCACTCTTCGCAATGATTGAAAAAGGATCTTCAATGATTCCTCTTTTCGAGCAGCAAGAATCCCATCCGATCAATTCAAAGACTCTCCAAAGTTCGATCGATCACTTTACGAATCCGTGGTTTGTGACCTCGCTTCTCTTGGGACTCGCAGTTGCAGCAATTTGCGGATTGGCAATCGCATGGCATCCTCGCCGATCAGGCAAAGGCGATCCGGTCGAGGACCTTGAACAGCGCAACACGCTGATTGTGCTTGCAATGGTTGGAGCGATCGTCTCGGAACTTGTACGAGTCGAACCGACGATGGCATTGGTCGTTTTCGGTATTGGTGGACTGATTCGATTTCGAACAGTTCTCGACAATCCAAAGGTCACCGGCAAGGCGATCATGGTCGTTGTCGTCGGATTGGCTGCTGGACTGGGCGAACTTGCGATGGCTGTCTTCTTTACGGTCTTCGCATGGTTGCTGATTTTCTGGTTGGACTCGAATGTCGGATTCCGTATTCGCTTGAAACTCGGAAACCGCGGCGATTCCAAAGCAACGTTGATCGCACTCTTGGAAATGATTCGTCGTTCGGGAGGACGAACAGCATCGGCGGAGGAATACGAACACAAGCAGCAAATCGTCGTCGTTGGAAAGTTGCCATCGTCAGTTGATCCAGTGAAGTTCAAAGCCGCACTTGTTCAGAAACTTCCTCAAGGCGAGGACGTCGACATCGATCTCAAGACCGGATGATTCGCGACCTTCCTAGCCTCGCGTTTCAAGGTGTATCGCGAATCTTTCCTGGTGGCGTACATGCGCTGAAAGATGTTTCGTTTTCAATTCCCGCTGGCGGCCTGACCGCAGTCATCGGTCCAAGTGGTTGCGGAAAGACCACACTCTTGCGAATCGCTGCGGGGTTGGATCGTGCCACATCTGGTTCAGTAAATTTCATAGGCCCCGATGGCAAGACTTCGGCGAGAGGCCGAGAAAATCTCTCGGTTTGCTTTCAAGATGCGCGATTGCTTCCGTGGAGAAATGTCGTTGCAAATGTTGCGCTTCCGCTTGAATTATCGGGAGTTTCAAGGGTCGAGCGCCTTGCCCGTGCGAATCAAGTGATCACTGCCGCAGGGCTCGCCCCTGCACAAACGCGTCTTCCTTCGCAACTTTCTGGGGGAATGCGGATGCGCGTCGCGTTGGCACGGACGCTCGTGACGAGTCCCGATGTTCTGTTGTTGGATGAACCTTGCAGCGCTGTTGATGAGTTCACGCGGATGCAGTTGGACGAAGAAATTCGCAGAGTCTGGCAAGTCTCTGGAGCGACGACGATGTTGATCACGCATTCGGTCTCGGAAGCCGTCTGGCTTGCGGATCAAATCATCGTTATGAACGTGGGCTCGGTGCATGAAATCCACCGAGTCGCATTACCGCAACAAGCACGCGACCGAACCAGCACAGCATTCTTGTTGGAAGTGGAGACTGTGATGAGATCGCTCGCGCGCGCAGCAGGAGTAGTGATCGCATGATGGGTGCGATCAAATCGATTCGTGTGGTTGTCGCGCCTCTGCTTGCTGTTGCGTTCATGCTGATCGCATGGCAGGTCGCGGTGATGATGAGCGGCGTGAGTGCGTATCTCTTGCCGACTCCGTGGGCGATCGGTCAAACGATGTGGGCGAATAGCGATCGATTGATCGGTGGCGCAATTCAAACTGCGATGGCAGCGACGCTTGGATTTGCAGTTGCCGCAGTGATGGGAATACTTGTGGGAAGCATGATTGCCGCCGTGCCATTTCTGCGGCGATCGCTCTATCCACTTGCGACAATCTTGCAGATGGTTCCGCTGATCGCCGTCGCGCCGCTCTTGGTGATTTGGCTTGGATTCGGCTTGCAAACAGCGATTGCAGCAGCAGCTGTTGTGGCACTCTTTCCTGTTCTCGCGGCAACAATTGATGGACAAGTTTCGGTCGATCCAGGACTGCGCGAATTTTTTATGTTGCACGGCGCATCGGGTTGGACTCGATGGCGCAAACTTGATTTGCCTGCGTCGATACCGATCATCGTGACTGGGCTGCGAATCGCTGCGGGGCTCGCAGTGATCGGCGCAATCGTCGGCGAATTTGTGTCGGGATATGGTGGGCCAAATGCTCCGCTTGGAATCGTGATCATGACTGCAATGCGCGAGGCTCGAACCGATCTCGTCTTTGCGGCGGTCGCACTTTCTGCGGCGGTCGGGTTCGCACTCTTTGGTGCGGTGAGTTGCATAGGATGGTTCCTCGTTCATCGCTGGCATGCATCTGGAGTTACTTTTATGGAGCAGATCAAGTGAAGAGATTTCAACTCACGTTCATATCGTTGGTCGCTGTAATCGGAGTCGTCGTCGGTTGCGATCGATCGTCACCGACTGCGGCTGAACCAAGTGCGAAGCAGCCGGGTGCGCTGACGCCGATCACGTTGCAATTGAATTGGGTGCCAGAGCCAGAATTCGGCGGAATGTTTGCCGCGCTTCAGGATGGTTTGTATGCCGCTGAAGGATTGGCAGTCGACATTCGCAAGGGCGGTGCACAAGTGCCATGCGCACAACTTGCAGCAAGTGGACAAGTGCAATTCGCGGTTGTTTCTGGCGAGGAAGTATTGACGCTGCGCGCACGAGGGGGAGCAATCGTCGCAGTCTTTGCAACTTTTCAGCGCAATCCGACTGGATTTCTTCTGCATAAAGCCAATCCAATTGATTCACTCGAAGCCCTTTGGCGCAGTTCCTCAACCGTGGGATTGGATCCTGGTTTGCCATTCGTCGCAATTCTCAACGAGCGTTACGGCGGAACGAATCTGAAGTTGGTTCCATATTCCGGCGCGCTAGCGACATTCATGGTGACGCCTGATTATGTTCAACAGTGTTTCATTACTGCAGAGCCAGTTGAATGCAAGCTTCGCGGAATCGAGACGAAAGTCCTTTCGGTTGCTGATGTGTTCAATCCATATAGCGCCGTCATCTCGACGAGCGAACTTTTCTTGAAAGAGAATCGAGCAGTTGCTGAAGCATTCGTCCGAGCAACAACGCAAGGGTGGATTCGTTATCTCGCGACTCCAGAAAAATACAATCCGGCGATTGCCGCGCTCAATCCATCGATGACTTTAGAGGCGATGAATATCGCGGCGGAATTAGAGCGGCCGTTGATCACGCCTGCGTCGGGCGCTGCAGATATCGGACAGATGACCGCCGATCGGTGGCGAAGTCTGGGGAAGCAACTGGTCGATACAAAGGTGATCCCTGCGTGCGGCGAAGTTGATGATGCATTCTTGAGTCGTGGTCAGGAAGCGGCCCATGCACCAGCCCATGCACCAGATGGCGCGGCAGGCAAAGCACCATAATTTGTCCTTTCAGCTATTCTGCAAAGATCAAATGCGAACGCCACGTGCGATCTTCGGTTCGTTTCTTGCCCTGTGTGCGATTGCGTTCTTCGCAGAAGGCGCATGTGCTGCGAGTGAACTTGATGTATCGGGACCCGCTCAATCGATCACTGCGCGGACGTTGACCGTTCGCGATCCGTTTGGGTCGTCGAAGCCATGGACCGTTTCAGTGGATGCAAAGTGTGCAGACATGATCGTCTTTGGTCTTCCAGTTGCAGTCGATGAGCAGTCGAGCGAAGTTGAAATTCCATTTCTTGTTGTTGTCCCCAAGGATGGGTCAGCCAACACAACAGCGATGATCACCGTGATGAGCGGCGATCAAGTGATCTTGACCGAAGCGATCGAGATTCATCGCACGGCGAATCCAGCGGACATCAATCACGATGGCCGAGTTGATGCGGCGGATTTGACTGCATTACTTTCTAATTGGGGACGATGCGTCAAGCGCGGCGAATGCGCGGCCGATATCGATGGCGATGGTTGGATTGATGGACGCGACGTTTCGATCTTGGTGGCATCGTGGCATTCGTAAGACGCCCGACGCTTCGGATTCAAACCACAACGCTTTGGGAATATCCAAGTCAGCACTATGACGCAGCAGATGGTTCGCGGATGCAGGGGGATAAGAATTATGTCGGTGCGACACCGTCGTGGGTCATCTGGCAATTGTTGAAGAGGTACACGCGCGAAGGCGACACGATTCTTGATCCGATGTGCGGAAGTGGGACGACGCTTGATGTGTGCACGGATGTTGGGCGAAAGGGGATTGGATTCGATCTCGTTCCGACGCGCCCTGACATTTCGCAGGCTGATGCGCGCAAGATTCCGCTGGCAGATTCGTCGGTGGATTTCGCATTTATTGATCCGCCCTATTCGACGCATGTTGATTACTCCGATGATCCAAGGTGCATCGGCAAGTTGGATGCGTCGGGCGATGATGGCGGCAAGGAGTATTACGCCGCGATGGAGCTGGTCATAAAAGAATTGCACCGAACACTGAAAGATCGCAGGTATATGGCGCTCTATGTCAGCGATTCCTGGCGCAAGCGCCGCGGTGAAAAGGGATCAGGCAATGGCATCTTCATGCCAATCGGTTTCGAATTGTTCGCGCGACTTCGCAAACGATTTCAACCAGTCGATGTCATCAGTGTGGTGCGTCACAACGCATCACTTGGCAAAGGCAACTTTAATAAGGCAGCGGAGGAAGGAAACTTCTTTCTGCGCGGATTCAATTACCTCTTCATTATGAAGAAGGTCGACGAACCAACGGCTCGTCAAGGTCGTTGACTTTGAGCGAAGATTTGAGCGCGTGTGGCGCGGTCAATTCGTCGCATCGATTGCTCGGCGAGCGCTTCATCTGATTTATAGAGCGCATCGAGTTCCGCGGTCGACGGTTGTGCACTTGGATCGAGATCGAGTCGCTTGGTGATCGAATCGAGCAGCGCAAGATCGTCCATCTCAAGAGCGAGTGCAAGCGCGCGGTCATCGGAGGTGAGTTGCGCCGAAGCTTGCGAAGTCGCGCGCGCTCGGTCTCGAGCGAATGCGGTCGATTCGCCGGCGAAGAGTTCTGGAACGAGCAACTGGGCACGGCGGTATCGCAGCGCATGCGCCTCATGTACGGGGAGAATCTCGGCTGCTTGGTCGACGAGTGACTGTTGAAGTTTTCCCCACCGATCATTGACGATTTGAAAATCGCGAATCGCTTGTTCGCCCATCGATTTGCCCTTGGGGTCATTCCGCATCGCAAGCGCGCGCAGAATTCGATCGACTGCTGTGTTGCGTGCGATCTCGGTGTCGTCCGCCGCTGCGATCAGTTCCTCTGCATGAACAACGAGCAAGTCGACGAGTACCTGCCGAGTCGCAATTGGCAATTCGCGATCGATTGCAAGCACGGCAATCGATGCTGGCGCAACGCTTTGGAAACAGCGAAGACTCTTTGGTCCAAAGTTTGGCTCCACCGCACGATCTTTCGTTGGATATCTGCGCAGCACTCGCCAGAGAGTTGCCGCGGGCTCGATGCGTCCGCCAAGGATCGACGCTTGGCTTGTCAGGTTTTCCGCAATTCGCTTGTCCAATTCTTGCGCACTCTGATTGGTGGAATTCACGCACTCGCGCAGAATCATCTTGACCGCTTTGTCGAGCGCCTCTGGATTTTCCAGGAGTTCGCCGCCTCCTTCGCTGATACGTTTTTCCGCCGCAGCGATTCGGTTGTTTGCGACCTCGAGCAATGTGTGCCATTCGTTTCGAGCGTCTTCGACAAGGATCGCTTCTTGCTGCGTGTCTAACTTTGCAATGCGAGCAATAGATTGAAGCGTTTCACGCGAAGGCGCCGCCGCGATCAGGCCAAGTCCCATCCAGTTTTTGTATTCATTCGCGGTGGCATAAAACGCAACTTGATCGGATTCGATGACGGGCTCTGGCGCAGTGGCAGGCGCATCCTTGTATGCAGCTTTGATTTGTTCTCGCAGAGATTCGTACGCGCTCTCCTTGGGAACCAGCGATTGCAATTGTTCATAAGCCAGCGCGGCGGCTCTCAGTTGTGGGAGTGTGTCGAGAGAAAAATTGCGAAGGATCGCAGCGTGTGTGGTGAACCAAGTGATGCGGATTTGTTTGATGCGCTCACGAATGGCTGGACTGATTTGCGGTGAATCTTCTGCGACTTTCAATGCTCGAAGCGTCTGTGCAAATTCGGGTATTCGCGTCATCAACGCAAGTGTCTGAAATCGCGCAGACTCTCTCGCTGCGGCTGGAATTCCTGGAGCATCTTGATCGAGCACGGCAAAGACTGCACGCAAGTATTCGAATTCTGCGCCGCGAATCTTGGCGTTGACCAGATCGATTCGCTTTTCATTCTGCTCTTTCTGAATTTCTGGACTCTGTGCGGCATCGCGTGGCGGCAGGAGGATTTGAAGGATCTCCGGAGCCGATGAGGCAGTTGCGTCCCACCAATGATCTGCATGGATCGAGAGTTGTGGCGAAATCTGTGTTGTCCAAGCGATGATGTCTTGCGTCGATCGAGGCTCGTCGGGCGGCCACGCTGTCATGACCATAAAGACTGGAATTGGAAACAGGGTCGTCAGACTGTTTGGAATCGCAGAGATCTGGAAGAGTCTTGCGGTTCGCTGCATGTTTCGCCGCGCAAGCAAGTATCCCGTGATGGAGTGGTTCAGCCCGCGTGTCTCAGCGAGTGCGTTGAGGAAGAACGCATCTTGACCAGCAAGTTGAACAGCGAAGTCGCGGTTGATTCCCAGTGCGGCCTTAGTGATCCTGAAGTTTTCTTCTGGCGTGGTTTCTTTCTGGAGATCGACGTTGTGAAAGAGTTGGTTGATTCGTTCACGTGCGATGGTGCGATCGCTGAGTATTTGGTCGAGATATTTGTCGTGCGTGGTATTGACTGCGCTCCAATCGATGCTCGTGCGATCGATGCCCGCATCGTCTATCCAGCGAACAAGATCTTCCGTTCGAATCGACGGAGCCAAAACTCGAACTGGATTCTGCGCTGGATCGCCGCATCCTGTCAGAAATGCTGCGAGTAGTCCAAGTGCAATAAACGCCACTCGGCAGCGTGCGAAATTTGTCCTGGGAGACCACCGCACGGCTCGAGAATAGCCCAGGAGGGGGTCTTGCGGGCAAAAAACGACCTCTAGACGTCGAGTTTTGCCCGCAACCGAGGGGGTCTTGCACGCAACCAAGGAAATCTTCGCTTCGACCAAAGTGGGTCCTCGATCTCGCCGATTTCGACTTGGAGTGGAGAACGATTCTCGATGAAAAGCGACAGTTTGGCTTGCGCCAAGCGGCTTTGAATCGGATTGTGTTGTGGTGCGGACGTCGATGTCATTTCAGGCATCGATTGTCCGAACGGTTCAGTCACTCAGGAGGATCGGCAGCATGAAGCAGAGCCAGTGCCAACGTCAGCGGGGCGGTAATGGGAGAAGGCTGCCTCATGCTGCCATCCTCTTGATCTTGAGTGCGTTCGTTCTCAGTGCATTCTTCCGCGGAGTCTTCTTGTCGCATTCGAGCGCGTCGATCAACGAGATTGTGCCTGTGAATCCCATTGCAGGAGTTCGCCAGGTTCCAAGTGAATACCTCACAATTCAGGCGGCCGTTGATGCAGCTCTCTATGGCGAGACTGTTCTGGTCGCTTCTGGCGTGTACCGCGAAAATGTTTCGATCAGTGGAAAGAAAATCACACTTCGTGGAATCGACGGCGAAGCGCGCCCACAAATTGTTGGCGAAGGTCGTCTTGGTCAGATTCTTCATGTGTATGGCGCAGCGGCCACCGGATGCGATTTTGGACATCTGGTCTTGACGGATGGACGCGGATCGAAAGGTTGCGGTCTGCTTATTGATAGTGCAGATGTTCTTGTTCGCGATTGCGTTCTGACTGGCAATGAAGGCGGCGGCGCAGTCAATGTCGGATCTTCAAGTGCTTTTTATGGTTGCACTTTCGAAGGAAATGGCGCAGAAATTGCGGGCGGAGGCTTTCGCAACGAGGGAGGATCTCCAACCTTGACCGATTGCATCGTGCGTGCGAATACTGCGGGAACGTTCGGCGGCGGAATCTATACCAGTTCAGGCCGGATGACACTCATGAATTCAACAATCTCTGGAAATGCGACGAGAAGTGGCGCGTGGGGCGGCGGCATCTACAGCGGTGCTGGCGAATTACTCGCGTTCAACACAACGATCGAAAAGAATGCATCGCTTGATTCTGGTGGCGGAGTTTTCGTCGCTCGTGGTGAAGCTTCGCTTTCAGGTTGCAAGTTCTTGGGAAATTACAGCGCTCGCGGCTGGAGCATCGGATCAGCTGGTGCGACAGTCTCGATGAACGAGTCAACGATTTGCGGCGATGCGGAGAACTCGACGCTTGGTGAAGGGATCAACAATGCGGGAGTGACCTTCACGAGCGGTTGCTTTGCAGATCGCAATCAGAATGGACGAGATGATGCAGAAGAGATCGCTCTTGGCCTCACTCCTGATTGCGACGGCAATGGTGTGCCAGATGCTCAGGATCCTGACTGCAACCAAAATGGAATTGTTGATCGCTGCGAGATTCGCGCAGGATGGGTTCGCGACTGCAATAACAACGGCGTTCCTGATCGCTGCGAAATCGACCTTGGACTCGAAACCGACACCGACGGAGACGGCCGAATCGACGGTTGCGGCGCAGAGTGAATCCATTCGACCACAGCGGGGGAATGCGCTATTATCGCGATCCCTGCATGCGTAGCTCAGCTGGATAGAGCATCGGTCTTCGAAACCGAGGGTCGTTGGTTCGAATCCAACCGCGTGCGTTGCTGAATGTCCCGAGAATTATGGGTGAAGGCCTTGTGGGGGAATTACATCGCAAGTCTCAGTCGCACGAAGTGGAACGTCGTGCGAGTCGATCGAAAGCGGCGTTGTTCTGCGTAATCAAATTAGACTGCGATCCATGGACCACATGCGACCCTGCGAACGAGTGAGCCGTTCTCTTTACTGCGTTGTTTCGTTGTCATGAATCACCGTCCTCTCGTTCGAGTTCCTGCCGTCTATGCGGCATCGATCAGTCGCACCTGTTTTTCGATCGCTCGTCCATACGCTTCCTGCGCCACGTCAAGGTCGTATCGCGCCTGAAGCCCCATCCATACTTGCGCAGATGTGCCCAGCGCACGTGCCAGTCGAAGCGCAAAGTCCGCGCTGATTCCTCGAGTTCCCTTGAGTATTCGGCCGATCTGCTGCGCGGAAATCCCCGTCACTTTCGCGAGTCGGTACGCACTCACGTTCATCGGTTCAAGAAAGTCGAGGCGCAGGACTTCGCCAGGGTGGATCGGTTTGTGTTTGCGAGTTGTAGCCATAGGTGTTTTCTCCGTCAGTGATAATCGACGATCGAGACTTGGTGCGCTCGTCCGATGCAATCACGCACTCAATAGTAACCTGAATGGTTAACTGTGTGAAGGAGAATCTCCTTAGAGTTGTGAAAGGGGCAGTGCGTTCACGTTTCGCAATTGGCAAGCATTCAAACGTCATAACTAGGGAATCCCAGATTCTCTTTGACTTTTAGTTTTTTTGTGTTATTTTAAATCCGTTCTAGGTTTTCCGTTTGATCAAATTCAGGAGTCCAAATATGAAATCACCAAACATTCTGCTTTCAATCGTTGCCGCAGTCACTTTGACTTTCGGTGTTTCAACTTCGTCTGTGCAGGGGCAGGGGAGTTGTGGCGGCGCTGATACGACTGGCGATGGTCTTGTCAACGGCGTCGACCTCGCGGTCGTCCTTGGTGCTTGGGGAGTT
>CAIXJC010000062.1 GCA_903919715.1 uncultured bacterium | reverse complement strand
CGCCAATGAGCGATGACGGCAAGACGAGCTACATCGTTGATGCGGTGACGGCGATCAAGGCTGGCAAGCCAGTCACGCCAGCGACGACCAAGAACAGTGGATGTGGCGTGAAGTATGCATCGCCGAAAGCGCCTGAAAAAGCGGCGGCATAAAAAGAATCCGCAGCGGCTTGTATCGAATCCAAAAAGAAACCCCGGCAAATGCGCCGGGGTTTTTCAATTTGTAGATGAGAGTTGATTTAGGTCGGCAAACTCACGGGCATGATGACATACGTGAAGTCTTCGCCAATCTTGATCACGCCAGGCTTACTCGTGCCCTTCATTTCGATAGCAATTTCCGTTGTGTCTGCGATGCGCAAGACGTCGGTGACATACGCCGGGTTGAATGCGATCTCAATATCAGCACCTTCCCAAGAGAGCGCAGGCAGGTGCACTTCGGCGTCGCCCATTTCTGCGGCGCGGGAAGAAATCGTCACACCTTTGGCGTTGAAGGAGAGTTTGACGCCTTTGCTCTCTTCATTGGTCAAGAGCGCTGCTCGCTTGACGGCGGCGGCCAATTCTGCAGTATCAAACGTTCCGCGGCGATCGTGTTCCTTCGGCAGAACATCGTCAAATGGCGGGAAATTCCCCTCGATGAGGCTCGACACGATGACAGCAGTTTCGCCAACTTCGAAGCGAATGCGATTCCGGTCGCGAGAAATTCGCACGCCGACATCAGGATCATCGAGCAAGCGATTGAGCACATTGAGGGTCTTGGTTGGAATGATGCACGTCGCGTCGCCGTCGGCTGGACCCGAGCAATCGCCGCGCACCATCGCAAGTCGCCGTCCATCGGTTGCAACCATGCGGAGCCGTCGTCCCTTGCGTTCGAGCAGGACTCCATTGAAGGCATATCGCGTGTTGTCTGAAGCAGTTGCGAAAACCGTTCGGCTGATCATGCGGCGAAGCGAACCTGCGCTGACTTCGAATTCGGTCGGGGAATCCGTTTTATCGCTTTCGCTTGGAAATTCGCGCGGGTCATATCCGTAGACTCGAAACTTCGAGTCTTCCCCGCGAACGAGCGCAACATTCTTGTCCATTTCGATCGTTAAGGTCGTGTCGTCGCATGACCGCACGATCTGCGCCAACTTGTCAGCGGGAATGAGCGCATCGCCATCGGTGTGGACTTCGACGCTGGCGAGTACGAGGGAGAGACGAATGTCCTGATCAGTCGCCCATAATCTCAGCGTTCCGTCTCGCGCTGAAAGTTTGACGCACAGGAGAACTGGCACGGTGGTCCGAGACATGACCACACTGCTTGCCATCGTCAGCGAATCGACGAGGGCGGTGCGGTCACAGACGATTTTCATGGATTCGGTCGCAGTTGTTGCCATAAGGTTCCTCATGTTGGAATATACAGGCGATCACCGCGGTGACTCGATCGCCTATCCTTTTTGGGAATGATCCACACGATTGTCCGAACGATTCGAAGGTTCTATCCCGGCGTGGTGTTTGGGGGATATCTCCTTGCATTCTTTGTCGCATTTGCGATGGTCTTTATGTTGCCGATCGGCGCCTTGGGAATGGTCTTTCTTGCGCTGATGGCGCTGATCCCAGTCGTGTTGATCTTGGGAATCGTGCGCGCAATCGAGCGACCGTTGGCACTTGAAAAATTACGCACAGGTCGCTGTCCAGCATGCAATGAGCGGGCGATTCTGCCGCCATTAAGTGCGCAGAGTGATTGCTATGAGTGTTCGATTTGCCGCGAGCGATTTTCAGCGCGTGGTGAAGATGTCGCTGCGCCAGAGTCAGTCGAGCCAGAAGCGCTCAATTCTTCGGAGTAGTGCCGGGAGTTTTTCGGCGAGCTGGACTGGGCTTTGCGCTGGAATCTGCGCTGGAATTTGGGTTCGAATTTGGGTTCGCTGATTTCGCAGATCCAGTTCGATGCTGAAGAACATCTACCACGACATGCGCAAGATCCGTGCGTCCAGTAAACACGACGACTTCTCCTGCAGGCATCACTTCGATCAAGAGTGGACTACCAACGGTTGCAAGTGAAATGCCGTGGATCGGCGCAGTGCCAGCGGTGAGCACGACTCGAATGAGATCGCGAAGAATGTGAAAATTCGCTGGGACAAAGAGCAGCGCATCGCGCGTATTCAATTCCACTGTTGCAGCGCTGTCGATTGCACGCCACTGTTCGTTGGTCGCCATTCCTTCTGCGACCGCTTCAAACAATTGTCGCCAGTGACCGACTGGGATCAGATAGACCTGCGTCAAATGCAACTTATGAATGATTGCTTCGACGGTGTCAGCTAATTGAGTTCGATCAAGTCGAATGACATCAGGCGGAAGTTTCGCCGCCATCGCATGATCGGTCGACGCGATATCGATGCATGAACTCTGCGCTCCTTCAGTCAGCGAGAGGCGAAGCTCAGTTTCTGATTGATGAGCCACCTCGGCACCAAAGGGCCGAAGCAACCGCCACGCATCGTCGAAGGAGACAAATTCCACGGGAGACTCTTGAGGGGAGAATCTACCCTGAAACGAGCGGACGGTCTGTAGCATCCGAAACCATGAGAACGGTGCTCTTTGTCTGCACAGGAAATACATGCCGTTCTCCCATGGCGGAGGCGATTGCTCGGTTTCAGATCGAATCGGGCAATGTGGAGGGCGACATTGGCCGAATATTCACGGTTTCGGCTGGAACATCGGCATCCGACGGGGCGCCGATTTCCCCAGAAGCTGTCCAGTCATTGAAACGACGGGGAATACCAAGCGATGGCGGCAGCAAGCGATTGAATGCGGCGATGATTCGAGCTGCGGATCTGGTCTTTGGAATGACTGCGAGCCATGTCAATTATGCCCGCAACCTCGTCACGGGCGAGAAGGAGCACCTCGCCAAAATTCACCCGCTCGATCCAGAGGGTGATGTCGAAGACCCGATTGGAATGGGGGGCGCTTCGTACGATCGACTTGCTGTTGAATTCATGGACCTCATACCAAGGCGACTTTCGGAGATGCTGAAATCATGACAAGTATCGCCATTGGAAGTGACCATCGTGGAACTGCGGTTGCCCTTGCGATCGAACAGCAACTTCGAATGGACGGATTCACCGTCATGATTCTTGGTGATACAACGGGAGCGCCGTCGGATTATCCAGACATCGCATGGAAGGTCGCCCAAGAAATCGTCGCCAAACGAGTTGATCGCGGGATCCTGATTTGTGGGACTGGCATTGGGATGGCAATCGCCGCAAATAAAGTTCACGGCATTCGCGCTGCGCTTGCTCTTGATGAGTTGAGCGCGCAACTTTCGCGGACTCATAATGATGCGAATGTTCTCTGTCTCTCCGCTGATTTGCTCGGGCAAACATTGGTCAAGAGAATTGTCGATATCTGGATGCGATCGAATTACGAAGGTGGTCGACATGCTCGTCGATTAGCCAAGATTCAGCGCATCGAGAATGGTGAAGATCCTAAAAGTTAAGTCGCGCAGCAGTTGATCAACTTGCTCTGCGCAATTACCTGCGTTGTTCGATCAGGTCAATCAATAGTCGTACGCCCCATCCGGTCGGACCTGCGCCAGTGACTTCATTATTCGATTCCGCAGTCGCCATTGATGCGATATCGAGATGCGCCCACGGAATCTCGGATTTGACGAAAAAGGAGAGAAATGCCGCTCCCTGAATCGGGTGCGCCGAGCGCAATGGATTGCTATTGATGATGTCTGCGTGCTGGCTTCGCATGAATTCTTGATGTGCGGGCCACAGAGGCAGTCGCCAAACAAGTTCGCCAGTCGATGTCGCTGACTCTTCAACTTGTTTCATCAAATCGGGTTGATTGCAAAAGTATCCAGCGCAGAAATGTCCCAGTGCCACGCCGACGCCGCCAGTCAATGTGGCAATGTCGACGATCGCAGTTGGCTTGATCGTGTCACACGCCCAACTGAGTGCGTCGGCGAGTACGAGCCGACCTTCGGCATCGGTGTTGGTGACTTCAACCGTGACTCCGTTGTGAAGCTTGATGATGTCGTCGGGGCGATAGGAGTCGTTGGAGACCATGTTTTCGGCGACGGCCAAGATGCCCGTCACTCGCGTCTGCAGATTGAGCGCAGCGATCGTCTGCATTGCGCCCATCACCGCAGCTCCACCGCACTTGTCATACTTCATTCCCTTCATGCCGTTGTTGACCTTGAGTGAATATCCGCCAGTGTCATATGTCACCGTCTTGCCGACGAGCACGAGATGATCTGATTTATTGCGCGTGGAAGTTTTACGCGGTATCCACTCGAGAATGACTAAGCAAGGCTTGATTGCCGAACCTTGTCCGACGGCGGTCAAGCCTCCCATCCCCAACTTGCGCGCTTGTGCATAGTCGATGACGCGAACTTTCATTTTCCCATTACGCGCGATTTTCTTACTTTCTGCTGCAATCCATGCGGGATGCGCGATGTTTGGTGGAGTCGCTCCAATGCGCCGTGCCGTGTTAACGCCATCGGCAATAATCAGTCCATGCGCAAATCCTTCACGCACCGCCGCGTCGTCGGCCCAGAGGGTCAACTTTGCTTTGCGCGCATCGCGCTTGGTCGCACTTCCATCAAGTTCGTCGAAGCGCCATGTGCCGAGCGATATTCCTTCGGCGAATGCTCCACCCATCGCACGCTTTGAGGCCGCATCAATACCCCATGACGATGCGTCATGCATCGTGATTGCACTTGCTGAAATTTTGACGAGCGCACGACCAACTTTCGCGCCGACTGTTCTCATGCGATCAGTTGAGAATCCTTCGACTGGTCCCAGTCCAACAAGCATGTGAGTCGTTCCCACCGTAAAAGTCGCGCCCGCTTCCGCCATGAATGTGCCGGATCCCAGTGCGTCCTGACATCCCGCATGAGCGCGCGCGGACTTGGGCCATCGTGGCGCTTGACCGTCTGCTGCGGCATGAATTGGAACGAGGATGAGGCCTTGCGACTTCGACGAAAGTGAAATGTTTCGGTACATGGGGGACGCATCGTAATGTCTATCCTCTGAGAATGGAGAACTGGTCGGTCGTCATCATCGGAGGTGGTCACGCAGGCGCTGAAGCCGCATGGGCCGCATCGAGCGCACTCGCTGCAGCAGGCGCGAAGGGCGCGAGCGTTCTGATGATCACGATGGATCCCGCGATGGTGGGAGCGATGAGTTGCAATCCTGCAATTGGCGGACTTGCCAAAGGGCAGATGGTTCGTGAAATCGATGCGCTTGGTGGAATCATGGGGCGAGCAACCGACGCGACGGGGATTCTCTTTCGAGTTCTCAATGCAACCAAAGGCGCAGCTGTGCGAGGACCTCGGGCGCAGTGTGATCGACATCACTATCAGGCTGAGATTCAGCGGTTGATTGGGACGAGATGCGGTGCTGAAGTGCCCATCATTATGGTGCAGGGTGTGGTGGAATCGTTTGACGAGCAGGGGGGAATTCTCCGTGCAGTTCGGCTCGCACCCGCAGCGCAAGTGGTCACGATGGATGAATCGTCGGCGGGATGCAATGCGTCAGCGATCGAGCGGATGTGGCAAGGTGAACGCGGTCCTTCGGTTGCGCCACGTATGCCATTTGGAATTGGTGCATCGAGAAAACCTCTCGCACAATCGCAGACAATCGGCGGAATCACCGTCGACGCAGATGGGCGCATTCGACTCGAAGCACGTGCAACGGTATTGACGACGGGAACATTCATGCGTGCGTTGATGCATACTGGCGAGTCGCAAACCGAAGGTGGTCGTGTCGGTGAAGGAAGTGCGGTGGGAATTTCCGCAGCACTGAAGCAACTTGGATTTGAGCTCGGGCGACAGAAAACTGGAACACCTCCGCGACTGCAGCGAAGTTCGATTGACTGGGAATCGCTGACACCGCAGTGGGGCGATGATCCTGCACTGCCTTTTAGTGCGCTTTCTCCGCAGATACTGCCCGCAGGAAAATTCCCGGGCCTTCCACAAGTCGAGTGTCGCGAAACACACACGACTGCGGAGATCCATGCGCTTGTCAGGAAGAATTTGCATCGTGCTCCGATGTATGCGGGTGCGATGGAAGCGGAATCTGGTCCAAGGTATTGCCCGAGTCTTGAGGACAAAGTTGTTCGATTTTCGCAGCGCGACTCACATCATGTTTTCTTAGAGCCCGAGTCACTTGCGACCGACGACATTTATTGCAATGGCATTTCGACTTCTCTGCCAGCAGAAATTCAGGCGGAAATCATTCGTGGCATTCCTGGTTGTGAGAAGGCGATCGCAAAGCGTTGGGGATACGCAGTCGAATATGACATGGTCTGGCCGCATCAAATTGATTCAACGGGTGAGACAAAGCGAGTGCGGGGACTTTTCTTGGCTGGGCAGATCAACGGCACAAGCGGTTATGAGGAAGCAGCATCGCAGGGACTCGTCGCTGGGTTGAACGCAGCACGCGTTGCGCTGGGAGTCGATCAATTGCGATTTGGGCGCGATCAGGCGTACATCGGCGTATTGATGGACGACCTCGTTACGCGTCAGCCTCGCGAGCCATATCGAATGTTCACGAGTCGCGCCGAGCATCGCTTGCTCTTGCGTGCGGACAATGCAGAAGAACGACTGACCGACTTTGGTGTTGCGGCTGGTCTGGTGTGTGCGCTGCGTGCGAACAAAGCTCGAGAGCACATGGAGGCGCTCGCAGCACTTCGAATGCGATTGGCGAGAACGACCGCCCCGATCATCTTTGGGAGCGGCAAGAAACTTTCAGATGTCGCACGCCGGCCAGAGATCACCCCGATCGCCCTTGCTGAATTGACAAGCGCATCTGTGGCCAAGATCTCGACTCTTGCTGTCTCCGTGGACGTGGCGCTGGTCGAGCGTGCGATCACGGACATTCGGTACGAGTGCTATCTCGTCCGTCAGCATTCTGAATTGAAACGTGCACTTGCCAGTGAACATGCGCTCATTCCGCCAGATTTGGACATTCGAAGCGTTCCTGGGCTCTGCGCCGAAGCCGTCGAAGTACTGGTTCGATTTCGGCCAGCCACGCTTGGTCAAGCTTCTCGGCTTTCGGGCATTTCCCCCTCGGATATTTCGATTTTGGAAGTGACCTTACGGCGGCGCCGAAAGGCAGAAAGACTTTAAAATGATTTGCTAGACTGCGTTTTCGTTTCGATGCCGCTGTAGCTCAATTGGTAGAGCACATGATTTGTAATCTTGAGGTTGTCGGTTCAAGTCCGATCGGCGGCTTTGCTTGCTTGGATAACGCAGAGAGTTAGATGAATCCTTCGAATGATACTGCGAACCAAAATTAAATTAGCAGTAGTCATGATCGCAATCATTCCGACCGCTGGAATGTGCGTGATTGGATATTGGAGTTCGCTCGCGATTCTTCGACATGGTCTTCAGGAGCGAGTTCAAGCGCTCGCAGCCGCCGTTGCCGCTGGTGTCGAGCCCGAGATGATCGCAGCAGTTGGAGAATCGCACGACATCAATTCGCCACAGTACGAACATCTGGAAGAGATGATTCATTCCGTGACGGCTGAAAATCAGCGAGGCGACGATCCCATTCGCTTCGTCTATCTCCTGACTCCGACTCACCAAGGTGCAACGTCTGGATGGGATTACGCTGTTGATTCGGACCCGCGGCAAAGTAAGGCTTGGTCTGCACCTGGGACACCTTACGACCCGATTCATACCGATCGGAAGGGAGTTGTCATCAGTTCGGATCGACCATCATTCGACTATGTCCATGATCAGCAGGGCGAATGGCTGTCGGGCTTTGCGCCAATCCATTCTGCCAATGGTGGCGTGGTCGGATTGGCTGCTGCGGATATTCCGTACCAAGACATTGTGAATCAAGCGGATCATTTCTTTGAGTTGGCGCTTGCATTAGCAGTGTTGTGTGCTGGGGCTGTCGGCTTCGCAGCTGATCGAATGATCAATAGATTGACAGCGCCAGTCGGGGAGATTCGAACTTTTATTCGTACCGTGGGCGAGGGTGAATTTTCGCGGCGGCTTGAGAAGCCGGCGAATGGCGAGATCGCGGAGGTGGTTGGAGAACTGAACGAGATGGCCTCGAAGTTGGAGGGGCGGGAGCGTTTGGCGAAAGAGAATCTGACGCTCGCCAAGAATGTCACTCGTCAGGCAGACCAATTGGCGGCTATTGCTCAAATTGATTTGGAGCTGAACAAGATTCAGGACATCGACATCTTGATGGAGCGGATTCTCGGCGAAGCAAGGAGACTGATTGGCTGTGATGCGGGCAGCGTTATGTTGCGCGAAGGCGACAATTTGCTGCTGACATATGTGCAAAATGACACACTCAATAACAAGATGCCACTTGGTCAGCGGTTTTCCGCAAAGTCCGTTCGCATTCCAGTGGGCGGCGGAAGCATCTCAGGCTATGCGGCGATGACTGGCGAATCGGTCGTCGTCGACGATGCATACGAAATACCTGCTGATCGACCGTTCCATTTCAATAAAGCTGTTGATCAGACCTTGGGGTATCGCACTCGCTCGGTGCTTGCGGTGCCTCTGCGGACTTCCACCGGGAAAAATGTTGGCGTGCTTCAATTGCTCAATCCACTCGACGAGAACGGGGCGCCACGCGCGAATTTTTCAAGGTCTGATGTCGAGGCGATCCAGCACTTCGCATCAGCCGCTACCGTTGCGCTTGAACGGGCCGCGCTGACTCGTTCACTCGTCAATCGCATGATCAAGATGGCAGAGCTTCGCGATCCAAGCGAAACAGGGCCACATGTAGATCGAGTCGCCGCGTATTCGGTCATCTTGTATGAGGGATGGGCCAAGCGTCATGGAGTTCAAGGTCATGCCATGGAACACGAGCGCGACGTGCTGCGCATCGCAGCGAGATTGCATGACGTTGGAAAAGTCGCAATCCCTGATGCGATCTTGAAAAAGCCAGGCCGATTGACCGCTGATGAATATTCGGTGATGCAGGAACACACCGTGTATGGAGCGGGCCTCTTTCGCGATCGAGATAGCGTCTTGGATCGAGCGGCAATCGACGTCACTCTTCATCACCATGAACGCTGGGATGGCGGCGGATATCCAGGTGACCGCGATGGCGAATATCTGGCGAAGGCAGGCGGTTCGGTGGGGTTGGCTGGGAACACGATGAAGGGCGAGACCATTCCACTCTTTGCGCGCATTGTCTCTGTCGCCGATGTCTACGACGCACTGAGTTCGAAGCGCCAGTACAAAGAAGCATGGCCCGAAGAACGCGTCTTGGCTGAGATGAAAGTCAATGCTGGGCGTCAGTTTGATCCAGAATTGATCGAGATTCTCTTTGAACAACTCGCTGAGATTCGACTCGCGGCAGCGCGCTATGGCGCTGGTGCCACCGAGGATCCAGTCGTCACTTCAGCCAAGAGCACAACAGTCGAGTCGACAACAGGAGAGAGTTAAATTTCGCTTGACTCTGGTTTGGCAAGTCGTAGACTCGCTTTTGGTCCATGACAATCGAAAAAATGTTTCTGGGTTGGTGTGCGGATGATGGTCCCGCCGCAGTCGCTGCTCGCACGTTGCTTGAAAGCGCGCCGAGTGCCGCCGATGGTGCTGTCGACCTTTCATCATCGATGATTGTTGTCAGCAGTGGTCGCATCATGCGACATCTTCGATACGAACTTCTGACGCAAGCGCGCGTGCGACGCGTGCCGCTCATTCCGCCTCAGATGTGCACCATTGAGACGCTGGGCTCTCGTACTTTGGGCTCTCGTACTTTGGGCTCTCGTACTTTGGGCGAAAGTATTTCGCAAGAGTGCGTCAGTTCTTCAGATTGGTTGGTCGCACTCGAACAAGCGCTTGGAGAACTCTCGCCAGACGCCGCAGAGTTGCTTGCGCCGCGGGGGCTTCCACAGAATCCCAAGTCTCGGATCACACTGGTGCAGCAACTGCAGAAGATTATTGATCAGGCGACGAGTGCGAATCGTTCTCCGGAAGAGATTGCAATGTTGCCGATTGTTACGGATTCTGCAAGCGCGCAGCGGCGATGGAATTCGTTGCAAGAACTTGTGAATGCTGCACAGGGCAAAGTGCAGGCGATCGGCGATCGCCGACCGCTTTGTGCTCTGGATTGGAATCGCCGATTGGTTGAGGAGGGGGTGGTTGCAAGTGAGTCATCAAATGTCTCGCGCGTGATCTTGTTGGGTGTGCTCGATGCAACTCCGCTGACTCGCGCAGTGATCGCCCGCTTGGAATCGCAGGGAATTTCTGTTGCTGCGTGGATCATTGCGCCCAAAGATCATGCGAGTGCTGGCGATGCCGAGAAATCTTGGTTCGACGAAATTGGATGTGTTCGGCGCGATGCGCTACGGCAGGGGCCAGCACTTTCTGATGATCAGATCGAACCTGCAGATGGCCCCGAAGATCAATGCGAAGCTGCGGTGGCGCGATATGCGATGATTTCTCAGAAGGTCGCCCCGGCGTCGCCCGATCCTGGCTCGATCGTGATCGTCAACGGTGAGCCTGCGCTGAATGCTGTTCTTGCACGAACGACCGAAGCGCACGGTCGTTCGATTCATGTTGGTGGTGGAAAGCCTTTTTCACAAACGCTCGCTGGGAAATTGCTCGGCACATTGTCCGCAGTCAATGCTTCGCCTCATCCCGATTCGCTCGCAGCATTCGTTGAACATCCATGCGTGACGGATGGTGCGCGCCGAAATGGTGCGAATTTCGATTTGGTTCGAGAATTGGATTTGGCGCGCGCAGAGCATTTGGTGAACGACTTCGAGCACCTCGAATCTCTTGGGATGCCTTCACCGGATGCGTTTCATGAGGCAAAAGGTTCGGCGTTGATGAGTCAAGTGCGCACTCTCTTTGGACGGTTTATTCCCGAAACGATGGGCACGAAGATTTCCGGTGGATGGGCCGAGTTGACGGAAGAACTCGCACGAACCATTCGCCGAACTTTGCAGGGAACGATTGGTGATCCTGTGCAAGAAGCCGCATGTGATGCAATTGACCGTGTTGTGCGACAAATCGCAGCGGGAGTTTGGGCCGATCAGCCCACGACAGTTGGTGCAGCAGTGGCATTTCTCGACAGCATGCTGCGCGATGTCGATGTGCCGGTTGCGCCCGATGGATTCGAGGTGGAAGTCATTGGTTGGCTCGATTCGCTTTTCGATCCATCGTCTTCAATGATTCTTATGGGTATTCGCGAAGGGACTGTTCCTAGCGCTCCGCTGCCCGATGGTTGGCTGAACGATTCGCTCCGCAAAGAACTCGGGTTGGCTGACCGTTCGCAGCGACTTGCGCGGGATGCGTATGTCTTGCACGCACTCGCTGCGCGCACGAAGGAACTCGTGATTGTTTCGGGTCTGACAAACGCGAAAGGCGAACCTGGCATTCCAAGTCGGCTGCTTTTTCCAAGTCAAGGCATTCCGCAAGCACAGCGAGTCCGCCGATTGTTCGAGCAAGGTGCGGGACGTCGCCTTCGGCCACAGACGATCGGTAACTCGAAATCGAGCAAGTTTTTTGATGTGCCGGATCCTGCGAAATATGTGCATTTGCCGCTTCCGGGAAAAACATCGGTGACAGGTTTTAAGGCGTACATCGAATCGCCGTACGGATACTGGCTTGAACAAGTCCTCGATCTTGGCAACTCTTGCTCGGGTGCTGGCGCTGGCGCATTATCGCTCGATCCACTTCAGTTTGGATCGCTTCTGCATGATGCGCTTGTGCAGTTGGGCGATCCAAAGATCAAGGAGTGCGATGATCCGAGCACGCTTGTGGATTTTCTCTCGCAGTGGATTCGTGCCGAAGTTGCGCAGCGATATGGGAAGCATCCCAAGGCGGGAATCACTCTGCAGGTTGATGTCGCGATCGAGCGGCTTCAAGGGGCGATCGAATGGCATCTCGCAGATCGCGCACAGGGTTGGAGGTTGCAAGAGGTCGAGTGGAATCTCCCAAAGGAGACGGAGATTGTTGTTGATGGAATACGGCATGGAATCAGTGGCCGTGTTGACCGCATTGACCGCCACAACACGAGCGGCGAGTGGAGAATCATTGACTATAAGAGTGGTGACAACGAAGCGGATCCAAACAAGGCGACTTGGAGGGACGGTGAATTCTTCGATCTGCAGTTGCCGCTTTACCGCAAATTCGTTCCAGAGCACTATCTAGGAATGAGTGGGGCAGTGCCGACTGTCGGGTATGTCACGCTTCCCGCAGTGCCTGGAGTTGTTTCGTTCCTCCCGCTCCAATTCGAATCCGAAGAAACCGATCGCGCAACTGAAAGTGCGTCTGGCATCATCCGAAAGATTCGTGCGCGAGAATTCGGCACGGCGGGCGATTTGGTCACACGGGATGAGAGATACGCAAGACTCTTGCGCCAAATCTGCTTTACTCCAACAGGCGATGACGAAGATGCACCTGCAGATGGAGCTGCGTCATGAGTGCGTTGCCTCCACTGCAGATCACTCGCGTGCTGGCGAATGCAGGTAGCGGTAAGACGCATAAACTTTCTGCAGATTTCTTGCGCGTTGCACACAGCGGACTGATCGAAGGCGATCTAGCGCGCGTCGAATCCATTCTCGCCACGACATTCACGCGAGCTTCTGCGCGTGACATTCGAAACAAAGTTCTTCTGCGCGTTGCCGATGCTGTTCTTGATCGCAACCCTCTTCATCATGGGGCGCGAGGCGAACTTGCGGAATCCATTTTCGGCAACAAAGCACGTAGTGGCGATGTGAAATGCGAAGAGTTGCTCGATGTGCTTGTGCAGCGTTTGGATCGATTGGAGATTCGGACGATCGATGGTTTTTTCAATCGACTCGCTTCTGCATATTCGCTAGAACTTGGTTTGTCTCCTGGGACGACTCCGGTCGACGATTCAAAGCTTCAGAAGATTCATATGGAGGCCCTTGCGCGCGTAATTCAGGCGAATCCAGCGGATGCGCAGCGACTCTTGCGAACCACCGCCATGGGCAAAGGCAAACGCGATTTAGCTACGCAGTTGCTCGATGGAATAGGAAAATTGCTGGAGATCTGGCGGGATAGTCAATCGGATGATGAGTCGGTGAATCCTTCGCCAGCGTGGGTTCGAACTGATGAAGTCAAGGTGGTGGATATTTCCGTAGCGCGCAAAGCAATCAAGGCCATCGCAGGATTGGTTGGCACGATGAGTGGAAGTAATCAAAGTGAGTATGAGAGAGTCAGCAAGGATGGTGCCAAGATTCTGAAGTCGGTTGACGATGGTCGGTCCGACATTGAATCGCTCAAGAAATTCTTGTCCGTAGGAATTCCCAAAAAACTGATTCAGGGAGATCCAACTTATAACCGAAAGCCAATCGACCCTTCTGCATTACCGCATTTCGAGGACATTCTGGAATGGGCTCGGGGAGTCATCACCGTCACTGCATTGCGCTCGAGCATTGCACAGTGCGAATTGGCGCAGCGGTTAGATGAAGAAGTACGCAGCCTTCTTTTTCAAGCGGGTGCTTGCACATTCGATTCGATTACACGATCCGTCAGCCGCAGTCTGGCGAAGGACACGCTCGGCGACATGCTCTATCGCTTGGATGGACGCATTGATCACTTACTGCTTGATGAGTTTCAGGACACGAGCCTTGCGCAGTGGCGTGCGTTGAAGCCGTTGGCAGAATCGATTGCATCGGGCGGCGAAAATGCCCGGTCCATTCTGGCGGTTGGCGATGCGAAACAATCTATTTATGGCTGGCGCAACGGCGATCCGCGTCTGCTGCGTGGTCTGGCTGCACTCCTCAATGAAAGTGGGCATGCAGATGTTCGCGATGAGACGCTCGCCACAAGTTGGCGCAGCGCGCCCGTTGTCTTGCAGACGGTGGATCGCGTCTTTCGATCGCTCTTGCGTGCGGATCATCCAGCGCGAGATCCTGATGACAAGAACTACAACCTGAATTTTGTTGCGGCGCTTGAAAGGTGGATGGACAAATATGCTGATCACATTGCTGCGCCAAAGAACGCCACGCTGAGTGGTTGCGTTCGATTCGTCGAGACCGAGAAGGGTCTTCATCTCGCTGCCGCGGCTGCAAAGGCTTCGGAACTTTGGCGGCGCTCTGGCGGCCGATTGAAAATCGCTGTGATTGCGCCTCGAAACAAAGATGTTGGTTTGATCGCACAAGCGATTCGCAATCAGCCCGATGCGCCTCCATGTGCGCTCTTGGCGGGTGGGGAATTGTCAGCTTCGCCTGCAGTTGTTGCATTGATTGATGCGATTCGCTTCGCAGCTCATCCTGATGATCTCGTCAGTTTGTTGAGCGTCCTGCAATCACCGCTTGCACAAGTTTGGGGTGTGCAACTTCCAACAGATTGGTCGCTCGCACGTCAGTCGAATCCGCGCTTCGATGCAGCGCAGAAACTTCGCCTTGCGTTCGCAGCGGATTCGGTCGCGGCAACGATCTGCGCGTGGGTTTCAAAGCTCGATCGATTGGCCGGTGGCACTCCGCTGGATGATGGCGATCGACGGCGAGTCACACAATTGATTTCAGAGATTGGCAGCGCAGAAGAAGGCGGCGGGACCCTTGACGATTTGATCGCACTTCTCGACGCAGTGAAGATGCAGGATGTTCCCAGCCAATCCATTCATGCGATCAATATTCATCAGGCAAAGGGATTAGAATGGGACATCGTTCTCTATGTGGCGCAGAGCAAGACCACGACTCCGCGTTATTCCATGGCTGTGGGGCGTGGTGGTGAATATCGCGGTCCTGATTTCGATCGCATCGCACCAAAAATTTCAGCTGGCCTTGCGATGCCAGGTGTGCAGGAAGTGATCGACTCTGCTGACCAATTTGCGTATCAAGAATTTCTCAGTTCTCTCTATGTTGCAGTTACGCGCGCGAAGCGAGGGCTCTGGGTATTTGTCGACAATGCTTCAAGTAGCGATGATCCGCCGACGATCACTCGAAGCCACGGCGGAATTCTCCGCTTTGTAATGTCACCTTCAGATTTAAAGTCGAAGTTGGATGATGATGAATCTTGGATTGATGCAGCAGCGGCGGGTATGACGGATTCCGCGAAGGCTGGAGAGTCAAACGAAACAGCAAACTTGATTGCGCCGCCGATGCCCGCTCGACCGAAGTCGCCACGCGTGCAGACTCGGGTTGCGCGTAGTGCCTCTGCACTCAGCGAGGTTGCCACGCGAGAAGATGAAATGAAGGTCGACGCCGTGGATCCGTTATCCAGTCGCAACGCAATGGCGTATGGCAGCATTGCCCACGCAGTCTGCGAGAGCGTCGAATGGATCGACGAGTGGCATCCCGATGAACCAACTCTTGTCGCACGCGCAACAGCACTCGCTCCGTTTTTCACCGCAGAAAAGATTCAAGCCGCAGTTGCTCATGTCGTCAAGCAGTTGCGTGCTGGCAAGATCGCAGCGTCTCTTTCGCGGCCGAAGGATTCGGCCATTGCGGTGCGAGAGCGTCAGTTCTTGCACTTCAACGAAGGTGGTGGATTGCGACAGGGCGCGATCGACCGAATTGTCTTGCACGGAAAGCCTCGTGCGTGGACGCGTATCGAGATCGTGGATTTCAAGACCGATCGTCCGCTCGTCGAAGGCGACCCAAACTGGTCTACATCTCGTGCCGATCACCACCGCCCGCAACTTCACGCATATCGCGAAGCCGTGGCTGCGGAATACAACGTTGATCCGAAGATCATTTCGACTTCGATTGTGTTGTTGTCGAGCGGCGAAGTCATCGATGTCTGATCTTCATATCATCATTCATCACCAATGATTTTTTGCGCACTACTCATACTTGGGTTCGTTCCGACACAGTCTGCCATTGCGCCAACTGCGCCACAAACTTTGCCGCCAATCAAAGTTGTCGCGGGGAATGATGTTGTTGCTGACTTGGTGCGTGCTATCGCAGGTCCAGACGTCGATCTCTTCGTCCTAGGGCAAGCTGGTGGAGATCCGCATCACTATGAACCGACGCCAGCGGATGCGAAGAAAATTGAATCTGCGGATCTGGTGATCGAATTCGGACTTGGACTTGATCGAGCGATGGGCAAACTTCATCGCTCGACAGGATCAAAGGCGCCGCTCTTGGTTGTTGCCGAAGGACTGGGAAAGGGGAGCGATGCCGCAGTGGCCGACCACGACGCTCACGCCGACCACGACGCTCACGCCGACCACGCCGGTGTCGATCCGCATATTTGGCATGATCCGTCAAAGGTTCGGGTCCTCAATGAGCGAATTTGTGCGGTGCTCGTTGCGGTTCGTCCGACTTGCGCAGAAACGTTTCGCTCACGCAGTCTCGAACTTGACGCGCAATTGGTCAAACTGGACGAGTGGATCAAATCGCAAGTTCTGCGCATTCCAGAATCGAAGCGTCTGCTCGTGACGACGCACGATGGCCTGCGGTCATTTGGCGATCGTTATGGACTTCGAGTTGTTGGTATCGAAATGACGGCGGACGGCTCCGATGTGGCTCCGTCGCAGCTCGTCAAGATGGTGAATGCGCTGCGAGAAACCAAGAGCCCTGTCGTCTTCGGTGACGCAGCTCATCCTTCACGCATCGCTGCCACGGTTGCACGCGAAGCGAACGTGCGGCTCGTTGAGACTCTGCGTTTAGATTCGCTCCTGCACTCTCCCAACGCTGAACACGGAAAGGCGTATCTTGAAACGATGCGGTCCAATGTCAACATGATCGTCGAGGCGCTTCACGAGTGAAATACGAGTGGCTCGCTTATGGTGGTCGCCACCTCCACGCCCCCGATCCGATGGCTCCGGCACTGCGTGTGACGGATGTCTCCGTCGGGTATCCCGGCGTGCAGACTCCCGTGCTCTGTGGCGTCAACTTCACGTTGCCTGTTGGTTCGCGACTTGCGCTCGTCGGTGCAAACGGATCTGGAAAGAGCACACTCTTGAAAACGATCGCGGGTCTGCTGCCGATCAAGTCGGGCACCATTTCTGTCTTTGGGCTGAAGGTGCGTGCGTGTCATCACCGCACTTCCTATCTGCCACAGCGCGATGAAATCAATTGGAGATTTCCTGTAACTGTTTCGAGGTTCGTTATGGCAGGGCGCTATGTTCATTGCGGTTGGTTGACCAGTCCTGATGCAAGCGATCATTCGGTTGTGCAGGAGACACTTGCGCAGCTCGATCTTTCAAACATCGCGCTGAAGGCGATCGGCGAACTTTCGGGCGGGCAACAACAACGAGTTCTCCTCGCGCGTGCCGTTGCGCAAGGATCAGACCTTCTTCTTCTTGATGAACCGCTCAACGCGGTCGATTCAGCCTCGCGCATTCTTGTCGCTCAACTCCTTGATCGATTGCAGCGTCAAGGAAAATCGATGATCGTTTCAACGCACGATGTCGGCATCCACGATCAGCCATTTGACGGAGTTCTTTCACTGGAACACGGCGCAATGCGGGAGGTGGCGCATGGCGTGGATTCTTGAACCGTGGTCCATGGGCTTTATGCGCGATGGCCTTTTCGCTGGATTGATCACTGGACTTTCATGTGCGCTTCTTGGCGTCTACGTCGTCTTTCGGCGAATGGCATTCGCCGGCGAAGCGATGTCTCACACCACGCTTCCAGGATTAGTCCTCGCGCAGATGTATGGATGGAGTCTCGCATTTGGCGCGATTGCCAGCAATCTCGCGACAGCGATCGGCATCAGCATCTTGTCTGCAGGTGGCTCGCGCCGACGTGGCGTGCGTGAAGATGCGGCGATTGGTGTGGCATTTACAGGAATGTTCGCACTCGGCGTGATCCTGACAAGTTTCGGCGGATCGTGGCGCGATCTTTCGCATCTGCTCTTTGGAAACATCTTGGCAGTTGCGCCCGGCGATTTCTGGTTTATGGTCGTCGCAGGATGTGCGATCGTTGTTGCGCTTGTACTCCTGCACAAAGAATTCGAACTCAGTTCGTACGACTCAAATTATGCAGACTTAATCGGCATTGGATCTGCGCGATTGCGACTGGCAATTCTGCTGTTGATTGCGTTGGCAGTGGTCTCGGGTGTGCAAGTCGTCGGTGTGATTCTCACAAGCGCACTGCTCATCACACCCGCAGCAACCTCGGCGTTGTTCGCGCGGAGGCTGATTCCAATGATGGTTCTCTCCGTCATCGTCTCATGGATGTCGATCGTGGGCGGTCTCTATGCGTCCTATTTCTGGTCGTTGCCGCCAGGGGCAACAATCGTCTTTGTCGCCACGTTGATCTTTGTTGGTTCTTGGATCTGGCGCAAGTTTGCGGGATAAAACGAACTCTTACGGACACGTTCCCCAGCCGGACAACACGGTTGCGAGATCATTTCCGTCGACAACTCCGTCGCTATTCAGATCGGCAGGGCATTGTCCACCAAAGACGCAGTCGCCCCAACCCGACAATACGGTGGCAAGGTCGTTGCCATCGACATTCCCGTCGCCATTGATGTCTGCAGTACACGGCGGAACAGTCGGTCGCAGATCGAGAACAAATGGCGACGTCCCGTTTGGTCCAAATGCAGTCCCAACAATCGTTAGTGCGTCCTCAGACATTCCAAGTGGAAGGTTGAGTGTCCAACCACCCGGAATCACGACGCCAGCTTCCTGCGCAATAGTTGCGAGTGACACATAGCCACGCTCGGTAGACCAGAGAAAGGAGCCGGAGCCTCCCATCGCTCCATAAAACGTCAGGACTTTGCTTCCATCGTTATTCGCGGCAACGACATATCCGATGTCCGTTACCGGCGCAGGCGTGATCGCTTGAACTCCCGTCGCAGCACTCCACCGCCACGCGGCTCCCCCATAGAAGCCAGTTCGGCCAATTCCATAAACCCATTGACCATTTCCGCTGACTGCACCAGCTTCAGACATCTTGAGCGGTGTCGTCGAGCCAGCGGGAGTCGCAGAGAGCACGGTTACGAGATACGTTCCCGTAGCATTCTTGTTCCACACAGCGCCTTGACGCCACCCGTTGTAATCGTCAGACCAGCCAGCAATCACATTGGCATTGTCGCTGACAGCGTTCGCTCGTGTGGGCTTGTAAAAATAAATTGATCCAAGAGTCGTGAGCGCATTTGTTGCGGAGTTCCACTCAAATCCGTTGGCGCTACAACCGCTGTTCCATGCCAGACCAACGACATGGTTTCCATCGGGGGTCATTCCCCAACCACCACTTCGCTCGATATCGCAGTTGAATCCAAAGCTTCCCAGCAGTTGATACTGGGTTTTGTCGATGTGAAAAATCGTCGCCTCGGATTTCGCCGTGGCTGGATTGATTGTCGAGCACGTCATCCGCGTTCCATCAGCAGTGACTCGAGCTTGTCCACCTGCTCCATTTCCAGGCGGAATTGTGTTTGGAACTCGAACAACTCCTGTTTCTCGTGTCCAGTACCAATACCCCTGCGGGTCTGTTCCCACGACGACTCGTCCGTCGTTGCTGGAATCTTCAGCCCACGACTGGTTCACGAGACCCAGCAGAAAGAGTTCGCCCGCAGATGCGGAAGAATAAATCCCGCATGAAGCGAAGAGGGCGGCAAGTGCAAGTCGTCGCGGAAGTGATGTGTTCATGTTGTTTCTCAAAGCGGTTGGAACTGATTTATACGAAAGAACCCGTGGACGGAATATCTCCGCCCACGGGTTGGTTTTCATGAAAGAATCTTATGGGCACGTGCCCCAGGCACCGAGCAACGTCGCGAGATCTTGTCCATCGACATTTCCGTCGTGATTGATGTCGCCCGATCCAGCGGTTCCCCACTGACTCAAGACCACAGCCAAATCCGATCCGTCAACTTGATGATCGCCGTTGATGTCAGCAGTGCATGCTACGACTGGCGCAAGATTGATTCGGGCGATGGTGTAGATGGAATTGACGGAGTCGCCGGCCTTAAGAACCAACTGACCGCTCGCATTGATCCCAGTGTTGGTCGATGCGCCGCTGACGCCTGTTCCGCCAATCATGGTGAGGGTATTGCACGCCGTTCCAGTGAAGTTGGTGTCGCCAGTCTTTGCAATCGTTCGGAGACCGTTCACTGCATCCCAAGCAAGGATCGCCACCCCAGAGTAGGGGATCCCGCCCACGATGAAGTTGTTGGCAAACACCACGACTCCAGAGTCGCTGATGCAGACCGACGAACTGCCACTGATTGGTCCAAAGGTCGCGCCAGCAACTCCTGGGACTGCGTCAAATTGCTTAGCGAGGACCAAAATAGTTCCGTCCGCGTTGCGAAGACCCATGAAACTCGCTGAGACTGCAGGATCCGTGACGGAGGTGCCGTCGGCATTCATCAGGATTCCTTCATAAGCGTAAGCGCCGTTGTTGTTCATTACTGAACTACTACCGACCGACTGAAACACGAGTCCCGAAACGCCAGGGACAGAATCGCCCTTACGCATCAGCATTGTGAAGACGCCGTTTTTCACGGTCATGGTTGCACTGTTGTTGAGCGTAGTCGCCCCTGCGCCGCCCAACTCTGTACGGAACACGATCGTCCCGTCCGCCATGAGCGCGTGTTGCACCATACTGAACGGAGATGAGGTGGGATAAGCCATGTTTGTAAAGGTCAGACCTGGGAAGCCTGCGATTGGGCCCCCCTTGCGCCCCCAAACCTCGAGACCGTTACCCCACGCGTTGGTCAACTCGACGGCGTTGTCCGAGGTAGTGACGGTTCCGCCGAAGAGCGTGCCGTAGATCGCGGCGTTGCTGCCGTTGACCCAAATGCTGTAGCTATCTGGCTGTAACACCGTCCCATCGGTGAATCCTGGGCATGGGTCACCCTTACGGAAGAGGACCGTCTTGCCCGAAGGTCCCATCCAGACATCTGCGCCGTTGTTCGCCGTGACGCCAGCGGTCGTGATGACGCCCGTACCAGCGAGAGTTGCGTACACCAACGCAGCGCCATCGTTGTTCACGTACTGCGGGGAGCCAACCGAGGCTGTCATGGTGACGCCAGCAGCGCCTGGATACGCATCACCTCCGCGGTAAAGAATGTAATTGTTTGTGCCCGTCGGATCGCGCCACATCCAGAAGGGGCTCGTGGTGGCGGTGACGCCCGTGCCGTTGAGGTTGCCGGTGATCAGGATGCCGCCGTTGCCAGACTCAAACTGAGTCGATGCGAGACCGTTGACGCCCGTGGTGGAATTGCAGATGAGACCCGGGGCAAGACCGCTCGGAAGCGCATATCCAGCGCGAGCGACCTGCGTAAGTGTGGCGCCCGAACTGCCGGTGAGCTCAATGTGCGAGTTGTTTGGGGCAGTTGTATGGATGCCTGTGCCAGCAAGTTGGGCACGGAACGTGACATTGCCCGTTGGTCCGATGAGTGGATTATTGAAACTATTTGGTACAAACACCGCATCAGCCGGGACATCAGGAATGTTCAAATTTGCAGGTGGATACGACCCACCGAGGCCACCAGCGGTAGCAATGTTTTCCCACGTCGCTTGCGCATTCGCAGCGGAAGCCAAAGCAATGGCAGCGAAGCCAACTGTAAAAATCGACTGTGTGCGAAGAGTGTTTTTCATTTTGAAGCCTGTAATCTTTCTGTATAGATTTAGTAAGGGATATTGCGGGATGTATTCCAGAATATGGTGGCATGGGCCTTTGTCAAAGAATTCGCTAATTTCTGGCATATTTCTCGTGTAGGGCTTTGTGTGGTTAAACTCGGCTCGACATGCCAAAGATCGACACCAGTTCCAGCAAAAGTTCCGAAGCCGTTCGTCTCGCTCTCGAGTCGCTTCGGGAAAACGTTCGGAATATTCTGAAAGCGCAGTTTGGAGCGGCAAATTTCCGCGGAATCGACCTTGTTTCAAAGTTGAGCGTCGATCTGAAGCTCGCTTGGAAGATCACTCGAATTTCAAAGGCGAATGACCCGTTTGAATGTGTCCGGTACCTCCCTGGTCAGTCGGGGTGGGATATTTTCTGCGATGCAGCGGAAAAAATTGGAACAGCCAAGGCATTGGTAGCTGCCGCAAGGCAGTCGTTCGCCAAAGTCAAAGATGCTGGATTGGCATGGGGTGGAGACGCACGCGGATTTGAATTGCTCGCTGCTGGTCTCGCTCGAATTGGCGATCCGCGGGTTGGACTTGAGCATCGCAAGAATCACTTCACAAGCGGGAGTTATGTCTGGGGCATTCGTGCGAAGTCGCTGATTCGCCTTGATGTCATTCATCCAGCATCAGATGGCCGCAATATCGAAATGGCGACGGTGCGCGGATTTGTCGATGTCGAACGCTTGCGTGCGGATGCTCCTTGGTATCTCGAAGTTCCATTCTGCGTTGACGATTTGGCATCAGGTCCGATGGATGTTCGATTTGAACCGATTGATCTCGCTGACCGTGGTCCTGGTGCGCCATTTCTCTTGAAGCGTTTCTGTTCTGATGGTGTTCCAACATTTGAAGCGCCGAAGCGGGAGCGAGTTCCTCGAGTTGTTGAGTTGCCTATCGGCTCCGTTGGAGTTGAGTGTGGATTTACGCTCTTTCATGGTGCCGTCTGTCGAGGAACAATTCCGATGCATCGCACTCCCGAAAATGAATTTGCATCCTTGATGATGAAGATTCAGACTCCCTGCGAGAGAATCGTGTTTGATGTGCTCTTGCACCGCGATTTGGTCGTTGGAGATGTTCTGCCAACAGGTTCGATGTTCAGCGTTCTGGACGGTTGGCGCGGTCAGTTTTCCCATCAGAACCGCGACCGAATCCCGATCGATTATGAGATTAAGGAAGTCAAGCATGGGAAGCGTGCGGTCGGTTATGAGGGTTTTGGTCGGATGGAGGAGCTTCACGATTCGACTCTTGCGCGTGGCGGATGGGATCGCAAATTGTTCCGTCATTTTCGTGCAGAGACCGCATATCCGCCAGTGCCATCGACGATGACCATTGATATTCCTCTGCTTGGTTGAAAGTGACGTTGCAGGGAGCAGGCTCGGTAAGGATTTTGAGCCCCGCCCCGATAGACTTGCTTTGCTATGGCCCAACCGTCAAATAAAGGATCTGTCGAATCTGTCCGCGTGATCTGTTCAATGTTGAACATCACCAAGACGATCAACCGCAAAGAAATTCTTAAAGACATTTCGCTCTCGTATTACTACGGCGCAAAAATCGGCGTCCTGGGATTGAATGGCAGCGGAAAGTCCACGCTCCTTCGAATCATGGCTGGAGTAGATAAAGAATTCGATGGCAAGATCGAACGGACCCAAGGATTCACGACGGGCTTTCTTGAGCAAGAGCCACTTGCAAACGAGAAGCGCACCGTGTTGGAAGTTGTGCGTGAAGGTGCGCAAGGGATCTATGACTTGCTCGCGGAGTTTGATGAGATCAACGCAAAGTTTGGCGAAGAAATGTCGAGCGAGGAGATGGACAAGTTGATGGAAAAGCAGGCGAAAGTCCAAGAGAAATTGGACACATTCGATGCGTGGACGATTGATAATCAGATCGAGATGGCGATGGAAGCATTGCGCTGTCCGCCGTCCGATCAGACGCTGGACAAAGTCTCTGGAGGAGAACGACGACGCGTTGCGTTGACTCGATTGTTGATGCAGCACCCCGACATTCTGTTGCTCGACGAACCGACAAACCATTTGGATGCGGAAAGCGTTGCATGGTTGGAGCAACACCTTGCGCGTTACCCCGGCACCGTCATCGCCGTCACGCATGATCGATACTTTCTCGACAACGTTGCAGGATGGATTCTCGAACTCGATCGCGGTATGGGCATTCCATACAAAGGCAATTACACCGACTGGCTGGAACAAAAGCACAAGCGGATGGCGGTCGAAGAAAAGCAGGCAAGTATGCGCCAGAAGTCGCTTGCACGAGAACTCGATTGGATTCGCCAGAATCCCAAGGGACGCCAAGCGAAGAGCAAGGCGCGCGTTTCAAATTATGAGCGGATGCTCACTGATGATCAATCGCGTGCGAAGGCGGCAGAGATTGAAATTTTTATTCCACCTGGTCCGCGCCTTGGAAATGTTGTCATTCACGCCAAGGATGTCACGAAATCATTCGGAGATCGGCTGCTGCTTGATCGCTCATCGTTTGAGATTCCAGCTGGCGCGATTGTCGGCGTGATTGGTCCAAACGGAGCGGGCAAGACGACACTGTTCAAGATGATTCTCGGCAGCGAGAAAGTTGACGGCGGAGAATTTGTCGTTGGAGAAACCGTGAAGTTGGGTTACATCGAACAGCTTCGAGATGCAATGTCGCCAACCGACAGCATCTGGCAAGCGATCTCAGATGGTCAAGAAGAAATCCAACTTGGACCAGTCAAGGTCAATAGCCGTGCGTATGTCGCACGATTTGGTTTCACTGGAACTGAACAGCAGAAGTTGTGCGGAAATCTTTCGGGTGGTGAGCGCAACCGCGTGCATCTCGCGCGCATGCTGCATCAAGGGAACAATGTGATTCTCTTTGACGAACCGACCAACGATCTCGATGTGAACACGATGCGTGCGCTTGAAGAAGCGATCGAAAACTTTGGTGGGACTGCAGTGATTGTCAGCCATGATCGATGGTTCCTTGACCGCGTCGCGACGCACATTCTTGCATTCGAAGGTGATAGTCAGACGTTCTTCTTCAATGGAAACTTTTCGGAGTATGAAGAAGATCGCGTCCGACGACTTGGCGAAAACACCGCGCCAGGCCGCGTGAAATATCGCAAGCTGACAAGAGCGTGAGTGGTTGGTGCGCCGTCGAGAGCAAGCGCTGAGTTATCCAGAGCAAGCGAGAACAGCCGCTGGTAAGTCCTCCCGGGGCTCAGACAGTCCTCGGCGACCGACACGGAGTGATTGTTTGCCGTTCGATTTCAAGTCCAGTCGGTCGCCTGCGGAACTCGCCCGGGAGAACTTTCCAGCGGCTTGCACGATGCATCGGTGAACGTGGTTTCATAATGCCGAACAAAAACCACAGCGCATTGACGCAGCAAACGCAACGCTGACGCCCACACAGTCGAAGTTGGTTGGATGTTTGGGAACTGCACGCACGCACTGAGTTGGAAACCCAGAGCGTGGGTTGGCACGATGTCCAACATAATTGAGGGTGGGCATGTCCATCATCTGCCAACAATGACCAGCCCGCGGGGCTTGAAGAACATTCGCGCGTTTTACACCAAGCATTCCATTCCACAGCTGCTGCCGGACACCAAGAACACGCTGCTTTTGCGCACGGTTGGCGAAACACAAAGCGTGGATGAAGTTCTTTCGCACTATGAAGCACGTCGGAATCGGCGGCCAATAAAATGCTCTAGCGCGAACCCCGATCGTTCCGTCGCGCTCGGCTCTTACGACTTCGTTCGCCAGTCGAGTCCCTCAGGCAATGTCCCCAAGTTCTCGCATCCACTGGCCGTTACAACAAGCATGTCTTCGACGCGCACGCCTCCAAGTCCTGGTTGATACAGGCCCGGTTCCACAGTCACAACATCCCCGATGACGAGTGGTGGTCCCTTCTTCGCAAGCAGCGGAGGTTCGTGCACTTCAAGCCCCACTCCATGTCCTGTGCCGTGCGTCATTCTTGCCTGCGCCCAAGTCTCTTCACTTGATGGCATTCCCATGGCGAATCCAGCATCACGAATCACGCGCGAAGTCGCCGCGTGAACTTCTTCGCCAGTCACACCAGGGCGAATTGCCGCAATTGCAGCGCGTTTCGCAGCAACGACTGCTGCGTGCATCTCGACCACGTCGCGCGGCGGTGCCCCATGCACCACGGTTCGAGTGCAATCGCCGTTATAAAGAGTCTTTCGACTGCGCGGAAAAATATCGACGATGATCGGCTCGCATGTTCGAAGTTCTCCGCTGCCATGTTCATGGCAATCGCTTCCCATCATTCCACATGCGATGATCGCTTCAGGATTGAGATATCCGCGGCGCAGTAAGAACACATCGACGGCTTCACGAATTCGCTGACTTGTGAGAGGCTTACCTCCGCCGAGCAACACGCCGTCCTCGCGGACTGGCGCAGCCGCAATCGTTTCGCACGCCATGCGCACTGCGGCTTCCGTGTCCTGTTGGCATTGACGTAGCCACGCAATTTCTTGGTCATCCTTGCTGCGTCTGACGGACACGCCATCGTCTGGATCGCACGTGACATTGAGTCCAGCGGCCACAAGTTGATGCCAATAGATTGCAGGAGTCGATCGATCGATCGAGACGCTCTTGATCCCTGTTTGTCGAACGAATTCAGCGACAGATTGAGCGGTGGCAGTTTCTCGGTCGCCCGAAAGTCCCGATGCTGGCGTGAAGTCAGCAGGGGAGTGGAACTCATCGGCGCGCGCATGCTTGCGAGCACGGTCCATTTCGATATCGCGCAGAATCAAGACTCGGCGCGGCGCACTGCCTGCGGCGCTTTGAACGGTGATCAGCGCAGCAGGATCGCCGACTGGAAATCGAATTCGGTGATGGAGTGATGCGCTGATGGCTGGTATTCCAGCGCAGACAGCAACATGAGTGGCGCCAGTCGCCACAGTCTCAGCCCCTGGCTTTCTCTCGCGCTTTCGCGGCTAGTTTCTTGGCAATGTCTGCGTCGACGATGTCGCGCATTTCCACTTCTGCTTTCAGGCAGAGTTGGACGAGAGTTGTGTGCAAACCTTCGTGATCTGGAAGTGAATCAAGAAGAGAAACTGCAACGTCGACTTGGCGGACCGCATCCATCCCAGTATCGATCATCTCGATCGCAGCATCTCCTAATTGCTCGAGAGCTTGCAGAAACCACGTCTTCGTCGGCTTGGCTGGCTTTTCTGGCGCATCGATACGCGCACGTATGGTCATCAGACCAATTGCAACGATCGGCACTTTGCCCAACTGTGTCGTCGGCTCGCGACAAAGGACGAGCGCTGGCACTTCTCTTCGCATCGCAGTGAGCCGAACGCGGCGAGCATCTGCTCCAACGAGCGGCGGTTGCATCATGTGCAGACCTGGTCCGACGCGATGATCTTCGCCGATTTCGCCTTCGATCCATTTCACCTGAGTTGATTCCATTGCCATCTGCATTCGTTGGCGCCGAGACTCTTGGAGCGGCATAATGATTCGGCTCATTCGTCCAAAGTCACCAACTTGATGAGAGAGTTCGAGCGCGCGTTGTGCGAGCCGTTCCGATTCAAACCAACGCGCAGACTTCAGAGCCGCCTGCGCCTTCTGCATCAGGTCATCGATTCGAGCGGCTTTGGCAGGGCTAGTCATTGGCTTGCAAGGTTACCCACGGACGACTCGGACGGCACGCTTGTCGTCGGTCCGTTTCACTTCGAGGGAACGACCATTGAGCCCCTCATTGACTGCGCGGATGCTCTCGGCAATTCGGCGAAGGGCCTTGGAAGTTGGATAATCGCGGAGAAGCGAGGCAATTTTTGTTACTCCAGCGCCGCCGCGGATGCGATAAATCTTCTTGTACGCCTCTTTGACCGCTTCGAGTTCCATTTCATCCATCCCGATTCGACTCATTGCAACGTGGTTGTACCCACGAATAGCAGCCGGGCTTCCTTCTGCGAGCATGAATGGGGGGACGTCCTTCGAGACGCGCGCCATGCCACCGACAAATCCGCAGTATCCAACTTTTACAAAGTGATGCAGTCCCGCACCACCACCAATGTTGGCGTAATCATCCACATGGACATGTCCTGCGAGCATGGCGTTGTTTGCAAAGATGCAGTGATTGCCAATGATGCAGTCGTGCGCGATGTGGACATTGCCCATCACAAGATTGTGCGAACCAATACGAGTGATTCCGCCACCGTTTCCGGTGCCACGATGAATCGTCGCATGTTCGCGAATCATGTTGAAATCGCCCATCTCTAACCAAGTTGGTTCGCCGTGAAACTTGAGGTCTTGTGGATCACCACCCACTAATGCAAATGGATGAACTTCGTTTCCACGCCCCATGCGTGTTAAGGCTGTCACGTGACAGTGGCTTCGAAGCACGCAGTCTTCACCGATGTGAACACGCGGTCCGATCGTGCAATAGGGGCCGATGGTCGCCGACTTGGCGATCTCGGCGGAAGAATCAATGATTGCAGTTGGGTGGATCTTTGACATCATTCGAACTCCGCATCAACCATCATGAATCGAATCTGGGCCTCTGCGGCAAGTTTGCCTTGGACCCATGCTCGGCACTGAACTGCGGCACTTCGAGCGCTCGCACGCAAGGTTTCCGCCTCGAGAATCAACTGATCTCCTGGCGTAACTGCCTTTCGCAACTTTACCTTATCAAGCGAGAGTAATACAGCAACTTTTCCTGTGTGTTCAAGAGTTTGGGAGAGCAATAACCCGCCTAATTGAGCCATCGCCTCGACAATGAGGACCCCAGGCATGATGGGAGTACCAGGATAATGGCCTGGAAAGAAGGGTTCATTGATCGTGACATTCTTAATGCCGACCGCTCGGCGGTTGCCGTCAATCTCCACGACGCGGTCGATCAAGAGCATCGGGTATCGATGGGGCATGATGCGTGCAATCGCACGCGCATCAAGCACGCGGCCAGATCCAGCGAGTTCCGTGCGAGCCGTCGCACGGACTTGTTCATACAGTCGTCGAGCGAGTCGTCGATTGAGATCATGGCCAGAACGTTGCGCAATGACTTTCCCTTGCAGTCTCACGCCAGCCAATGCAAGGTCGCCGATGACGTCAAGCACTTTATGGCGGACGCATTCGTCAGCGAAGCGGAAAGCGTTTTCGATTGGTCCATCGTCACCGATGACTAGGGCATCTCGTGGTGTGAGGTGTCGGCACATTCCCGCTGCCCATAATGCTTCCGCTTCGGAGCGCAAACTGAATGTTCGCGAAGGCGCAATTTCTGTTTCGTAGTTATCGCGGGCGAAATCGAAATTTCGATTTTGCCGACCTATTTGTGATGAAACACTGGAATAATCCAGTTCGTAGGTGACGCGAAAACCAGGCTCGTCGGACGGAAGCGCTGCGATCAGCGCATCTTCTTCCTCAATCACAATCGGCTCTGTGATTCGGTGGATATGTATTGGCGCATCTTGACTCACGCGTCCCGCTGCCTTCAGTGGTTCGAAGAACGGAAGGGCGGATCCGTCGCCCGCTGGAACTTCTGGTCCGCGCAGGCGAATGTGCAGGTTGTCGATGCCAAGACCGACGATCGCGCTCAAGCAATGTTCGACGGTATCGATCGTCGCATCACCAACACGAAGCGTCGTCCGTCTCGGGCGCGACACTGCATTGGTGATGAGTGCTGGAATCATGACAGCAGGGTCAAGATCGATTCGTTCAAAGACGATTCCTGTTCCAGCAGGTGCAGGACAAAATTCGATTTCCGCATCGACTCCAAGCAAGAGTCCTTTCCCTCGGACAATCGTTGGTGTTGAAATCGTGTGCTGCCTGTGACTCTCTGGAGTCATGGACTCTGCGATCTTTGATTGGGTGAGACCGCGAATTCCTCCGGTGAAATTGCCAATATTGGGTGGTCCGAAAGTCATGGTTTCGCTGATTCTTGAACGGATGCTTTGACTGATTCTTTCGCCGCTTCTTTGTTCTTCTTCGCGTCATCCACCAGTCGCATGATGTCGCGAGTCAGCGGAGACAATTTTTGGAGGGCAAGAATATGCCGCATTTCAACTTTGATCTCCCGAGCAGGCATTCCACCCCAGATTTCACCAGCGGGAACATCATTCATCAACGCTGTTCGTGCGGCAAGTTGCGCTCCCGAACCGACAGTACGGTGATCAGCGATTCCAGATCCAGCGCCGATTCGAACCCAATCTCCGATCGTGCTTGATCCTGCAATGCCGCTCAGGCCCGCCATCACGGTTGACTTTCCAATCTGCACGTTGTGTCCGATTTGGCAATGATTATCGATCTTGGTTCCAGCGCCTAATCGAGTTGATCCGAATGTGCCTCGATCAATGCAAGTGCAACTTCCGACCTCAACATCATCTTCCAGCACAACATTTCCAAGATGGGGGATCCGAAGAAGGCCTTTACCACTCGGGCATGGGCGATAGCCGAATCCTTCTGTTCCGATCACTGCGCCAGCATGCACGATGACTCGGTGTCCAATTACGCATCGCTCGCGAATGACGGCGTTGGCATGAATGATCACGTCGTCACCGATCGTGACGCCGGGATAGATGCGAACGCCTGCGTGAATCACAACATTTCGGCCCAAGATGCAATTCTTTCCAATCCAAGCGAGTGGACCGACGGAGAGTTGGTCTGGCTCAATACCTGCAGTTTCGACCACGGCAGTGGAATGAATTCCTTTGGGCGGGACTTCAGGAGCAGGAGCGAAGTGTTCGAGCAACGAAATCATCGCGACTTCGGCTTGATCGACATGAATCAGTGCGCGCTTCGTGGAGTCGTGCCCTGGCACTTCAACGCCTCGTGATACGAGAGCGACTTTCGCTGGGCAGTCGATCCAGAGTCGCGCATAGTTCGCATCAGAAATAAAGGTCGCGTCGGCTTCCTTCGCACCGCGTAGATCGCCGACGCCGCGGACAACGAGCGCACCCGGTCCATCGAGTGCGCCGCCGATCTTTGTCGCAATCTCTTGGGCGGTCAATCTCATGTGTCAACTCTTGCTAGGTGCAGCGGGCGTAGGCGCAGGTGGTGTCGTCGTTGGAGCTACAGCTGGTTTCGCAGCTGGAGTTGCAGTTGGAACGGCGGGGGTTACATACTGTGGATTCGCTGCTCGGAAGTCCGAATTCATTCTCTCGATCAGCGCATCAGTGATATCGAGTGCTGGATTGCTATAAAGCATTCTTCGACCGTTGATCTGCTGCATCGTTCCCTCCAAGTTGGTGGGGGTGATGACTGGAACCGTGTCGTCGATAAAAATGAAATCGATTTTCTGTTCCTTCGAGACCTTGGCGCAGGTGCCGCGGATTGATGCATATGCCTCGCGGACGGAATTGGCCTGCTCTGATTCCATCTTCAGTTTCGCGAAATTTTGCAGGGCACTTAAATCGCCAGCTTTCAAAATTGCCTTGCTCATTGCCTCGTTGTGCGCAGGCGTTCCAGCTTGAAAACTTTCAAGGTCTTCCTGCATGCTTCGGACGGTGTCCGTCATGGCCGCGAGTCGCTTTTCCAGATCACCCCGCAATGTGATTGCTCGCGCTTCGGAGGCCTTCAGTTGATCGAGCGATCGATAGACCTTTTCAAGATCGACTGACGCGACGACCGCGGGTGAGGTTGGGAATCCTGCCGCAATGAGCAGGGCTCCGATGACAATTGATGCGGGAAGAAGAAATTGTTTGATGCGCATGGAATCTCCAGAGATGTTCGAAAAGTTTTGATTGCTCGGAATGTTTATGGTGCTGGGCTCGGCGTGACTGCTGGCGTAGCGCTTGGCGTAATTGCAGGTGCGGTTGGCGTCGCGCGGGCGTTATTCATGCGAAGAATCAGCTTCTCAGTCAGGTCGTCCGACTTTGATGCATACAACACTCGCCGTCTGGAAATTTGATCGATGACCTGCTGTGAAAGCGACATTTGGCTCCGCCGATCTCGCTGGAATTCCGCTGTGCCGTCATACACAAAGACATATTGATACCCCTCGGCTTGAGCGAGTTTTTCACCTTCGGCGACGATCGTTCGATAGAGCCCTTCCCATCGAAGTGCCTGCTCCCGATCAGCTTCTTGTTGTTTGGTTGTCGCCCACTCTTTCAATTGCAGTTGTTCGAGTGCGAGACCGTCACGCATCGCCTGCCGCTCAGTTGGATCGGTAATGGCATCGGATTCGCGGGCGCGCGCATCGATTTGTTCTTTTCGTGTCTTGAGTTCCTGTTCGAATCGATTTCCCATCTGCGTCAATTCGATTTCCATTTCGCCGCGCTGTTGGATCTTGTCCAAGATGCGTCGAATGTCGACGTTTGCGACTGCCGAAGGCTGTGCGCTCATTTTGACGACGGTGTATGCCGCGCTTCCAGCCACACAAGTTGCGGCGACGAGGACTGCGACGAAAATTGACGTGTTACGCATGCGCTTCTCCATAAGAACCGCAGTGTAGGGCAGAACGCCCGTACCTTGGACTTGCAGGGTTGGACTAGAAGGGGAGTTCGGCCGTGAAACTGAAAGTTTCGGTCTCGTCTGTCTCGTATTTTAAATACGGAACGGCGAAATCGAATGCCAGAGGGGCCTGGCCGAGCTGCGGTATATAGAGACGCAGTCCGCAACCAAGCGATGCTCGGTACGGGTTCATTTCCAGAGTGTCGGTCACAGTTCCAGTGTCGGTGAACACGACGCCAGCGATGAATTTGTCAAAGATGGGCACCTCGTATTGAGCGCCTGCAAAGAATCGGAATAATCCACCGACTGAGTCTCCGTTGGGGAGCCCTTCGGCAGTTCCAGTTGTCGTGGTCCAATACTCGCTCGTATCAGTTGGAGGATCAGAGCCAATCGCTCGCGCGCTGAGAGGACTGACCGCTCGAAATTGGAATCCTCGCAGTGATCGACCACCTAAGTAGAACCGTTCGGAAACTGGCGCATCGTTTTGGAAGATGTATCCAGCACTTGTGTTCACGCGCAGAATGCTCTTGCGTCCGAAGAAGTCTTCGCTGAGTGGGAAGAAAGTGGTGTACGACGCGGTTGCGACTGGGAATGTGTATTGGCCGCCAAATGCACCGAAGTACGACATGTCTGCTTCGAAGCGGGAGCCACGACTGGGTCTCATTGGATTGTCGAAATTCGTTCGAGCAACCGTGATCCCGACGGAATTAATGAAGGCTGGTCCACGGTCGGCGTAGACCTCGACTGGGGTGCTCCCGTCAAATTCCGTCAGAGTCACAGACTGAAACGACATTCGTCCCGAAGCCGACCACATATCGCCAAACGTTCTATTGAGACCGAAGGTCGTGGCGACTCGTTCTTCGGTGTACGTGTTGTAGACACGATTGCGATACAGCAACGTCGAACCAAAGCCGTAATCGGACTCGAGCAGATTGGGTTCTCCAAAGCTGATCGAATAGTTGCTGACATCGATACCAGGCGCGATGGCGATTGCAAAACTTTGACCTGCTCCACGGAAGGCGCGTCCGCTGACGAATTCATCGAGTGTTTGTGGCGTATCGGCAATGTCGAAATTCTGTTGATTCAGCGAGACAGTTCCGAAGAATCCAGAATCACTACCAACACCAACGCCGAAGTTGACGCTTCCGGTATTTTTCTCTTTCACTTCAACCAAGACATCTCGGACCGCTGGACTTGCGGGGTCAGGCGCTTGCGGCGTGACGGTCGCCGCATTAAACAGTCCCGATCCTTCAAGCCTTCTCTTCGCCAGTTCGATTTCGTGCCCATCGAGCGGTCGCCCAGGTTGAATGCGCACTCGGCGACGAACGATATTGTCCTTGGTGATGTAGTTCCCTTGAATTCGGACAAGCCCAGCTGTCACCGAAGTGGATTCTCGAATCGTCACGATCATGTCGACTTCTGGTTCCTCGCCAAGTCGAATCCATGTTTGATCAACGCGCGCGTCGATGTACCCCATCGTGTCATAAGCCTCAGTGACGGCTTTGGTCGACGCATCGACTTTGTCTTGAGTATAAAAATCACCTGGGCGAATCACCATCAACCCGAGCACTTGTTCGGATCGCATGACTCGAGTCGCTTCTCGCGATGGGCCATCGGCAGACTCGACCACGACTGATCGGAGGCGATACTGCCGGCCTTCGCTGATGACGAAGACGACTTTGGCCTCTTTGCCGCTTTCCGAAATCTCGACGCGTTTGTCGACGCGGACGTCAATGAAGCCTCGCTCCTTATAAAATTTATCCAGTGCTGCGACATCGTCGATCAGCATGTCTTGATCAAGATTTCCCGTGGAAAAAATGAAGACCCACGGCTTCGTCTTGATTTGCGCACCCAGTTGATTGGTGGCGAATCGATCGTTTCCTGAAAAAACAATATCTCGAATTCGGACGCGCGGTCCTTCGACGATTCGGAAGATGAGAATGCCAGTATCGATAAGTCGAGTTTCGTCGACCTCGACTTCGATCATGTAATTGCCCTTGGCTCGATACAGATTCTTGATCTTCTCGACGGCACGTTCCAACAGAAAGTCGTCGCGCGGTCCGCCGGGATAGAGCCCAATTGCAGATCGCAGTTCTTGGTCGGATGCGACCTTATTTCCTACGACTTGGATGTCTTTAATGATCGGCTGCTCAACGAGGATGTATCGAATTCGAACCGTCCCGTCGGCGAGAAGTTCCGCATCGGCCGTCACCGAATCAAAATGCCCGAGTCGGTACAACGTGGAGACGTCATCCTTGACCGCTTGCGCTTCAAATGGTTGCCCCGTTGCGATTCGCAAGTTGTTTCGTATCTCTTGTTCTGTGACTCGGCTGAGCCCTTGGATGACCACTTCGGAGATGGGTCGATCGGTGAGCGCCTCGTCGTCGAGGTTGCGAGTTGCAGCGCCGAAAGCGTTCGCACAAATGGTGATCGCAAGGCAACAGGCCATCCAATGAATCGCACCGATGGCCTGTGGGGCCAAGCGATCAATCAACCTTGTAATCCAATCCACCATGACGTGTCGAGGGTACCCGTCGACCGCATCTTGCGTCGCCCGCACTCGAGGCATCGCCTTACGCTAGCCTTTGAATTATGAGCACGAATCTTCTGCGCACACCCTTTTACGATTTTCATGTTGAGCACGGGGGCAAGATGGTGGACTTCGCCGGATGGGAGATGCCACTCTTGTACAGCTCGATTATGGATGAGCATCGCCATTGCCGTACCGCCGCAGGATTCTTCGACGTCTCGCACATGGGACGGCTTCGATTCAGTGGTCGCCATGCGCGAAAATTTCTCGATACGGTGTGCACGCGCCAGATCTTTGGCATGCAGGTTGGTCAATGCCGTTATGGAATTATCTGCAACGAGGCCGGCGGATGTCTTGACGATGTCATTGTGTATTGCTTCGATGAGTCGGAATATCTGATGGTGTGCAACGCTTCGAATCGCATGAAGTTGCTTGCGCACTTCGCCGCTGTCAAGGGCGACATGGTTTTCAAACTCGAGGATCAAACAGAATCGACAGCGATGATCGCACTGCAAGGTCCCAAAGCGATCGAGATCGTCGGAGCCCTTTCGCGCGAGATCCCGACGCTCAAGCGCTACCGCTTTGTTCAGAAGAATTTGCTCGTTGTGAAATTGATCGTCAGCCGAACGGGATACACCGGTGAAGATGGAGTCGAAGTGATTCTGGGATCCACCATGGCTCGAGCGGCGATGGGCATGTTCTTGAAGGACGTGAAGAGTGGCCAGAGCCCGATTCGACCGATCGGTCTCGCTGCACGTGACACGCTTCGTATGGAGGCTGGCATGCCTCTGTATGGCCATGAGATTGATGAAGTGACCGATCCACTTTCGGCTGGACTGGGATTCGCAGTGAAGGTCGACAAGGGCGCTGATGACGAGCGAATCGGACGATTCATCGGGCAATCGGCGCTTGAAAAGATCGCGAAGGATGGATGTCCGCGCAAACTTGTTGGACTTGGGTTGGAAGGTCGGCGAAGCGCGCGTCAGGGGATGGAAGTACGGCAGGGTGGGAAGGTCGTGGGGCGAGTGACAAGTGGTTGCCTTTCACCGACATTCGATCGGCCAATCGCAATGGCATTCGTCGATGCGAATCTGACGGGCATTGGGACAAATCTGGAAGTTGATCTGCGCGGTACTGCTGTTGGTGCAGTCGTGGAACCGCTTCCGTTTTTGCGAGCAGTCGCAAAGGCGTGAGGCGTTTGGCCTGAGCTATTCACTTGTGGGATGAGCTGTGGGATGAGCTGTGGGATGAGCTGTGGGATGAGCGAGCGCTGCTTTGAAGGACCTCTTTGTGAGGACCACGTTTCAACGATTTCAGGGCTTTGCGAAAACCTATCAAAACCAATCAAAACCTATTTGGTTTTTCGAGGGTCTGCCTTCGGCGCAAGTGGCTTTGAGTATTTGCTCTGATGCTTCGATGACAGCAGTTCGTTCAGCGAAGTCGTCGTCGGTGCATTTCTTCCAGTTGTTGGATTCGATGCCCCTTCGCCGTCATCGGAACTCGATCGGAAGAGCAGGGCAAGAGATTGATTGCTGCCGAGTTGTCGTCCAAGGCGATCGAGGGTTTCGACCTCAATTTGGCGCACGCGCTCGCGGGTCAACCCAACTCGCAGTCCCACTTCGTTCAGCGTGAGTGGTTCTGTTCCATCAAGGCCGAATCGCATTCTCAACACTTCAGCTTCTCGTGCATCGATCGTGTCGAGCAACCCCATGATCACGCGCAAGAGTTCGTTTTCCTCGACGACTTTCGTCGGATTCTTCGAAGTCGTGTCTTCAAAGATGTCTCCAAAATCCGCAACATCACTATCGGTGTTATTCGTTGCGACTTGATTGGGAGTGTTGTACGCACGAAGCGCTCGTCTAATGATCTGCAACTTTCCAAGCGGGACTTGCATTTCCTTCGCCAATTCATTCATCGACGGCGGATGCCCTAGTTTTTCTTCGAGCATCTTCGATGCTGACTTGCATCGGCTGATCAATTCGATCATGTATGCAGGAATATGGATCGGCTGTGTTGCGTTGAGCAGCGTTCGCTTGATTGACTGTTTGATCCACCACGATGCGTAGGTTGAGAAACGCGCACCTTGCGCTGGATCAAATCCTTCGACAGCGCGAATCAGTCCGACATTTCCCTCTTCGATTAAGTCGGGCAAAGAAATTCCACGGTTCATGTATCCCTTGGCGATCGCAATCACGAGCCGAAGGTTTGCGGTGATCATTCGATCTTTCGCCGCAGCATCATTGTTGTTAATGATTTCCCAACCAAGTTCCTTCTCCTCAGCAGGAGTTAACAAAGCGACGAGACTGATCTCGCGCACATACATTTGTATTTCTGTTTGAACTTCAGATTTTGCCATGCGAACCTCTCATGGTAGGGTTGCAAGGTACCCAAATGCCAGAAGTGATCGCACATGTTTGGTTTGATTTTCTATTATGAGTCCGGTGACCAGGCCCCAAGGCAATTCCGACGACGACATTTCCCAGATCCTGGGCCGATGGGAATTCCTGCCTGGACAGCCCCAAGTGCGATTTGTTGACGGAATCGGCGATGTTCGGCGCATTCAGATCCGTTTGGAGGCTGGAATTTTGCAGTTCGAGATCGTCGGGCGTCCCGACGGGAGGTGTCCGGAGGGGGTCGAATCCTTCCTGCATTGGTGGGGGGAGCGACCTGAAAAAATATCGCACGCCCAGTGCGAGGCGCTGCGGGAGGAGGTCTATCTCTATCACCAAAGGGCCGCAGCATTTCTGATGCTTGAGGACTTCGCAGCAGTCCTTCGCGACTGCGATCGAAATTTGGATGCAATTCATCTTGTGCGACGCCAAGCGATGCGCGGAGTTGATCTTGATTCATTCGAAGCGGTTCGTGTCGCGACAGTGTTGTTGCGCACACGGGCAGATGCGTCGATGTGTATTCGGATGCGTGACACGCAGGGAGCGCTCGCGGCGATCGATCGTGGACTTGCGAATTTGCATGCTGTCACTGGAGCATCCGCGCGGACAATGAACGGAGATTCGTCAGAGGCGTCATTCCTTCGTGCGATGCGTGATGCACTAGTGCCGAAGTTGCCATCGAGCCAGCGAGTTGATCTTGAATTGCGACTTCAGCACGCGATTCGAACTGAAAACTACGAACTCGCAGCGATCCTGCGAAATGAGTTGCGTCAGATCGGCTATTAAAGCGATCCACTTGGAACGGGGATCGCCGCGATCTTCTCAAGCGCACTATGGAATGGTTCGCCGCCCAGCGTCGGATCGAGTGCTCGCAGGCGAGCGATTCGGGCTTGAACACTTTCGCCGCCACGCCCTGCTGCCTGCGCGATTCGCATTTGCATGACTTGAGCGGCCCACCAGTCACTTGATCCTTGCGTCGCGCGCGCAGCGAGTTCGCGGGCGCTCGTCATTGCACGCGTCCGAAGCGCATCGCGAAGGGCGGCATTTCCTGCTTGATTCGCAGCGATCTCTCCAAAGGAAAGCGCCTCGGAAGCGCGGCGGATGTCATCAATGGTCGCCCACGATTGCGATGCGATCGCTTGCGAACGCCCGATTGCGCCTTCCCAGTTTCGTGCGAGAAATGCAGCGTCGGCGGCGAATCGTGCGAATGATTCGGCCATCTCAGACGACTGTGGATTCAACTCTGCGGGTGGATGGAGTGATTCCCATGCCTCTGCGGCATCGAGTGCGCGCTGAGCGGCAATTGGCGCAGCTGGATCTCCTGCACTTTTCATTGCGGCGGCAATCGAGAGTTGTCGCCCAAGAAATTGAAGGAGGCTCGTCATCGCAAGTGGATTGGTCTCTGCCAAGAAAGTCGATGGCACTGAAGCGAGTTCCCGTTCGAGCGCGGCACGTGGCGGCGTTCCGTGACGAGCGGCACGTTCGAGTCGAAGGCGCAGAATTCGCTGGGCATCAAACATCGTCCACTGGCTCCACTGGTCAGTGGTTGGAATCTCATTCGCATGAGTCGCTCGCGCAGTTGTTGGTGAGAGAAAATCAGCTGCGACTCTGGCGGCATATGCCGTCGCCGTCACGCGCGGTCCTGGATCGAATCCAGCGCGGCGTGCGATTTGGTCAGCCTCTTCAATCTGGGCCGCCGCGAGAGTGAGCGCAGCGATCTCATCGTTGCTAGGAGCAGCGGATCGGGAGAGAAAGTCTTGGATCATCGTTCGTGCTTTGAGTGCGTACCACTGCGCAAGGGAATTGGGCCGCGAAGGAAGTTCGGCAAATCGGTTGACCGCAAGCCCAAGGGTTCGATCGAGATTGATTTCACGTCCATTTGGATTCGCACGATCGAGGGCGAATTCGATATCGAGCGCCGTCTGCATTGAGGCAAGCGCCATCGGTTCTTGTGGCGCAGATTCTGCAAATCGGCGGTAATCATCGGCCGCGGATGGCCAATCGCCTTGGCTTGAGTGGATCTCCGCAAGCACGACGATTGCCGCCGCCTGCGCCTCGCGGTCATTCTGTTGTTCCGCGAATTGCCGCAGCGCTGCAAGATCTGCGGAAGAGAGCGGATTGTTCAGCAGTCGATCTCGTGCAATTGCAATCGATGCAAGCGGGGGCAAAGGACCCTCGATGAGCGCGCCGCGAAGTGCGCCGGCCATTCTTTCAAGCACTGCTCGACGAACGCCAGCGCGCTCGGCTGGCTGTGCGCTGCGAAGCGTCATGATCCATGCGTCGAGCGATGGCTCTGTTGCGGGAGACTTGCCCATGAAGACGCGGGTGCGCACGATGGCGTCGGCGGTCAACAAACGCAGAGCGGTTGGCATGTCTTTCGTGGCGAGGAGCGCAGTCAGTTGTTTCAGTGCCTCATCGCCGTGGCGTTCATTCACCAAACAATCCGCTGTCAAAATTCGTGTGAGAGTCGTCAACATCGGATCGCCTGTGAACATCACGCGCGCCGCGCCAAATCGGGCGTCGTCAGATTGCACGGCGACCGCTGCTGCGGCAACTTCCGCAAGATCAGCCTCGGCGCGCAACCGCGGCGGAATTTCGGAACGCAGCTGAGAGATCACTTTGAATGCCGCCGCCGCTTCGGCTGGGCGCGAGCGCTGTGTTTCAGGATCGTGAATCGATCGGTCGATTGCAAGTCGCAGCGCTTTCACTGCAGCGACGAGCATTGGTCGCCGCCCATGCGCATCCTCTTCGATTCGCTGCGCCATGAGTGACCCAGCAGGAATTTCCGCTGGCGGCATCGCCTTTTCAACAGCATTCGCTCGATCGAGCAATTGGGCGATGCGATCAAGTGATGCGCCAGCGCGCGGCACGACCTCCTTCAGCGGAGATCCAGCGATAGCCTCTGGACCGCCATCGAGTCCGAAGAATGCAAGGACGAATTCATCCTCCGCAGCATCTGTCAGCCACAGGATTGTGCGTGGATCATTGGGACGAGATTCGATCAATTCTTGTCGTGCCTTACGCAGTTCTTCAAGCGCAGCCACACGATTGGGTAACTCTGTTTCCGGGCTGCGCAAGATGATTCGCCACCGTGCGATTGTTCGCAACTTTGAGGTTGCTGGATCTGTTGCGGCGGATGTTGGTTCTGCGCGTTCCAAATCATCGAGCGCACGAGCAAGTCCGAGGTCTCCGATTCCGCGCAGGAAATCTTCTTCTCGAATCAATGATGTGGTCGGGTCGACGGTGCCCTGCGCAGCGATGCTTGCGATCGAGAGTGCACAAAGAAAAAGGTTGATTCCAAAGTTCTTCATCGCTTGATCTTGTTCATTTCGATTCTGCAAATCCGATGTTGGCATACCCCGCACGAACTGCGGCGTTGAAGCCATCGACGGCGTCTTGCCACTGCGAACCCGCTGAAGGAACCACCAAAATGGGATGTGAGGATTCAAACAGTCCATCGGCAACACCTGGTCGACGCCTCAGTTGCTCCATGGTCGCAGCGAGCGCGTCGAAGTTCTCGGCGGTGCGGTGAACACCTTCGGCACGAAGTTCGATCGAACATCGATCGCCGTCGCGCAGACCGACGATGACTTGGAGTGGACCGTCCTGCAACGCCAACGGATCTGCCGTTGCGCCGCGTGCTGGAAGATCGAGCTGATAGACCTTTTCGTTTCGCTCGAAGCGAACCGTGCAGACGAAGAAAACGAGCAAGAGAAAGACCACGTCGATCATCGGCGTCATCGCGAGTCGCAGCGTGAATCCTTCGGCGGCGCGTCGTCTATTCATGCTTCGCCGTTTGTTCGTCGAGTGCGCAGACTCGGATTGTCACGCGACCTGTTCCCGCTTGCGACGCAGCTTGTGCGATCGCACGCAGCGCTGGTTCCACTTTGTCGTATCGGAGCGTGCGATCCGCACGGATGTCGACGGGCAGAGTTGAATCCTGACGTATTCGCTGAGCGATTGCATCTGCCAACGCACGTCGTCCTCCGTCATCATCGGGAAATCTCTTCGCGCCGAGTGAGAGAATTGTTCCCTCGCCGCTCGTCATGACATTCACAGTCAATCGAGGACGAGATCCTGCAGAACTCGTTGCGGCATGGTGCGGACTGGGTAGAGCAACTGGCGGAACTTGTTCGCCGCCCATGCGGGCAACAAGAATAAAAAAGACAATCAGCAAAAAAGCCAAGTCGATCAGTGGCGTCATGTTCGCATCGATGCGCGCAGTTCCTCGTGTGTGCAGAAAACTCACGGATTCGGTCCTCGTGCGACGGTTTGTGCCGTGCCACGCAAGGTGGTTTCAAGCGCCTCCGACATCAACGCATCAATCCAATTTCGGATGGTCGCATACGCAAACAATGCTGGAATTGCGACGATCAAACCCCAAAAAGTGGTGACGAGTGCGGTGCCGATTCCGCCGGCAAGAAGTGCGGGGTCGGCTTGTCCACCAGATGCGGAGACAGTTTGAAATGCGACAATCATTCCGTAGACAGTTCCAAAGAGCCCGATCATTGGGCTGATTTGAGCAAGCACGTTGAGGCTCTCGATTGAACGGAATCGTCGCGCGGCGCATTCTTCTGCAGTTTGCTCTGCCGCATCGACCGCTGCTAACCGCCCTAATGGAAGCGTGTCCAGAGCGGCAATTGCCATACGGGCGAAGTCGCTGCCGCTTGCCGCAGCAATTGAGCGGGCGTCCGCGGTCGAACCAGTCGAACTTGCTCGCAGGAATGCTTCTGCCGTTCCCGCAGGCATAATGATCTTGCGGCGATGAGCCAAGAGCGCTGCCGTGATCAGTCCGATGCTGACAACGCTCATTGCGATGAGGACCCAAATCATCATGCTGCCCAACCATTCAATTTGCGTCGAGCCATCCGGAAGAGTGCTGGACGAAACGAAGAAAATTTTGGCGGCGTCGACGGTGGTTGAGAAGTTGCTCGGTGTGTTCATGGTTTTTTTATCTTGGATTCTTGGTGGGAGGAGGAATTTGATTTATCGGCTGCACGTAAGACGGTTTCCGCACGTGCTGCGGTGGTATCAAGGCCGAACGAGCGTGCGCCTTGCAAGGCGGCATCAGCGAGTCGCGCTGCGTTGCGCGGGTCGCGATCATTGAGCAAACTGATTTCGGCGGCGCTCACCAGCGCAACTGGCGAAGAGCGGTGGAGCGGTTCCGCAAGTCCGATCCGCAGCAGTTGCGTGCGCGCGGCTGCAATGTCGCCAGCTTTCAAAAGACCAAGCGCATGACTGAGTCGCTCGGTCGTTTCGTCGGAGGGTTCAGTTGCAACGGTTTCTTCGCTTGCACGAAGATCTGCCAATCGCCGCACGAATCGGTATGAGCCAGGACCACCGTGTTCTCTTGCAATCGCTTCAAGAGCGCCAAGTGGTTCTGCTTCCATCAGGTGAATGCAACCGATCTGCACTTTTCGACGACCCGTTCGCGCGTCTCGAGGATTGAGAGCGTCGAGATCTGCCAAGAGAGCGTCCCGATCCGCAGGTTTATCGACGACGCCAAGCAGGCCAGCGCTGACGATGACGATTGTGTCGGGACGCAGTGCGAGCGCAACACGTATGGCCTTGCGAGCGTCACTGTTTTGGCTGGGAGTGACTTCATCAAGCATCCAATTTTTGAGCGATTCGATTCCTTGTTGTCCAAAGGTCGGTCCTGCTCGCCGCAGTGGCATCTCTTGCGCAAGAAAAGCTTCGCCGCCTTGAAAAGCAACGACTGCAAACTGTTGTTCTTCGCTCAATCGAGAGATCGAGTTGATCACTTCCTGCACCGCGGTTGGATATGCGCCGAGCATTGATCCAGAAGCGTCGAGTATGAAGACGATGCGGCGAGCGGATGTCTGACGAAGTCCGGCAACGGTGACGATCGTTCGAGGACCAGTCAATGGTCGCAATGGGCGCTCAAGTGCCGTTGTTAAAGCATCGCGATTTTGTTCGGTCAAGCGAACCATTTCGTGCGATGCGTCTTGCGCGCCCGTGATCGCAATCGCCGTGGTCGCAACATCCTCACGGACTGGAAGCGCTGCTTTCGTTGGAATCGCGGGCGCAATGACAGGAGAGTCGCTTGGTGCAGCTTCAAAATTAAAAAGCGCTTCGGCGCCGAGGATCGGTTCCGTTGGATTGCGCCAACTATGCAAGACCAATGCGCCGACGGTCAGGAGCAAGAAAGCGAGACATCCGTGAATAACCGCAGAAAAAATCCACGGGATCAAGCGCCGAGCGCGCATGGATTATTTCGGCTCTTTTCGTGAGGATTTGTCGCCGCCTGCTGGACTGGCTTTGGACTTGCGAGGTGATGCATGCATCATTCCATCGATACTGAGGAATCCTGGGCCAACCAGCATCACATTGATCGCTAAGAGGAAGAGGGCCACATGCGCACAGATTTGCATGCGAATCGTTTCGGAAATGACCCACCATCCGCTGTCCATCAACGCAGCCCAATTGGTCATCCAAAATGCGCCAGCCATGACACAGGCAATTCCCAGTGCAAAGATTCGAGAGAAGGCCCCGATCAAGAGCAGTACAGATCCACCGAGTTCCGTGAGGCCGACGAGCCATCCTGCGATCGCGGGATATGGAAACCCGGCGTTGTCGGCCATGAGTGAAAATTTGTACAGCGTTCGCGCGGATCGCGGTGGGGTCTTCCCTGGACTCGCTGGATTGGTCACAGCTGAAGTACTCGGCGCTTTCGATCCAATTCCCGTCGTTTGAATTCGCTGCCAATCCAATCCTTCGGTGGAAACGCCGATCGAGAAGAGTTGATCGGCTTCTGCAGTCGAGAATTCTGTGGTGTTAAAAATTTTGTGCCAACCCATTGGCAGAAAGACTGCGCACAGCACGATTCGTATGACGAACGGGATGAACTTGACGGCGCATGTCTCGCTGAATGCCATTGGGTATCATCGTACGAAGTCATGCAAATGCGGGCGTGGCGGAATTGGCAGACGCGCTGGATTTAGGTTCCAGTGGGGAAACCCGTGCAGGTTCGATTCCTGTCGCCCGTATTGTTCGTCGATACTCTTGACGGCATGAGTACATGGTCGCCCGATTCTTGGCGTTCTCGATCTGCAAGCCAGCAGGCGGCGTGGCCCGACATGCATGAGGCGCAGCGTGTGATCGACGAGATCAAGGATCTGCCGCCGCTTGTGACGAGCGGTGAAGTCGCGGCGCTCAAATCCCAACTGGCCGAAGCCGCACGGGGCGAGAGATTCGTTCTGCATGGCGGTGATTGCGCGGAAAGTTTCGCAGACTGTCGGTCGTCGGCGATTACGAATCAACTCAAGATCTTGTTACAAATGAGTTTGGTGTTGACGCACGCTTCGCGAAAGCGAGTGGTTCGCATCGGCCGATTTGCTGGGCAGTACGCCAAGCCGAGGTCGACCGAAGAAGAGGTTCGTGATGGCATTTCGCTCCCATCTTTTCGCGGTGACAACGTCAATCGTCCTGAATTCACCGCAGCGGCGCGCACCCCAAATCCGCAACTGCTGCTCCGTGGATATGAACGATCTGCGTTGACGCTCAACTTCATTCGGGCACTTGTCGACGGCGGATTCGCCGATTTGCATCATCCAGAACAGTGGAATTTGGATTGGGTCGTGCATTCGCCGCTCGCAGCGGAGTACAAGCGCATGGTCGATGCAATTGGCGAAGGGCTTCGATTCATGGAGACCCTTGCTGGAGTGCGCGTTCATCAAATGCAGCGAGTTGATTTCTTCACGAGCCATGAGTGTCTCTTGTTGGAACTCGAAGAGGCGCAGACGCGCGTTGTCCCTCGTCGCGAAGGCTGGTGGAATCTTTCGACACACTTTCCATGGCTCGGTGCGCGCACGGGGCGACTTGATGGGGCGCACGTCGAATATCTCAGTGGCATCGAGAATCCCATCGGCATCAAAGTCAGCGCCGATCGCACGCCTCGCGATTTGGTCGAACTCTGTGAACGATTGAATCCACGACGTGAAGAGGGACGCATCGCGCTGATTCATCGCCTCGGCGCACGCAATATCGCTGACTCGCTTCCAAAATTCATCGACGCAATCGCTGCCGCAAAGATTCCAGCGCTGTGGATTTGCGATCCCATGCATGGCAATACGGATACGGTCATGGTGAAGGCGGAGTCGGGCCTCTCGGTGCCAGTGAAGACGCGTAAGTTTGCTCACATTCTTGCGGAATTGGAACAAGCGTTCGAGGTGCATGCAATGAAAGGCTCGATTCTGGGCGGAGTTCACTTCGAATTGACTGGGGAAAATGTGACGGAGTGCACCGGCGGCGCGCGAGGGTTGATGAACTCCGACTTGGGCCGCGCATATCAAACAACGCTCGATCCTCGGCTGAATTACGAGCAGGCGCTCGAGATGGCGCTCTTGGTCGCTCGTCGCATGTGACGATCATTCGAGAAGATCAACTTTTCGATATTCTCAACGACCCCAATGTCTAAATCAAAGCGACGAATCGTTATCACTGGAGTCGGTCCCATGTCGGGATTCGGCATTGGTATGGAGCCGCTTTGGGCGGGACTCTGCAGCGGCGCATCTGCGATTCGCCCGATCACAGCCTTTGATCCATCTGGTTTTATGACGACGGTCGCTGCCACGATTCTGCCAGAGCAACTTGATATTCGCAGTGTTGTCCCTAAAAATTATCGCAAGGCGACGAAGGTCATGGCGAGAGATATTGAGATTGCCGTTGCCGCCGCTGCCGCAGCGGTCACCTCGGCTGGATTGACGACACGCGGAACTGCCGAAGGTGTGCCTCCGACGATTGCGCCCGAGCGAGTTGGATGTCATATCGGAGCGGGCCTGATTCCCGCTGATTCAGACGAACTCGCAAGTGCGATGTTGACATGCCGAGATGCAGACGGCGGATTCGATCCAGGCGAATGGGGACGAACGGGGATGAATAATCTCACGCCGCTTTGGTTGCTCAAATATTTGCCAAACATGCTGGCGTGCCATGTGACAATCATCCATGATTGCCAGGGACCTTCCAATACGTTGACGTGCGCAGAAGCGTCTGGCGCACTTTCGATTGGCGAATCAATGCGTGTCATGCGACGCGGTGATGCAGATGCCTGCCTCTCGGGAGGCGGCGAGAGCAAAGTGAATTACATGGGACTTCTTCGCCAGACTTTTGCGAATCGCTTGGCCGCAGTTCCCGTTGGCGCCGATGGCGTCGCAGCTGTTCGTCCATTCGATCCGCGTGCAGCTGGAACTGTTCTTGGTGAAGGTGGGGCGATCTTGATCACGGAAGGATTCGATAGCGCGCAGAGTCGTGGCGTCAAAGCCTTCGCAGAACTCGCTGGATTTGCTGCGAGCCAATGCGCATGCATCGATACGGTCGGCGTGGATCTGTGCGAGTCTGCGCCTGACATCGCGGCAGCGATTGAAGGGGCGATGGAAGATGCGAAAATAAGTGCAGGCGAAATCGATGCGATTATTCCACTGGGCAGCGGAATTCCATCGGTCGACGCAGCGGAAGCGAAGGCACTGCGAATGGTCTTTGGTGATCGTTTGCCAAAGATCCCTTTGGTCACACTTGCGCCACAGATCGGAATTTGCGGTGCGGGATCGAGCGCGTTGGCGGCATCGGTTGCAGCGCAGTGCATCCACGAACAAAAACTTCCTGCACGACTTTCGACTTCTGGATCTGCCGCATTGGGTGTCGACGCAGATGCACGGCCAGCAAGCAGTGCGAACATTCGAAACGTCCTTGTCACCACGACGGGTATGGGTGGTCAGAGTGCTGCGATCATTCTTCGGAGACCAGCATGAGCGCACGAAACGATCGATCACCAAGCGAACGAGTTGTTGTGAGTGGAATGGGTTGGGTCACTCCCCTCGGTCACGATCTTGAGACCGTGTGGTCTGCGTTGATGCGCGGTGCGTCTGGCATGGCTCCGATTACTCGCTTTGATGCGCGCACGTTTCCAACTTCATTCGCTGCGGAAGTGAAGAACTTTGACGTGAATCCGCTGCTCAAAGATCCTGCGGCGCATGCGAATGCAGGCATTAATTCGCAGTTCGCTCTTGGAGCTGCTGCGCAAGCGTGGCGTCAGGCGGCTCTTGATGTGAAACCTGCGCGCAATATGCGACGCGTCGGCATGTATCTCGGTGCGGGCGAGGGAGTCATCGATACTCCAAATTATCTCGCGGCGAATCTGAAAGCATGGGATGCGCAAACGGGGAAGACCGACGGAGCGAAGTGGGCGGAAATTGGGCTTCAAATTATGAAAGCGGCTCGAGAAATCGAGCAAGAGCCCAATATGCCTCTCGCACATATTGCACGAGAATTCGGCGCGCGCGGTCCGGCATACAACTGTTTGACTGCATGCGCTGCAAGCACGCAGGCGATCGGCGAAGCATCGAGCATTCTGCGACATGGTGAGGCTGATGTGATGATCGCTGGCGGCGCTCATACCATGATTCATGTGCTGGGAGTGACAGGATTTAATCGTCTGACTGCCCTCAGCACGAGCAAAGGTGATCCATGCACGGCGAGTCGTCCTTTCGATCTCGCGCGCGGAGGTTTCGTCATGGGCGAAGGCGCAGGCATGGTCATTCTGGAAACGCTCGAACATGCGCGTGCGCGTGGGGTGAAACCGCTTGCTGAACTGATCGGATTTGGTTCGAGTGCGGATTCGTATCGCATCACGGACATCGAACCAACGGGTCGTGGAGCGGCGGCGGCGATGTTGCAAGCTCTTTCGCAAGCGGGAATTGATCCGCATGCGCGTGGTGCCGACGGCCGTCCACTCGTGGATTACATCTCGGCCCATGGCACAGGGACGAAAGAAAATGATTCGATTGAAACGCTTGCTGTGAAGCGTGTTTTCGGCGATCTTGCTCGTGATATTCCGATGAGTTCGGTCAAGAGCATGCTGGGGCATTTGATCGCCGCTGCAGGCGCAGTCGAATTCATCACGTGTGTCATGGCGATTCACCGTGGAATGCTCCCACCGACAATCAATTACACGACTCCAGATCCCGAATGCGATTTGGATTATGTTGCGAACACGCCGCGTGCGGCGCGCGTGCGCACATGCCTTTCGAATTCGTTCGGCTTTGGCGGCCAGAACGACACGGTGTGCGTGACGGCATTCGATGATTGAGCTGGCGGCCGAGCAGGAGACCAAGAAAGCAAAGGCGACGATTCTTCGCCGTGCGAGTCGAATCGCTCTGTGGTTCGCTGGGTCAATCGCAATTCTCTGCGCGATCGGATGGTGGCTTTCTACACTTGCTCCGTTGGCGTGGATTGATCCAAAAACTCTTGCCGAAGATCCTGAAAGCGATCGACGTGGACGAGAGTTGGAGCAGAACCTCGCCGCAGCACTCGCACGAATTCGCCCTGCGGGTGAGCCGTGGGCCATTCGCATTCACGACATCGATATCAATTCATGGATCGCTCGTCGATTGCCGCAGTGGAGCGAACACGATCCTTCATTGGCGTGGCCGATCGTAGGGGCGACGGCCCAGGTGCACTTTGATTCTCAGGTCGCCACCGTCAGCATTTCTATCAACGATCGGATCTGGAGCGGTTCTTTCACCTCAGTAGTTGAAGCGGAGGGAGTCCGGCTCATTCCAGGCTGGGGGGCGGTGGGGTTCATACCAGTTCCAGGCGGGGCACGATTCGCGACAAGACTTCTGGAGGGGGATGGAGCAAGTACGCTCTTTCTTCCGCGGATTTTTAAGCTTGGCGATGGTCGGCAGGTCGAAATTCGGCGGATCGATCTGGTGTCCGGAGCGGTCGAGATCGAATTCGTTACGCGGTGATCCATTCGTCGTTCTCTCGCTAGGATGTCGCCCCGCGCACAGTGCGTTTTTCCCAATGCCAAAACTGACTATCAACGGCGTTCCTCTCGAGTTTGAAAAAGGTCAATCGATCATCGATGTCGCTCTGAAGAACGAGATTGAGATCCCTCACTACTGCTATCACCCTGGATTGTCGGTTCCTGCGAACTGCCGTATCTGCCTCGCAGAAATTTGGCAGCCCAATGCGAAGACTGGACAGCTTGAGGCGATTCCAAAGTTGATGCCGACGTGCCATACGCCTGCAAGTGAAGGGATGATCGTTTATACAGATAGTCCCAAGGCGATCACGAATCAGAAGGCGGTGATGGAGTATCTGCTCATCAACCATCCTGTCGATTGCGCAGTGTGCGATCAGGCGGGCGAATGCCATCTTCAGGATTACTCATATCAATACGGTCGAAGTCAGTCGCGATTTGAAGAAGACAAGATCAAGAATCCCAAGAAGGATGTTGGCGAACACGTCCTTCTTTATAGCGATCGATGCATCATGTGCACTCGCTGCGTGCGGTTCACCAAAGAAGTTACTGAGACTCACGAATTGATGGTCGAGGGTCGTGGCGGCACCGAAATGATTGATGTTTTCCCTGGAATACCACTCAATAATGAGCTTTCTGGGAACGTCGTCGATTTGTGCCCCGTTGGCGCTCTCTTGGACAAAGATTTCCTCTTTCAGCAGCGCGTTTGGTTTCTGAAGAAGACACCATCGATCGATGGAATCACCGCAAGCGGCGACAATATTTCTATCGAGCACAACGAAGGAGTGGTCTATCGCCTCAAGCCTCGAGAAAATCGAGAGGTCAATCAATGGTGGATCACAGACGAGGTGCGTTATGGTTGGAAGTTTGTTCACAGCGAAAATCGTTTGACGATGCCTGCGGTTCGCGGCGTTGCCGAATTTGATCGAGCTGATCCTGCGGCGGCATGGGATGCCGCGATGAATCGTGCTGTCGAAGTCTTGCAAGCTGGTGCGCGAAATGGCCGCATTGCATTGTTGGTCAGCCCGATGCTCTCATGCGAAGACGCCTTCTTGATTGGACGAACGGTGCTCGCGATTGATCCGTCGGCAGTGCTTGGCGTCGGTCCAGTTCCAAAGTCTGGAGAGGATCGCACGCTTGTTGGCGGCTATACGATTCACTCAGAAAAAGCGCCAAATGCGCGTGGTGTTCGACGCGTTCTTGCAGCGCTCGCAGCGGCGGTTCCTGCTCGGCGGGTTCCTGCTGGAATGCCTGCGGTGTGTGATGCGAATGAATTCCTTGCAGCGCTGACAACTGCAGGCGCTGGAGTTGCGCTCGTCACTGGAAACTATCCCAGCGATTGGTCGACGGAGCCTGTCATGCGGGCGCTTTCAACCCGACGATTTGTCTTGTTGGACACGCTTGCGAATCCCCTCACATCGTCGGCGGAAGTTTTCTTGCCGGCGGCAACGTGGATCGAAAAAGCGGGCACCTTCGAGAATGCAAAGGGTCGCCTTCAATCATTCGAGCGCGCCATCCAGCCAATCGATTTCGCCAAGTGTGAAGGTCAGATTGCGCTCGATCTTGCAACGCGCCTTTCTGGTGGAAAGACAACCATCTATCACGCAGATCAGGTGCGAAGTGAAATGGCGTTGGTTTCAGGGCTGGCGATGTTCGCCGATCAAGTTCATCATCCGCCAGCTGCGCTTTCGCGCGAAAGCGACATGGTGACGATCGACCTCTGATCGAGCGTCGTCGCCCGAAGTTAATCGCTCATGCCAATTCGTAAAGTCAAGACTGCAGTTCGCTCAGCGGGCGAAGTGTGGTCGCTTGCATGGCCAACAGTCATCACGATGACGAGTTACACCATGATGCAGTTCGTGGACAGCATCATGGTCGCACGAATTGGATCGCTCGAACTTGCAGCGCAAGGCAACGGCGGCGTCTGGTCGTGGACGATCATCGCATTTCTTGTTGGAGCAATTAGTCTGGTCAATACATTCGTCTCGCAAAGTGTTGGTGCGGGAGAATCCACCGCAGCGGCGCGGTATGCATGGTCGGGCATCTGGTTGGCGATACTGTCGTGGCTTTTTATTCTTCTTCCTGCTGGATTTCTGCTGCTTCCGGTGGGGTTTTCATGGATGCACCACGAGCCTCGCCTTGAGTTACTCGAGACGCAGTACGCGCAGATCTTGATGGCGGGCGGTTGCTTCACGCTCGTCGGGAAGGCGATGAGCAATTATTTCTTTGGTATCGCTCGTCCCAAGGTCGTGACTCTTGCCGCGATCATTGGCAATGTCGTGAATGTCGTGATTGGTTACGTGTTGATTTATGGCAACGTTGGGTTGCCAGCACTCGGACTTCCTGGGATTCCTGGGGTTGCGCCAATCGGCGTACCTGGCGCCGCAATTGCAACGGTGACGGGCGTCGCTGTCGAATGCCTTTTGCCACTGGCGATTTTCCTTGGTCCGAAAATGGCGAAAGAATTTCATACGCGAGTCGCATGGCGACCGGACATTGGGGCGATTGGCGATTTGATCCGCGTTGGATGGCCAGCGAGCGTTCAGTTTGGAAATGAAATGTTCTGCTGGTCAGTCTTCATGACGATCTTGATTGGCGAGTTTGGGACGGATCATTTGGCGGCGGGATGGATCGTTCTGCGATACATGCATCTTTCATTCATGCCTGCGGTTGGATTCAGCATCGCAACGACCACACTTGTCGGTCGATCGATCGGCGCAAAGCAACCAGAACTCGCGGAGCGATATGCACGGACTGCGCTTTGGATGAGCGTCCTTTATATGGGCGCATGGGGCGTCTTAATGATGATTTTCCGCGAGCCGATGGTTCGACTCTTTACAACGGCTTCGGTGAATGGCGGAGTTTCCGCAGAGCATGTCGTGGAACTTGGAAGTCGCATCATGATTTGTGCGGCAATCTTTCAGGCCTTCGATGCGATTGGGATTGTCTACACCGGAGCGCTGCGTGGAGCGGGCGATACATTCTGGCCAGGCGTCATCACGGTCACGCTGAGTTGGTCGTTGATCGTTGGCGGCGGAGCATGGATCGCACACGCATATCCACAACTTGGGTCGCTCGGCCCGTGGATCGGATCAACGGTCTACATCATCATTCTTGGTGGAGCGATGGTTTGGCGCTTCGAGCGGGGGCCTTGGCGGACCCATCGCCTTGTGTTGCACGCTGCAAAGGGGTGATTTCGGTTGATTTGGAGAACTTAGGCGGTTGGCGGTATGCTTCCCGACCCCCCAAAATTGCGCGGTGCAAAGTTTGGAGTCCTTCACACGAGGTTTTATACGAATGAGTAACGCAACGATCAAGCATGTCAATCCAGCGAATCCAGCGGCGGCCAAGCCACACGTTGATCTCGCAGCCCGTCACGCAACCGAGGGGCGTCGCGATGAGGCGGTTGCCTCGTATCGCACGGCGCTTGAATCAGACCGATCAGTGGCGACGCTCTTCGCATTGGCCAAGTTGCTCGATCGCATGGGAGAGGATGAAGAGGCAATCGATTTATACGAGGAGATCTGCTATCTCCCGACGCCACCAGTCAACGCACTGATCAATCTTGCGGTGCTTTATGAGGACATGGGGGAACTCGGACGGGCAGAGCGATGCCTTCGCCGCGTGCTGACTCTCTATCCAAATCACGGCCACGCGCGCATGTACGTCAAGGATGTCTGTGCAGTGAAGACAATGTCGTACGACGCAAATGCTGAGCAACAACTTGCTCGTCGCAATGCGATTCTCGATACGCCGATCACCGACTTTGAACTTTCTGCGCGCGCACGAAACTGCCTGAAGAAGGTCGAAATTCGCACGCTTGGAGATCTCTTGCGCGTCACCGAGGCGGAATTGATGGCATTCAAGAACTTCGGCGAAACCAGCATCAACGAAATCAAGGCGATGCTCAACTCTCGCGGACTTCGCTTGGGCCAAGGCCTTGAAGGTGGATTCGAAGAATCGTATCGCCGTGAATATCTCGATCAATTGCGAACACAAGTCGCACCTGAGTTGTTGGATCAGCCGATCAGTTCACTCGAATTGACGATCCGCGCGAAGAAGGCTGTTCAGCTTCTCGAAGTGCGAACACTTGGCGAACTTGCATGCCGCACTGAGGCGGAATTGATGGGCATGAAGAACTTCGGTTCGACAAGCCTCGACGAGATCAAGACTCAACTCGGAGCGCACGGACTGTCGCTTCGCGTGTTGGAGTGATCCCGTTTCGACCTTGTTTTTTTTAACACGTGTTTCATTCAACCCCTGCAAGTGCGGGGGTTTTTCTTTGGGGTCTTATTGGCGGCGTTAAAATGTTGGGGAGTGCTCAACAGAAAGCCCTCTAGCAATCAGAGTCCGAATTTTTCCGATGGCACCTCTTCAGGATGCCAATGTGGAGTCTCGACGCCTTCGTACTTCGGCATGGTGCACATTCCAGAATCCGCGTGGTATGGAATGTGGCAGTGGAATGGCCAGATGCCTGGGTTGTCGGCATCAAATGCGATCTTGATAATCGAGTGTGGTGGGACCTCAATCGTGTCGCGCTGCGCTCCTGAGAGTGGCTCGCCATCAATTTCAATGACCTGAAATGCGCCATCATGCAGATGCATCGGGTGGCCCATGGGAGTCTTGTTGGTCAACACCATCTCGACGCGCTCGCCAAGTTTGACACTGAGGACATCGCGAGTTGGATACTTGATTCCATTGATAAACGATTGATAAACCATTGATATCCGTCCATCGTTCCCGTCAAGACGGCGGGCAGCGAACGATCGATCTTTTTCGTAGCAAGCGGCGCCGTGGCCCGCAGTCGCATTTCTTGCGTGTTGTCGAGTGCTGCGGTGGTCATCGAGGCTGTTTTTGGAAGCGCAGATATTGCTGCGCGGGAAGTGGCCAAGTCAGTCGCCAAGATAACTCCGCACATGAGCGTTGTGCCTTCTCCTTGCATGGTGATCGGGAAGACCGCTCCGTCACTGGAAGTCGTTTTTGGGATGGTCACGCGTAGGTCGATTCGCTGTGCGATCGCCAGCTGGAAAAAATTTCCGCGCAGAGGTTGGATGGGCTGGCCGTCAACTGCAAGAAATTCTGCATCAAGTGAGCCTGTGTCAATGAAGAAATCGCTTGCACATGATGCCGCAATGATGCGGAGCAACACGGTGTCTCCAGGATTTACTTTCATGACTTCGGGGTCGTTGATTGTGCGGCGATTGGCGAGTAGGGCGTCGTACTTGATATCGATGTTCGCAGCTGGAGCATTCACCATCGCACGGACAAATCGACTATTCGCCTCGTCCCATTGTTGAGCGAATACTTGTGGCGGGAGATCGGCGGACATTACGGGCATGGGCGGCGCTGCGGGCATACCAGGCATTTCTTTCATCCCCGGCATTGGCTTCGAACTGGTTTTCATGTCCATCGCTAGCGCATCTCGCAGACTTTTTAGAATCGCCAGCGGCGAAGTAAATGAGAAATCAGTCAAAGTAGCGCAAATTGTTTGTCAGCTTTGGCCCGCTCGGCTTCATTCCAAATGATCATTGGTGCGCAGACAAGCAATTGCTCTTGGAGCGCATAGTGCGAGTGCATCCAATATGTCCCGCTTTCCTTCAGTGGAAAATCGTAGGGAAAAGTTTGGCCAAGTGCGATTGGTTCTTGTGTGACGAATGCAACTCCATCCATCGAGTTTGGCAGCGAGAGCCCGTGCCAGTGAATGCTTGTCGGTACATTCAGTTGATTGGTCACGTCAACATGGAATCCGTCTGAATTGATTTGGAGAATAGCCCTGCGTGCCATCCGCTTGCACGACACTTCCCATCATGACGGTCTTTCCGTTGACAGTCAGTGGGATCTCGCGGACGAATAAATGAACTCGATTGACATCGTCGGACGCAGTGCTTGCACCTGAAATGAAACCAGTTGGCACGCAATGGGCTGCTGTCGATGCGCTGAACATCAAAGATGTGGTGACGAAGAAAGCGAAAGTGGTAAAAAAGTTGGATCGCATGGGGCGCTAATGACATTCGAAACGCACGAGAATCGTACTTCTATTGCAAGTCGAAAGCACAATTTGCGCCAGCGAAACTGGCTGTTTTTACGCTGATCGTGGAAGGGGTCAAAGGGGGGCTGAAACGCATCGCCAGAGCTCGAAGCCCCGGCGTGTTCCATTCGCCGCCCCGCAATGGCTCGGTGCTAGGATCGGCACGATGCGCAATTTCGCACTAATCCATCTGAATGGCGTGCGCCGTGAGATTCGCGGCCGCGAAGCCTTGATGATGCTCGCGGAGTGGTTGCGTAAAGAAGCCGGATTGAATGGAACAAAAATCGTGTGTGCAGAGGGTGATTGCGGCGCATGTACGGTGCTGCGGGCATCGTCTCGGCCTGGGACAGCGCCGACTGCTTCACTGCACTTTGAGGCGATGAATTCCTGCATCGCAACAGTTGCTCAAATGGATGGGACGCACATCGTCACCGTAGAGGGGATGCAGTGCGGCGATCGCTTGTCGCCCGCACAAGAGGCGATGCGTACATGTCATGCGTCGCAGTGTGGGTATTGCACTCCTGGATTCGTGATGGCGATGAGTGCAATGTTGGAGCGCCACGATCGAGCAGATGCGCGTACCGCCGCAAATTATCTCACCGGAAATCTCTGCAGATGTACTGGATATACGCCGATTGTTGAGGCGGCGCTTACGGTGCGGGCAACCGAGACCCACTCAGTCGCACGTCGATACTCGGATCCTCAGGCTGTCGCAGAGTCCCTTGCCGCGACGAAGCAATCGATGTTCGTCGAACATGATGGCGTGAAACTTTTCGCCCCGATTTCTCTGCAGGAAGCAGTCACATTTATGGCGATGCATCCAGAGGCACGAGTACTTGGTGCTGCAACGGATCTTGGCGTGCAAGTGAACAAAGGCAAGCCAATGCCAGCGGCGCTCTTGAGCCTCCACTTGATTCCAGAACTCTACGAATCGAAAGTCACGCGCCGCGGCGTTTCCTTTGGCGCGCGCGTCACGCTCGCTGATGTTCGGCGAGTCAGCGAAGATGTTGCTCCAGAGTTTGCGCGTTTTCTCAATCTCTTCGCATCGCCACAAATCAAGAATGTGGCGACGCTCGTTGGGAACATTGCCAACGCGTCACCAATTGGAGACACGCTTCCGTTTCTGCTGATCGCGGGCGGTGAAGTGCATGTTGCCAGCAGACCTAGTGCGAAGGGTTCGGTGCGCAAGCGCGCAATCCCGATGACCGAACTGTATGTGGGGTATAAAAAACTCTCGCTCGACCCTGGTGAAATCATCACGCATGTCACCTTCGATCGCACACCTGCGAAGGATGTGATGCGCCTCTGCAAAGTTTCCCAGCGAAAAGACCTTGATATCAGCGCAGTCAGCGGCGCTTTCTCGCTCACGCTTGGTCCACGTCGGCGAGGCGTTGGCGCGGCAAGTGCTGCGCCCCAGGTTGTCGGCGCACGGATCGCATTTGGCGGTGTTGCTGCGATGCCCGTGCGGATGCACGAAGTCGAGCTTGCGCTGCAAGGGGAGTTGACTGCAGAGCGGATTGAAGCGGCCGCGCATTTGATTGCCAGTTCTATCAAACCAATCGCAGATGTACGAGGAAGCGCTTCCTATCGCCGTGTGACCGCCGCAAATCTCTTCCGCCGTTATGGCAACGAGGTGCTCCGTGGCTGATCCGGTACGCACACTCGGTGCTGCGGTGAAGCTGATCAGCGACTCAGGCTCCCCGTCGCATGATTCTTCAATCACGCATGTCACGGGGAAGTCGGAGTATGTCGACGACCGACCGATGCTCAAAGGCGAACTTCACTGTGGGTTGGTTTATAGCCCTCATGCTCACGCTCGCGTTGTTCGCCTCGATACTGCGCCTGCGCTAAAAATCCCTGGCGTGATTTGCGCCGTCACTGCGAGCGATGTTTCGCACAATGTGTGGGGGAGCATTTTTCAAGATCAGCCAATCATCGCGGCTGACGAGACGCATTATGTCGGTGAGGTCGTTGCCGTGGTTGGCGCCGAGACGAAGGAGGCGCTCGCAAAAGGCATCGCAGCTGTCATCGTCGTCTGGGAAAAACTTGCAGATATCCGCACGATTTCAGCCGCGATTGCTGCGAAGAGTTTTATAGGCTCGCTGCGCACGATTTCAACTGGCGATGCAGAAGGTGCTCTCGCCACTGCCCCGCACTCTGTGAATGGCACGCTTGAGATCGGCGGTGCGGACCACTTTTATCTTGAGAGCCAAGCAGTTGTTGTCTATCCAAAGGAAGACGGACAGTTGGAAGTGCATTCTTCGACGCAGCATCCGACTGAAACGCAGCATGTCGTCGCGGAGGCGTGCGGGTTGCGCTTCAGTGATGTGGTCTGCATTGCAAAGCGTCTCGGCGGCGCTTTCGGAGGCAAAGAATCGCAGGCGTCACCGATCGCCGCATACGCCGCACTGATTGCCAAGCGAAGTGGCCGACCTGCGCGCTTGGTGTTGTCCAAAGATGAGGACATGATCATCACTGGAAAACGGAATCCCTTCCAAATTGAGTATCGATGTGGTTTCGATGCAAACGGAAAAATCTTGGCGCTTGATGCGATGTTGCACTCTGACGGCGGCGCTTATGCCGATCTTTCAACGGCGATTATGGAACGCGCTCTCTTGCACTGCGATAACGCGTATTCCATTGCGAATATGCGCGTGCGTGGTCAAGTCTGTCGCACACACTTTCATCCCCATACGGCATTTCGAGGGTTTGGCGGTCCAAAGGGCGTTGCGATGATCGAATCAATCATCGAGGACATCGCTCGTGTCGTCGGTCGAGATGCGCTCGATGTTCGCATGCTCAATTGTTATCGCCAGACTCAAGACATCACTCATTATGGTCAGCGCGTTGAGAACAATCATCTGCCTGCGCTCTTTGCATCGCTTGAGGATCGCTGTGAGTACCGAAAACGGCGTGAGGAAATTCGTGCTTGGAACGCAGCTCGAACACGTGACAGCAACGCGCCCGTGCGCGGTCTCTCGCTGACAGCGGTCAAGTTTGGCATTTCATTCACCACACGTTTTCTCAATCAAGGGAATGCCCTTGTGAATGTCCACCGCGATGGGACGGTGCAAGTTTCGACGGGTGCCGTCGAGATGGGGCAAGGTGTGAATTCACGCATCGCGTCAATTGTTGCGCAGCAGTTTGGGTTGCCGGTGTCGAGCGTGCGCATGATGCCGACATCGACAGAAAAGAACGCCAATACATCTCCGACCGCCGCATCGACTGGAACGGATATCAATGGCGCTGCGGCAGCGAAAGCTTGCGAATCGATTTGCAGTCGACTGGCTGCGCTGGCAATTCAATTGCGTTCGATTCCAGCAGAATTGTGGGCGACGAAGACGGCGGGTTTGGGCACAATGCCAGAGATCATTGTTGGCGACGGCGTCGGTCCAAATGGAACGGATGATCAACGCGTGGAGTTCGCTGGTGGCCATGTCACCGTGACTGTTCGGTCGGGCGCTGTCTTTTCGATCGGCTTTGCAGAGTTGGTCCGCGATGCGTATCGCAACCGGATCTCCCTGAGTGACTACGGCTATTACGCAACTCCAAACCTCGGCTTCGATAAAGTGACTGGTCAGGGCAGGGCATTTCTCTATTTCACTCAAGGAGTCGCTGCGAGTGAAGTCGAGCTTGATCGCCACACGGGCGAAGTGAAGGTTCGGCGCGTTAACATCCTGATGGATTTGGGGCGACCAGTGAATTACGCACTCGATATGGGTCAAGTGATGGGTGGATTCGTTCAGGGAATGGGATGGCTGACGACGGAACATCTTGTGTATGACAGCAATGGGAAATTGATTTCGCATTCACCAAGCACATATAAGATTCCAAATGTGCAGGACACTCCGCGTGTGTTCAACGCAGATTTGATTTTTAATGAGAGCAACACGGAAGCCGTCCGTGGATCGAAGGCGTCTGGCGAACCTCCGCTTCTTCTATCGATCTCGGTCTGGACGGCGATCCGTGACGCGATCATGTCCGCGCGCGCGAATTCATTCGCCGGCAAGGCGCAACTCGTGCCGCTGGCGATTCCAGCAACAGCGGAACGTGTGCTGCGAGGACTCTCGCCAGAGTCATTTGCTATCTGGGACGCCCAAGAATCAAGCGGTGTCTATTGAAAACGGGCAATACACAATGAGTTGCTCGATGCGTGAATATCTTCAGCATGCAAATTTGCTTGCCGAGCGAGGCGCAGTCTTCGTCACGGTCACGCTCGTTGAGCCCGAAGGTCATGTTCCCCAAGACATCGGTGCGAAGGCAATCGTCACAGCGGCAGGACTTGTATGGGGAACGGTCGGCGGCGGCCGATTGGAAGCTCGTGCAATCAGCCACGCTCAAGCGATGATCACTCGCCAATGTGATGGGGCAATTCCTGCGACTGCGATCGAACCAGAAATCGTGCGATATGAATTGCAGCGCGACTTGAACATGGTCTGCGGCGGAGCGGCGACATTGTTCTATGAAATCTCTGCGCTTCCGAACTGGAATATCGCACTCTTCGGTGCGGGGCATGTTGCCCAAGCGACCATCTCGCTGCTCTGTACATTCGAGTGCAACTTGACTTGTATTGATCCGCGCGATGAATGGCTCGCGCGAATTGTTTCGCGGCCAAATGTGCGCAAGATGCTCGTGGCAGAACCTGCGGAGTTCGTATCGACGCTGCCTGTTGGAGCATTTTATCTCTGTATGTCGCAGGGGCATGCAACTGACTTGCCGATTGTCCGCGAGATACTGCGGCGAGGTGACGCCGCATTCATCGGCGTCATCGGTAGCGAGCCAAAGTCACGCACGCTACGAAGCACTCTTCTCAAAGAGGGTTTCGATGAGGCCGCTGTTGCACGAATTCGCTGCCCGGTGGGACTTCCAATTGGTTCGAATTCACCGCCTGAAATCGCCGTCAGCATCGCTGCGCAACTTTTGCAGGAACGCGACATCTTCAGGAAAGGCGCTGTCTAATTCGATTCACTCTGTCTTCGTCATCTGATCAGCGCTCATACTCACACTCAGACGCAAAAAGGATCCCAGTGCTCAAGACAATTCATAATGGAAAACTTTGGATGGTCACTCAGCCTGATCATGGGCAAATCGCAGGCTTCGTCGCAGCTCACTGGGGGAACAGCTTGTTCGCTCGGCCAGGATATTTCTCTGCGGAGAGAGTCGCAGATCCAGAGCGACTCCGAGCAGAAGCAATTCTTGCGATCGCTGAGCACGACAATGGATGGTGGGAGTGGGAGGCAATTCCAGATCTCTCCGCTGGAGATGGATTCCCTGCAGGCCTTGGCGAAGTATTGCAGAATCAGCAAGCGGGAATGGATCGCTGGCGAAGTGGTCTTGCAAGATTTCATCACCGAGCGATGGTGAATCTTCTCATCAGCACTCACGCGTATTGGCTTTACGCTGCTCGGGCGCTCCCAAATCCAGATCTCGCATTCAATCATCCGCTCTTCTGGAAGGGTGCGCCAGAGAAGCTCTATCCAGGCAGCATTGAAGCGCCGCTTGCTTTCATGGCTGAGTTGCAGAAGAAACAACTTGGTTGGATTGAGGAACTGCGCACAGATCCTGCAACGGCATCGTGGGTCGAGTCCGCAACTCTCGCGCCTCTCCAACGACTTCTGCAGTTGTGCGATGGCATATCACTTTCCTTGTGTTCTGCGCTGATTTCAGCAACAACTGGTGTCTCGAAAGGGCTGGGACAAGATGCATTTGAACTCCACGAAGTGCCACGTCGCCACTGGGATGATCGGTGCACAATCACGGTGACGCCTCGCGGTGGCGGACGAATTGAACTCGATCCGTATCCATTCGACATCGATCCACTACCAGTCGTGATGCCAGCACGAATTGTTGAATTGCCCGCCGAGAAGCCAGCGCATATTCACACATGGTGGCATGCACGCGTCCCGCAGCAGATTGAATTTCAGTTTGTATCAGCGAAGTGAATGGGGCAGCCCACTTCTCGCTGCCTCACAGCAATCAGTCTGTGTGATGGATGACTCGTTGACTCGCAGCCATCTCGGGACGACCGTCGTCTTGGACATCACCTCGAAGTGTCTCGATCGCATGTGGCAGAATGTCTGCAATTGCTTCGAACATCTCGCTGCAACCTCGTGGAGAACCTGGAAGGGTGATGATTAGAGTGCGGTGAATTGTTCCAGCGATGCCGCGCGATAGGAAAGTTCGAGGAGTCTTCTCAAGGCAGCGCAGTCGCGAAAGGTCCATCAATCCAGCATGCTCGCGGTGCATCACGCTGCGCAGCGCTTCGGGAGTGACGTCTCGTGGTGCGAGCCCCGTGCCACCTGTGCTCAATATCACGTCAATCGAATGCGTTGGCTGTGACCAATCAACAAAGAAATCAGAGAGAGCAGTTTGATCGTCAGGCAAGCACTTGCTGTGAATTATTTCCGCGCTTAAGTGTTTGATCGCAAGTGCTGCCAGCGTCGGTCCCGAAGTGTCGACAGTCTCGCCGCGCGAACAGCGATCGCTGACAGTCAGAACCACCGCACGAACGGCGCGAGTCAAGCGCGGACTCGCTTTCGTGAAGCCTTTGGATCGGCGGATGCGCGAAAATGTCCACTGCGGCCACCTTCTTTTTCAAGCATGCGCATTCCTTCAATCGTCATCGAGCGGTCGATCGATTTGCCCATGTCGATCACGGTCAATGCGGCGATAGCAACGGCAAGCAATGCTTCCATTTCAACACCAGTTTTCGCCGTCACTTTCGCCTCAGCCCAGACATAGACATACGTGCGGCGAAGTTCGACGCGAACATCGATCGAATCAAGCGGCAGAGAATGACAGAGCGGAATGAGTTCGTCGGTGCGCTTCGCAGCTTGAATGCCAGCGAGTCGTGCGACATCGAGCACGTTGCCCTTGGAGATGGAATTTTCAGCGATGCGCTTGGCGAGTTCTGGAGAGATATTCACTCGCGCCTCAGCAACTGCGCGCCGTGCTGTGACTGCCTTGGCGCCTACGTCAACCATTGCGGCTCGACCTTTCGAGTCCACGTGAGTCAGACGCGAGTTGGTCTTCGCAATCTTGGGTTTCTGTTTGGATCTCTTCGCAGGTTGTGTTGTCAGGCGTTTCTTCTTTGGCATTGCGTGTCCAATCTATGTCAGTACCTTGCAGTTTTATACAGTCCAAGAATAGAAGTCGTGAAGCCCATCGGTCGTTGCCGTTGGCGCAACTTCGATAAAACCAACGCTCGTTGCAGCAGTTGCGACATCGCCCGAACCTTTTCCGCAGAGCAGATACAACGCCCGGCAACCATCGGCGCCGATCCGTTCGCCGACAAGTCGAAACCACCACATCGCCAATTTCGATTCGTCGCCACTCGCAATCACTCGTTTGATTGGCGCAACTTCGTTTGGAGGCAAGCCTGCAATAGCACTCAACAGTGGAATTCCTAAGCGACGGGCAGTCGTCATCACAGAAATTGGATTTCCTGGAAGACCAAGTATGAGGCAGGCCGCATTCGTTGCAGATGCCGGTCGAACTGCCGCCATCATCGGCCTGCCTGGTCGCTGAGGAAGCTTGTGGAAAATAGTTCGTGCACCGAGTTGCGTCACCACCTGCGGTACAAAGTCGCGGTGCCCCATGGAGACGCCGCCGGTCAATATCACGGCATCTGCGGCGTTCATCGCAGAAGCAATCGTTGCGGCGAGAGAATCCGCATCATCTCGCGCGTGTGTGCACGAAACAATTTCAATCCATGATCGCGTACCGAGCAATGCTTGAAGCACGGGACCGTTGCTGTCTCGGACTTGCCACGGTTTCGGATCCTCATCAATTGAGACAAGTTCGTCGCCTGTGATCACGATCACAACCCGCACACGCCGATGGACTTGAACCTGCGAGACGCCGAAGGAAGCGAGCGCGCCGACCGTCGCGGCCGAAATCATCTGGCCTGGACGTGCAATCTCCGTCCCACTTTTCGCGTTTTCTCCTTGCCGCCGAATGTTGGCGCCGCACTTGATCGAGGCGGGGTCAATCATCAATCGCACGCAATCTCCGATTCGCGAGACATCTTCATGTCGAATGACAACGTCGGCTCCAAGTGGAATCGGCGCACCCGTGACGATTCGCATTGCTTCAGCGTCGGGCATCGAAGTGGGGGCGTGTCCGATCCGTGCCTCGTGCTGGCCATGGGTGGAAGTCGTCGCGACTGGCAATCCAAGATCGCTTGCCATCACAGAAAGATCTGACATTTTTATGGCAAATCCATCCATCGAACTCAAATCGAGCGCTGGACTATCGCGGTCGGCGCAGAGAGATTGACTCATCACTCGTCCGACAGAATTGGAGAGTGCGATCAATTCAGTTTGCGCCCGAATCAAGTGTTGACGCACTGCATCGATTGCGGCATGAGGCGACGCAAACTCGGCCGAATCATTTGTTGGAACTTGAGTGCGCATAGATTTCCGAGTGATTCTCGAGCGTGGATGAACTGAGCGAGTGAGCGGCGCGCGATGATACGCAGCGCAATGTCCACGTTGCGCTGTAATAGATTCTGCCAAGCGGTGGAGTGATACACTCAAAAAATGACTGTCCGCGTACTCATCTTTGGTGAACTCGCACGAGAATTGTCATGCAGCGAAATCGCCGTGGATGTGCCAAATCCTGCAACGGTGCGCGATGTGAATCGTGCACTCGCAGCGAAGTTCCCTGCCAAAGAAGCGCTTTTTGTTTCAGCAAGACTCGCAGTCAATCACGCATTCACGGCGGTGGATTCGCCCATCCAGCAAAGCGATGAAGTGGCGCTTATCGAACTTGTGGGTGGTGGATGAATGTCGCCGTCCATATTGTCGACGGGCCATTGCAAGACGCAATAAAGTGTCGCGGGGCGAATGAGCTGGCCCAGCGAACCACCAATGTTGGAGCCACGATCGTCTTTGAAGGTGTTGTCCGTGCGCTTGAAGGTGAACGCCGCCTTGACGCACTCGAATACCAAGCCTACGAACCAATGGCATCGCAGATTCTGACCGCGCTAGCACGGGACATTCTTGCCAAGCATGGCTTGATCTCGATCACGGTTGAGCACAGTCGCGGCCGAGTGGCAGTCGGGGAGCGATCATTTCGATTGGCAGTTCATTCGGCGCACCGCAAAGAAGGTCTCGCAGCAACCGATGAGTTCATCGACCGCATGAAATGCGATGTTCCAATTTGGAAGTTGCCGGTCTATTCCTGACTGACTTCGTTACGATTGTCATTATGCCCACCCCGCGTGCGAAATGTTCGCCTATGACGACTGCATCAGCGGATTCCACAAAGATCCAAAGCGTAGATATGCATGTCGTGCGGATTTCGAGCGCGGGAGCGCAGGAGAGATTGGATTGCCTTGCCATCGAGGAACCGCTTGAGATCCAAGTGGAATTTTCTGAAGGTGAGTCACGTCGAAGTAAGAGTGTTTCAATCACGATGCGTACCCCAGGGCATGACGAAGAATTGGCCGCCGGCTTTTTATTCACAGAAGGAATCTTGCGATCTCCAAACGATGTTGTTGAAGTCGCTGGGTGGGGTCCAAAGACTGGCGCTGGCCAGGCGCAAAACACGGTGAAGGTTTGTTTGGCTCCGCACGCCAGCGTGAATTGGCCGAAGTTGGAGCGACACTTTTATTCCACATCAAGTTGCGGAGTCTGTGGCAAGGCCTCGCTCGATGCGCTCGAAGTTCCTGGATTGCAACCGCTTGATCGCAGTGGATTTGAAATCGCAGCGGCCGAAATTTGTGCGCTTCAAGAACTAGTCCGTGCGCATCAATCGGTGTTCGATCAGACGGGTGGCTTACACGGCGCTGCGCTCTTCACCGCCAGCGGCGAATTGCTCGAAGTTCGTGAAGATGTTGGAAGGCATAACGCTGTTGACAAACTTCTCGGTGCTCAATTCATCTTGGGGCATACGCCGCTTGCGAATCGCCTTCTCTTCTTGAGTGGCCGAGCAAGCTTCGAGCTTGTCCAGAAGGCGATCGTTGCTGGGATTCCAATGATTGTTGCGGTCGGTGCGCCATCAAGCCTCGCAGTTGAACTCGCGAAGCGATTCGATGTCACCCTCGTCGGATTCGTGCGCGATGGACGGTTCAATATCTATCACGGAGAGTGGCGAGTCGCGTCGATCGAATCAATGGCGAATATGTTCGAGCACGTGAGGGGTGCGCAATGAGCGATGAACGTAATCCGGAATTTCTGAGTCCCGAAGTACTCGATGCGAATCTTCGCATTGGTCCTCCTGCGCAGTCCGCGGGCGGAGCAGGTGCGGTCAAGGTTGGCTTGACGTCATCGGTGAAACAGATGGGGTTGGCACGCGCAGTTTCTGCGCTCCTCGACGTGAATCAACGCAAAGGATTCGATTGTCCAGGATGTGCATGGCCCGATCCTGATGATCGCAGAGCGGTCGCTGAGTTTTGTGAGAACGGCGCGAAGGCGATCGCAGAGGAAGGAACGCTGAAGCGGATCACGCCAGAGTTCTTCGCGGCGCGTTCAATCAACGAGTTGTCGCGGGAGTCCGATTTCTGGCTCAGCCAACAAGGCCGATTAACGCATCCGATGTATTTGCCCAGCGGGGCAACTCATTACCAACCCATCTCGTGGCACGAGGCGTTTAAGAAAATAAGCGGCAAATTAAAATCGCTTGCCTCGCCAAACGAAGCAGTCTTTTACACCTCGGGGAGAACGAGCAACGAAGCTGCGTTCTTGTATCAACTTTTCGTTCGTCTCTTTGGAACGAATAATCTTCCTGACTGTTCCAATATGTGTCACGAGTCAAGTGGCCAGGCGATGATCAGCACCGTTGGCACGAGTAAGGGAAGTGTTTCGCTGAAAGACTTCGACTTCGCTGATTGCATTGTGGTGATTGGTCAGAATCCAGGCACAAATCACCCGCGCATGTTGCGAACATTGCAGACCGCCGCACGTCGCGGATGCAAGATCATCAGCATCAATCCACTCGCCGAGACGGGGCTGAAACGCTTCCAAAATCCGCAGGAAATCAGTGGATTTATTGGAAGTGGAACTCCGTTGGCCACGCATCATCTGCCTGTGAAAATCAACGGAGATGTTGCACTTCTCAAGGGCATTCAGAAAGCAATTCTGGAACAGCCAGTCCCGCCTATCAATTCGGATTTTATTGCGCAGTACACAGCAGGCTTTGATGCATTTCGCGCGAATTTGCAGGACGCAAGTTGGATAGAAATCGTCGAGAGCTCTGGAATATCCGAACAGGATATTCGCGAAGTTGCACAAGTCATTGCGCAAAGCAAGGCGATGATTTGCTGCTGGGCGATGGGCTTGACCCAGCACCAGAACGCTGTTGGCAATATTCAAGAGATCATCAATCTGCTTCTGCTCGGCGGACATTTCGGTCGTCGCGGCGCAGGCGCGTGCCCAGTGCGCGGCCACAGCAATGTGCAAGGCGATCGCACAATGGGTATTTGGGAGAGGCCTTCGCTGGAATTTTTACGCAGGCTTGGCACGGAGTTTCATTTCACGCCACCGCACGAGCACGGGCACAACACAGTCGAAGCAATTGAGGCGATGAACGCAGGGACCATCAAGGTCTTTTTCGCTCTGGGCGGAAACTTTCTTTCTGCAGCTCCAGACACTGCGTTCACTGCGCAAGGATTGAATCGATGCGAGATGACAGTTCAGGTCTCGACCAAGTTGAATCGTTCGCACTTGATCACTGGGGCAGAGGCATTGATCTTGCCGTGTCTTGGTCGCACTGAACTTGATGTGCAGGCCAGCGGCGAGCAATTTGTCTGCGTCGAAAATTCGATGGGAGTTGTTCACTCATCGCAGGGGCGACTCGATCCTGCCTCGCCAGACCTCATGAGCGAACCTGCAATCGTGGTCGCGCTTGCCCAAGCAACTGTGGGTGTTGATTGGAGCGACTTCGTTTCGAATTATGATTCGATTCGCGATCGCATCGCCAAGGTGATTCCCGGATTTGAGAATTTGAATTCGCGCGTTCGTGAGCCAAACGGTTTCGAGTTGCCCCATCCTGTGCGGGACAGTTTGGAGTTTCGCACACCGAGCAAGAAGGCTTGTTTCACCATTCATGCAATTCCGCATCTCAATGTTGGTCCCGACCAATTTGTGATGACCACAATTCGATCGCACGATCAATACAACACAACAATTTATGGACTCGATGACCGTTATCGGGGAATCCATCAGGGGCGTCGAGTGGTGTTGATGAATACGCAAGATATGGCGGCGCAAAAACTCTCCGCTGGTGATGCGGTAGATATTGTCAGTCACCACCTTGGCAAGCAGCGCCGAGCAAAAAACTTCCGCGTTGTCGCGTACGAAATTCCTCGTGGATGCTGTGCGTCCTATTTTCCAGAGACGAATGTGCTCGTGCCGATCGACAGTATCGCCGACTTGAGCCACACGCCCACCTCGAAATCGCTGATCGTGTCGATGGAGAAAGTCGCGATTGTCGGTTGAAATCTTTGGGTTGATTCTCACGGGCGGGCAGAGTTCGCGCATGGGGAGCGATAAGGCGCAAATCACTTACGGGCTTCGCCCGCAGTGGCAAGAGAGTGGCGACTTGTTGCGGCCATTCTGCCGTGAAGTGTATTGGTCGTGCACTGAGGAACAGAAAAATCGCTGGCAACTTGGTGCGCTGGGATTGGTCGATGCCATTCCAGGGCACGGACCAGCAAGCGGCTTGCACGCAGCGTTCACTCTGTCGAATCAAGTTGCGTGGATCGTGATTGGATGTGATTATCCGTTGTTGCAGCCGATTGATATTCAGTCTTTGATTGATGCGCGTGCACTGGGCGTTGATGCGCTGGTGTTCTTCAACGAACGTGAAAACGAAATTGAGCCGATGATCGCACTGTGGGAGCCACAGGCGCAGCGGAATTTTCTTGAGGCGTTTGCGAAAGGCAATGACAGTCCGCGGCGCATTCTGCGAGCAAGCAAATTGAAAATGATCGCGCCACGCTCAAGCGAGATTCTGACCAATCAGAACACGCGGCGATTGTGATTTTTTAAATGAAGTGAGCGCATCGCTCGCGTGCGTTACCCGCCGACGGCAGACATCGGGCGCAGTGGCTGCACAAACGTCGGGGCGGCAATATTGTGGCCCGCAAGTTTCGTCCATGTCACGTCGATCAGGAAGTTCGCGATTTCAATATCACTTGCGCCGCCACGCAGCAGGGGCATGACGCTCCATTCCTTTGTGCTGAAAAGGCAGGGGCGCACGTTTCCATCTGCCGTGAGTCGCAATCGGCTGCATGCGCCACAAAATGGTTGGCTGACGGGTGCAATAAAACCAATCTGCCCTGGGGTTCCATCTGTGAATCGATAGGTCCGCGCTGTGCTGTGCACATCGTCCGTGTTGGTTGGAGTGAGCGGGAAAACCGCCTCGAT